>NZ_QNGB01000027.1 GCF_003298505.1 Roseovarius sp. TE539
GATCGCGTCCTTCTTCATCGGCCAGCCCGAGACCGAGGCCGCCTACCCGCCCGGCACTTCCAACGAGGTCTTCGCGGAGACGGTCTACAACAATGTGCTGGGCCGGGCCTCGGACGCGGGGGGGCTGAAATTCTGGGTCGATGCGCTGGACGCGGAGGCGGTCAGCCGCGACCAGTTCATCCTCCAGGTCCTGCGCGGCGCCAAGGTGGACCTGCCGCCGGACACCCCGCAGGAGTTCATCGACCAGCAACTGGAAGACCGGGCCTACCTGGAGGACAAGGTCGATATCGGGGCCTGTTTCGCGGTGCACAAGGGAATGACGGACGTGGACAACGCCGCGGCGGCAATGACGCTCTTCGGGGACCAGGACACGGCCGACATCCCCGGTGCCGTGGCCGCCATCGACGATTTCCATGCCGACGCGCTGGACCCTGACACCGGCGAATTCCTCATGCCCCTCGTCGGCGTGCTGGATGATCCCTTCGCAGTGGCGTGACGTTAGCAGGTTGCCGAAAAACCTCGCCTCGACAGGGACTTGAGAACATGATTCACCCTTTTCGGGCCACGAAGGGGGTGATGATGCGCGGGACGGACGAGGCGAGCGGGGCGCTGTTCACCTACGTGGATCTTGAGGATCGGATCCCTGCCGATCATCCGCTTCGGGCGATCCGTCGGATCGTGAACGACGCGTTGGCGAGCCTCGATGCCGAGTTCGACGCGCTCTACACCGACTTTGGCCGCCCGTCGATCGCGCCGGAGCGTCTGATCCGGGCCAGCCTTCTGCAGATGCTGTTCTCGATCCGCTCCGAACGGCAGCTGATGGAGCAGATGGACTACAACCTGCTGTTCCGGTGGTTCGTTGGCCTTGGCATCGACGGCCCGGTGTGGGTCCCGACGGTGTTCACCAAGAACCGCGACCGGCTGCTGAAGACCGACATGTCGCGCAAGGTGATGGCGGCGATCCTGGCGCACCCGGAGGTCAAGCCGCTGCTGTCGGACGAGCACTTCTCGGTGGACGGCACGCTGGTCAAGGCGTGGGCGTCGATGAAGAGCTTTCAGCCAAAGGAGAGCGCACCGCCGCATAACGACGGTCCGGGCGACCCGCCACCGCTGCCACCGCCCGACGAAACCTCCCCAGACACCGACCAGCAACCCCAGCAGACCGAGACCCAGCCGATGTCCGACACAGCCCGCCAGCCCCGCAACGCCGAAGTGAACTTCCGGGGCGAGAAGCGTTCGAACGCGACCCACGCTTCGGTCACGGACCCCGATGCCCGCCTTTACAAAAAGGCGCCGTGTGCCGCGGCGACGCTGTGTTTCATGGGTGAGGAGGGAAAAGCCGACAGTCCGGGGGACTGTCGGCCCTGACGCAAGGCTGATGGAGAACCGCAACGGCCTCGTGGTGCAGGCGGACCTGACCCACGCCGATGGGCACGGCGAGCGCAAGGCGGCGCTGGAGATGATCAACCGGCACTCACCGGGCTCGACCCGCCGTTTGACGCTGGCGGCAGACAAGGGGTATGACAGCGCCGACTTCGTCAAGAAACTGAGAGGCATGGTCGTGACGCCGCACATCGCGCAGAAGGCCCGGCATTCCGCCATCGACGGTCGAACGACGCACCATCCCGGCTACGCCCTGTCCCAGCGACACCGCAAGAAGATCGAGGAACCATTCGGCTGGGCCAAGACCGTGGGCGGCATGGCGCAGACCGTTCACCGCGGCCTCGACAGGGTCCGCGCGCAGTTCACGATGACCATGGCGGCCTGCAATCTCGCCAGATTGCCGAAGCTCCTGGCCTCCTGACCACGGCAGCGACCCTGAGCCCCGGGTCCGCACCCGCGGACGACCGGCCTTCAAGCAACGGCAGACGGGAAAACGTCCTTACAAACAGACTTCTTCAGAAACCTGTTAAGCAAAGCTAAGTGCGGCAATATTGCGGCTCTCCTCAAGCAGTCAACGCGTTTGCCTGAACGGCGGCTTTCGGGACGTCGACCCATCGTTGCGAATTCCCTTCCCTGCGCGAATCTGCCGCTTTTATCTTCGCCGAACGGCGGAGGCATACCAGGTGCAGGCCGGGAAACTTGCTTTGGGCAGAACAATAGCGTTCACCCGGTCAGGTGAAATCCGTCTCGACCTCTCCGACAGCCTCTTCGAGGATGTCGAACATGCGGTCAATCTCGTCGTCGCTGATGATCAGCGGTGGCGAGAAAACGCACATGTTGATCAGGGGCCGCACGATCAGACCGCGCGCCTCGCACGCTTCATCAAGCCGTTCGCCCAGGGTACGTTGAACACTGAGTGGTGTGTCGCGCCCGTCCGTCAACCCTTCCAGACACCCAAGCAGGCCCATTCCACGCGCATCGCCGATGATCGGCGATTTTCCCAACGCGATCAGACGGTCCTGAAAACGTGGCGTCACAACGCGCACATGGTCCAGAAGTCTTTCCCGTTCCATGATCTCGATATTCTTCAGCGCGGCCGCGCAGGATACCGGATGTGCCGAATAGGTATATCCGTTTGGAAAGAGGACATCGTGATCGTCACCGGTCATCCGTTCCATGACGCGGTCCGAGATGATGCACGCCCCGAGCGGCAGGTAACCCGATGTGAGTCCCTTGGCGCAGGTGATCATGTCGGGGACGATGCCGAACACGTCCTCGGACGCAAACCAGTGCCCGAGCCGGCCGAACGCCGTCACGACCTCGTCGGAGATATAGAGTACGTCGTGCTTGCGGCAGATCTCCAGCGTGCGTCGGTGATACCCTTCGGGCGGGATGATGACGCCCCCCGAGCACAGGATCGGTTCGGCGATGAAGGCGCCGATCCTGTCGGGTCCGATCTCGGCGATGGCGCGCTCCAGATCGGCCACCTTCTCATCGCACCATTGAGCCTCCGTCATGCCTTCGGGCCGCGTGTAGGGATTCACGTCCGGCAGGAAGTGCACCAGCCGGTCCTCGAAGTCGAACCAGCTCTTGTCGCGCTCCTTGCCGGTCACGCTGGCTGCCAGGTAGGTCGAGCCGTGATATCCTTTCTCGCGTGCGATGACCTTTTTCTTTTCCGGGCGGCCAAGCCGGTTGTTGAGGAAATGCATCGTCCGGATCGCGGTATCGACGGCGGTTGAGCCGCCGGTTGTGAACATCACGGTACTGAGCGGAGCGGGCGCGAGCGAGGCGACCTTTTCCGCCAGTTCGGCGGCGGGTGACGTGGTGACAGTCCAGGGGGATGCATAGGGCAGTGACATCACCTGTTCCGCAATGGCATCGGCCATTTCCTTGCGTCCATAGCCGATCTGAACGGCCCACATCCCGGCAGGTCCGTCGATCAGTTTGCGGCCATCGGCATCGTGAAGATATATGCCGTCTGCATGGGTGATCATGAACCTCTCGCCCTTTTTCCACGATCCAAGATGCTCCCAAGGGTGGAGGTGATGATCACGGTCGGCCTTTGCCGTATGTGTCAGGGCCGCGTTGTGCCCGGGTTTGACGATATCGTCCATTTCCGATCCTTCCTGTCTCGCCGTGGCGTGGCCGGCCTTTCAGATGGCAATTCGGAATGTTCGGGACGGTCGTTCGAGCCTGCCTGTTCCCGCCCGGTTTCCCGAATTCGTCCATCCCAAGCGCTTGCAGGTCCGCACCTGTGCCGCGTCATGCACGCACCCGTGGCCGGCCATGGATGCCTTCACCGGCCTGGTCATTCATTCCGATCATTCGTGTGCCACCATCCTTGAACCCACCCCCGCAAGGGAAGTGCCGGGCAGGTTATGGAGGCCCCGCTCCACGTTACACATTGAATGCATGATTATTCAATCAAAAGCTTGCGGAGGCCGGCCGCGGCGGGCGGCCGCTTGAAAGTGTCAGCGCCGCTGTCTTAGCGTTGCACCCGCGATCCGGTTCAATTTCGGGTGGCCAGCTGCCCCATGCAGTGAACCGGGCCTCCGGCGGCCTCGGCATCGGAGTGATCGTGGGTGACCTGAAGCACCGGGAGGGCGCGACGGCGGGCCACTTCGAAGACCAGAGCGCGCGTTTGTTGGCGCAGGCCGGTGTCGAGCCTCGAGAATGCCTCGTCCAACAGCAGCGCGCGAGGTTCGGAAAGAAGCGTGCGCTGCAGCGCCACGCGCGCACGTTGACCGCCCGAGAGCGTCGCCGGATCGCGATCCGCGAAGCCCGAAAGGCCGACCTCGTCCAGGGCCGCTTCGACCCGGTCGCGACGGGCCGCACGTCCTTTGAGGGCCGGCTTCAATCCGAAGGCAAGGTTCGCCCCGACCGACAGGTGCGGAAAAAGATACTCGTCCTGAAAGAGGATCCCCACCTGCCGCGCTTCGGTTGGCAATCCGGCCAGATCCTGACCGTCAAGCCGGATACGGCCGGTCAGCCTGAAGGCTGGTGGAAGGGTTCCGGTGATTGCCGCCAGAAGCGTCGATTTGCCCGACCCCGATGGCCCCATGACCGTCAGAACCTCGCCAGGATCGACATTGCAGTCCAGCGCAATCAGCCGGGTGTCATCGAGCGAGATCGTTACACCCTCGAAGCGCAGGCCGGGAGGGAAGGCGGTATTCTCAGGCATGTAGAAGACCTTTGCGATTGCGCCAAAGGAGACGCGGCAACACAAGTGCGAGGGCGAAGGGCGCGAGGGCGGCGGCGGTCTGTGCCAGCGCATAGACGCCTGTTACCCGTCTGTCGCCACCCGAGGCGAGGGCCACAGCCTCGGTCGTCAGGGTCGGCACACGGCCCGCCCCGACCAGAAGCGTTGGCAGGTATTGCCCGACCGAAACGGCAAAGCCCACGGCGGTGGCGATCAGCACCGGTCGCAGCAGCATCGGCAGGCGCACCATCCATAGAACCCGATCCGGACCGGCGCCAAGCGCGCGTGCGGTCGTGTCGTGCTTGGCGTCCCAGACGCGCCATGGATCGGCCAGCGAAAGGAAGACATAGGGCAGTACGAAGACCAGATGCGCTGCGATCACCGCCATGCGCCCACCATCCAGACCCGCGCCTATGGAAAGCGTCTGGAAACCCGTGAGAAAGGCGACCTGCGGCACGATCAGCGGCAGATACAGCAGCCAGAGCGCGCGGGTGGCCGGCCGCAGGCCGTGGCGATGTTCTGCTTCGAGGCAGGCAAGCGTCAAAAGAAGGGCGAGGCCTGTCGCGGCGCCGGCTATGATCAACGTTTCACCCGCCGGTCCGGCAAGCTGCGCCCCGTAGCGGTTCCAGTTCCGCCAGGTGAACCCGTCAGGCAGCAGATCAGGGAACTGCCAGAGCCCGGCAAAGGACCAGATGACCTGTCCTGCCAGTCCCGCGATCACCGCCAGTGCCGCGGTTGCCCCGAGTATCAGCGCCGCGCCGCGGATCACCTGATCGGGGCCGCGCCATCCCCGGCCGCCGGTACTCACCCAGATTTTTCCAAGCCGGCCTGCCACGATCTCGGCCAGGCGCCAGAGACCGATCCCGAAAAGCACCAGCCCGAGCTGCAGCACAGCACCGGCTGCGGCCTGAAACCTGAGGGCGAGGTCGGGGTCGTTCATCCAGCGCACCACTTGCACCGCCAGGGTGGGCGGCGTGTTTGGCCCGAGGATGATCGCGACGTCCACCACCGACATCGAGAACGCGAGCACCGCGAATACCGGCAACCGGATCTGCCGGTAGACAAGCGGGAAAACCGTCTTGAGCCAACCGGTGATCCGGGCATACCCGAGACATTGCGCGACCCGCAGGCTGGACGCGGGGCGTACCTGCGTCAGCGCCGCGAGCGTCATGAGAAGAAGGAATGGCACCTCCTTGGTGACCAGCCCGAAAATCAGGCTGAGCCCGGCGGGATCCTGAAGGATCAACAAATCCGGTGGTCTGGTCCAGCCAGTCACCCAGGGCGAGAGGCCCCTGGAAAGCCAGCCCGATGGCGCGATGAGGAATGCCAGTCCGAAAGCCGCGGCAGCATGGGGCACGGACAGAAGTGGCGACAGGAGACGCTCTATCATGGTGAAACTGCGCGTCCCTGCCCACCCGGCGCAGATGAGTGTCACGATCGCCAGGGAAATCGCGGTTGCGCCAAGACCGACCCCCAGGCTCAACATCACGGCGCGCGACAGCCCCGGCCATTCCAGGAGGGCGCGCAATGGGTCAAGGCTCAGACCGGTGCCTTGAAGCGCCGGCATGTAGCCGAAAGCCGGGGCCAGCGTACCCAGGATGCCCGCCAGCACGGGCCCCAGCATGACCACCAGCGTGACCAGCGGTGCCCAAGGCAGGAACCGCGCCCGCCGGGGCCGGCGCCCGGCCATGCGAACCGTTGTGACAGGCGCGGTGCCCATGCGGGGACTTTACTGTCCGACGCCGTAACGTGCGGTCCAGTCCTGCTCAAGCCGGACCATCCAGGAGGGGTGAGGTTCCGGCAGCGCTTCGCCCAGTTCTGCAGGGGTGAGCGTCGCGACACCCAACTCTATCGCATCGAAGCGGGCGCGGTCCTTCGGATCGAGCTTGTCCATCGCCAGAACCGTGCCGCTTCCCCAGACAGCCGGATCCTGCTTGCGTGCCTGTGCCTCGGGCGACATCAGGAAGTTTGCCAGGACCATGGCACCGGCCTTGGCATTGGCGTTGTATGGAATGGCGACGAAGCTGGCGTTGCCGATGGTGCCCCCGTCCAGCACATAGCTGCGCACAGTGTCCGGGAGTTCGTAATTGGCGATCGCGTTCGACGGCGCGTTGAGCTCGATGCTCAGCGCCAGGTCGATTTCGCCATCGGCCATCAGCTGTATCAGGCGGGTGCTTGACTGCGGGTAGGCCGCGCCGCTGCGCCACAGGTTCGGGGTCAGTTCGTCGAGATACTGCCAAAGCGGTTCGGTCGCCGTGACATAGGCGGTTTCATTGACCGGTTGCTGGAGAACATCCGGATTTGGAGCGAGTTCGATCACGGCCTGCTTTAGAAATGTCGATCCCACGAAATCGGGCGGTTGCGGATAAGCAAAACGCCCCGGATTGGCCTTTGCCCATTCCAGGATTTCCGGAATTGACCGTGGTGGATCAGTCAGGTGCGCCGTGTCGTGATAGAAAATGATCTGTGCCATTCCCCAGGGGGCTTCAAGCCCGTCCGTGGGCACCGTGAAATCGGACGTGACTGCCGGCTTGCCCTCGACATCGACATATTTCCAGTTCGGCACGTCCTCGGCCCAGGGACCGAACAGGAGTCCCTTTTCCTTCATCGCTGCGAAATTCTCGCCATTGATCCAGATGAGATCGACTGAACCGTCCTGGTCCTTTCCGGCGGACTTTTCTGCGATCACACGGCTTACGGCGTCGGCGGTATCCTTGAGCTTGACATGCTCGACAGTCACCCCGTGACGTTCGGCCAACCTGTCCCCGGCCCAGCGGATATAGTCATTGATCGCGTTGGAACCGCCCCATGCATGCCAGTAGACGGTTTGGCCTTCCGCGGCTTGCTTCACCGCCTTCCAATCGGCCGGATCGGGCGCCGCGTCCTGTGCGGACGACGGCGCACCGAGGCCAAGCGCCAGCCCGACCGCGGCCAGCGATTTGAGTATGTATCGGCTCATTGCGGATTCTCCATGTTTTCGGATGATTATATCAGATTGGCAAGATGGTTGAATTCATTGCCGATCCGGGTCGCGATTTCGGGGTCGAGGTAATGGTCGACACGATCCTTCACGTGGGCGACCAGGTTTTCCTCGCTGTTGTCGGCAGCCCAGTCCTCGCCCTTTAGGCTGGCTTCGGCCTCGCGGCCTGACAGAACCCTCCATTTCGCGCACCATGTCATCGACCAGAGCCACATCGCCCGGCGCATCGGCAAAATCCAGAGGCGAGCGGCCTCGCGCTCGGGCGCGGGCAGACAGGTCAGCCAGTGCCCGCAGGCGGCCGCCGTTTGCTCGGGTGTCAGGACCGCGTGTGTGGCCACATCCCACGTGGTAGAGGTGTAAAGGGTGGCATGGGCCAGATCGAGGGGCGGCGCGCTGTAGCGGGCCTTTTCAAGATCCACGAGCACGGCACGGCCGGATTTGTCGATCAGGAAGTTTCCCGGATGGGCATCAAATGAAATCAACCGCCTTGGCGGGCGGGCCGTTGCAACGGCAAGTTCCTGCAGTATCGCGATATTCTCCTCAAGCACGGCGCGAGTCCGGGGACTGATCCGCGCGGCTTCCAGATACTCGGCCTGGGCGCCGATCTCGTTGAGAAGCCCTTTCAGCGGATCCGCGGGCGACAACAGCGGTGCGCGCTCCGATGCCTCCGGAACGGGCAGTGCATGGATCGCGGCCAGGGCCTCCATGATGGCGGGCAGATCCCCGGGAAGGTTGGCCGTGCGTCCTTCGATTTCTTCTACGACAAGACCGCCACGCGGCAACGGCCCTGATGGAGACAGCACCGCGTGAAGACGGGGGGCATGGCCGCTGGCACTAGCCCGCGAGAAGCAGGCGGCCTGGTAGGCGAGGTTCTCATCCGGTTTCAGGTTCATCTGACTCTGCTTGGGCAGCCGCGCGATCCACCCGGTGCCGGGCAGGCGCAGGTGATCATGGGCAAGGCCGGTATCGGGCATCAATTCCGGTGGCCCGGTTGCGATACTCGCGGGTTCCAAGGCTTGGACTAGAGAGTGTTTCAGGCCGTCTCGTCGGGTCATTGCAGTTCGGTTCACAGCCATTTCACCACCTGTCGCATCACCACATCGACGGGAGAGTTCAGGCTCCGGCACCGGATAGGCAAGGGGCCGATGTAATTGGCCGGGGCGGCTGCACCCACACCCAGGGCGGGCCGGTCGTTTCTACGCCGCGGTCTTTCGTGGCGCGAAAACGGGCCGCAAACGCCGGAAAGCGGGGCTGAGGTGGCATGCATGTCGGTCAGGTCCAGTTCGGTTCGGGACGATTTCGCGCACAGTAAGCGGAACCGTGCAGGACGGAAACTCACAACCATGTCAGGCTTTCGTTGCATTCCCGGAGCTCTGATTGACCGTGCCGGCCTGCATGTCTTGAAAGATCCGGATGCCATGGGACATGGCACTGCATGGCGGTTGCTTCAGGATGTCGCAGGTGCACCGGTTCGGGCTGCGGCACTTCAGGCGGGACAGGTTTGCAGGCGGTGCACATCCTGCGGGCGCCGGGGCGCTGTGCCGCTTTTCATTCCTGTTGAAAGGAATAGGTTCGATCACGAAGGGTGCGCGATGCTTCTTGATGTCGACGATCTGAAGAAGTCGTATGACGGGCCGTCGGGACCGATCGAGGTCTTGCGCGGTGTCAGCTTCGCGCTTGATTCCGGGCAGACGCTCGCCCTCACCGGCGAGTCGGGGTCCGGCAAGAGCACGCTGCTGCATCTCGTCGGCGGTCTGGACGAGGCTGACGCGGGCACGATCCGCCTTGGCGGGGCGGAGGTAACCGGACTGAACGACCATGGCCGCGCAGCCCTGCGCCGGGGCAGCGTCGGGATCGTTTTTCAACAGTTCAATCTGATTCCGTCGCTGGACGTTGATGCCAACATCGCGTTTCAGGCACGGCTTGCAGGGGCGGCCGACCCGGACCGTATCGCCCGGCTGACCGATGCGTTGGGGCTGGCCGGGCAGGGTGCGAAATATCCCGAGCAGCTTTCGGGCGGTCAACAGCAGCGCGTGGCGATTGCCCGGACACTGGCCGCACGACCCAGGCTGGTGCTGGCCGACGAACCCACGGGCAACCTTGACGAAGCCACCGCGTCAGAGGTTCTGGACCAGATGCTGGAGCTGGTGGCCGAAACCGGGGCGGCGCTGATGATGGTGACGCATTCACCCGGGTTGGCGGCGCGCATGAATCGTCAACTCAGGTTGAGCGCGGGACTCCTGCAGTGACGCGGGCCTGCCTTCAGGCCCTGTTTTCGCATTGGTGGCGCAATCCGCTGCAGCTTTTCACACTTCTGGCCGGGCTCGGGCTGGCGACGGCGCTATGGTCCGGCGTGCAAGCGGTAAATTCCGAAGCGCGGTCAAGTTATGACGCCGCCGCGGCGACACTGGGCGAAGCGCGGTTCGACCAACTTGTGCCACGGGCCGGCGATACGATCCCGCAACAGACGTTCGTGGCATTGCGGCGGGCCGGTTGGAAGGTGGCGCCGGTGCTGAGCGGAACCATGACCGCCAACGGAATACGGGTCCGTATCGTGGGCATCGATCCGTTGACGGCGCCGGGCGGGATCGGACCGCAGGCCCTGGAAACCGGGACCGATCCGGCGGCCTTCCTGTCACAACCGGTGCTGTTTGCCAACCCGGAGGTAGCCGATCCGCTGGCAGGTGCGGTGCCGGATCGGGTGGTGCCCGACAAGGGCGTCGCACCTGGCACCGCGTTGACGGATATCGGGGTTGCACAACGTCTGCTGGAACGGCCCGGTGAACTGAGCCGCCTGATCATCGTTCCGCGGCAGCCGATGGGCCGGCCACCGCTTGACCGGATCGCCCCCGACCTGTTGCGTCGTCCGGCACAGGGCGGATCCGACGTACGCCGGCTTACCGACAGTTTCCACCTCAATCTCAGTGCTTTCGGCCTGCTGAGCTTCGCGGTGGGGATCTTCATCGTCCATGGCGCGATCGGGCTGGCGTTCGAGCAGCGCCGTGCGATGGTGCGGACCCTCAGGGCATTGGGCATGCCGTTGCGCAGGTTGGTGATCCTGATGGCGGCGGAGTTGCTGATGCTGGCGCTTGTGGCCGGCGCGATCGGCGTGTTGCTGGGGTATGCGGTGGCGGCGGCGTTGCTGCCGGATGTAGCGGCGACCCTCGAAGGGCTTTATGGCGCGCAAGTGTCGGGCGCGTTGCAGTTGCGGCCGGCCTGGTGGCTTTCTGGTCTGGGCATCGCAATGGCCGGCACGGTCCTGGCCGGTGCCGGGGCCCTGTGGCGTATCGCGAGGATGCCGATTCTCCACAGTGCCGGGGCGCGGGCCTGGTCCATGACATCAAGACGCTGGCGGCGGGTTCAGGCCGTGGCCGCGGTCGCCCTTTTTCTGGCCGCGGGCATTTTGGCCCGGCATGGCGACGGGCTGGTTCCGGGGTTCGGACTGCTGGCCTGCCTGCTACTCGGTGCTGCTCTGGCCCTGCCACTGCTTCTTGATCCCCTGCTGGACGTCGGAATGCGGCGGACGCGGGGTGTGGTGTCGGAATGGTTCTGGGCCGACACACGCCAGCAATTGCCCGGATTGAGCCTGAGCCTGATGGCGTTGCTGCTGGCGATGGCGGCGAATGTCGGGGTTTCGACCATGGTGTCGAGCTTCCGCCTGACATTCGAAGGGTTTCTGGATCAGCGCCTCGCCTCGGAGCTTTACGTGACAGCCGAGGACAAGGCGCAGGCGGAAGAATTGCAGGCTTTCGTCGCGTCACGCGTCCGCGCGGTGCTGCCGCTTCTTTCGGTGGAAACGCGGCTTGCGGGAGTCGCGGCAGATCTTTACGGGGCGCGTGTCGGGCCGACCTACTCGGAAAACTGGAAATTCCTCGACTCGCGCAAACCGGTCTGGCCGCACGTGGCCGCCGGCGAGGCGGTGATCGTCAATGAACAGCTTGCGCGCCGTGCGGGCCTGACCATCGGCGAACACCTTGATGTGGGGCAGGGCGTGCGCCTCCCGATCGCGGGGATCGTGGGCGATTACGGCAACCCCGTCGGGCAGGCGGTTATCGGCGAGGCGCTGTTCCGCAAGCTGTTTCCGGAAATTCGCGCCACGCGCTTCGGGTTGCGCAGCAACGATCCCGAGGCGCTGCGCGCGGCGCTGATCCGGGAGTTGGGGTTGCCGCCGGGGGCAATCGTGGATCAGGCCCGGATCAAGGCGTTTTCCATGCGGGTCTTCGAGCGCACATTCACGGTGACCGCGGCGCTCAATGTCCTGACTTTGGCGGTGGCAGGCTTTGCCATGCTGATGAGTCTGCTGACGCTGGCGGGGATGCGGGTGCCGCAACTGGCGCCGGCCTGGGCACTGGGACTGACCCGGCGGACATTGGGGAGACTTGAGCTGCTTCGCGCAATGCTTCTGGCGGCTCTGACGATGGCCATGGCGTTGCCCCTGGGGCTGGCGCTGGCCTGGGTGCTGCTTGCGATCGTCAACGTTGAGGCGTTCGGCTGGCGTCTGCCGATGTATCTTTTCCCGTCCGATTATGCGGTGCTGGGCGTTTGCGCCCTGGCTGCGGCGACGCTGGCGGCGGCGTGGCCGGCCTGGCGGTTGTCCCGCACACCGCCCTCGGACCTGTTGAAGGTGTTCTCCAATGAACGCTAGGGGTTTGATGGCTCTGTTGTTGATACTGCTGTTGCCGATACCGGCCGCGGCGCAGGGTTTTGCGGGAATGGGCAGCGACGCGGAAGGGTTTGCCGTGCCGCGGCCGGATCCGGATTTCACCTTCCCGGGCGATCACGGATCCCATCCCGATTACCGGATCGAATGGTGGTACCTGACCGCAAATCTGGAGGCGCCCGATGGCACACCCTACGGGCTGCAATGGACACTTTTCCGGTCCGCCCTGGCACCGGGCGAGAGGCCCGGTTGGCAGAGTCCGCAAATCTGGTTCGGCCATGCCGCGGTAACCGGGCCCGACCTCCACCATGTGGCCGAACGTTTCGCGCGGGGCGGGATCGGCCAGGCCGGGGTGCGGGCGGCGCCCTTCTCGGCATGGATCGACGATTGGCGCATGGAGGGCGAGACCTTTGACAGGATGCGGCTTTCGGCCTCGGGGCCGGATTTTACATATGACATGACGCTCACGGCCAACGGGCCTCTGGTGCTGCACGGACAGGGAGGACACTCGGTAAAGTCGGCACAGGGGCAAGCGAGCTATTACTATTCCCAGCCGCATTTCGCGATCGAGGGACGTCTGGCCCTGCCGGACGGAGAGGTGCCGGTGAAAGGCACAGCCTGGCTTGACCGGGAATGGTCTTCTCAACCGCTGGCGGCGGACCAGGACGGCTGGGACTGGTTCTCGCTTTCCTTCGCGACCGGGGCGAAGCTGATGGGCTTTCGTCTGCGCGGTGCGGCCGGTGACCAATTTACCTATGCCACCTGGATCGCCCCCGATGGCAGTGCGGTGGCACTGGATCGGGGCGCCTTTCAGGCCACACCCCTGGAGACCACGCCGGTTGCCGGACGGGAGGTTCCGACGCGCTGGCGCGTGGTGGTGCCCGACAAGGACGTCGATGTGATGGTTGCGGCGCTGAATCCGCAGGCATGGATGGCTGTTTCCCTGCCTTACTGGGAGGGGCCGGTTCGGGTAAGCGGCAGCCATCAGGGGCGCGGCTACCTTGAGATGACCGGATATGAATGATGGCAGGCGGGTCGCCTGGTGCCAAGAAATCCCTCGCGCCCGGTTCATGGCCATGAAAGGATACCCGGGGACAGCCCGGAGGGCCCTTGACCTTGGAAACCGATCTGAAGACCCGAATTCTGGCTGCCGTGGATGATCGTTTCGATGCGCAGACGGAATTTCTTTCGGATTTGACAGCGTTCGCGTCCACCCGCGGCAATGAACAGGAGGCGCAGTCGTTCATGGCGGAGGCGCTGCGCCGCCGTGGCTATGATCTCGACGTCTGGGAGATCGACATTGAGGAGATTCGTGATCTGCCCGGTTTTTCCCCGGTGGCGGAGCCATTCGAGAAGGCTGTGAACGTGGTCGGCACCCATTCGAGCCGGACACGCAAGGGCCGCAGCCTTGTCCTCAACGGGCATGTGGACGTGGTGCCGGCGGGGCCGCCGGAAATGTGGGACACGCCCCCGTTCGTCCCGCGGATCGACGGCGGATGGATGTATGGGCGGGGAGCCGGGGACATGAAGGCCGGACTTTCCTCCAACATCTTCGCCGTGGACGCTCTGCACGCCTGCGGGGTCCGACCGGCGGCGGATGTCTTCGTGCAATCCGTGGTCGAGGAGGAATGCACAGGCAACGGGGCGCTGGCCTGTTTGCAGCGTGGATACCGGGCCGAGGCCGCGCTGATACCCGAACCCTTCGGCGAGGCGCTGGTCGAGGCGCAAGTGGGGGTGCTCTGGTTCCGGGTCCGGCTGGCGGGCCGGCCTGTTCATGCGGCCGAGGCCGGCAGCGGTGCGAACGCGATAGAAGCGGCGATGCCGCTGATCGCGGCGCTGCACGGGATGGAGGCGCGGTGGAACGAGGATCGGCACAGACACCCATGCTACGCCCATTTGTCTCACCCGCTCAATCTCAACATCGGCAGGATCGAGGGCGGCGACTGGACCAGTTCGGTTCCGGCCTGGTGCGTGTTCGAGGCGCGCATGGGGCTTTATCCCGGCCAGGATCTGCAGGCGGCCAAAGCCGAGATCGCCGCCACCCTGCACGACGCGGCACGGCAGGATCCGTTCCTTTGTGACATCCCGCCCGAGGTGACCTGGCACGGCTTCGAGGCCGAGGGATACGCCCTGGCGGAAAGTGCGGCGCCGGAAGCGGCGCGCGCCGTATCGGTGCTGGAGACCGCGCATCGGGCGATCACGGGGAGGGCTCTGGACAGGGTGGCCTCGACCGCCACCACCGATGCGCGGTTCTTCGGCCTTTACGCGGATATGCCGGCGCTGGTCTACGGCCCGCGCGCCGAGGGCATACACGGCTTCAACGAACGCGTGGACCTGGACAGCGTGCGCCGTGTGACACAGGCCACGGCGCTTTTCATTGCCGATTGGTGCGGGCTGGAAAACGCCTGAAACCGGCTGCGGGGCGTGGCCACGGTGCCCCGTGGGGCGGCGGGTCCTCAGCCCGGCCTGACAGAAGCGCGGGCAAGGATGGCTTCGGCCTGGCGCAGATGTGGCCGGTCCAGCATGCGGCCGTCCACCGATGCGACGCCGCCTTCGGATCCGGCCATGGCGGCAACCACCCGTTCGGCCCAGGCGATATGTTCCGGTGACGGGGTAAAGGCATCATTTATCGCGCCGACCTGCCTGGGATGAATGGCCATTTTCGCGGTGAACCCGATGGCTTCGGCCGCCCGAGCCTCGGCGGCAAGCGCGTTGGTGTCGCGGAAATCGGTATGGACGGCATCCACCGCCGCCACCCCGGCGGCGCGCGCGGCGAAGAGCATCGCATCACGGGCCATGCGGAACGGTGAAAGGTAAGTCCCCGCGTCGTCACGATTGACCGAAGCGCCCAGATCCGCGGCCAGGTCCTCGGCGCCCCAGGCAAGCCCCGCTAGCGCGGGATGCGTCCAGTCTTCGGTCATCAGGGCGCGCACCGCGCGCACCGTTTCAGTGGCGATGGCGAGCATCGGCGCGCCCCCGGTGAGAGAAGCCAGCGCTTTCAGGTCATCCGGCCCTTCGCATTTCGGCAGCACGAAACCGTCCGCTGCACCGCGCACCGCCGCCACGTCATCCGCCGTGAGCCCGGTGTCGAGGGCATTGACACGAACATGGCAGGTCACCTCCGGGCGGGTGGCCAGGAAATCCGCGACCGCCGACCGGGCGGCGGGCTTTTCGGAGCCGGCAACAGCATCCTCCAGGTCCAGGATCAGCGCGTCAGCGCCGGCATTGCGCGCCTTTTCCATCATGTGCGGTGAATTTCCTGGGACGAACAGCCAAGAGCGTGGGGTCATGATCGGTTTCTCCTGCGGATGGGCTTGAACATGATACTTGCCTACAGGGCCGATATTCCGCCGGTCACGGAAACAGTCTGTCCGGTGAGGCGAGCGGCCCCCGGACCGGCGAGGAAGGTGGCAAGCGCGGCGATGTCCCCCGGTTCCGCGACGCCGAGATGCGCCATCGCCTCGGCTTTTGCGAACAGCTTGCCAGCGAAGGGATCGGCCATCAGCCTGTCATAGAGCGGGGTGCCACGCACGATCGATGGCGTGATGCAGTTGACGCGGATGCCCTGCCGCTTGCCTTCCGTTGCCATGCCGCGGGCGAACATGGCGATCCCGGCCATGGCCGCGCCGATGGCGGATTCCCCCGGGGTTGCGATCTTTCCCGCGTCGGAGGCGATCACAAGGATGCAGCCATGGCCCTGTGCCCCCATCACGTCATAGGCGGCGCGGGCAGGCAGGATCACTGGGCCGAGGCATCCGTTTATGTCCGTCAGCACCTCTTCGGGCGGGATATCGGATAGCAGGCGCGGCATCGGATCCCCGCCCGCCCCGGAGAGCAGGACATCGAGACCGCCCAGCATATGCGTGGCGTCGGATACCATGCGCACCGCCTGCACCGGATCGGCGGCATCACCGGTGACGGCCTGCGCGTCCAGACTCCGGGCCGCGGCATGCGCGCGTTCGGGATTGCGGCCGGCGACCGCGATTTCGGCACCCGCGGCCCGCATCGCCTCGGCGCAGGCGAGGCCGATGCCGGCAGTGCCCCCGACGACGAGGATGCGCTGACCGGCCAGCTCAGTCATCGGATGGCCTTTTCATCATCAGGGCGGCACGTTCGCAACTTCCGCAGAGCTTTCCATCCTGATTGAAACACTCGTGGCGGAAGGTCACGATACCTTCACCGGGACGGGTTTTGCTTTCACGCTTTGAAACGACGGTGGTGCGCATGCGGATCGTGTCTCCCTCGAACAGCGGGTGCGGAAATTTCACCGCCTCCATGCCGAGATTGGCGATGGTCGTCCCGAACGTGGTGTCGTTCACCGTCATTCCCACCATGCAGCCCAGCGTGAAGAGCGAATTCACCAGCGGCCGGCCCCATGTGGATTGCGCCGCCGCGTGGGCGTCAATGTGAACCGGTTGCGGATTCATGGTCAGCAGCGAGAACCAGCGATTGTCGGTCTCGGTGATCGTGCGCGTCCAGTCGTGATCAAAAACCATTCCGGCTTCGAACTCCTCAAACCAAAGGCCTGGCATCAGCTTTGCTCCTCTTCCAGTTCGATCAGCACAGTCTTGTGGGCAACGGTTTCGCCCGCCGCGACGGCAACGCGGGCCACATGTCCCGTGAAGGGGGCGGGCAGGGCATGGACCAGCTTCATCGCCTCCATGACAGCAAGCGTCTGGCCCTCTTCAACGCGGTCACCAGGGACCGCCCATACTTCGGTCACGAGCCCGGTCAAGGGGGCGGTGACCAGGCCTTCGGCGGTGTTGTTCACGCGGGCCTCCATTCGTGCCTCGGCCAGTGGGCGTATGAGCGCCCTGATCGAAAGGCCCCGCAGGCTGGCAGCGACACGGCCATCGGCGCAGATCGTGGTGTTTCCGGTGTCGACGGCCAGCGTGCGGCTGCCATCGGAGACAAGTGGTGTCCGGTCGAAGATCAGGGTGATTTCGACGGTGCCGTAATCATCCGAAATCTCCAACGGTGCACGGCCCGGCGCCGCGTGTCCGCCGACACGGAATCCGTCGCCCCGGCTAAGCGGGCTGTCCCCGTCGTCGATCCATTCCAGCGCCGCCTGTCCCCTGAGTTTCAGCAGCCGTTCGGGATCGGGTTGCCAGCCATCTGGGAAGGCTTCGCCCAGAAAGCCGGTCGTGGCAAGACCGCTGGCGAACGCGGGGGTGGTCAGGCAGTCGCGCAAAAAGCCCAGGTTGGTTCCCGGCCCGACGATCCGCGTGGCGTCCAAACCTCCGATCAGCCGTGCGAGCGCCGCATCGCGATCGGCACCGTGCGCGATGAGCTTGGCCAGCATCGAGTCGTAGTGGCCGGAAATGGTGTCGCCAGCCTCGACCCCGGTGTCGAAACGCAGCGACGGTCCGGTGCTCAGCGCGTCGATCCGGCCGGTATCGGGCAGGAACCCCGCTTCGGGACGCTCGGCATTGAGCCGCAATTCGATCGCGTGACCGCGCGGGCGTATCTGGGCCTGTGTCAACGGAAGGGGCAAGCCGGCCGCCTGCCTGAGCTGCCATTCCACCAGATCAACCCCGCATACGGATTCGGTGACCGGGTGTTCGACCTGAAGCCGTGTGTTCATTTCAAGAAAACAGGGCTGCTTGTCCGCCGCATCCATGACGAATTCGACAGTTCCCGCACCGGAATAGGAAATCGCCGTGGTCAGTCGCACCGCGTGATCGAACAGCGCCTGCCGGACGGTCTCGGGCAGATTCGGCGCCGGGGCCTCCTCGATGATTTTCTGGTGGTTGCGCTGCACCGAGCAATCGCGTTCATAGAGATGCAGCGCATTGCCGCGGCCGTCACCAAAGACCTGAACCTCCAGGTGCCGCGGGTCGGAAATCAGCTTTTCGAGAAAGATCGTCGCATCGCCGAAGGCGTTTTCCGCCTCGGCCCGGGCCGATTGAAGGGCCGCCGCCAGATCACCGGCTTTCTCGACCCGGCGCATCCCGCGCCCGCCACCGCCGGCACTGGCCTTGACAAGTACCGGATACCCGATCCGGCCGGCGGCGTCGGCAAGGTCCGCATCGCTTGCATCGGCACCGTCAAATCCGGGCACGACCGGAACGCCGGCCTGTTCCGCGACCCGCCGCGCGGCGATTTTTGAGCCCATGATCTCGACTGCCTCGGCGCCGGGTCCGACAAGGATCAGGCCCGCGTCCTCGACCGCGCGAACGAAGCCCGCATTTTCGGAAAGGAAGCCGTAGCCGGGGTGAATGGCATCGGCTCCGGCGGTTCGGGCCGCTGCGACGATCCGGTCGATATTCAGATAGCTTTCGCCGGGCGGGGCGGGGCCGATCGGCACGGCCTCGTCGGCAACACGGACATGACGCGCCTCGGCGTCAGCCTCGGAGTATATGGCGATCGCCCTTAGTCCCAGCCGCCTGCAGGTGGCCGCGATCCGGCAGGCGATCTCGCCGCGGTTGGCGATCAGGACACGGGCGATCGGTTTGGGGGCGGTGAGGAATTCGCTCACTTGGGTTACATCCTGTAAACGGGGCGCTGGTCGCGTATTTCGGGCCGAAGGTTGACGACGGACAGGCACATGCCGAGTACCCGCCGCGTGTCCCGCGGATCAATGATCCCCTCGTCGAAAACGCGGGCGGTGCAAAAGTATGGATCGGATTTCTCCTCGAACATGCGGCGCAGTTTCGCTTCGTGCTCGGCGAGTTCGGCGTCACTTGCCTCGCCCTGAGAGATCGAGGCACGCCGCAGGTCCATCAGGACCGAGGATCCGACATCGGGGTTCATTCCGCCAAGCCGGGCATTGGGCCACATGAACATGAAGTGAGGGCGGAAACCGCGCCCGGACATGCCGTAATTGCCCGCGCCATAGGAACTTCCGGTAACAACGGTCAGGCGCGGCACGCGGGTGTTGGACATGGCATAGACCAACTTGGCGGAATGCTTGGAGATTCCACCAAGCTCCGCATCGCGACCGACCATGAAGCCGGTGGTGTTCTGCAAGAACAGGATCGGGGTGCCGCGTTGATCGCAGAGTTCGATGAAATGCGTGGCTTTCAGGCAGGCTTCGGCAAAAAGAACACCATTGTTGGCAATGATGCCGACGGCGAAACCCTCGATCCGCGCGGTACCGCAGACAACGGTTTCGCCCCATTCGGGCTTGAACTCGTGAAAGTCGCTTGCGTCCACGATCCGCGCAATGATCTCTCGCTGGTCGAAAGGGCGGGACAGATCGGTTCCGACGATACCGGGGATCTCGGCCGCGTCGAACAACGGATCGGCGGGATCAGTGCGCCCGGTGGCAATCGGTTGACTGTAAGCGAGGCTTGCGATCATGTCGCGCAGGCGACCGAGCGCCGCGAACTCGTCCGGCACGATGTGGTCCGAGACACCGGACCGGCGGGTATGGATGGCAGCGCCCCCGAGATCGTGCCGGTCGACAATCTCGGATATTGCCGCACGGACAATGTGAGGCCCGCCAAGGTGGATAGAGGCCTGCCCCTCCACCATCACGAATTCATCGCACAGCGCGGGAATATACGCGCCGCCGGCGGTGCATTCTCCGAACACTGCGGCGAGTTGCGGAATGCCCTGCGCCGACATCCGGCACTGACGGTGGAAGGTGCCGCCGAAATGGTTCTCGTCATAGAACACCTCCTCCATCTGATTGAGGTTGGCGCCTCCGCAATCGACGAGGTAGACGCAGGGCAAACGGTTCTCGGCCGCGATGTCCTGCGCGCGGATGTGTTTCTTGACCGTTTCGCGGTGGAACGAGCCGCCCTTGACGGTGGCATCGTTGGCGATGATCACGCAGGTGGTGCCGCGCACGGTGCCAACCCCGGTGACAATGCCCGCGGCGGCAAGGTTGCCATCATAAAGCCCCCATGCGCCAAGCGGCGTGAATTCGAGAAACCCGGTTCCCGGGTCGATCAGGAGGTCAATACGCTCGCGTACGGGTATCTTTTCGCGCGCGCGATGGCGATCCACCATCTTTGCGCCGCCGCCGGCGCGTGACCACTCCAGCCGGGCATGCAATTCCTCGATGAGAACCTCATAGTCCCTTGCCCGGGCAGCCTGCTCCGGTCCGTTCTGGACTGGCGTGCCAATCAACGCCATCGCGTGCTCCTTTCGGGTTCAGAACTCACGGTTGTCCTCCAGAGGTTCGGAAATCGTGTGCCGGTCGCAGCGGATCACGGTGTCTGCGCGCAGTCGGGTGATGCGCTGGAACGCATCGAGGATTTCTTCCTCGGGGCGGGCAGGGCCGCTCAGTTCCAGAGTGATATGATCGCTGCCGCCCTCGCGCGAGATCCGGATGCGGGCCTCGCTACCGCCGCCAAGGGAGCGGGAAAGCGCCCGGGCATGGGTGGCGTAGACGAAAATCTCGCGGACCTTGACGCCATCGCCGACGCGTCCCTCGATTCCGCTCATCCGGGTGACGAAGCCGTCCGCCCCGATTTCGAGGGCGCGGGCCATGTCGCCGGTGCCGAACCGGATCATTGGCCATCCACGCGCAAGAGTGGTGACAACGACTTGTCCGGGCATGCCCTCGGACAACGGCACGCCGGTATCCGGGTCGCATATCTGCACGAGCCGCTCTTCGTGGCAAAGATATCCGGGCTGACCGTCCGCCTCGAAACCGACAAGCCCGAGGTCCGCTGTGCCATAGGCGCTGTGCGTCGTGACGCCATGTTCCCGCTCAAGTCTCCGGCGCTTTGCCATCCAGTCGCCCGGTTCCCCGCCGAGGAAGGCCCGCCTGACCGGCCAGCGGTCCTTGGTGGCTCCGTGAGTGGAGGCGAAGGCGTTGGCGACCTTCTCGAAATATGCGGTGGAGCCGAGGAACGCGGTAACGCCAAGCGTCTCGATCAGGTTCACCTGCAGCTCTGTCCTGCCCGGTCCGGAGGGCACCACAGTGGCGCCGGTCGCACGTGCGCCCGCGTCAAAGAGCAGACCGGCGGGTACAAGGTGATAGGACCAGGTGTTGAGCGCCACGTCCCCCGGGCCAAGGCCACCGGCCCGGAACATCCGGTCGAAGCCATGCGCCTCGTGGCCGCGAAGCACCGGTTCGAATATCGGCCCCGGTGAGGCATAGAGATGCGCCACCTCTTGCAGAGGAACGGAAAGATGCCCGCCGAAAGGCGAATTCCCCGACTGGAGTTCCATTAGTTCTGTCTTCGCCAGAACCGGCAATCGTTCAAGTGTGCCCGGCTCAGCCAGGTCGGCGGGTGCAATGCCCGAATCCGACAGGCGTGCCGCGAGGGCGGGCGCATTCTGCGTGGCCTCCGTGACGATCCGAGCGAGTGTCGACAAGCGGTCAGTCATCCCAGCCACCTCTTGCGCCGGCGGTAATGCTTTATGTCCCGATAACTGACACGTTCGTCGCCTGCGCCCATACCGAGGTAAAATTCCTGAACGTCCTGATTGCCCTCGAGGCTCTGGCGGCTGCCGTGAAGGACGATGCGCCCGCGCTCCATGATGTAGCCATAATCGCACCTTTCGATGGCGGCGCGGGCGTTCTGTTCGACCATGAGAACGGTCAGGCCTTCCTCTTTCTTGATGCGAGCGATCGTATCGAAAAGCTGTTGGGTGAGGATCGGGGCAAGGCCCATTGACGGTTCGTCGAGGATCAACAGGCGTGGGCGTGCCATGATAGCGCGACCGATCAGCACCATCTGCATTTCGCCGCCGGAAAGATACCCCGCCGTACGGTTGAGAAGCTCCGGCAGGGCCGGAAAGTAATCGCAGACCCGTTCGAGATCGGATTTGACCGCGGCGCGGTCACGGCGCAGATGCGCGCCGACCATGAGGTTCTGATGCACGGTAAGATGCTCCAGCACCTTGCGGCCCTCCAGCACCTGTACCACCCCGGCCTTCACGATGTCGGACGGATCGGCATGGGTGATGTCCTGTCCATCAAGGACGATCCGCCCCACCGTTACGCTACCATGATCAGCATGAAGCAAACCGGATATCGCCTTGAGAGTGGTCGTCTTCCCGGCACCATTGGCGCCGAGAAGAGCGACCATCTGACCGTCGCGCACCTCCAGGTTGGCAGACCGGAGAACCTGGATCACGCCACCATAGACAGCATCGACATTGGCGAGGGTCAGCATGCCGGGCTCACCATTTGTCGATCTGGGGCACGTCGAACCAGTCCGATTGAACGGCCGTGATTTCGCCGTCTTCGACGACCTGCGCTGTTGCCTTGATATCTCCGACCGGGAATGGCGCCGTGTTGTCGAAATCAAGAGACGGCAGCGCACCAAGAAGGTCATCTTCGGCATATTCATGGGCCAGAAGCGCATCATACATCGCCTGTCCGGTCACATCGCCGGGTCCGACATCTGCAATCGCGTTTTCCAGCACACGCAGCGCAAGTATCGCCTGCGCGCTTGCTTGTGCGGTGATGGTGCCCCAGTCACCGTCGGATTTGTATTCCTCGAAAACGTCCCGGATCGGCAGGCCCTCCTTTTCAGGTGCCGCGAAACTGAAGGCCGAATAGAATCCTTCCAGCTGTTCCAGCGACAAACCCTTCGAAACCTCCGAAAGTCCGTTATGCGTGGACATCACGATCGGCACGCGCTGCCCCAGTTCGTCCATCGCCTTGGCGGATGCGATCACCTGTGCGGTGGTGCCGCCGACCAGTAGCAGGTCCGGGTCATCCGCCATCGCCGAACGGATCTGCGATGTCAGCGACACGGGTGCCGTATCGGCCCATTGGGTCGAGGTCACGGTGAAACGCTCCGGGTGCTGATCGGCCAGCGCCTTGACCCCGTTCACCTGATCCACGAACCCCGCCTGATTCTGGGTCGAGAGAGCCGCGATTCGAAGGGGCCCGTCCCCCTGTTTCTGGAGGTGATTGAAGAGCCCGGCAAATTCATGGCTGTACGTTGGCCGGATCGAAAAATGCCACCCGTCCGGCTTCCAAACCAGGCCAACCATCGCGGTGCCCAGAAGCATGGGAACCTTGTCATTGGGCAGCCGGCCCATCAGGGTGACGAGATCGGGCGAACCAAATCCGAGGTGGATGATCGGTTCGTCCGATGTCAGGATCGAGGGCCATGTCCGCGCGACCACGGCGCTGTCATAGCGCATGTCGTACGTCTTGAGGTCGACAGAAACGCCAAGGCCCTCCCCGACCTCGGCATTCCAGTAATCGACCATTGCGTTCAATCCGGCCATCGCGTCGGGCATGACGTCCGCGAACGGACCGGAGTAATCGGCGCTCGCGGTTATCACGTACTCCTCCGCCAAAGCGGATCCTGTCAGGGCCAACGCGGTTGCGCCGGCCAGTAGCGTCTTGGTAAGTTTCATTTTCTTCCTCCCTGTTCGACGGCTCTACTGCCGCCGGTTGATCCGGCTCAGTTCCGCGGGAACGGCCAGAGCCGGAAAGCTGTCATCGTCTGTGTCCAAAGATGGGCAAGGCCGCGCGGCTCGAATATCAGTGCCGCCAGTATGCAAAGGCCGAGCACGACCGAACTGGCCGCGAAAACCTCGCCTCCGCCCAGGCCCGAGCCCGATTGCAGGATTGCATTGCCGGCGCTGTGCAGCCCTTCCTGCACCAGGGTCACGAAGATCACCCCGAGGACCGGGCCAAGGGGCGAATGCAAGCCACCGACGATCAGCATGCCCAGATACCATACCGATGCGAAGAGCGTGAAACTGGAGACGGTCACGAACTGCAGCAGGTAGGCAAGGATGGCCCCGGCCACCCCGGCATACAGCGCGCCGGCGAAAAAGGCGGCGATCTTGATCCGCGTGACCGGTATGCCCATGACACCTGCAACGCTGTCATTGTCGTGCACCGCGCGGAACGCCCGCCCGACCCGCGAGCGCGGGAGATTGTAGGTGGTCCATACGGCCAGCACGGCGAAAGCAAGGCCGAGGAAATAGAGGCCCGAAGGCGTGCCGAGTCCGATCCCGAACAGTGACGGCGGCGAGACCGGCAGGCCCACCAGCCCGCCCAGCCATGACATCGGCAGCGCGAGGATCACGATCGGGAACATCACCTGCGCGGCGAGGGTGGTCAGCGCCAGGTAAAAGCCCTTCACCCGTGCCGCGGGCAGGGCGAAGAGAACCGAAACCGCCCCGGTGATCAATGCCGCTGCGGGGATCACGGCCCAGATCGGCGCACCCAGTCCCGAAAGCTTGGCTGCCGTGAAGGCGCCGACGCCCACGAAGGCGGATTGCGCGATATTGATCTGCCCGGCCATCCCGACCGTGACGTAAAGCCCGCAAACCGCAATCATCGTGATGAAAAGGTTTGTCATTTCACCCAGCAGCCAAGGCCCTGTCAGCAACGGCAGACAGACGAGTCCAGCGCTCAGCAGCCCCAGCCAGGCCCGCGCGCGCCGGGTTTCGAGGATCCGCGCCTCTGCCGCGTAGCTTGAGAACCAGATGCCTGTCGGTCGCATCACTCAGAGCCTTTCGATCTTGCGCCAGCCGAAAAGGCCGTAGGGGCGAATGAGAAGAACCGCGACCATGACCACGTATGGCAACAGTCCGGAGGCCGCACCATTGGTCAGCGGGTCGAGGTAGGCCGAGGCGAGTGCCTCGAAGATGCCGATAATGAGACCGGCAAGCGGCGCGCCGCGAATGCTTTCAAGCCCGCCGAGAAGAGCGACGGGAAGCGCCTTGAAGCCGATAACGGCCACTTCGAGCGAAAGTATTGAACCGGACAGCAGCACGACCGCGGCCGCCGTGGCGACCACCGTGCCCATTATCCAGGCCACCGCGATGGCCTGCCGCACCGAAACGCCGAGCGAGTGGGCGGTGGTATGGTCTTCGGCCACTGCAGCCAGCCGCAGCCCCAGCCGTGAACGGGTGAAGAAGACGTGCAGCGCCTGCGTCAGGACGATGGTGAAGACAGCCCCGATCAGCAGCCGCGTATTGACCAGAAACGGCCCCAGTTCCAGCGCACCCTCCGGCAGGATCGCGGGCGCCGAGCGTGATTGCGCCCCCCAGATCAGCTGCGCCAGCCCCCGCAACAGGATCAGCAGCGCCACGCCGGCCATGAAGATCGTGAAACCCGACTGTCCGATGAGCGGCCGGAAGACCGAGCGTTCGATCGTCCAGCCGAAAGCGACGCAGGCCGCAAGTGTCAACGCGATGGCAACGGGCAGGGGAAGCGGATACCCCATGCCGGCGGCGCCTTCGGTGAAGGTCCAGAGCAGGAACGCACCGAAAACCAGCACCTCTCCCTGGGCGAGATTGATGATCTTGGAGGCCCGGTAGATCACCACGAAGGAGATCGCCACAAGGCCGTAAACCAGCCCCACCAGGGCGCCCTCGATCAGGATCTGGACAAGCTCGATCATTGTGGCGCTCCCCCGACGCTGTTCATGGCGACATCGGCCTTCAAGCGGCTGCTGCGGCCATCCTGATAAGTCACGTTGATGTCCAGTGGCACGGTATCCGCGCCGTTATACAAACCCTCGATAAGGGGCGCGTATCTGGCCTCGATCGCACCGCGGCGCAGTTTGCGGGACCGGGTGAGTTCTTCCTCGTCGGCGTCAAGTTCCTTGGGCAGATTGGCAAAGGACGCGATCCGGGCGCCGGGGTCGACCAGTTCGTTGACATGGGCGACGGCGCGCGCGATTTCCTTGCGCACCGGATCGAGCTGGCTGAGTTCGGAAAATGTGCCGAAGGCCAGCCCCTGCCGTTCGGCGAAGCGGCCGGCGATCTCCATGTCGATATTCACCAGCGCGACGACCCGGTCGCGACTGTCGTCGCCGATCACGATGGCATCGCGCACCATGGCGTGTGCCCTGAGGTGGTTTTCCAGGAAGGTCGGCGGATAGGCGGCCCCTGTCGAAAGCCGCCGAAGATCTTTCGCGCGATCCAGAAAGATGAGCTCGCCGTTGTCGTCAAGCCGCACGGCATCGCCGGTTTGGTAACCTTCGGTGCCGTCGCCCATTTCCGCCGAGGCCGCCGGGTTGTCCAGATATCCGGAAAATGCCAGGCCCTTGAGGCGAAGTTGACCGGTTTCATCAATCCAGGCTTCGATCGGGTCTGCCAGTGTAGGGTCAGACGGCATCAACTGTCCCAGTGTTTCAGGGTTGTTGTCGCCGGGGCGGTGGGTTGCAACGAGGCCCAGTTCCGAGCTGCCGTACAAGTTGCCAAGCGGCACTCCGAATGCGCGAAACCGGGCAAAAAGCTGCGCAGACAGTCCCGATCCGCCCGACAGTACCGCTCGTGCCCGCGTCAAGCCCAGAAGGTCGCGGACTCCTTTCAGGACGAGTTGGTCAGCCAATGGCCAGACGACGCCGCGACGCCACAGACCGCCTTTGTTCGCGACCCGCTCGTGACCCTTGGCGAGGCCCCAGCGATAGAGCCGCTGCCGCCAGTCCGGGGCGCCCATCATCCGGGCCTCGACATCCGAGGCCTGCATCTCCCACTGCCGGGGCGTGAACATCAGGAAATCGGGTCCGATCTCGCGAAGGTCGGTCTGCACCGTTTCGGGCTTCTCGGCAAAATGCAGGATCAGCGGCGCCAGCAGGGGAAGCCCGACGCCGAAGAACTGTTCCGCCGCCCAAGCGGGAGAGATATACGAAAGATACCGTCCCCCGGCGCGGATTCCCAGGGCGCCCATCAGACGATATGCGTTGTCAAGAATGAACGCGTGATCCAGCATCGCCGCCTTGGGCTTGCCGGTGGTGCCCGAGGTGTAACAGTAGACCGCGATATCGGATTGCCGGGCCGCGTCGATCCGTGCCGCGATGCCCGCGTCCTCGGACCCGACGTCGGACAGGGGTTTCAGACGGGGATCCGCATAGGTCCATAGGCCGTTCGGTTCCACATAAAGGATACGCGCCACACCGGGTGCGGCGCCGGGCGCGGCCAGCACCTTGTCAACCTGTTCCTGATCCTCGGCCAGAACAAAGACGGCCCCGGAATGATCCAGCACATATGCCAGTTCGTCGGTCGATGCGTCCGGGTAGACGCTGACTGCGACGGCACCAAGGCTGATCGCCGCCATTTGTGCGATCCATGCTTCCTCGCGGTTCTCCGAGATGATGCACAAAACCTGCCCCGACCGAAGGCCGAGCGCCTCCAGTCCCGCCGCCCTGCGGCAGACGGCATCGTGAAGCGCAGCCCAGGTCATCGTCTGCCAGAGCCCGGCGCGCTTTGACCTGATGGCGGTGGTGGTGGGCATCTCTTGTGCGTTGTCGCGCAGAAGCTGCGGCAGGGTGCGGCCCCGTGCGGTACGATCCAGAGTGACGGGCCGGGCGGAGAGGCGGGGAGCGTTCATGCCGCTTCGCCCCCCGTTGCGCCGTCGCCCAGATATGCCGCGATCACCCGATCGTTGCCGCGTATCTGGTCCGGGGTTCCCTCGGCGATCACGCGGCCGAACTCCAGGACCGTGACACGGTCCGAGATATCCATGACCACGTCCATGTCGTGTTCAACAAGTATCACGGGAATCCCGTACCGATCCCGGATGTCGAGGGTGAAGCGTGCAAGGTCGCCCTTTTCCTCCGGGCTCATGCCCGCCATGGGCTCGTCCATCACCAGCACCTTGGGCTGCAGTGCAAGCGCACGGCCCAGGTCAACCCGCTTTCGCAATCCGTAGGACATGTCGCCCACCACGCGGTGGCGATCTTCCTCGAGTTCCAGAAAGTCGATGATCTCTTCGGCTCGGGCGGTGAACGCCTCTTCCTGCCGGACCGTGGCGGGCGTTCGGAATAGCCCCGAAAAGACACCGCCTTTCATCATGGCGTGAAAACCGGTCAGGATGTTCTCGCGGGCCGTCATCGACGGATAGGTCTGAATGCCCTGGAAGGTCCGGCCGATGCCGATGCGGGCGCGGTCGGGGGGCCGCAGAGCCGATATGTCGCGCCCCTCGAACATGATTGCGCCGGTCCAGGGGTGATAAAAGCCCGAAAGGCAGTTCAGAAGGCTGGACTTGCCCGCACCGTTTGGCCCGATCATCGCATGAACGTGGCCTGCCGCGAAGCGCACCGAGACATCCTTCAGAGCCTCGACCGCGCCGAAACGCAGGCCCAGGTCACGTGCCTCGAGTATGGCTGCGCCAGTCGCGGCCATTGCGCTTTCCTCCCTCATGGTTTCCGGGCGCTCACGGTTGCGCCTCAGGTGAAATCCACGTCCAGCCCGCAAGCCCGCGCGATCAGCATTGTCTGTATTTCGCTGGACCCGTCACCGATCGTGCAGATGCGGTTGTCGCGCAGATAACGAGACGGCGGGCAGTCATCCATGTAGCCCCACCCGCCATGTACCTGCACGGCCATGTTGGCGACTTCGGTGCCGATCTCGGTGGCGCCCAGCTTGGCCATGGACAGGGCGCCAAGATCCTCCACGCCGTTGTCGATCTGCCACGCCGCCCGGTAGGTCAGCAAGCGCGCCGTATCGACCTTGAGCGCCATCTGCGCGATCATTTGCTGGATAAGCTGGCGCTTTCCAAGCGAGCCGCCGAACACCTGACGTTCCTGTGCGTAGGCGATCGCATGATCGAGGCTGGCCTGCGCGAGACCAAGTGAACAGGCCGCAAGCCAGAGCCGCGCCGCCTGATAGCCCTTGTGCAGAAGGTGGCGACCGCCGTGCAGCTCGCCCACAATGGCGTCTTCTCCGAGCTGACAGTCGTCAAGGTAGAGCTGCCGGGTGTCCGAACTGCGCCAGCCCATCTTGTTGTAGCCCTTGCCGCGTGTGTAGCCCGGCGCGTTGTTCGGGGTCAGGAACAGGGAAAACTTTTTGCGTTCGGCCTCCTTGGGCGAACTGATCGCGAGGACCAGTGTGAAAAGCGAAATGGGCGTTCCGGCGTTGGTGATGAATGCCTTTTCACCGCTCAATGACCATTGACCGTTCCCGAGCTGGGTGGCGCGGGTGGTGAACCCGCCGGTGTCCGAGCCTGCCCCCGGTTCGGTTCCGGCGATGGAGCAGATCTTCTGGCCCGACACGATCTCGGGCAGCCACTGCTGTTTCTGCGTGTCGGTGCCAAAGCGTTCCACTGTGAGACCGGTGGCCATGGACACCATGGTTGAGACCGCGATGGACTGATCCGCCCGGGCCAGCGCTTCGATGGCGAGTGTCGCCTCGAACACGCCAAGCCCCATGCCGCCCCTTTCCTCGGGGAAGGGGATCGACATGACCCCCATCTCGCCAACGCGGCGAAACAGCTCGACGGGGAATTCACCCTTGCGGTCCAATTCCTCGGCGACGGGCGCGATTTCCGCCTGCGCGAAGTCGTTTATCGTCTCCTGCAGTTCCGCCTGTTCCGGGCTTAGTTCGAAATGCATTTTGCTTGACCTTCAGTGTTGTTGCGTGCGTTCGGGCATCTCGGCCAGGGCCGGAACCGGTGACGTGTCGAGCGCCCGCGTCGCGAGATCGACAATTGCGTCGGCAACCGTCTCGGGGGTCCAGGCGCCGTCGGGGCGGTACCATTTGGCGACCCAATGGATCGCGCCGAGAAGCATGAAGACGGCAACCTTCGGTTCGGCGGGAACTATCGAGCCGTCTGCCTGTCCTTCGGCGACAAGCCGCCGCATGCGCGTCTCGTAGCTGTCGCGCTTGGCCTGGGTGCGCGCGGCCTCTTCGCCGTGCAGGGCGTTGTCTTCCAGGATCAGGGCGGGCACGCCCAGCTCGGCCATCATCGCGACGAGGTAGAGCCGGAGGCCGATGCGGATCTTCTCGAGCGCGGTTTCGCCTTGTGCCTCGCCCTCCGTAAGGGCGCGATCCGCGATTTCCAGAGCCTCTTCCTGGCACGCGAGAATCAGGTCGTTCTTGTTCAGCACATAGCGGTAGAGCGCCGCCTTCGAGACACCGAGACTGTCGGCCACGTTCTCAAGCGTGGCGCCGTGACTGCCCTGCCGTGAGAAAATCGCGGCGGCCGCTCGCAGGATCGCCTTGCGCTTCAGGGCCTGTTGCGCGGACCGGTCGGGAATGGCGTCGTTCCACATGGCGGTTCCCCTGTCTGCCGTTAACCCCATCCTAGATTTCGGCGTCGCAAACCGTCAATCACTAATGTGACTCAAGGGTCACGTAGAAGAAATACAAGTCAAACTACAGAAATTGATCAATAAAACTGGATTGGTGAGTTTACTCCGAGACGAGTTCCAAGTGCCATGAAGTCATGCGGCGGGAATCGGAGGGGCGCATGATTCGAGACCTTGGCGGCGGGTGATGCCGCGTGGTTCCGGCTTTCTGCGGCTGTTGTTCGGTACGGGGCCTGTCGGTTTTGACGCCGGGATCAGGCCACCGTCAGGGTCGTGCCAATGCCGCCAAGGCGTGTATCTTCGACGTCCGCGAAGCCATGGGACCCCGTGAAACTTTCCGCACCCCGTTGATTGTGCCCGGAAAGGCGATCCGCGGTCACGTGACCGGCCGGGCCGCATCGCGCCGAAGAGGCGAGGAAGATGGAGGCGAGTACCGGAATCGAACCGGTGTACACGGATTTGCAATCCGCTGCGTCACCACTCCGCCAACTCGCCCAAAGGGTGCGGGAAGACAGATAGATGAACACGCAGGCCTCCGCAAGGGGCGTGCGCCATGCGGAGCCGGCTTAAAACCGCGATACGCCGTTGCCCGGACCGGCCTTCTGTGTCAGAAGATTGGGCAGGATACCGAAAGCAAGAGTTTGCGCATGACCGATTACGCTGCCCGGCGACGGACAATGGTGGATACACAGGTCCGCCCAGCGGACGTTACGAAGTTTCCGATCATCGACGCCATGTTGGCGGTCCCGCGCGAGGATTTCGTGCCGCGCAACCTGCGGCAGGCCGCCTATACCGGCGAAAACCTGGATGTTGGCGGAAACCGCGTCGTACTTGAGCCGCGGACACTTGCCAAGATGCTGGATTTTCTGGATATCGACGGATCCGATCTGGTGCTGGATGTCGGGTGCGGGCTTGGATACTCGGCGGCCGTCGTGTCGCAGATGGCCGAGGCGGTCGTTGCTGTGGAGGAGGACGCCGATATGGCCGGTGAGGCCCAAGGGCTGCTGCTCGAACACGGGGCCGACAACGTGATCGTGCATGAAGGTCCCCTTGTAGAGGGGGCTCCGGAACACGGTCCATATGACGTGATCATAATCCAGGGTGGAATCGAGGAATTGCCAGAGGCTTTGAGCGCCCAGCTCAAGGAGGGCGGTCGCATCGCATGCCTTTTCATGGAGGGTGTTCTCGGTGTGGTGCGCATAGGCCACCGGACCGACGGGCATATCAGCTGGCGTTACGCGTTCAATGCGAGTGCGGTCGTGCTCCCCGGCTTCGAAACGAAGCCTGTCTTTGCGTTGTAACGGGGGTTTCAGTCCCGCTACGGGGCTGGTGAGATACGGTGTCGGGCCGCGGCGCGCGGCTGATCCGTGGCCAACGGGTGCCGTTTCGCGGACTGAAATTCGGGTTGGGCAAATGGGAAGCCCGGTTTTTACGATCCCGCATTGCGGGCTCGGCAAGGGCCACGGTCGGCGTCGCTTCCGATCCCGCGCACATGCCCGGAAAAAGCAAAAAACCGCGCTATCTGTTGTGCGCGACGCCGGGCAAGGGTAAGCTTTGAACCCGGGGGCGAGAGTGGTGAATGAAAATGTCCGATCCAGTCACGAATGTGGAAATCGAGGATGTGCTGACCTCCATCAGGAGGCTGGTTTCTGTCGAGGACCGTGAAAAAGGCGATGACCGACACCAGGCGGATGATGGCGAGGGTCCCGCGGCGCAGCGTCGCGAGAATGGTGAAAAGCTGGTCCTTACCCCGTCGCTGAGGGTTGATGATCCCGCGGAAGAACTTGACGGTGTCAGCACACACGAGCCACCTGATTTTCGTTCCTCGCGGGAGGCCCCGGCAGAACCGGAGGCCGTTGAACCGGCTGAGCCCGAACAGTGGATGACGCTGGATGAGGTCACCGAATCTCCGGTTCAGGCGGGCGACAGTGAGGAAGAACGCGGCGTAACTGACTCGCTGCACCCGGACCCAGCGGGAAAGTCCGGTCCGGAACGCCGTGCCGAGGAGTTGAAGGCCAGGGTGGCGGAGTTCGAAGCCCTTGTCGCAGCCCGGGAAGAACAGTGGGAACCCGACGGCGAAACGCCGGACCCGAATGCCGGGGAAAAGGGGCATCCCTTGCCCTGGGAGGATAGCACGCCCGATGATTTCGGCGGGGGGACGACGGAAGATGATGAAGATGCCGCCCACGCTGCTGGCCCGGATGATGCATGGGACGAGGGTGACGCTGCGGACTGGGAGTTGGCGTCGAATGATCGCGAGGACGGTGCCACCGCCATCGAGACCGACAACATGCCGGAGCCGGAAGAACGCGAAACCCCCGAGGCTCGCGGATTTGCGGCGGACCCGGATCGCGATGGTGCAGGCCGCGATGATGACGGCGCCGACGACGATTATCTTTCCATGTCCGAGGATGCGCTGGACGAGGAGGCGTTGCGCGATCTCGTGACCGAGATTGTCCGCCAGGAATTGCAGGGTGCTCTGGGCGAACGGATCACCCGGAATGTTCGCAAGCTCGTGCGCCGTGAGATCCACAGGGCACTGGCGGCGCAGGATCTGGATTGACCGGGCGGCCTGACGGAAGAGGCCGACGTTAAGTGCGGGCTTTCGGTTGCTCTGACATCTCCAGCAACGTGGTCAGCGCCATGTGTTCGCCGAGGTGATCCGCCAGAGCGTCGAGCGCAGTCTCGACGCTCCCCGCATAGTCCAGGTCCGAATGCCCGCCCATCTCTGAAAGCACCGCGGCACGGAACGCGTCGGCGCCGAACAACCCGTGCAAATAGCAGCCGCGGACCCGCCCGGAGGGTGACGCCGCGCCTTCCGGGCGCCCGTCCACGCTCAGCCAGGCCCGCGCGCAATCCTGGCCGGTGGTATCTCCCAGATGGATTTCGTAACCCGACACGGCATCGCCTGTCGGCACGTAAGTGGCCTGTGTGAGCGCCAGCCTTTTCTCAGGGCGCATCACCGTAGTGACGTCCAGATGGCCGAGCCCCTGTACGGTGCCCGGTGGTCCTTCTATTCCACCGGGATCCGAAATCTCGCGGCCAAGCATCTGATACCCGCCGCATATCCCCATGACGTGCCCGCCCCTCCGGACATGGGCCGTCAGGTCAATGTCCCACCCCTGAGCACGGAAATGCATGAGGTCGCCCATGGTGCTCTTGCTGCCGGGAATCAGGACAAGATCGGCGTCCCCGGGAAGGGGGTGCCCCGGGTCCACAATCTCGACGCTGATCCCGGGTTCCGCAGAAAGCGGATCAAGGTCGTCGAAATTCGCGATTCGTGACAGGCGTGGAACGGCGATCTTGAAACGGCCGCCCGCACTGCTGCGGATATCGATGACATCCTCCGCGGGAAGGCGCCATGCCTGATCAAACCACGGGACAACGCCAAGCGACGGCCACCCGGTGCGTTTTTCGATCTCGTTCACACCTTCGTCGAACAGCCTTACATCGCCACGGAACTTGTTTACGGCAAACCCACGGATGCGACCGGCATCGCAGGGCGGCAGAACCGCTTGCGTTCCCACGATCTGCGCGATCACCCCGCCACGGTCTATGTCACCCACCAGAATGACGGGCAGACCGGCGGCCGCGGCGAACCCCATGTTGGCGATATCGCCGGTGCGCAGATTTATTTCCGCCGGGCTGCCGGCCCCTTCGATGAGCACCAGGTCGGCGGTGGCGCACAGACGAAAGAAACTCTCCAGCGCGGGAGCCAGCAATTGGGGCTTGGCCTGTGCGTAATCGCGGGCCCGGAGAGTGGCGTACCGCTGACCCTGCACGATCACCTGCGCGCCGGTATCGGTTTCCGGCTTGAGAAGAATCGGGTTCATGTCGGTATGGGGTTCTCGGCCCGCGGCACGGGCCTGCAGTGCCTGAGCACGACCGATTTCACCTCCATCACAGGTGACGGCGGCGTTGTTGGACATGTTTTGCGGCTTGAACGGTGCCACCGACAGGCCACGCCGGTGGAAAGCCCGGGCGAGACCGGCGACAAGCATTGATTTCCCCACGTTGGAGCCCGCACCCTGAATCATGATCGCCCGTGTCATTTCGCGGCTCCTTCGGTTCTGCAGGGTGTGATACAAAGCAAGTCCACTCGGGGAAAGCCATGAACACGCCCGCCCACCTGATATTTTCCGCCGCGGTTTTCGCGCGCCCCCATGACAGGCGCCGCACGCTGGCCGGCCTTGCGGGTGCTCTTGCGCCGGACCTTTCGCTATACGTGATGGCGGGTACAGCTATCTTTGTGCTGGGATTGAATCCGGGATACGTGTTCGGGACACTATACTTCTCCGACGCGTGGCAACAGGTTTTCCGGGTCGACAACTCGTTTGTCATCTGGGCGGCGGGTTTCGGGGTTGCGTGGTGGTACGGTGCGCGTGCAGCGATGGTTTTCGCCGCATCAGCGCTTTTGCACCTCGCTTTCGATCTGCCGTTGCATCACGATGACGGGCGGCCACATTTCTGGCCGGTCACGGACTGGGTGTTCGAAAGCCCGGTGAGTTACTGGGACAGGGCGCATCATGCGGGCGTCGTCGGCCCTGTTGAAATGGGGCTGTCGTTGTTCTTCTGCCTGATCCTGATCCGGCGGTTCCCGAGTTTGCGGTCGCGGCTGCTGATCGCGGCGCTTGCGGCGGTGCAACTGTCGCCGGCGTTTTTCTGGGCGTGGATGTTCGCCGGGAATTTCCTCTAGTGTTCCGCACCGGCCACAAGATGCCCGTATGAACGCATGCGTGACGCCAGGAGACAAGTAATCCCGCGCGAAAATGTCGGATGGCGGCAGTCAGCCCCGGGATGGACATGGCCCCTTGCGGACCGGCTGGTCAGGACGGTGCTTCGCGCTTGGTAGGTCGAGTGACCAAAGCTCATGGAGCCGTGATTTTCCTTGCGCGGACTCAAGGCGAAGCCGCCGCGCATCGCCGGGTCGCCCTGTGTTTTCGAATCGTGGCATTATGGGTCCGACGGCGATCGCGTGGGCCGCCCTGGCCGTGTGAGCCCGTGCCCGGGCCTGATCTGGGATTCGCACAGCCGGCGCAGAGGCCCCGTCGCGGGGACAGGGGCGTATCAATCCGAACCGGTCCGGCGCGCTCCGGCAAAGCAAAAGGCCCTGCCGTTGCGGGCAGGGCCATGGTCCGGGTTGCGGTGATGGCGCAGTATCAGGCGGCTTCGGCCTGCTCGGCGAGGGCCGCGGCATTGCGGCGTTCGCTTTCCTCGCGCGACAGCGCCACGGAGGTGCGCACGCCCTTGGAAACGAATTCCATGAGGCCGGAAACCACACGTTCGTTCGGATCTATTCCGGCACAACTCAGAACCTCGCGTCCATCGCGCGAACGTGCCCAGCGGGCGATCTGATCCGGGCCGTTGCCGAATTTCTTGTCATCCGATATGGCGTCGTCCAGCGCGGCCAGTACGACGGCCGCGAAAAGTTTGCGTGCACGGTTGCCCTGCTCGTTCGAGAAGGCGGCACCGTCAACGAAATCATTCATGTTTCGTCCTTAGTCTTATGCGCTTGTGTTTCGGGCGTAGCGGTGGTTATGACGGAGTTTGAGCGATTCGGATAGAGCATAAATGCATAACTCCTATGCAGTTTACGCATGCCTCGAATGGATCGAGACGATATCTGGTTCACTTGCCCCCCGCATTGTCACGAGATATAGGGGCCTTCAGAAAATCATCAAGTTTCAGCCGAGGTTTCGCCACCATGCCCAAGATCAACGGCAACGAGATCAAGCCAGGCAATATTCTGGAACACAATGACGGTCTTTGGACCGCGGTCAAGGTCGATCACGTCAAACCCGGCAAGGGTGGTGCCTTCGCGCAGGTGGAAATGCGAAACCTGCGCAACGGATCCAAGCTCAATGAACGGTTTCGCAGCGCCGACAAGGTGGAACGTGTACGTCTGGAACAGAAGGATCAGCAATTCCTTTACGAAGACGATGGCATGCTGCATTTCATGGATGCCGAAACGTTCGACCAGATCCAGCTTCCGGCCGACATCCTGGGAGAGCGCCGTGCCTTTCTGCAGGATGGCATGACGATCACGGTGGAATTCCATGAAAGCGAGGCGCTCAACGCGACGCTGCCGCAGAAGGTGACCTGCCGGGTCGCGGAAACCGAACCGGTGGTCAAGGGTCAGACGGCGGCAAACAGCTTCAAGCCCGCGGTCCTGGATAACGGGGTAAAGGTCATGGTGCCGCCCTTCGTGGGCCAGGACGAGGAAATCGTCGTCAACACCGAGACCATGGAGTATTCCGAACGCGCCTGATCCGGGTCGAACCCGGGTCGTATGTGTCGCGGCGGGAACCGCGATGTCATTCCGGCCGGATGTAATGCACGGTCGCATCGCCGGCATGCATGTTCGGTCCTGCCCTGTCGAAGCGCAGATAGGCTATGGCCCGGTCACCCGACCGCGTGCAGAGGGTGCCGGCCTGTTTTTCGTCGCTTGACGTGATCGGTGTTCCCGGCGCGGCGTCCCCGTCGATCGAAACCGTGCCCAGACCCTTTCGCAGTTTCGTCTTGTGGCGCATTCGGGCCGTGACCTCCTGGCCGACATAGCACCCCTTGCGGAAATCCACGCCCCCGAGACGGTCCAGTCCCGCTTCGAGCACGAAACTATCCGGCGTCAGTTCAATGCCTGTTTCGGGGATGCAATGCGCCACGCGGATGGCCTCCCAGTCGGTGCCGTCATCTCCTGATCGGGTCCCGTAGAGGCGCCAGCCCATTGCCGGGTGTCGGGGATCTGCCAACGCGCCATCGGGCGCCGGTCCGGTGCCGCGGAAGACCTGCACATCGCTTTCGGAAATCCGCACATCCGAGCGGAGCTTGTACATGTTCAACCGCTGGACCAATGTCGGCGCGATCTCCGCGTCCACATCCACCAACACCGACCCGCCATGCCGAAGCAGAAAGAAATCGGCGATATACTTGCCCTGTGGCGTTAGGAGTGCGGCATAGAGAAGGCCCTTGTCCAGCCCGGCGATATCCGTGGTGATGAGGCCTTGCAGAAAGTGTTCGGCATCGCTGCCGATGATGGCATGGATCGCGCGGGGCATGGTGCCTCCTCTGACTGGTATTGGCTCTGGCTGTCATGTAGGTGATGACACGGGATTTTGACAGGCCGCAACAGGAGACGGAACGATGCGCGCGGAACTCTCTGTGGTGATCCCCACCTTGAACGCTGCAGAGGCGCTGCCCGGATGCCTGGCGGCGCTCACCGAGGGATTGCAGGCCGGGCTGATCCGCGAATTGGTGATATCCGACGGCGGATCGGCAGACGCGACCCGGGAGATCGCCGATGCCGCCGGTGCGGTGCTGCTTGCCGGGCCGCCGTCGCGGGGCGGGCAGCTTCGCCGCGGTGCCGCGACGGCGGAGGGTGAGTGGTTGTTGTTCCTGCACGCCGATACACGGCTTGCGGACGGGTGGGCGGCGGTTGTGCGGGCGCAGATGAAGTCCGGGCGCCCGGGATATTTCAAGCTGGGGTTCGATGCCGCCGGGCTTGCGCCGGCCCTGGTGTCTGGATGGGCGAACCTGCGCTCGCGGCTTTTCCATCTGCCCTATGGTGACCAGGGGCTGCTGGTTTCGCGCACGGACTATGACGCTGCCGGCGGGTATCCCGACATTCCGATCATGGAGGATGTGGCGCTGGCGCGCCGACTGGGCGGACGGTTGCAGGCGATGCCCCTGCGCGTTTCGACCAGCGCCGCGCGATACCGGCGGGATGGATGGCTCAGGCGGGGGAGCGGCAACCTGATCCTCTTGCTGCGCTATCTGTCCGGCACCTCCCCAGAGAGGTTGCTTGCCCACTACCGCGGACCCGCCGGGCAGGCTTGAGAGGAGAGCAGGAATGGACCGTGCCGATATCGTTCACGAGAATTTTCTGGCCCGCGTCGCGTCCGGTGACCTGCCGGATGGACGTGCGCCGGACCCGGCGCTGCCGAATGCGGAGGCGGCGGAGCTTTTCCGCGCCCAGTGCCTGAGCCGCGCGCTGGACCGACAGAGCCGTGTGATGCAAAGGGCCGGGCAGGGGTATTACACCATTGGCTCCAGCGGGCACGAAGGCATGGCGGCCGTGGCTCAGGCACTGCGGCCCACTGACATGGCATTCCTGCATTACCGCGACGCCGCGTTCCAGATTGCCCGCGCCGGACAGGTTCCGGGACAGACGGTGGTGCGCGACATGCTGCTGAGTTTCGCGTGCTCCGCCGAGGATCCCGTCTCGGGCGGGCGCCACAAGGTCCTGGGATCGAAAGCGCTCATGATTCCGCCGCAAACCTCGACAATCGCCAGCCACCTTCCCAAGGCTGTCGGCGCGGCCTATTCTCTGGGGCTGGCCCGTCGCCGCCCGCCCGAGCACCGCACCCTTCCCGATGACGCGCTGATCATGTGTTCCTTCGGGGATGCATCGGCCAATCATTCCACGGCGCAGGGCGCGTTCAACGCCGCGGCCTGGGCTGCATATCAGGCCGTGCCAATGCCGCTTCTGTTCGTTTGCGAAGACAACGGCATCGGCATTTCGGTCAGGACCCCCGAGGGCTGGATCGAAGCGGGATTCTCGGCGCGGCCGGACCTGGAATACTTCGCCTGCGACGGACGAGACCTTTATGACACCTATCGTGCGGCGTCCGCGGCGGCTGCGCATGTTCGTCACCGTCGCAAACCCGCATTCCTTCACATGCGAACGGTGCGCCTGTATGGCCACGCGGGAGCGGATGTGCCGACATCCTATCTGCCGAAAACCGAGGTCGAGGCGCAGGAGGCCGATGACCCGTTGTTGCATTCGGTGCGGCTTCTTGATGCTGCGGGTGCGCTATCGCGCAAGGCAGCATTGCGGACCTATGGTGAAACCGGTGATGAGGTGGAGACCATTGCCGCCGAAGTGGTCAGCCGCCCGCGGCTTGAAACCGCGCAACAGGTCATGGCCAGTCTGATCCCGCCGCTGCGCGCGTGCCGTCCGGTCAACGGACCCGACCCTGCTGACCGCGCCGCGGCTTTCGGTGCCGATCTCAAGGCGCAGGACACGCCACAGATCATGTCACGCCTGATCAACTGGGCTTTGACCGATCTGATGCTGGAGCATGACGAGATCGTGCTGATGGGCGAGGACATAGGCGCCAAGGGCGGCGTCTACGGCGTGACCCAACGGCTGATGTCGCGTTTTGGCCGGGACCGTGTGATCGACACGTTGCTGGATGAGCAATCCATCCTGGGGCTGGGCATTGGGATGGCGCATAACGGGTTCGTACCGATCCCCGAGATTCAGTTTCTCGCATACCTGCACAACGCAGAGGATCAATTGCGCGGCGAGGCGGCGACCCTGCCATTCTTCTCGCAGGGGCAGTTCACCAACCCGATGGTCGTGCGCATCGCCGGGCTGGGCTACCAGAAAGGCTTTGGCGGGCATTTCCACAATGACAACTCGCTGGCCGTCCTGCGTGACATTCCGGGGTTGATACTTGCCTGCCCCTCGAACGGGGCGGATGCGGTGATGATACTTCGCGAATGCGTGCGGCTGGCCCGCGAGGAGCAGCGCGTGGTTGTGTTCCTCGAACCGATCGCGCTCTATCCGGCGCGGGATCTTCATGAGGATAAGGATGGCGGATGGCTGTGCCGGTATCCGGCACCGGGTGAACGGATCGCGTCCGGGGAGGTCGGTGTTCACGGCGACGGCACTGATCTGGCCATCGTCACCTTCGGCAACGGGCATTACCTGTCGCGGCAGGCGAAAGCACGGCTGAGGGCAGAGGGAGTTGCGGCAAGGGTCGTCGATCTTCGCTGGTTGTCGCCGTTGCCGGAAGCGGCGCTGCACGAGGCTGTGCGAGTGTGTGGCGCGATCCTGATCGTGGACGAGACCCGCCGCTCCGGTGGTGTGGCCGAGGCATTGATGGCGCATTTCGCGGAGACCACGGACGTCCCCTTTGTACGTCTGACCGCCGAGGACAGTTTCATTGCCACCGGTCCGGCCTACGCCGCGACCTTGCCCTCGGTGGAAGGGATACTGGACGCGTCGCGGGATCTTGTTGCGCGGAGCGCGTGAGCGGGCGGCGCCGCGGCGCCACCCGGAAGTCCTGTGATCAGGCCGCGGCCCGGTTGCGGTTGCGGCGGCGGGGTCGGGATTTCGCCCCGCCTCCACCGCCCCGGCGGCGCTGTGCCGGCGTGTCGAGGCTTTCCCATGGTTGGCCGGACGCGACGGGGATGGACATGCCCGCCGCCTTTTGTATGGCCCTGAGTTCACCGATTTCCTCGGGCGCGCAGAACGCAACCGCGGCCCCTTCGGCGCCGGCGCGGGCGGTGCGTCCGATCCGGTGGACATAGTTTTCGGCCACGTTCGGCAGATCGAAATTGTAGACATGGCGCACATCGGGGATGTCGATCCCGCGCGCGGCCACGTCGGTGGCCACCAGCACATGCACTTCGCCGGCGCGGAAGGCGCGAATGGCGCGGTCCCTCTGGCCCTGGCTCTTGTTGCCATGGATGGCCGCGACCTTGAAACCCGCCTTGTCCAGGGTCTTGGACAATCGCTCGGACCCGTGCTTGGTGCGCCCGAAGACGATCGCGCGCTCGGACCCGTGATTGCCCAACAGTTCGATCAGCCGCGCCGTCTTGTCGGCCTTCTGAACGAAATGCACCGACTGGGAGATCTTTTCGACCGCGGTGCCGGGGGGCGAGACTTCGATCCGGACCGGGTTGGTCAGGAAACTTTGCGCAAGCTCGTTCATCTGCTTGGGCATCGTTGCCGAAAACAGCATCGTCTGCCGCTCCGCCGGCAGGCGCGCGGAGATCTTGCGCAGCGCGTGGATGAAGCCCAGGTCAAGCATCTGGTCGGCCTCGTCCAGAACCAGAAAGCGGGTTTCCGACAGCCGGACCGCGCCACGGTCCATCAGGTCCAGAAGGCGGCCGGGTGTCGCGACCAGAAGGTCGATGCCCCGCGACAGCGTCTGGGACTGTGCCTTGATCGAGGCGCCGCCGACAACCAGCCCGATCCTGATCGGCGAACCGGCCACCAGCGGGCGTATGGAGTCGCATATCTGGCGGGCCAATTCACGCGTCGGTGCCAGCACCAGCGCCTTGGCGGTGCCGGGCCGGGGCTTGCCGCGCTGCCCGGCAAGGGACATGGCCAGGGGAAGGCCGAATGCGGCTGTCTTTCCGGTGCCGGTCTGAGCAAGGCCCATCACGTCTCGACCCTCGAGTGCAGGCGGGATCGCCCGGGATTGGATTCGAGTGGGTTCGGTCATGCCGTTTTCGGCCAGCTTGGCCACCAGGGCCGACGTTAGCCCCATATGTTCAAAAGCGTTCAAAATCGTCCTTTCGGGCGCACTCTTCAAAGCACGCCGGGTTTTCTTGTCCGCGCGTTCGACGGACGGGTGAGCATGGTCAACCCGCTCACCGGATCAGCAAGATACGGGCCGGTCGGCCAATGGGCCCATGCGTGATTTTGGGAGTTGTTCATCCCGTGATCTTTTATCGGACGCTCCGAACGGGGCCGGTCACTGCTCACGCGGCAGGAAGCACGGGATGAGTGGCAGGTACACGGCAAATGCGCGCAGGTCAAGGGGTGCCTGGCGTCGGGGTCGTCCTTTCGGGTGCAACCCGCCCGTTCTGCGAACTTGCCACGGCAATCCCCCCCAAACGGGACGATGACCGCAACGCCGGTATTTGTTATTCGCAAGTCCGTTTTGTTTCATGTAGGCACTGTTTCGTATTCCGCCTGAAAGCCAGAAGGTCCGTCATGCCGTTTCGACCGCACGGAATTGTCCTCTTCATTGCCTGCCTCCTGCTTGCGGCGGGGCATGCAGATGCACAACAGCCACAGGAAGCTGCCGCCGTGACCGTCGTCAGGCTGGAGCCGGAATCGGTAACCCTGACATCCACGCTTCCGGGGCGGGTGGCACCATCGGCCGAAGCCGAGGTGCGGCCCCAGGTGAATGGTATCGTCACCGAACGCCTGTTCACCGAAGGGGCTCATGTCGAGTCCGGGGATGCGCTTTATCGCATCGACTCGGAAACATACCAGGCGAGTGTCAGGCAATCCCGCGCGCGCGTCGCCCAGGCCGACGCCGAGCTGAGCGCTGCGGAACGTGATGCTGAACGAATTGAGGAACTGCAATCCCGCAGTGTCGCCAGCCAACAGACCCTGGATGACGCGCTCGCCGCCCGGGATGCCGCCTCTGCCGCGCTTCAACTTGCCAAGGCACAGCTCAATTCGGCACAGATCGACCTTGCGCGCACCACGATCAGGGCACGGCTTTCGGGCCGGATTGGCCTTGCCCAGATCAGCCAGGGCGCGTTGGTTACAGCAAGCCAGGCGGCGCCCTTGGCGGTGATCCGCAAGATTGATCCGGTTTATGTCGACGTGACACAGTCGGCGGCCGATCTGCTGCGCTGGCGCCGCGGCGAGACCGAAGCCGCCCTCGCTGATGCTGACGGGACCGTGCGGCTCAAACTGGCCGACGGATCAACATACGGTCATACCGGTCGCCTGCAGGCCGCCGAGCCGAAGGTGGACCCGCAGACAGGCGTCGTGACGCTGCGCATGCAGTTCGCGAATCCGGACTCTCTTCTTCTTCCCGGGATGTACGTGCAGGTCGAAATGCCCGTCGAGGTGGCCAGGGACATATTCCTCGTGCCGCAGGAAGGCGTGGTGCGGGATCGGCGCGGCCGACCGACCGCCTGGGTTGTGAATTCACAGGAGAAAGTCGAGGAGCGCACGCTTTCGGTCCTGCAGGATCGCGGCAGCGACTGGGTTGTCGAGAGTGGCCTGGAACCAGGGGATCGCGTGATCGTCGCGGGTTTCCAGAAAACCTCTCCGGGCGCCACTGTGGAGGCTGAGCTGCGCGGCATGTCCGATACCGACGAGACGGCTGACTGAGGGGCGGGAGAAGCACGGAATGGCACGGTTCTTCATTGACCGCCCGGTATTTGCCTGGGTCATATCGATCCTCATCATGGGGGTGGGCATCCTTGCGATCCGGCTGTTGCCTGTCGCGCAATACCCCCAGATCGCGCCGCCCTCGGTGACCGTCAACGCGACGTATCCCGGGGCTTCGGCCGGGACCGTCGCCAACACCGTCACACAGGTGATCGAACAGCAGATGACCGGGCTTGATGGTCTGCGCTACTTCTCGTCTCAGTCGACCGCTGCGGGGCGTAGCGAGATTACCCTGACATTCGAAACCGGCACCGACCCCGATATCGCGCAGGTGCAGGTGCAGAACAAGCTTAGCCGTGCCTCCCCTCTGCTGCCCGAGATCGTGCAACGGCAGGGGATCACGGTCGAGAAGTCGTCGGCCGGGTTCCTGATGGTGGTTGGCCTGATCTCGACCGATGGGAACCTCGAACAGGTCGATCTGGCCGATTACATGGAAACCAACCTTGTGGACGAGCTCAGCCGGATCGAGGGTGTGGGATCGGTCAACGTGTTCGGCGCCCAGTACGCCATGCGTATCTGGCTTGATCCCTCCAAGCTGGCTGCATTCGAACTGACACCGACGGATGTGGTCAACGCTGTTTCGGCTCAGAATGCGCAGATCTCGGCCGGTGCCTTCGGCGCGCGGCCGACGGTGGAGGGGCAGCAGCTGAATGCCACGATCACCGCACAATCGCTTCTCAGTACGCCGGAGGATTTCCGACAGATCGTACTGCGGGCCGAAACCGATGGTGGTCTGGTACTTCTGGACGATGTCGCACGGGTGGAAATCGGGGCAGAGAACTACGCGACTACCGCGCGATTCAATCGAAACCCGGCTTCGGGCATGGCGATCCGGCTTGCGCCGGGCGCGAATGCGCTGGAAACGGCGGAAGCGGTAAAGGATCGGATGGCCGAATTCGCCGGCTTCTTCCCCGATGGCATGGAATACATCATTCCCTACGACACCACGCCGTTCATCGAGATCTCGATCAAGGAGGTCGTGAAAACCCTGTTCGAGGCGATCGGGCTGGTCTTTCTCGTCATGTTCCTTTTCCTGCAGAACCTGCGTGCCACGCTGATCCCGACACTGGCCGTGCCGGTGGTCCTTCTGGGTACTTTCGGGGTGCTTGCGGCGGCCGGATTCACGATCAATACGCTGACCATGCTCGCGATGGTTCTGGCGATCGGCCTGCTGGTCGATGATGCCATCGTCGTGGTCGAGAACGTCGAACGTATCATGGAGGAAGAGGGCCTTCCCCCGCGCGAGGCCACCCACAAGTCCATGGGGCAGATCACCGGCGCCCTGATCGGCATCGCCATGGTGCTGTCGGCGGTTTTCGTGCCGATGGCCTTCTTTCCCGGATCGACCGGAGTGATTTACCAGCAATTTGCAATCACGATCGTTTCGGCGATGGCTCTGTCGGTGGTCGTGGCGCTGACCTTGACCCCGGCGCTTTGCGCGTCGCTGCTGAGGCAGAGCGACCACCCGGCGCGGCGCGGCCCCTTCGCGTGGTTCAACAGTGGTTTCTCTGGCCTGACCCGGGGCTATGCGGGCACCGTACGCTGGACCGTGCGGCGCCCCTTCCGTGTGGGGCTGATCTACCTGGTTCTGGCCGCAGCAATGGCACTGCTGTTTGCGCGCACGCCCACAGGGTTCCTTCCCGAAGAGGATCAGGGCATCCTGTTCACATTGATCCAGACGCCGACCGGGGCGAGCGCGGAACGCACGCTGGACGTGGTCAGGCAGGTGGAGGATTACTACCTTGAGGAGGAACAGGGAGTCGTCAAATCCCTTTTTGGCGTCGTGGGCTTCAGTTTTTCCGGTCGCGGGCAGAACATGGGCCTGGCCTTTGTCCAGCTGGAGGATTGGAAAAAGCGGCCCCAACCGCAACAGAGTGTCCAGGCGCTTGCGGGCCGGGCATTCGGAGCTTTCAGCCAGATTCAGGACGCCCGCGTCTTTCCCGTAGTGCCGCCGTCGGTGATCGAGCTTGGGAACGTGTCGGGTTTCGATTTCTACCTGCAAGCACGTGGCGGCCAATCGCACGAAGAATTGGTCGAGGCTCGCAACAGGTTGCTGGGCCTGGCCGCCGAAAGCGACCGTATCGCGTCGGCCCGGCCGAGCGGTCTGGAGGACGCGGCGCAGTTCAATCTCAATATTGATTGGCGCAAGGCGGGCGCGATGGGGCTCACGCCGACGGATGTCGGCGAGCTTCTTCAGATCGCATGGGCCGGCAGTTACGTGAACGATTTCCTTGACCAGGGCAGGATCAAGCGGGTCTACGTACAGGGCGAGGCCGAAGCGCGCGCGGGTCCGACCGATATCGACGAGTGGCGGGTCCGCAATACCAGCGGCGGCCTCGTCCCGTTTTCCAACTTTTCCGAGGGGGGCTGGAAATTCGGGCCACAAGGACTCTACCGCTACAACGGCGTTCCGTCGATCCAGATTCAGGGCAGCCCGGCACCCGGCACCACCACGGGCGAAGCGATGGCGGAAATGGAACGTCTCGTGGCGCAGCTTGGCACCGGCTACGAGGCAGCCTGGACCGGGCTTTCACTCGAAGAAAGGGAATCCGGCAGCCAGGCCCCGCTGCTGTACGCGCTGTCGCTGGCGGTGGTGTTTCTTTCGCTGGCGGCGCTCTATGAAAGCTGGTCGATACCGTTCGCCGTGATGTTCGCCATGCCCATCGGCGTTCTCGGGGCATTGACGGGTGCGTGGCTGGGCGGATTCGAAAACGGTGTCTTCTTTCAGGTCGGCCTGCTCACCGTGATCGGCCTTACAGGCAAGAATGCCATCCTGATCGTCGAGTTTGCGCGTGACAGACACGAACGCGGGGAGCGCATCATCGACGCGGTGGCCGAGGCTGCGCGCCAGCGTTTCCGCCCGATAATCATGACATCGATGGCCTTTTCCCTGGGTGTTCTGCCCCTGGTTCTGAGTTCCGGTGCGGGCTCCGGAGGGCGCAATGCCATCGGATCGGGTGTCCTGGGGGGCACCATCTCGGCAACGGTTCTGGGAGTGATCTTCGTGCCGCTTTTCTTCATGGTGATCACGCGTTTGTTTCGCCGCGCAGCGGCTTGAGCCCCCCGAGCGGCCGCTAGGCACACCCACGAAGGGCGTTGTTGCGCAACTCGCGCTTGAGGCGTGACGGCCCCATACCCCGCTGACGTCATGCCGCGCGGACGATCTCGGCGGTGCCGAGGGCCGAGAAGCGGGTCATGAGGGCGATGCGGATGTGGATTTCGGCGGTCTGGCGGTCGGGGCCTCTCGCGGCGATGCGCTCGTCGAAGGCTTTCAGGCAGCGCATTCTCGCCTCGATCCTGCTGCGGGCATGGTATCCGGTCCATCGCTTCCAGAATGCCCGCCCGTAATATCGCGTTGCGCGCAGGGTTTCGTTTCTGGCGCGTGCCGCAGGGCAGTTCTCTTCCCACAAGCGTCCGTTCTTGCGGATCGGGATGATCGGAACGGCGTCACGCTCGATGATGGCGGTGTGGCAGCGGCGCGTATCGTAGGCGCCATCGGCGGTCACGGTACCGATCTGTTCGTCCTCGGGGATCTGGTCGAGCAGGTCGGGCAGCACGGGGCTGTCGCCGTCGCGACTGGGGGTGAATTCGACGGCGCGGATGTCGGACGTGGCCGGATCCATGGCCAGATGCCCCTTGCGCCGTTCGCCATTGTCGCTCGGATCAATGGCGCGACATGGCTCACCGACGGCCCTGCGTGCCATGCTTGCGCGCCTGCCATTCGCCATCGCCGAGGACCTTGATCCCGGTGCTGTCGACCAACAGGTTCAGCGGCCCATCGGCGCGCCGATACGGGACCTGCACCGCCAGGGTCTTCTGCCTCCGACACAGGGTGGAAAAGTCAGGCACCGGCCAGTCCAGTCCCGCAAGACGCAGCAGGCTGGCCACCATCCCGGCGGTCTGGCGCAAGGGAAGCTTGAACAGCACTTTGATTGACAGGCAGAACTGGATGGCCGCATCGGAAAAGACCGGCGGACGTCCGGCCGGCCGTCACGCGGCGCGCGCCAGGTCATGTCCTTGTCGACCCGGATCAGCAGCGATCCCCGCTTGCGCAGCGACGCGTTGTAGCTGGACCAGTTCGTCGTGCGATAGCGGGCGGGAGGTGGCTTGCTCATGCAGCCCGTGTAACCGCATGGACTCGCAAAGTGAATCCTCTGTCGTCAGAGATGTGCAACAATGCCACTTCGATGTCGGTGTTCATGGAAATATGTGGACCGATACCGGCACCGGCAATTTCACGGACGACAAGCTCTACGTCGGTCAGACAAATGCTAAAACTATCGAACGCTGCCTCCTCATGACCACCGATCCCGGCGATCTTGTGCTCGATCCCACCTGCGGCTCCGGCACCACCGCTTACGTCGCCGAGCAATGGGGCCGCCGCTGGATCACCATCGACACCTCGCGCGTGGCCCTCGCGCTCGCCCGTGCGCGCATCATGGGGGCGAAATACCCCTGGTATCTGCTCAAGGACTCAGAGGAGGGGCAGAGGAAAGAGGCCGAGGTCACGCGATCCGCCCCGGCCACCCACGCCACCTATGACGACATCCGCCACGGTTTCGTCTATCACCGCGTGCCCCACATCACGCTCAAGTCCATCGCCAACAACACCGAGATCGACACGATCTGGGAGGCGAAGCAACCCGCCGTCGAGGAGGCCCTCGCCGCCCTCAACGCCGCCCTCGCCGGGCACCCCGTGCCCTTCGAGGTCACGAGCGGCAGACCAAGCTGCCGGGCAAAGATACGTGTGTCTTTTGCCGTGTAGGGCGCGCCGTTGTCGCTGAGCACCTCGACAGGGTGCGGCGCCTGGCAATCACCGAAGCGCCGCTCCACCGCCTCGAGCATCATGTCGCGGATGCCCGATCCGCTGATGCCGGCATTCACCACCACGCGCCAGGCGATGGGCGCACCTTTTTTCTTCGGGATCCTGCATCCTACGCATGACAGTCGGGGCCGACAATTTTTTTCGAGAAATGCGTAATCGCCGGGCGACTGATTGCTATACAGAAGGTATGAGCCGCACTGACCTGAAATCCCTGCAATCTGCGCACCGGAAACTGGCGGTGCTGGTGCTGCACGATCCAGTTTATCTGCCGATCTTCGAGCGGATCGAGAAGGAGATAGCTTTGTTAAGCGATCAGGACGACGCCATCAGCCGCGCCCGTGCTGCCGCTGCCCTTCAGAAGCAGGTTGGTTGAAGGATCGCCTGCAGGTTTTCCAGCGAGGCACCTTTGCCGTAGCGCTCGCGGTTCAGGGCATGCCCTGTCAATCTGCATTCAAAACTGACCCATCGTGATCATTTAAAAATGACCCACCTGGGGGGTAGCAAAGCCCACAGGCGAGCGCCCCCCATATAGCAGGCTCGTCTGTGGGCTTTGCTTTTTCTGG
>NZ_QNGB01000028.1 GCF_003298505.1 Roseovarius sp. TE539
TTGACGTTTCCATCAGTAACACCTGCTCTTCCTCCGTGCCAAAGCGCACGGATGTTAACAATGCAGGTGGGTCAGTTTTAGATGATCATACCCACCCAAGTGGGTCACTTTTGCATGCCGATTCACAACGGAGTGGCGTGACAAGGTCCTGAAGGGTGCGGAAAGCGCGCTCAAGGAGCGCGAGCGCGACGCGCGTGATGACGAGATCGCGCGGCTGAAGGCCAAGGTGGGCGAGATCACCATGGACAAGGAGTTGCTCTACGCCAGGATCGACAAGCTGGAGGGTGGCCGCCCTTTGGCCCGGCGGAGGCTTTGAGGCCGATCGCGCAGCGATCATTCGATCCGGGGGATCGAATGAAGGCCGAAAAGGCCGGAGGCAGGCGAAGAAATGAGCCAGACGCATTCGATCTCCACGCATCGCCGCTTTGGGATGTCCCGCGTCTGCAGGATCTGGGGCGTGCCCCGGGCGACGGTCTACCGGTATCGTGCTGCGACCGATGGTGCCGCGGCCGCCAATGCGGGGCGTCCGCCGAAGCGGCGTGGGCCGCAGGGCGCGTGCAGCGACGCCGAGCTGCTGATCCACACCCAGGCCGTGATCACTGCCTCGCCCTTTTCCGGCGAGGGGTATCGCAAGGTCTGGGCGCGGCTGCGGGCCAAGGGCGTGCGCACCGCCGCGCGCCGGGTGCGGCGGGTCATGAACGAGAACAACTTGCTCGCGCCGCAGCGACCTGTCCAGCGCGACGCACATCCCCATGCGGGCACCATCGTCACCGACAAGGTGGACGAGGTCTGGGGCACAGACATGACCCAGACGGTCACCACTGGTGAGGGGCGCGCCTATGTGTTCATCGCGATCGATCATTGCTCGGGCGAGTTCATCGGCACCCATGCCTCGTCGAGCGCAAGCCGGTGGCAGGCCCTGGAGCCGGTCCGCCAAGGCGTCACCCGCCACTTCGGCGGCGTGGGGCCGGGCGTTGCCAAGGGCCTGACCCTGCGCCACGATCAAGGCTCGAACTACATGGCCGACGACTTCCAGAGCGAGATCGAATGCTTCGGCATCATCAGCTCGCCCGCCTTCGTTCGACAGCCCGAGGGCAACGGCGTGGCCGAACGCGCCATTCGCACGCTCAAGGAGCAACTGCTCTGGGTGCGCCACTTCACGACGGTAGAGGAGCTCAGGCAGGCGCTGGCCGCCTTTGCGGCGGAGCACAACGCCTCATGGCTCCGGCAGCGCCACGGGTACAAGACACCCGATCAGATCAGGGCTGAACAAAAAGCCCTTGAACCCGAAGCCGCCACGGGGGTTAAGATGGCGGCCTAACCAGAGCAACGCGCTGTCTCAGAACCGTGCCCCGGTACAACTCTGGACGGCGCGGGCGCATAAAGAGGATGATGGGTGATGACGGCGGACTGTTCGTAGACAGCTAAGATCCCTGTATGGGGAACGAGCTTGCTCAGCATAACCGCCACGAGCCATCCGCTGCGCTAAAACAGGGGCAACGCTCAGCCTATAAATCCAACCCTTGCGACTTTGATTTACGCGCCATCCTGCGACTCAAGAAATGGGCCGACATGCACACATAGTGCACGCGCACGCTCCCCAGATTATCGAAAGGCCCCGGCGGAAAGTCGGGGCTTTTCCTTTAATATCAAGGGGTTGATGGCGGAGACGAAGGGATTCGAACCCTCGAGACGGTTTCCCGCCTACTCCCTTAGCAGGGGAGCGCCTTCGACCACTCGGCCACGTCTCCGCCGACGCGTATATCCGCACAAGCGATGGATTTACAAGGCAAAAATTCAAACACTTGGCGGTCCGTCGCAGACCCGTCCAAACCCTTGAAATGGCATGGAAAGGAACGACGCGGAACCGGAAGTGGGCAAGATCTGGTCATTTCCCCTTTCGGCAAAAGTGCCTTAGGCAACTCGGCCGGCCCCTCCATTCAGGCCTGCGTGGCTGCGTTGCACTTCCTCTAAACTCCGTTTTTGGGCTCGACGAAGTGAACCGATCTCCTGGCTACGAAGGAGATTGACCCATGAAATCCGAAGCCACCCGCGACCAGATTCAAAAGCGTTCAGCAAGCAAAAACCGATCCTGTGACGGCGCTTCAAGAGAAGACAATGCTGCTCCAAGCCGAAGCGCGGCAGAAACGCGTGAGATTGCGCGTGCGCTTGCACAGTATCCGATACCAGAGTTTACGAAGAAGAATATTTCAAGAAGGTGGTCCGTCGGTGCTGACACGGTTCGGCGCGTATTGCGCGACTTTGGCCTCAATCCCGGGAAAACGCGCGACCTCACCGTCCCGCTCACCGACCTACTGGCTGTCGAAGGCGTAAGCGACCCCCTGAAGGCCTGGGCACTTTGCTCGGATGACGAGCGGCTGGTCCTTCTCGCGGACCTCCTCACGCCAGAGAGCAAGCGTGAGGACGACAATCGCTTGTCAAAGTTGCATTTAGGCACTTATAGGCGGCACGCCCGCGAAGGGCGCCTCGTCTCCATACGCATCGGTAAACAACACCGGTTCCGGCGCGATCTGGCATCCGCGCTTTACTGCCACGAGATGCTCCTGAGCAAACAAAAATGACACCGTTCTCAGAGAGAATTGCGGTGTTGATGACGCGAAAAGTGCGATCCACGCACTTTGTGCCGAATCATAACACAATGACACAAACGCTCTGTTGGACTTGGGTCAAAGGCCCAACAGGGCGTCCGTGTCAGACCTCTCCCCCAAACACCGATTTGCGCACATTGCGCGTCATTGCGCACACGCACGCGCCCCAGTCGTGAGGGCGGCGCGGATAGCGCACCTGCCCGAAAAGATTTTCGAAGGAAGAATCAAATGACTGTCATGCACCATCCCAGCAACATTAACACTCGAGACACAGTCCGGATGGATCTTGCCACCGCAAAAACCCGGTTTTCCGCCGGTGTCTTCGACGAAAATTGGGCCGAAACCCGGCGCCTCAAAATCCGGGGATCGGTGAACAAGGCCCTGAAGGTCTACAATGCAATGGGCATCGCGGACGCCGAGGAACTCATCCTTTGCGACCCAGACGAGCCGAAACGTATCTATGCCGAGATCAAGAGGACCGGGCGCATCCCGAGGGGGTGCGGTTTCAAAAACCTCACGTCGGTCAAAGTGTGGGCCAGCAATCTTTCCTCTTTCTTCGACGTCGCTTCGGGACGCCGGGCTGCGATCAATGTGCTTCGTTCGATTGACGATGACTGGGCCGCTTTGATCGACCATGTCGTTGGTCGCAGCGAAGGGCCAGTGCTTCTGAACACCTATGAGCGGCAACCCCTCAATATCTTGGCACGGGAATGCCGCCTGCGTGGTATGTCCCTACGCGAATTGACCAGCCTACAGATCGAAGGTTTCGCGCGTGATCTCCTCCCAAACATCAAGGATGCTGTGAGGCGCGGCACCAAGCGTTTGGATAAGTTGCGTGACGACGACCGTGTGCCCAACTGCCTCCTCCCTATCAAACCTATCGGCCCACTTAGACACCTAACGGCGCCTCATCAGCGCTCTACGCCTCCGTTGCATCCGGAGTTAGAGGCTCATCTGCAGGATTACCTCGACCGGCGACGACGCGGAGAACAAACCCTTGAATACGGAACGGAAAACCGAAGCATCGAAACAGATGGTATCGGTGAAGATCGCGCAGAAAACATCGCGACAGCCGTACGCTGGTATTGGCATGGTACGGTCGAATTGGGCTTGGCCGCACCGGACAGGCCCTTGGATCGCGAGGCGTTCACTCGCCCTGAAGTGCTGGCCGATGTCGTGGAGGTTTGCGCCGAAGGCGGGCTTGGACCGATATGCCAGCCGGACGTCCGGCGGGCTTACGCCCAATCAGCGATCCAATTTCTTAGTGACCTGTGCCCCAACTATAGCGGCAAATGCGTGCCTTCGCTCTTCGATGCCAGATCATTGCGTCGCCGCGTCGAGGAGGAAAGCGTAAATGCGGCTTTCAAGCGAGAAACCTGTCTGCGCTTTATCGATGACGAGAATTTTCAACGTCGGTTTTTCTCAATGCCAAAGGTCTTCTTCGACGAGGCAAGGCCTTTGATCGAACGGTTCGACGTATTGAAGAACTCCGATGAACCGGGATTGAACAAGACCCAACACCGAGCTCTGGATCTGGCGATCATGGCCGTCCACACGGTGATCAGCACGCGATATCCTCTTCGTTTGGCTACCCGTCAAAAACTATTAACTGGCGGCTCCAAGCCGCACGTGATTTTTTCTGAGCGGGCACGGGGTCAGAATGAGCTATCCATTCTTGTACCCGGTCATATCGTCAAGAACGGTTACTTCGCCGAGGGCGTCCCCTTGCTCAAAACCCGGACGATAGATCCCAGGGCAGTCATGGACTGGTATCTCAGGAAAGCCCACCCGCTTATCCTAAAGCACAAGCCGAGCCACGCGAAATACAGGCAACCAAACGCCTTGTTCTGCGGCCTACATGTTGAGACCCTACGGCGTATTTGGCGAAACTATACCTCTGAGATTGGGCTCAACGTGACGCCGCATATGTGCCGTCACATCGTTGCCAGCCATCTCTATGCCAATGGTGTGCCCGTTTGCCAAATCGCCGAGTTGCTCGGCGACAAAGAAAACACTGTCCGGAATGCCTACCTGTTTGTCGACCGGGCCCGCCGGCTTCGGGATGTCATGGAGGCGCAGGCCGAGATCTACAGGAGATTGGGTGTATGACGAGCACAATACCCGCAGAGTGGCCCGTCGACTTTCAGCCGGTTCTTGAGACACGGCTGAAGACTGCCTCTAAGCCCATGCGCTGGCGAATTCTCCGCACCGTTCGGATGTATTGCACGTGGTCCCGGGACGAATTCCCGGGACGTCCCGTCGTGTTCGATCTTGACGGTTGGAAGGCTTTTCGCCGTTTTTTGGGCACCTCACTGACCGTCGATGTGACACGGCAATATATGCGTGTCCTCTACGACTTGGGCACGTCTGGTCCCGACAAGGACCTGCGTGATTGGCTGTACGAAAACGAAATCGACAAACGATCTGTGAGCGACATCATCGCTGCCCGGTGGTGGCCAACAGACATGCGACACCTCGCCAAGGATTTACATGTATCAGAGAGGCGCCGCTTTCTGAAAGAAGTCGACGGCTACCTGCGTTGCATCGATCGACTTGGAGCCTTGCCTGCCGCCCCCTTGCCCCATCTGTATCTCACTGAGATGATCGCAGAACGCACCCGATATCAGCGGCTTTCGCGTCTATGCGTCGGCATGGAAATGTTGACCCATGGTCATCCCCACCTTGTCGTGCTCCGGCGCGCACAGACTGATCTGTATTCACGGGTCTGGCCACCAAGTCCATCTCAGCCGTCTTCCCAAAAGCGGGTGATCGCGGAGGTAGAGGCGCTTCTGAATGACCTTACTTCCCGGTACCCGGCGACCGAATGGAGTGCCTCAACTGTCGGAAATCACCGGAAAAGCCTGATTCTGCATCATGATCTGCTTGCCTCAAAGGGGCGCGCGATCAGCTTTGATAAGAGCGCGCTCGATATCTTTGCCGACCACGCACTGAACCGCCTGGAGCATTGGGAGCAGACAAACGGCGAAAAAGGCTGGTGTCGCCGTAGCGTCGCCACGTACTGCGCGCAGCTTGGGCCATTTATTCAAGACATAGAGGAGCGCCGGAAATGGAGTCGTTTTACAAATCGGTTTTGGGCTCTGGCGGATAAGAATGGCGATCCCAAGGCAAAGGAACGGGCGCTGTGTGAACGTCCGATGTCCCTCGAGGACTATTTCCGCCGCGCACATCAACTCATCGATCGGGCGAACAATACTACGAACGTACAAGTTCGAAGAGGACTCCTGACCGTTGCGGGCGTTCTCGGAATCCTGTTGGTCTTCCCGTTACGGCGCGGCGACCTGTGCCGCCTTATCATTGGCGATCAATTGTCTCGGAACGCTAAGAGCTGGATGCTTGATCTCGGTTGGACGAAGAAGTCAGGTACACGGGTCGAGCCTTTGGTTTTGCCTGAAGAGGTGTCGCCTTTTCTCGACGCCTGCCTGCTGCAGGGCACGGAGCCGAGGTCTTTATGGCGCGTATATCGCGAACGCTCCGGTGCGCCTTTTCTTGAGTCACCCAAAAGAGCAGGTGAGGCCTATTCGCTGGACGCTCTCAGCACACTGGTGGCGCGTCACAGCGGACATGGGCCCCACGTCCTTCGAACAATATGGGCTGATACATTGGTGGCCCGCGGAGCAGACCGCGAGGTGATCGCCGCGATGCTTCAACACAAGAACCCTCTTTCGCAGGAAGCCTACGAGTTTCTCGCCCGGAAAATTCGCTTGCGCGAAGCTGCGCGGGCATTGAGGGACTTGGCAGATCAGGCCACCGCAGCCTGAATTTATCTCAGGCCTATATCGACGCGATGTAGAGCTCTGCCTTTGCAAATAGCGTTTGCCTGGCCCGATGCTTTGACGCGTCGGGCCCAAAGGCGAAACCAGTTTCAAGAGAAACGCTGTTGCGGGTTCTCAAATTTTTTGGCGTCGAGTGGTTTTTTGATCCACGCCAAGAAATTTCAGAACGAATTCCAATTTTCGCTTCGTGCCCGATGCTTCTGGCCAACATCCATTTTGAAAGGAAACAGGACGATTGGGAGACACCATACTCTGACGGTCGCAACGGCCTTGTCGTTCAACCCGACGCGACCATCGGCAATGATCATTGCCCGGATTAACTCCAATAATGGAGTCATATATGAACTCGATCCTTCCCATTCACTTCGGATGGTCTTCCGACGATATTGATGCGTGCGGCGACGTAGATGCACTGTCGTTGGCGATAGACCGTCTCGGTCTTTATCTGGATCAGGAACGCGAGACGCTTGTCCAGGTTCTAAACGAGGCAGGCTACGTTCGCACCGCTGGTGTAATCGATGGGCTCTCAGGACTGCACCTCGAGCCCGACTGTACGGATTGGAACGTCACGCAGCTTCTGCTCGATGTGCGCCGGACCCTTGTTCCAGCGCTGGATGAAATGGCTGCCGTATCCGTCAATACAGATCACATTTCATCGTCCCATCGGGACTTCGATACACGCGTGAGCTGGGTATGCGCACGGTTGAAGGACATCATTTCAACGCTCGATTGGGCGTTGAGCTGAGAAATACACTCCGGAGCCCGTCGATACGGGCTCCGGTATAAAGACGAATGAGCAGAAAACAGCATCGTTCAAATAGAAGTCGGGTGACGCATTCTCCAGTTTCGGAGGCGAAAAGAATGGTCCTTTCGACTCTATCCTATGCAGTAGCTGACGGCCCTTATGGTGCGCGACTGAATGATTTGCTCACGGCGTTTTACGAGCACAAGAAACCATAAACGCAATCATTGTTGGACCCGGGCAGGGTTGTTTTCTTCCAAGGCCCAGTAAAAGCAGAAAATACAGAAATTTGGCCAATTTTCCCTGCGAACACCTGCGATGAGCACTGGAATCCGGACCTACGGATGTGTACCAATCCGATACTCGCCCGGTAAAGTTGAAAGGCAGATCGCTTAATAATTGGAGCGGCTTTGAAAAACGAAACGGAAAATAACCATTTAGAGGATGATGCGGACCGCAAAGGCCTCCAGGGTCTTCTCGGTTTTGCACAAGGCGTCCTCACGGCACGCGCCAAGGTTCAGATGACCATGGGTGCAGGCCTTGGTGTTTTTCACGAGAATGATATTGTTGGCCTGCCAGGCGTACAGGTCGACTGCGACGACGGGGCATGGATCCGGATTGCGCGCCAGCGCGAAACAAGACCACCCGAACCCGCCGAACATGTTGCTACCTTCCTTGTCACCAGTCCGACTGATCCATCCAAAGCGCCGCAACTCAAAGATGCCGTGTCCGTCGAGGTTACTATTGAGGAAGCCTCCGACCTTGTGGAAGGCGAGCTCGTGCAGCCGGACAATGTCCATGCAATCGTCGAAAAGGGCGTAACCGTCGACAATCGTGTCAGGGCGATCATCCTGGCCAAGGATTGCCCGGAAATGCGCCGCGATTTTGAACAATACCTGTCCGGCCCCTGGGCTGAATGGGCCAAGGCAGAGGAACCGGTTCGCAAGAGCATATCCCTCTACAATGATCTTTTCCGGATCAACTCAGAGATCCACACGTCCGAAGGAACGCCGCCCGAGCTCGTTTGGGGGATCGGTATCGGACGCTGGAAGCACAAGATCGATCGCGTGGATATGCCGATCATTGAGCAACTGGTCGATATTGAGGTCGAAGATGGTGGTGCGATCGTCATCCATCCACGGGACCTCGCACCGCGCCTCTCCCTCAAACCCTACCTCGAGCTCGAAATCGACGGGGCCGCCAAGCTCCAGCGCAATCTCCAGGAGCGATTAGAGCAAATTCTTCTCGGAGAAGTAGAATTTTCGCCCTTCACAACCGCCTGGGAGCCGCTTCTCGCGACATCAGCCGCGCAGCTTTCAAGTACCGGCACGCATATCGATCGAGAGCAGTGGAATGCAGGCGAGCGCCTCGAAAATATCGGCGAAGACCTTCGCATCACTTCCTGTTGGACGATTTTCGGGCGCGCCCGGTCGAATGAAGCCCGAGCCGAAGACCTTGAAGCGCTACGCAAGCGTGTTGGCGATACGGAAACGGATATCCCGGACGCCATTCGCGGTTACGCCGTCACGCCGCCTGACACACCAGCCGCTTATACCTCTGCCTGGGGGATCGACAGCGCCGTTCTCGGCGGCATCAAGAATACATGGACAGCCCCGACAGGTACATCGGATGGTGGCGACGGCATCCATGAACCTTCCGCGACGCCCAAGGATGCGCAGGGCACCGGAACCGAGCCACCCCGCGTGCATTTCTTCCCCCTGCCTTTCAACGAAGAGCAGGGCAATATCTCGGACATGATCGACGACAGGGATCTGCACGTGGTCTGTGTTTCGGGCCCTCCGGGCACTGGAAAGACGCATTCCATCGCGAATATCATTAGCCACCAGATGTCCCTTGGAAAGCGTGTCCTCGTCACCGCACGTACGCCAGAGGCGATCGCCGCCGTCCGTGAAAAGCTTCCCCTCTCCCTTCAGCCGCTGGTTATTGCCTCGGTCGGAACCGACCGCGAAAGCGCCCAGCAACTCCAGGAAGCCGTAACGGAGTTGTCCAACGAGGTAGTCGGCCTGAACGAGAACGACGCGCTGGCACTCAAATCCCGCCTGGAAAGCGATATCGTGGCTTGCGATGCCGATGCTCAAAAGGCGGATGAGCAACTCTCGCAGATCGCGCGGGTCAACCTCGCTCCGATCGAATGGAACGGTGACAAGCATACTCCAATGGAGATGGTCGAGATCCTTTCTGCGGCCGCCGGGGATTTCGATTGGTTCACCGATCGTCCATCGAAAGCGCCGCCGGCCCAGCTGGACGATACACTCACCCGACTTCAATCGGATCTTCCCGACCTGGCAGGAGATATTGTCTATGCTGGAGCAGACCTTCCTGCGCCGGAAGACTTGCCCGGAACGGCGGATCTCATTGCCGCTCATGATACCGAAAGGGCCCGGCACAGGCGCGAGATCCCTGATTATTCGACAGCGCCGACCATGGCGCGGGATACTGCTGGCGCGGACCAGCAGGGACGCGCCATTCTCGGCGAGTTGCGGGATCTCTCCACACTACTGGATAGTCTGGATGAACAGGCTCGGACATTTGCCACCAACGCGAGCGACCCCGATACATCAATCACGTGCGGCGCGCTGAGCAAAACCCTTTCATATCTCGAAACCTACGCCGATCTCGCGAATATCGCAACCGTCCGGTACCCCAAGCACACCATCCCGGTCGAAGAAGTTGAACAGGCCGCACAACGTGGAGCCGCGGGCCAAAAACCGGTACCCTTCTCCTTCTTCAATGGCGCAATGAAACAGGCCATCGCCAGCGTCCGTGTCGATGGTCGCGAGCCGTCCTCGGCCAAGGAGTGGAAAACGGTACACCAGGCATGTCGGCTTCAGAAAAACCGAAGCCAGATCGTCGATGTGCTCCGGCCCTTCATCGACATGCGATTTATCGGCGAACCTCCCCATCCCTCCTGGGAAATCGCGGTTTATCTCGACACCCTTAAGGCCAGGATCCGGGCGGCCATCAGGGCCGCAGAACGGATCGAGACATCCTGTGACGCACTCAAGCCGCTCTTCCCTTACGGCCTCGACTTCGCGCAGATCAGAAAGACCCACGACCTTTACCCAGCCATTTTCGCGCTGGAGGGTAACCTGCCAGACGACTACGAGGCCCCGGAAGCGCTGACTCGCATTCAGAAACTCTCGCGAAACGCCAAGCTGCCGGTCGAGAAAGCAATCGCCTCCCTGGCTGACGCCATCGGCAAGGGTGAAGTCGATGGCGGCCAGATCGTGAAGCTGCGAGGCGAGATTACCGCGGAACTCGACCGCCTCGCGAAGGTAATGTCCCGCCTCAAGGCTCTCGGAAATGATCTCGACAGCTTGGCCGAAGCCGGCGCGCCCTACTGGGCGTCGCGCCTGCAGGATGCGCCGCTGGATGCCCCCGACCTGATCCCGGAGACGTGGCGCGATGCTTGGTCTTGGGCACAGATGTCAGCTCAGGTCGATAAGATCATCGAACTCGGCAACGGCGACAAGCACCGAGAGGCAAAGGCCGAAGCGATGAAGCGGAGGCGCAAGCATTTCGAGGAGCTGATCCGCATTCGCACACTGCTCGGTCTGCGGGCACGAATGACGCCCTCTATCCGGCAGGCCTTGGAGGCCTTCACCCAAGCTGTGTCCAAAATTGGCACCGGCAAGGGCAAGAAGGCACCGCGCTACATCCGGGAAGCGCGCCTTGCGGCCCGCAAGGCGTCCTCGGCCGCGCCGGTCTGGATCATGCCCGAATACAAGATTCCCGAACAGCTCCCGGCCGAGTTCGGGGACTTCGACCTTGTCATCCTCGACGAGGCCTCCCAGAGCGACATCACTGCATTGGCCGCGCTGGCCCGCGGCAAGAAAGTTCTGGTTGTCGGCGACGAAGAACAGGTCAGCCCTTCAGCCGTCGGCATACAGACCCAGAAAATCAATGCCCTGCGCGCCGAGCACCTGACCGGGTTGCCCAACGCCGGCCTTATCGACGAAAACTCGTCCATTTTCGAGATCACCAAGCGGATGCATCCCGACAGCCATGTCATGCTCCGGGAGCACTTCCGGTGCGTTGCACCCATCATCCAGTTCTCCACACGGTTCTATAGCAATGCGCTTGTCCCCCTTAGGGTTCCCAAGGCATCCGAGCGGTTCGATCCACCACTCTGCGACGTCTATATCCCCGACGCCACACGACAGGGAAAAACCAACGCACATGAGGCGCGATGGATTGTCGACGAAATCGCTCGGTTGGTGGCTGATCCTACCCATGACGGGCGCGACATCGGGGTTATCTCGCTGATCGGGGCCGAACAGGCCGAGAAGATAGGACGCATGCTTGTCGAGGACCCCAGGGTCGGGCCCGAGGTCATAGAGAAACGTCACATCATTTACGGCGACGCGCGCACCATGCAGGGTCAGGAACGATCAATTGTCTTCCTGTCCATGGTGGCTACTCCGAAAACCGTGCGTTCGCAGACGACAAAGGCCGACCAACAGCGCATTAACGTCGCTATGAGCCGCGCGAAGGACCGGCTTTACCTCGTTCGCTCGGTTGAGCTCGAAGACCTGTCTCCAGGCGACATCAAAGCCGCGATCCTCGAGCATTTCCAGAACCCGATGCCCGATGGGCGCGGGATGATGGGCAGCGAGGTGGAGACCCTTCTGGACCGGTGCGACAGCGGCTTTGAGCGTGAGGTGCTTCAACGGCTTCTGGACTCCAATTACCGCGTGCGCCCGCAAGTGCCGGCCGGCGGTTTCTTTATCGATCTCGTGGTCGAGGGCAACGAGGATCGGCGGCTCGCCATCGAGCTCGACGGTGACCGCTACCACGGGCCTGATGTCTGGGATCGCGATATGGCTCGCCAGGCCGCTCTGGAACGGGCCGGGTGGGTTTTCTGGCGTGTATTCGGCAGTCAGTGGAAAGCGAACCGCGAGTTCTGGTGGCAAAACCTCTTGGAAACCCTCGATCGGATGCAGATCACCCCCATCGGTGCCGGAGAGATCGACGAGCGGTTCACCGAAACCATCACGGTCTCAGCTGAAAACGCCTCGAATGACGGCGAAAACGCCGACGACCCCGATTGGCCCGAGGTCGACCCGGATCATGACCATGAGCCCGAAACCGGATCCATGGCAAGGGCCGCGCAGCCCGGAGAGCCAACGCAACCCGACCCTTATACGCCCCCGGGAAAGGCTACTGAACCGAGCCCGACGAACCCGGCCGAGGAAAAGCCCGTGCCATCGTCAGTCGAACTCCACCCTATGTCGGAAGTAGACCAGATGTGCTTCCCGCTTGACGACCCGGATGCTGACCGTAAACAAAAGATCATTGGTCCGGGAAGCACCGTCAAGCTGGAAAAAATCGCCAATGGCGGTGGCAAGATGCACATCACTCTTGTCGACAGTGCGCACGACCCGGAAAACGGCTATATTGGCACCCACACACCGCTTGGGCAGGCCCTTCTCGATGCACGCACCGGGGATACGGTCGAATACCACGCCGGCGCCTACCTCAGGGAAGTTCGAGTCCTTTCAGTAGATTGAATTGCCTGACGACCGGGGGAATCACTTTTAAGGAGCCAAAGTGACATTTCGATTCATTCATTCCTCCGACCTTCATATCGGCCGGAAATTCGCCAACATCCCGGAACCGGCTGACGGCAATATCCGCGGTCGCCTGATGGAAGCCCGGCACGGCGCGATCGCCCGGCTGGCATCGGCGGCGCGCGACCGAGGGGCCGGGCATGTGCTGTTGGCGGGCGACACGTTCGATACCGCCACTCCTTCGGCTACAGTTATCCGACAGGCGCTCGCCGCCATGGCCGAGGCACCCGACGTGACGTGGTGGCTGCTGCCGGGCAACCACGACAACCTTAGAGATGCCGAGCCTCTCTGGGAGGCGATCTGCCGCGATGCGCCGGGCAACTTGGTGGCCCTTTTGGATACATCGCCGCATGATCTTGACGAGGTGGCGACGCTCTTGCCCTGCCCCATTGCCTTCCGCTCCGGTGCGAGTGATCCGTCCGAGCCGCTGGTGACCATGACCAGCGACGAGGGCCGGATGCGGATTGGGCTGGCGCATGGTGGCGTGACCGACTTCACCGATACGGGCGAGGCCATCGCCCCCGACCGCGACCGGAGCGCAAGGCTCGATTACCTCGCGCTGGGAGACTGGCACGGGCGGATGGCTGTGTCGGAACGGGTACACTATTCCGGCACACCCGAGCAGGACCGCTTCAAGCATAGCCGCCGGGGCGTCTGCCTCTGCGTAGGAATCGAGGGGCCAGGCGCCATTCCCGAGGTGGAAGAGATCGAGACCGGCACCTTCCTCTGGCAAGAGGTCGAGCTGCCCTTGCACCCACGGCAGGATGCAGCCGCCGCGCTGAACGACGTCCTGCCGCCATCCGGGCGGCGCGATATCCTGATGCGAGTAGCGGCGACGGGCTGGGTCGGGCTGCCCGACCGGGCCGACCTGGAGCGCGCCGCGACAGACTGCGCGCCCGAATTCGCCCATTTCAACCTGGTGACCGATGCACTGGGCACGCAGTATGACTCCGCCGATCTCGACGAGATCGACCGGGGCGGCGCGCTGCGGCTGGCGGCCAACATGCTGAAGGAGGACGCCGAATCCGATGCCCTCTCGCAGCAGGATCGCGACGTCGCCGCCGACGCGCTCGCCCGTCTTTACGCCTATGTCCGGGAGGCCTCGGAATGAAGATCCGCTCCATCACCCTCGACAATGTCCGCCGCTTCACTGACCCGGTGCGCGTCGGCGAGATCGGCGACGGGCTGAACGTCCTCAGCGAGCCCAACGAGCAGGGCAAATCGACGCTGTTCGACGCGATCCAGGCGCTGTTCTTCAAGCCCCACGGCTCCCGCGACAAGGAGGTCACGGCCCTGCGCCCCCATGTCGGCGGTGCCCCGCAGGTGACAATCGAGATCGAGGCTGACGGCAGACGCTTCACCGTGACAAAACGGTGGCTGCAGAAGCCCGCAGCGACGGTCCACCGCGACGGCAAGTTGATCGCCCAGGCTGATGAGGCGGAGGCGTGGATCGCCGACCTGCTGGGCGGGGATGCCGGCGGCCCCTCGGGCCTGATCTGGGTGCGGCAGGGCATGACCGAACTGACCGGCGGCTCGACGAAGGAACAGAAGGCCGCGCTCGAGGCCCGGCGCGACCTCATGTCGTCGGTCGGCGAAGAGGTAGAGGCAATGACTGGCGGGCGGCGGATGGACAGCGCCCTCGCCCGCGGCCGCGAGGAGCTGGACATCCTGGCGACCGGCAAGAACCGGACTGCGAAAAAAGGGGGGCCTTGGAAGGCAGCTCTGGATCGAGTGGAAGAGCTGACCGAACAGCGCGACGCCCTGGCCGCGACGGCGGACGACCTGCATGGCGCGCTTGCCGAACGCAAGCGGGCCCGCCGAGACCTGCGCGAGTTAGAAGACCCTGCGGCGGCCGAGGGCCGGCGGAAGAAGCTCGAGGCCGCTCGCGCTGCTCATACAGCTGCCGAACGCCACGCCGAGGAGCTCGACGCCGAGGCGCGCAAACTCGACATGGCGCGGCTGACCGCCGAACACGCACGCGCCCGGCTCGATGGGTTCCGCGAGGCACTCAAGGAAGAAACCGGCGCCACCGAGGCGGCAGCGGCGGCAGAGATGGCGGCCGCAAACAAGAAGACGACACTGGAGACTGCGCGCGCGGCGAAGGAAGCCACCGAGCGCGATCTGGACCTCGCGCAGAAGACCCTGAAATCAGCCGAGGCCGCTCGCACCCTCGCCCTGCGCGCCCGGGCCGCCCGCGACGGGGCCGACCGGCGGCGGGAACTGGAGCAACGCATCACCGAGGCGGAAAAGGCCCGCAGCGCGATGGAGACCGCCACGGCGGCCGCGCGCTCGGGCCCAGATGCAATGACTCTGAAACAGATCGAAAGCCTCGCCGCCGCTCATGCCACGGCCATCGCCGCGCGCGACTCCACGGCAACACAGGTCATCGCCCGATATACCGAAGGCCGGGCCGGCGCGATCCGCGCGGGCGAGACGTCCTTGCCCGACGGCCAACCCGTCCCCCTGCCCCGCGCCACCCGGCTCACCATCGCCGACATCGGTGAGCTCGAGGTCCACCCCGGCGACGCGGGCCATGACGAAAGCACGGTCGAGGCCGCGGCCGCCGCCCTGCGCAAGGCGCTTGACGCCATCGGCGCCGAAGATCACGACGCCGCTCGCTCCGCCGCCGCCGCCCGCACTGAGGCCGAGCGCAAGGCGGGCGAGGCGAAAGCCGTTCTGCAAAGCCTTGCTCCCGACGGGATCGACCCGCTACGCGAGGCGCTGGCGAAAATCCCGCAGGAGGAGGAGGACGCCGAAGCTCCCGACCCCGAAGATGCCGAAGCCGCGCTCGAGGCTGCCCGCGCGGCCCATGACCAGGCCCGCATTGCCCGCGACACCGCGTCTGACCGCGTGTCCGACGCCCGCGAAGCCGCCACCCGCGCCGAAACCACGCTCACCTCTCTCAGGGACCGCCTGAAGCGGGCTGAAGATGCGTTGGCGAAGTACGGCGGGAGCACCGAAGAGGCGCTGGCCTTCGAGGCCGCGCAAGCGGCCGAAGCGCTCACCGCCGCCGAGACAGTGCATGCCGAAAAGGCAAGCGAGGCCCCTGACCTTCCCGGCACCGAGGCAGCGCTAAACCGGGCCGTCTCGGTTGATCAGGGCGCACGCGACGAGATCGCCCGCCTGAAACCGCTTCTCGCCCGGCTCGACGAACGGATCAGCCGTTCCTCGGGCGACGCAGTCGAGGAATTGCTGGCCGAGACCGAAGAAGCGCTCGGTGCGGCCGAGGCCAACTTGGCCCGAATTGCGCACGAGGTGGAGGTGCTGCAGCGGCTGGAGACGGCGCTGGAGGCGGCCCGCACCGAAGCGCGCGAGCGGTACTTCACTCCCATCGCCCGAGAATTGAAGCCGCTCCTGCAGCTGCTTTGGCCCGAAGCCGAGCTCACCTGGGGCGAGGAGTCGCTGCTGCCCGACGCACTGATCCGAGATGGTCAGGAAGAACCAATCAATATCCTGTCCGGCGGCACGCAGGAGCAGGTGGCCCTGCTGGTGCGGCTGGCCTTCGCCCGGATGCTGGCCACCGCGGGGCGGGTTGCGCCGGTAATCCTCGATGATGCCCTTGTCTTCACGGATGACGACCGGATCGAGCGGATGTTCGACGCCTTGCACCGGCAGGCGGGCGATCTGCAGATCATCGTCTTGACCTGCCGCCAGCGTGCATTCCGGGATCTGGGCGGCAAAGCACTACGTCTGACCGAACCAGAAACGAGAGAGGCTGCATACTGAGGTTTTACATGAAATTCTCAACTACAACTCACGCGCTTTATCTCAAGAAACGGCAGACTTCTTCCTTGATGGCCTCGCATTTGCTTGCAGCCAGCTTTTAAGGTGGTTGACGTCGGCTTGCTTCAACAAACCGCGCTGCATCTCCCGAGTTTGCCCCAGCCAGCGAAGCCGCATGGATCCGTCTTTTTCTATACTCATACCGGCCATGCGCTCAAGGTGATCAGGTTTCAACATGCTTGCACTGTAGAAAGTGCGGAGCGAGAACACCCACCGGTCCCCTTGATAGGATTTATTTATTCCTGGCGAGACATTCCTTGTCTCAGCGAAGAATGCGCCACCCATGAAAGGAATAATGAATTCATAGGCTCCGTGTTGCTCCAACGATGTCAAGCCAAAGATCTGCGCAAGATCACGGGCAACAGCCATCGAGACCCTCACGATATAATCCAGGGATTTGTCATCGGCGATGCTGCGCTCAAGCATCCTTCTGATCGTATGATGGCTCATGTTTGCGACTGTGAGCAAAGAGGACTCCACTTTCTCCGAAGTGGCCGTATATAGAAGATTATTCAGAAAAACCGACTTTTCATCGTACCACAGCTCATCGATGTTATCTGGATGAAATACTTCGCTTTCCGGCGCTGCACTTATCAGCTGGGCACCAACTGACTTGAGTAATTCACTCCATGGGTGGGGTATGAATACCTCAGTAAAAGGTGGGCAGATTAGTGGTGAAATAGCTTCAAGGACGCGCCCCTCTTTCTCCATCTGAGAAGACAATGCGAATTTCTTAAATGCTTGCGCCGGTTGGGGGCTTTCAATCCATTCCAGGATTGAGATGTGGTCTGGCTGTTCTTGCAGAAAAGCAGTTGCATGACCCTTGGCGAGGCTTGCGTCCATCATTGTTTGCCTTTTTATCGTGTCTTAATCTTCGTGTTTGCGGGGTCTGACCTGCAAGGGTTACTTACTGCGTCATCGATTGGAGGCCGACCCGACTTGAGAGCGGATAGTGCAACGAACGAGATTCACGGACGAATAGACAACCGCCGTTCTCAGCTCGGGGTCACCGACCGAGTATAAGCATGTCGGACTTTGTAATCACTCCCGCCCATGAACCACGCCTGTGTCTTGAAGGGCGTCAATCGTCAGAGCCTTCCAGCCCCAGCTGCGTTTCTTCTTGTTGAAGTTGATGACGGCCCGGCCGGACACGAGTTCGTCGTCCTGCATGTCATGGGAGCGAACGATGTCAGGCGGAATGAAGATCCCGTCATCGGTGAACCCCATGCCATTGCTGATCCGCACGGTGGTCCGGAAGCGTCGACAGACAGTTTCGTCCACCTCCACATCGGTGGGGGTGGCGGTGACCACACGGGTCCGAACCCCTTTTCGCGTGCTATAGCGGGCAACCCGCAAGGCGATGTGATCGCCTATCGAAGCGTTGATTTCCGAAAGGTCAATCACGCCATCTATCTCGCGGCCCGCAATGACATGAAGAACCCCTTTCGGGAAGTTCACGTGATCTACAACGCCTACGATCTCATGGAGGGTGTCGTGAAATACTCCGTCATCGCGCAAAGCGGCCGAGTAAAGCTTTGTGCGGTCGCTGATGGAGGCACCGAGATCAGCCTTGATCCGGACCGGCTGTCCGGGCTTTAGATTTTTCAGCCCCAACGCGCGCTCGGGAACGGTGATCTCTCGCGTCATCGGCTTGTCCGCGATGTATAGTCGTCGGAGGGTTTTTCGTTTTTCGCGCTCGATCGTGAAGCTGTCGCCGACGCACGCATCAATCCAGTCGATGTCTTCGAAAAGAATCTCCTCTGCGCGACCGGCAAACCGGAGGTAGAATTTCTTGCTCGGAGGCGCGGCTGTAGCTCCCATATACCACGGCGCCGCCATGAGCTCTTCCGCCTCGCGGGGAACGCGGTATCCTGATTTCACACGATGCGTGAGAACCGTCTCGATTTCGCCCCGAGCCTCGGCTGGATACCCTTGGGTACTCAACTCTCGCGCGAGCTTGAGACGCAGACGCCCCACGAAACCCTCTTCGGAGGGACACAGCAAACCCTTGCAGTAGCACGCAACCCGGAGGTTCGGATCGACCTGAAGGTCGCCCAGCAGGTCCCAGGCCCAGAACTCCTGCGACTTCTCCCTGGCGAATAGGATCGCTTGCTCGCGTGCTTCATCCTGGCGGCCAAGCGAAGTGAGAAACTTGACCAGGTTCTGACGGAACCAGACGTTATCGGGATAGCGCACCATCATCGCTTCGAGATGCGGCATGAGCGCGGTGATGGCGCGAGGATTACCCGCCGCTGCGGCATCTTTGGCCGCGCGCTGCACAACCTTTTCCGCAAGTGCTGGCAGCGTCTTGCCGTCGGTTGTCGTGAAGCGGTCGTAATCATCAGGGAGCAGGTTTTCGAGGCCCCACAAACCAACAAAAGCCGGCAGGTCGAGATGATTACCCGAGGCAAGTTGCCAGGCGATTTTCAGCATGCAGCTGTGGAGCGGTGATGGTCGATCGACGCTGAGCTTCATGTAGATGTTGAGATTGCGACGGGCTTGCCCAATTGCGGCCGGTGCCGGGGTTTCGGATGCGGACAGAATGTCCTTCGTCCAGCGATATAGATCCCAGCCGTAGCCTGGGTGATCGGCTGGGTAGAGCGCATCCCTTGCAAGAAGATCGTGGTAGAGACGGCAGGCTTGCTCGTAACGCCCTGCCTTGCTGTGGTTCCGTGCGGAAAGGATCTCGTGTCGTCCTTTCTCCGCGAGAGAGAGCGCGAACCGACGCTGATTCTCGAGGATATCGTCCCCTGCTGGCAAGGGCAGGGCCTCGAGCTCGCCGGCAAAAGTTGAAAGGCGCGCCCTGTCGTTCTGGCGGGCGGCACGCTTGAGAAGATCGACAAGACACCAGCTTAGGGCCCGAACATCCCAGTCATCGGTATCGGGGCCCGCCATCGCCTCTTTTGCCAGCGTGTAGGCCTGATCGACCTCTCCCGCCTTACGGAGCCGGAAGATCTCCTTCGTTTCGCTCATGCGCTCATCTCGACTGTAAGGATTTCGATCACGTCGCGCAGGAGAGCGGATGGTTCGCGAACATGTCCGACCGGCTGGCACTTGCTGAAGACATGGTTGCTTTTGTAGTAGATGTCGACGGCAGCCTGCTCTCCAAGGCGCTGGAAGCTGTACCGCTGGAACCACTGCTTCTGCTCCAGCCCCACGATATCAATCGCGTGAGCCTGCATTCGGCTCGAAAGCTTGTGGTGAAACTCCTCGAGGAACGGGTGTGCGAAACCCGGCGCCCGAATACCGCTGGCCGCTGCGACTGCAGGCGTTGAGTTCATGGGGGCTGCGCAGCTTTCGCCAACCATGCCGGAGAGCGACGCCATCAGCTTATCGGTCAGCTCGCCGGATTGCGGAGCGATGACGCTGGTGATCTTGAGCTTGCTGTTATAGCAGATGTTGATCCTCGCCTGGCTTTCGCCACAGCGGAAGAAATAGGCCTCCTGGTATTGATTGTGCTCGATGCCTTCGATCTCGATAGCAGCTCCAGCAAGGAAGGCCTCGATCCGCTGGCGGATGACCTCGCGAAAATCAGCCGGCGCCGGTTGGCTTGGATCGCTGGGCGCTTTCCTATCGGGCTCGAGTGCTGCGGCGGCCTTTGGTGCCGAGGTCACCTCGACATTCGAGGGAGAGGTCGGTGCGCCGAGAAAACCTGGAGCGAGACCCGCGGTCTTGATGCCAGAGCCTACCTCGATACTTGGTGGATCAAGAAGGAAGAGGCGTGACTTTGCGCGCGTGCATGCCGTGTAGAGCCAGCGAAAGTTGTCGGCCGCCAAGGGATTGCCTAAAGAGGTGCAGCTGACGATGGCGGTATCCCACTCGCTGCCCTGTGCTTTGTGGCAGGTGATAGCGTAACCGAACTTGACCCGCAGCGCATTGAAGAATGGGTCATCCATCAGTACCTGTCGGAACGCCTGTGGGTCCTTCCTGAGGTCGGCATACCTCTGGCAAAAATCGACGTAGAGTGCCTTGTTCTCGTCCGAGCTGAGTTGAGGTCGGTCCTCGTAGAGAAGGTTTTCGAGGATGTTCGTGGTGACGAAGACCGCCGACCCATCGATCAGACGCAATCCGAGCTCTGCCTCCCTGAACGACAGCTCTACGGGGATCTCTTCGACGACCCCGGTTTCCTCGTTCTTTCGGCGAAGGGTGACCCAGCGGACCTTGCGATCATCTGAGATGGACCGGACAACCGCGAAGTCCCCGTTCGCAATGCGGATGCCTGAGACCTTCGTGTTCTTCACTACCATGAGTTTGTCGCCCGGGGCGGCTGCGGGCTGCCCAGGAAACAGACGTTCCCGGATGGAGCGGTTGAACATGCCGGCCTCGGCGTTCGACCGCGTAATGACGACGGAAGTGTTGTTTACGCGGTTTCCGGATGCCTCAAGGAAAGTCGAGACGACTTGGTCTGTGCCGATACGATCGACGTCTGCCAGCTTGGTGTCGAATGCCAGCTTGTTGAAGACACCGCTCTTCAGGCTTTCCCGCAGTGGTTGGACGTTCCTGAGAATGCCGCTGTCGGCTTTCTGACGAACGACATCGGAAAGTTCATAGTCGAACACTCGAACGCCGAAATTTTCCTTGAGGTAATCGGTAGAGAGGGCTGGCGAGAACGACATGCCGACAGGCGGCAGCTGGGCATCGTCACCAATGAGGATCAGCTTCTTTCGATGCTTGTTGTTGTCGAAGTTGACGAAATGCATCAGGTCACGCAGCACGTAACCTGAACCGAACTGAAAGAATTCCGCTTCCGAGTATTGATCGGAGATCAGAGAAGCCTCGTCTGTGATGAAGACAGTGTCCGCTGGTGACTCGTTCACCGATAAGCTGACGATGAGCTTGTATGTCTCGGAGCCTTCCACGCCCTCGGTCTTGTGCTCTTCGATCTTGTCGAAGTTGTAGATCATGCCGTGGATGGTTGAGGCGTCGGCTTGGGTTTTTTCCTGGATAACTCTGGCCGCTCGGCCCGTTGGAGCCGAAAGAGCGTATGTCCGGTGCTGAGCTCGCAGCAACTTGATGAGGGCATCGATCAGGAAGGTCTTGCCGGTGCCCGCATGCCCCTTGAGGACGAACACGTCGTGAGTGTCGCTGTCGAGAAAGTTACCCAGATGGATAACTACTTCGGACTGCCCGGGCGTCAGATCGTAATCGCGGAGAAGTTCGAACAGGTATTCAGCTGAACTTGTCAGGCCGTCACGGGTCAATAAATTGGTGTATGATTGCATTTCGCCCTGTGCCGTTCCTTTCGTCACCAATGCTTTTACGAGACGAAGGCCTTGGCGCTTAAGTTACCTCAATCATTAGCCAATCATGCAGAAAGCGAAGCATCAACCCTACTTTATTGCTCACACCTGCTGATGGCCGAGATTCGCTTTCTCGAAACGACTTTTCCCACGGTCTGCGTGACAAGTAACCCGAACGCGGTTAGTAGTTCAGGACGGAGTTGAGAATGGGAATGCTGCGGTGCGCACGCAGGGCCGCTTCGGAAAATGGCACTGCGACAATCATGGACTTTTGAAAGGCTGGCTTGGGCCGTGAGCGATGCTTCGACAGGTAGGGTGCCGAAGCGACCATAAACGATCAGAGAAGCAGCGGGCTGAGCTTCTTGCCGCCACTCACAGACATTTCATGAATGGTGGATACCTAAACCGCGGGGCGACGGAGAAAGACGACCGGCGGCTTTGCCGCAAAAAAAGGCCACGGAATTCCTTCTCGTCTGGGAACAACACGGGGTCTTCGCCCTTCTTCTGCCACGATCTCCATTGATCCTGTCGCCCGGGTTTTGCAGGTTATCCGGGGAGGTACATGGGGCAATGGATGGAACGACGACCTGGACGAGCATCGGTGAAAGACGCGGACAGGATCCGCTCGCGATGCGCGCACCGGTGGAATCTCTCTATCGCCGGCTCCTGTCGGGCTTCAGTACAGTCACAACCCGTCCGCGGTATTACTGTTTTCATGCCTGGTGGCTCAGCAGCTATGCAAATGACAACCCCACGGACTCCCGCGACGATTACGACGACCGTGCCCGGCGCGCCGAGGCGCTCTATGCGCTTGCCAGCCTCTACAACCCGGACCACCCGGCCGAAAGCTCCGGGGAAGTCGGGATTTCCGGGCGCGACTATGCCATCAGCACACTGTCTTGGGACAAAGACGTCATCGACTTCCAGCGCGCCACGGATCGAAACACGGACCCGAAGGATCGCTACATCCGGCGCAAGGGCGGGGACTTCTCCCAGGTCTACGCGCCGCAGATGCGCGAGATAGGCCTTCTGGCCACCCACTCCAGCAGAAAGTTCGTCGTCCCCACCGAGCAGGGCCGAGCCCTGGCCGATGTCTTTGCCGCCTCAATCGGCGCCGCCGGGCCGGCCTTTCTTTCGGCCGCCAAGTCCGGTCGGGTTGACCGGGACACCCTGCGCCAGATCTCCGTGATGCGGCCCAGCGCGCTCAAGGACGCGCCCGAGGAGGCTGCGGCGCTGCTAGATCTTCTCATGGGTCGGACCATCCCCCGTCCGGACCACATTGCCCGGCGCGACACGCTGCGGCTCATCCTGCAGGAAGCCACCCGAGAGACAGACAGAAAGCTCGACCAGGAGCGCCTGCGCTGGCACTGGATGGAAACGGATCCGGACCCCGGCTCTCCGCTCTTCGAGACCCACGCGTCCTGGCGGCACTTCCAGGCGGGCGACACCGCGCGCCTCGTGTGCGAACTGCTCTTGCGGACAGCGCTCGAATACCTTACGGACCAACCAGCCGGTTACAGGCTCCCCGAGCTCGCAGCTATTGTCGCCTCCCCTGCCTCGGATGCGGAAACCCTCGGCGGATATCTCGCCCGGCTCGATACCGAGAATGGGAATAGCAGCCTTGAAGATATCCAGGCACGTGTTCTGGACAGCACACCCTCCCTCGATGACATCCTTGCCCCGCTTGCCCGTCTCTGGCGCATCTGGGGTGCCGATCCGACGCCGCTTCTTGCCGATTACAAGCCTCTTCCTGAGCGGCAGACCGTCGCCACACTGCTTCAGTGGATCGAGGCGGAAAATGATCGCCCCGCAGCCGAGGCCATCGCCGCATTCTGCAGCCAGTTCGTTCTGCGTCGTCACCTGACGATCGCCTCGAGGAAGCTGCGCGACGGGCGATACACCTACCTGTTCGAGTTCGAGGACGGGCGCCTGCTCTTTCGCGAGTCCCTCTGGGTATCGGGCTCGGGACCGCGCCTGGCCACGGCGCTGCGTTTCATGGACGATGCCGGGCTTCTCCAAGGTGGGCAGTTGACCGATATCGGTCGGGCCGAAATGGAGGCAGCATGAGATATGACAGGATGTTCCGGGAAAAGGGCTTCCACGCGACGCTTCTCACCAGTTTCGAGTTTGCCCCGGATGTTTTCGATAACGTGGTCTACCCCGGCCTCCGAATGGGTGGGTCGCGTTCGATCGGCGTGATCGCCGACCAGGACCGCATCAACAGCCAGTTCGAGGAGTTCGATCCCCCGAGGCTGGCCGGCCAGACCTACCACCTCGCCAAGCGCAAGGTGGACCGGGCGTTTCACTCCAAGATCGTGCTGCAGCTCGGCCAAACCCGTGGTCGGCTCATCGTCGGGTCGTCGAACCTCACCAGCGGCGGGATCGCCGGGAACCTGGAGGCAATATGTGGTCTGGATATCGACCGGGATCAAGGATGGGCCGCGCCGCTCTTCGCGGCAGCCCTGGCCTATTTCCGGGCGCACTGCGCGCCCGATGACCGTGCGATGCGGCGGCTCCTCCGACGGGCCGTCGCCGATGTAGCTTGGTTAAGGGGTGTGGACCCGGCCCGTGAGGTCACCGATCCCGAGGGCAACCGGCTCGCCTTCCTTACCGAAGAAGCGGCGACGGGCGTGGGCGAGCAGTATGCAGCTTTCACGCAAGGCGACACGATCGACAGGCTGGTTATCGTGTCGCCGTTCTGGGACAAGTCGCTCTCCGCGGTCGTCAGGTTGAGGGAGAGCCTGGGCGGGCCGGATCTCGCCCTTGTCGTCGACCCCGACTATCACGACCTCGACCCGGACGCCTTCATGACGCTCGCAGATGCCAGCCTGCACGCTATTACCGACCTGGAAGATCGTGAAGAACGACGCCTGCACGCCAAGCTGATCATCGCCTGCGGGCGCGAGGCCGATTATGTTCTCACCGGCTCGGCCAACGCCTCCACTGCCGGTCTCTACGGTCGCCGGGGTGGCTACGGCAACGCCGAAGCTTGCCTGGCCCGCACCGAGCCCGCCGGGACGGCACTCGAACGTCTCGGTCTGTCTGTCTGTCTTTCGACGCAGTTTGTCGTCGAGGCGCTTTCGCCGCCCGTTCCGTCACCTGAAAAGGGATCGGATGATCCCCCGGCGCCGCGGGACGGCGGCGGGCTGTTGCTAAAACAGTCCCGGCTAACCTGGTCGCCACCCCCTGGCTGTGCGCCGGCGGACTGCCGCATTCGGCTCGAGGGCCGCGGTGGCGAATTTCTCGAAGAGATCAAGCCGCGGCAGATCGGCGAGACGTGGGGCGCGGATATCTCCTGCGCAGACGCGCCGCCTTTGCGCGGTCGTATCCGCTTTTCCGGGACCGAAACAAGCGCCCTCGTGCCGGTAGCCTCCATCGACAGGCTTGCGCAAGCGAGCCAGTCTCATTCACGCCGGGATTACCAGAAACTGCTGGACGCCTTCCGGGAGCAGCACGACCTCGGCACGGAAATGCTCGACCTCGCCTTGAAGATCCGCAGTATGCACGCGGCCGAGCACGCTTCACGTCAGGAGGGCATGCGGCACGGTTCCGGCGGTGGCGGCCGGGGCGGTGGCCCTTCCGTAGAAAGCAAGCCCGGCACGCAACTCACCGAGGCGGAATTCAACGCCATCGAGGACGACCTCAAGGCCATGGAGGAGGAAGACGTCCGCTTCGGCCCCTTGGGGGACACCTATCGCTACATCAACCAGATCCTCGGACTGGGTCTCGAGATACCGGCACAGGAAGAAGAGCCGGATATCTCGACGGATCTTGTCTCCAACAATGACGACCAAGTCGAGGATGAGACTGACGACGAAACCCGCGAGACCGCCGACACGGAGAATGACGACCGGGACCGGGACCAGGACGATCCGAACAAACCTGGCAACAAACAGGGGCAGACCAACCTGGCGGGCCCCGCAAGACCGCCGCCGAAAAGGCACGCCGGAGCGAACCCGGCAAAACTGGAAAAGGCCCTTGAAAAGCACATCAACGCGCTCCGCGAGGAGCTCTCCGAGAAGGCCCTCGACCCGATGGACCCTGGCGCTGCAATGATCCTGCGCCTGGCAATCCTGGCCATTATCGCCGACGGTGCACCGGTGGGCAGGGCACCCATTCCAAAATACCCGGTTCCGGCGCTCAGTACGCGTTCGGGCGACGGCTGGATCCGGATGCTTGGCCGATTGCTGGATGCGATGAACAGGGCATGGCCCGACGGTCGGTTCGAAAATGAACCGCCGCTTCCTGAGCAGCTCGACTGCATGGGTGCGATGATCTTCGGGGCCACCCTGGCACACGAGGCGGCCGCTGTCGTGACGACCCCCGGCATCGCTTCCGCCCATGAAACCTTGTGCGCGGAGATCACGCGACGTGTCACCGCCGCCATCGGTGCCCATGAGGAGGCAAGGTCGCGCCTGGAGGAGGCAATGATGCGCTACGGCGCAGCGCGCGAGAACGCCGAGGCTCGTTACGAAGAGATCTCGCCCGCCAAGAGAAGCGGGACGGAGTCATGACCCAAGCCAATTGCCGGAAATGTCGAACCGCTTGGCGGATGTCCGTTGCATCGTAGGCTTTACAAGGAAACGGCCTCGCAGGCTTCTCCGAGCAACTTCGTTCGCTATGCCCGGCTGTGCACGCGATACGCAGCGGGAACGAATGAGGGCGCCCTTTCTGGCGTGAGGTGGCCGCTCAACCTCTCTTGGGCCAACTGATCTGGATCGGTGCCAATGAGCAAGCGAGGGAAATCCGCAGCAGGCTGCGCGAGGCTTCGGATCATTTTCTCGAGGTTTTTTCGCGGTAAAGTTCGTCGGCGGTCGCGCGAGCTTCTTCTACGCGATGGAACATTTCGGGGTGGCGCTGGCCGAGAACGGTGAGGCGGAATACCTTTTTGCGGCTTGCGGTATGGGTGGCTGTGTATTCGATTCCAGCAACCTCCTCGTTTCCTTCGAAACCGCGCATCAGCAGCTGTCCCTCATGCGGCTCCCAGGAGAGCGCACCGATGGTGATACGTCGATGAGCATAAAGTTCACGTTCGAAACGGGCGATTTCCTCCAGAGCCTCGGCCCCTCGTTCGGCATTGGGTCCGCCGTCATCGACCCATTGCGTTGCTCGTCGCGCGATCTCCCATCGCTTGTTTGGCGGCATGGTGGCGAGCCGCTCAGCCAGCGATTTCACCTGCGTCATGAACATTCCTCCGTCTCGCTTGGAATTTGCGTTGCCCGCCGTTCAGCAAGCGCGCAGAGCAGGTTCACCAAAGCCATCTGCTCGACGTTCGTGCATGTCGTATCCAGCAGACGCGGGGAAGCGAAGACCAGCGCCAGCCCCTTCGCGCGCGAGACAGCGACATTGATCCTCTCCCGCGACAAAAGAAACTCCATGCCACGCGGCATCTCCTCGCCGGAAGAGGCGGTCATGGAGACGAGGCAGACCGGCGCTTCCTGTCCCTGGAATTTGTCGACCGTTCCGACGCGAATCCCCGTCGGCAGGGCCCGGCGCAGGGCGTTGACCTGGAGGTTGTAGGGCGCAACGACGATGACATCGGCCTCGGTCATTGGACGGGTATGGCCCTCCCGATCAGTCCAGGTGCCCGTCAGCAGATCCGCCGCGGCGGCACGGATCGCCTCCACCTCCTCCGGCGAGGATTGCGAGTTGCCCTCGTGCTCGACAGGCATCAGATGGGCGCCGGTGGCGGGCCATTTCGGCACCCCATCGACAAGTTGTCGCCCAGTATCCGCGTGGCTCTCGAGCCGCCCTTCGTAGATCTGGTCCGAGATGAACCGGCACACGTCCGGATGCATCCGCCGCGTGACGGGCAGGAAGATCCCCCGGTCGGACCGGATCGCGGCATCGCCGCCCTGCATCCAGTCGAGACAGGACAAGTCGGCCGGAGCCGGATGCGCGCCCTGCTGGACCTGTGGCAACTGGCGCGGGTCTCCGACCAGGACGACATTCTCGGCGCAGGTCGACATGGCCAGCATGTTGGCCAGTCCCACCTGGCCCGCCTCATCCACGAAGATGTGGTCGAAATGCCCCCGCAATCCCTCGCGCGAAAACAGCCAGGCGGTGCCGCCGACCACGTCCGCCCCGCGGAACAGGTCCTCGTCATTCTTGTCCGTCCGCCGGATGGGACACTCCTCCGGATAGCTGTCATCGCCCAGCTTGTGGACGATTGTGAAGTCGGGATCGTCCCACTCGTGCGCATCGAGGATACCCATCAGGACGTTCTTAACCGCCTCGTGACTGGTCGACGCCACGGCGACCTTCCTGCCCGCCCGGACAAGGGCGAGGATGGCCCGGGCGGTAACGTAAGTCTTGCCGGTGCCGGGCGGTCCTTGGATGGGCAGGACTGTTCCATCCATGTCCATCACCGCGCTGATCGTGCCCTCCACCGGGTCGCGGCCATTCAGAACGTCCGCGCGCGGCCCGCTCCGAAAACGGGGTGCGGGGCGTGTCAGAAGGGCGTCGGCGGCGCGCAGCACCTTGGGCCCGCATTGATCGTCGATCACCGCGTTGATCGCGTCTTGTATCGGCTTGGTGTTCAGGGGCGTTTCCGGATGCAACGCCGTCACGCTTCCCAAAAGGCCGACCTTCGCCTTTCCGATCTTCAGCGTCAGGGTTCCTTTGGCGACGTCGAAGTCATGTAAAGTCGCCGTCGCGATGAACCCGTCTTCGTCATAGCCGACCGCCGGCCGGGCACCCTCCTTCAGTCGCGTCTCCTGCTGCGGGAACGTGAAGCGCTGACCGACAGACTGCTTGATCATCACGGGCTCGCCCGCCCGAATCAGCCCACCCACGGCATCGACGCTCTCGACGAGCTCGTCCTCCTCCTTCGCGATGCTGTCATGGATCGACCAGTAGACGGGTTTGTCCTCGCGCCAATGATATTGCGCCAGGTCGAAAAGCAGTCTCCGGCGGTCCTCCGGCAGACCCGACGCAGCCAGCTGCGCGCGGAGGGCCGCGGTCCGCTCGTCCGCCTCCGCCTCTTTCTCGCCGGCGCTCTCGTCGGTCAGCGAGGGCCAGGGCCCCTCCGGCCGGATCGAGACCAGCCAGTCGCGCAGTTCCTCCGTCGAGACACAATCGACCTCGTTATAGGCGCGGATTTCTTCGAGGATCGCGTCGTCGCCTGTCCGGCGCCACTCCTCGTAGGCCACCACCGAGCCGCCGGAAGTCGTGACGTCGCCCTCCCGCTTGCCCCGATAGAAGGCCTCCATGGACTTGATAGAGTAGTTCCTCTCCGACGCCAGCAGCCCGCCGCGCACCACGGCGTAGAGGTCCACGAACCGATGCTCCCGAAGCAGTCGGTCGAGAAAGGCCTCGCCGATCCCGTATTTCGCCGTCAGCCGCTTGAGCGCCGTCACCTCGTAGGCGGCGTAGTGATAGATGCGGGCCTGCGGAAAGGCCGCCAAGCGGTCCCGGAACCAAGCGAAGAGATCAGAAAGTGCCTGCGCCTCCTGCGCGTGATCGTGGGCCCAGAAACCGGTGAAGGCGCCATCGGCCCAAAGCCCGTGGAGGTATTCCAGCCCGCCCTCATAGTAGGGGTCGCCTTCGATGTCGTAGAACACGTCGCCGGATTGCGGCTGCGGCAGAAGGTCGAACCCCTTGCCGGGCGACGATACCCTGAGCTCGAAGGAAGGCGCGCCTTCCTTGCGGGCGTGCTGGAGCCGCGCCTGCGCGACGAGCTTTTCCAGCGTCGCCGTCGCCATGCGCCGCACCGGCTCGTCGCGCGAGGCCAGCGCCTCCATGGTGCCGACGCCTTCGGCTTCCAGTTTCGCGATCTGGCCCGTGCTGATACCCGCGACGTTGTAAAGACTGTCGGTCTGGTCCCACACGGACTGACAGTGATCCTGCCACCGACAGAGGGTGCAGGCAGCGCACCGCTGAGGCCAAGTTTCCGGCCGTGTGCGGACGAATTCCTCCAGCCGCAGCCGTGCGCGCCGAGCGTATGCTGAATAGTCGGCCAGCCTGAAACTCGCCCGTTCGCCGTTGCCAAGCTCGACATGTGCGGCGGCGGGAGTGACACCTTGGAGATCGGCGAGCAAGTCAGAGTAGAGCACCAGCTGGAGAAGATGCTTCGGATCGGGTTTGCGCTTGAGCTTGGTGTCAGTGACCTCGTAGCTCCAGTCGCCCAGGTCCGAGGGCCGATCTACCCGTTCAAGGAAGTCGCACCATCCGCCCCATGAGCCGCCATGGAGCGCAGCCTGGAAAATGACATCGGCTCCGGTGGCCAGCGCTTTCCTGGTTTCCGCCAGCCCGCTATCCAGCGACAGACCCTTGCGCGGCACTTCCACGACGTGCCGTCCCGATGCCTTCAGGCCTTCGAGATGCGCCGCCTCGTGCACGTCTCCCATCTCCTGCAGAAGCTTCGCCTCCTCGTCATCCTCCCGCGGCGCCGGGCCATGGCCCTCAAGCCGCGCGAGATCGAGAAACGTCGCATTCGTACAGCCGGCGAACCGCATCAGGTCAGATGCGGAAAACAGGAACCTTCCATCAATCAATTGCACAGAATCCGCACCTCCATTTCACACACGATTCGCTCGATTTTCGGCCCCGTATTCAGCATAACTCAGGTAAACTTCAAAAACGGTCATGGTCAAAGATGTCATTCACGAAAGCCCAGGATCTGATTGAACTCGCCAAAATCGCGCCTGCACGACATGGAGGTGTCACGCTGGACGAAATACACGATCGGTTCCAGGTAACGCGCCGCGCGGCACAGAGAATGACCGCCGCACTCGAGGAGACATTTTCCAGCATCGAGAACCCGCCGGCCTGCGTGACCTCGTTCACCCGGGTCGGCGCGACTTCGGAATACTGCCATGAGAAAACAGGGATAATCCGCAAAATTGCCAGATTGACATGTTTCGACGTTACCCGTGGAATTGGAGGAAGCTATGCCAGACCTGTCTTTCGACTACCTGAAGTCGAAACAACGCGCCCTTCGCGAGGGCTTCGAGCAGTATATGGGCCTGCGTGTGCATCGCGCAATATCCTGGATCGGCCGGGCGGAGAGGGAATCCGAAGACCCTGATGCCCGGTTCATATTTCTCTGGATCGCCTTCAACGCTGCCTATGCCGACGAGAGCGATTTGGGCGGACGGTCATTTGGCACCGCGCGGGAGGATTTTGAAGACTTCTTTGCCCGCCTTATCCGCCTCGATGCGGATCACCGCATCTACAACGCTATCTGGACCCGGTTCTCGGGTCCGATCCGCCTGCTGATGCAGAACCGCTATGTCTTTAGTCCGTTCTGGTCACACCAAAACGGCATCGCTGGACACGAGGATTGGGAGCTCCGGTTTCAAAATTCGGCCCGTTTCTTCGGTGATGCCGTCACGCGGCGCGACACGACCGCCGTGCTGACCTGCGTCTTTGACCGGCTCTATGTCCTGCGAAACCAGATCATGCATGGCGGCGCCACCTGGAACGGCAGCGTCAACCGAGGCCAGGTCACGGATGGGGCGGAGATCCTGAGCTTTCTGCTTCCCGTCTTTGTCGACCTGATGATGGACAACCCCGCCGAAGGCTGGGGACGCCCCTATTACCCCGTTGTCAATGATGACCATGCAACAGCAAGAGGGCGGTACTAATGGTCCGCGCGCTGTATATTCTGGTCGACTTGCCCGAGCAGAGCATTCTGGCCTTTTTGCACGCTGCCGCCGGCTCCGAAGTCGAGGTGCCAAGCTTACAAGCATCGACAGATCGACCGCCTTGGCTCTAACGCTTTCAGCTCGTTTCTCGACCTTTCCAAATTTGGTGAGATAGGATGAATTCAAGAAAACCCGGAAAGTTTTCAAAATAATGGGTGAAGACTTGGCACCACAAGCAATCGGGCGGTCCAGTTCGTTCCTGTCCAAAGAGTCGGGTCATGATGAAATGACGCCTTCCGAGCGGCTTGAAACTCTTCTCACCGATCAGTTGGAGCACGCGGCGGCGGCGAAAGAAGGTATCCGGCCATACGAGAGCCTGCGTGGTGTTGGAGATGCGATCAGCGGCGAATATGGTGATCGCGTCTTATTCGAGCTATTTCAGAATGCGCATGACGCGCACATCGAAGGAAACCGCGGCTCCATCCTGCTTAAACTTGTCGTGCAGAACGATGATCGTGCGGATCTCTATGTCGCGAACGCGGGCAAAGGCTTCGATTGGAGCAACGTTGACGCGATCCGGAACATCGGGTTGTCGAGCAAGTCTGTAGGGGAAGGTATTGGAAACAAGGGGTTAGGTTTTCGTTCTGTCGAAACGCTAACCGACGACGTGAGGATCTACTCACAGGCAGAGGCCAAGCGTTCGGAAGCGTTTGATGGTTTCTGCTTCCGTTTCGCGCAACGTGACGAGATCGAACAAGCGGCGAAGCGTGTGACATCGCCCGAGTTGGCTGCCAAGGTAGCTCGCGACCTTCCGCGATACCTCGCTGCGATGCCGATCGATACGCAGTCCGATGACATCGCCAGTTTCGCGAAAGATGGTTTCGCCACCGTGGTGCACCTGCCGCTGGAGGGACAGGCGGCAGTCTCCTTGGCGCGCTCGCAGACAGCCGCGCTGGCGCAGGCCGAAGTCCCGTTGCTGTTGTTTCTCGAACGCCTCGAGAAGGTTGCGGTGGAAATACACGAAGGTGGCCACGTCTCTCGGAAAAGGCTCACTCGAAAGGTCGTGGGCAGGCCGGCGCCGGTCGAGGCTTCGGACATTCACTACGAGGTAGTGTCGATCGGCCCCGGCCGCCGCCGTTACGTGGTGGCACACAAGTCAGTCAATCGCAAACGGCTGGAAGACGCCATTGAAGAGAGTATCGCCAACGAACCGCAACTCGCCCGCTGGCGCGACTGGCAGGGTGACCCCAAGGTCTCAGTCGCGATCCCATTGAATGCCGCGGAAGCCGAACCCGGCAGGATATACAACTTTCTACCCATGTCCGCCGAGATGGCGTCGCCACTTGCGGGGCATGTCGACGCCCCATTCTACGCGTCGATCGATCGGCGACGCGCCAACTTCGATCTTCCCCTCAACGCCTTCCTTCTCGACGAACTCGCCGACACGGCCGTGCGGTCAGCGCTCGAACTGAAGACGATCTTCGACCCAGACGTCCGGAACGCCGTCTTCGATCTGGCAGCCTGGGACCCGGCAGACATGACGCGCCTCGTTCGCGTCTGCGAGTACCGGGGACTCGACTGGTCAGAACTCGAAGTCGTCCCCGAGGCCGGACGGGAAGACAGGTGGTGTTCTCTTCAAGCCGCCTACGTCTGGAACGAAAAGGGCTACCGCCTGCTACGCATGTCGCGCCTCATCAAAGCCGGCATATCCGATCTCGCTGATCCGGGCCTCGGCGCACGCCGGCTCGAACGACTTTGCGGCATGCTTGATACGATCCCGCTCAGGGCCATGCCCAACGCGGAGGACTTGGCAGGATGGCTCGAGGCCGTCGCTGCCTCGCTTTTTGACGACCGCTCCTCTGCCCGGACTTGGGGAACTTTCTACGCGGAGTGCTGCAAGGCGCTGCCGTCGGTCCACGAACTCGCTGAACTTGGCGGCAAAAAGGTCTTGCGAATGCGCGACGGCGGCATCGAAGCTGCAATGGGGACCGGGACAGCGACACCGGTCTTCGTGCGCGAGGTCACCGGCCGTGGCAGAAAGACGGAGGGGGCTCCGCTTCCGCCGAAGGCGTTGGCGAGCAAGTTCTCAATCATAGACGACGCCGTGCCAATGTCCTCCGAGGTCGTGAGGGATTTCACCAAGGCCGGCCTGGTGAAACGATACGACGCCTTGGAAGTGCTGGCGGAGATTTCCAAGACGTTCGGTGACAGGCCCGCTCCGAAGCGGCGGGAGGCTGCGCTCAAGTGGGCGTTCGAAGTCTGGCGAGCGGAAGGCTCCAGAGCCGACAAGGTCCTGGCCAAGGCCGATCTTCACGTCGAGACGGCTGGCGGATGGAAGCCAGCCAGCGAGGCGCGCTTCTCGGAAGGTTGGACCCCCCAGGGACGGAATGTCACGACCTACCTCACAGAGGCGTCGGCAGTGTCGCCGGACTGCGAAGCGGCCGCCCGAATGCTTCTGTGTTCCGAGGCCGCCTGGATCCCGAAGTCGACCTCGTCGAAGAAGGACTGGGTGGACTTCCTGAAGGTCGCCGGCGTTGAAGACGGCCTGCCCCTCCTGGTCGATCAGACCGCACCGAACGGCGGAACTCCCGCCGACACTTGGAGCGCCTTCCTCGAGATCCGTCATGACAAGGCGGGACGCAATGCGCACTGGGTCGCGGCGAATGCCGAGATCGACCTACCCAACCCCTACACGGACTATACGCGACAAGGTGAGCTGTGGCGGTTTCCAGGGCAAATCGAGCACAGCAGGATGCCGCCCGAAGCCCGGCGTCGGCTGGCCGAGCTGGCGATGGCGCAAGCTGCGCAGGACAACACTCGTTGGGCGAAGTGGCGCCTCGGCCGATACGAGCGATCGGGAACGGACCGGAACGAGACCGAGCTCTTCACACCTGCTGCGGCGTTCATGGCAAAGGCGCGATGGATTCCGGTCGACGGAGACGACGAGCGTTTTCTCCGTCCTGACGAGCTCTGGGCGAGCAGCGACGGGCGGAGTCGTCCACCGCGCTACGTGGATCGGCCGAGGGACAGGTTGGTCGAAATGGTGGAAAAGAACGAGAGCCTCTCTACCGTCCTTTTTTCGCCAATGTTGGGACTGCGCGACTGGTCCGCTCCGGAGCATGCACCCTACAAACTGGCCGCTATGGCGAAGAATGCGTCAAAGCTCCAGCCTCGGGAGCGGGTGGCTTTTCGCAAGACCTATCAGCAAGTATGGGAAAAGATCTGCTCGAACGAATCGGACGTTCCTGCCAACCTTGGCCTCTTCGTCGTCACTGCAAACGGAAACACTGTCCTTCAAGGAGACCCCAAGGCTCCGCCGCGCGTGTTCGTGGCCGGCGACTCCTCCCTGCCGGAAACCAAGGCGGTTCTCGCAGCAGGAGAGGCGGTCCTGGAGCTTTCGGAGAAGGATTCCGACTCGGAGTTTGTCGCTTCAGTGATCGCGAAACTTCGCGAGTGCGGTGGTTTTGACACCCTTCCGGTCGACGCAGCGCAGGTGGGCGTCCTGGTCGACGATGCTCCGCTGGTCGTCTCGAACTCGGACCCGCTTCTGGTGGCTGGTGGGTTCGAATGGCTTGCCGAGGCAGCCGTTCTGTCGAACGAGGTTTTGGGCCAAGGGTTCGAACGTCAGATCGTCGGTGACACGGTGGCGGAGAGGTTGCGGCGCGTCCGACTGCGCCGGTGCAGGAGCATAAGGCTATCAGTCGGGGGCATCGCCGTGGAGGAGCCTCTGCGCTTCTACGCTCTACCTGACGAAAACCATCCCACGTTGGTCGTGGGCGGCTGGGAGGATCTGTCCTGGTCGGTTCTGGCGGAAGCTGCTCCTACGCTTTCTACACTCCTTGACGGACGCCTGCGTTCGTTCGAGACCCTCATGCTTCGCCTCGCCACACGTCGTCCGACATCGGATCCAAGTCAGCGCCCGAGCGATGAGGATCTCGCCCGGGCCTTGGGGTGCAAGGTCAGCTTCGTACAAGATCATGCTCACGCGATGACGGCGGACCAGACGCTCATCATGGAACGCTTTGTCCCGATCGTAGCTTGCATCACCGATCTCGCGGCAGCCCAAAACCTCTCCGAAATATTGGGCAATTCACCGTCTCGCTCCGAAGTCGTGGAGTCGTTGGAGAGCATCCGTGACCGTATTCCCTGCACCCCTGAAGAGCTGGTCGACGAACTCGGGAAACCTGACCTGGCGGACGTGCGCCGGAGACTCGACCTCGACTTCGGTGAGCTCAATCGGATGCTGGCGTCGCTCGGCCGCCCCGTGCTGACCAACGCGGACGAACTCAGGCGCCTGTTCGACACTTGGAAGAGAGAATTGTCGGGCAAGGCACTCGACCGGATCCGGCGGCACTTCTGGTCCGACTTCGAAGCCGGACGATCGCTCGACGGCTACGTATCGATGCGTGATTTGGACTTCCTCGAGTTCCAGGAGGATTGGGTCCTGGACCGCGAACATCTCGCCAAGGCGGACGTAAGCGCCCTGTTCGATACCATCCTCGACCAACGCCTCGGTCCGGATCGCGAGAAGGAGCTGGAGCCGCTCGAAAAGGTGCGCAAGTCGTCGACAAAGACGTTGCAGCGCTTCGTCGAAACGAATGCCGGTATTGTCGGCGCATGGTGTTTCCAGAATGAGGCTCCCTCCCCTTGGAAGGGTGGCCCTCTGAGCGTGGTTAAGGAAGTGAGCCGACAAGGTCTGCTGGACTTCACCCCGGTCGAGGAAGGCGCGGAGATCGCGGTGCTGGACCGGGCAGGCGTTTGGCCGAGCGGCATGGCCCACACCGTCGACCCTGATGCGCTGGGGCTCAAACCCGACGACCTTGACGGCCAACGCGAGCGCGAGCGCAGGCGCCAGGAACGCCAGGAGAAGGAAAAGCGGTCGATCAGCTTTGCGGGAACCTTTCTGGACACGCGAAGAGAGGATTTTGCGAAGTCGCTCGTCGACCTCGCCAATGGCTGCATGTCCGACAGCGACTGGCTGAACCGCTCACGTCGCCGCTTCACCCTGGCGGAACAGGCGGAAGGCGATCGGCGCAAAGCCACCGGCGGTGGCAAGGTCGGCGGTCGTCGCAGGACAACCCGGGTCACCGAAGACGTCCGATCCGCCATGGGCTTCGCCAGCGAGTATCTCGCCAGCCGCTTCCTGCAGGCAAAGCACAAGAAACGGTATGACGACCGCTGCTGGGTCTCAGAGAACCGAAGCCTGCTCGAAATCGACTGGGAGGGAGACGACACCCTTGGCTATGATTTCCGCATCCATACTGCAGAGGTCGAATGGCGCTATGAGGTAAAATCCAACTTGGACGATGCATTCGAGTTTGAGTTCTCGCAGAACGAAATGCGCGTAGCGGCCGAATGTTCTTCTGACGGCAATCGGAAATACCGCATTCTTTATGTTCCCTTCGTGTTCGATCCCTCGCGATGGCGTGTGATGGAGCTACCGAACCCTCTGAGCGCCGCCGGGCGGGGTCTTTTCAAGGAGATCGGCACCGGGGCAACCCGGCTGAGATTTGACATCGCATGACGATGTGAGCGTCTGCTCTGCTTTCGGTGCCATGTCACGGGCCGGCGCGGGGCAGGCCCGCGGCGGTATGCTGCCCTTGAAACCTGACATGGCCTCGCTCTCGGTGGGCTCCAACAACTTCCCCAGCAGCCCTGGTGGGCTGCGGCCCTCGTCTCAGATCCAGTGTGGTCTTTCAAATCATAACCTAAAATCCGCCGGTTGATTGCACTGCTCCTCAACCTTGGACCGCAGGATGCTGGATTTTACCGGCAATCATACCGTGTCGTCGTGGGTCTCGTCGGGTCGCATGTCGAAGTAGTCTGGCGGCCCGGCGCGCCAGCGCGCGTCGACCAGATGTCCGACGAGCTTTTGGACGATGTCGTATTCGGTCTGCCCCGTCGGGGCGCGGCCGGCGGTCACATGACCCTCGACAACCCGGATGAAGCCCCGCTCATACAGGTGGTCGCATCCAAAGATACAGAGCGGAAACACGATATTCGGATCGCGGCGCTCTGTGTCCGTGCAGTGGGCGCGCTTCTTTTTGTGAGCGGTGATGATGGAGCCGCGTGCGAATTCCCGATCACAGATTGCACACCGGATATGGGTGGAATCTCGGAAGATCCATTCCGACAGGATGCGCTGTTCCTTGCGTGCGGTGCCAGTCGTATCCTTGTCGGTGGATGCGAGGGCGTCGAGACGCACCTTGAAGGCGAAGTAGTCGTCCGGGACGGTGCTCTGCTGTCCGGGCAGGTCGGTGACCAGAGTGATGAGGAAGTTCTTCCGTCCGCGCGAGCGATCAACATAGACCAGCGGTGAGTAATAGACGATCTTCGAGAGCAGCGCCGTTCCATGCCCGCGCGCCTCGAGCTTTCTGCGAATCTGTGTTGTTTCCGTGGGGCCCTGACCGCGAAGGAGGCTGATCAGGTCCTCTTCGATGTCGGAAAAACCCGTGGCTTCGCCGCGGAACGAGACGACGTTGCCATCCGACCGAAACCGGTCCGAACGGACGATCCACTCTCGCACGATCTCGGCATCTGGGTATTCCTTGAACCTCGAGCTTCGATGGAAGAGTGAGTTCTGCAGCAGGGTGGCGAGATCCTCGAGATCGACATGATCGACCAGGGTGAAGATCTTCTGCGCGTGGCTGACGAGGGTGCTGTGGCGATCGTCGAAGGTATACCAGAAGGCCCCTTTCGAAAACGTGACCCAGGCGTCGTTATGGGCCTTGAGAAGCGCAAGGATCTCGGCGCTCGTTTCCGGGTCGACGGCGAGGTGCGACAACTGGCACAGGCCATTTAGGCCGACGATCTTGCGGGCGCGTTTGATCGTTCGCTTGAGGTGGCTCTTTCGCTCCGGACTGACGACGAAACACTGACCGTGCTCGTGGTAGGTCTTGCGGGTCACCGCGGCCATGTCGGGTTTCACGACCTTCCAGTCCGCCAAGAGGTCTTGGTGTTGGAGGTATTCGAGAAGACCTTGGAAGTAGTCGAGGCTGTCGACGAGGCCAGCATCATTAAGGGCTTCGAGGAGCTCGTCTTCCGCCCAGAAGGCACGCGCCTGCACGAGCTGCGCGATTTGCCGGGCGACGGGCCGCTGATCGTTCTCGATGCGCTGGAAAACCAGCTTGTCGAGGATCTGTCGCACCCGCTCGCGGGTGCCCAGCCCGTCGTAGCGGTCGGCCATATCCTGAAGGGTGGGCCAGAACATGGAGCCGAAGCCGAAGCGGTCGAGGGCAAAGTGGGCATTGCGTTCCTGCCGCTCAATTGCTTGGGCAAGCGTTTCTTCGGAGGGACCGGGGAGATCTCCTTCAGCCTCCATCGGATCAGCGTTCGCACCTGCGCCATTGCCTTTTTTCGGACGTCCGCCAAATTCGGGAGCTTGCTCGTAGATCAGGTTACAGATTTCCTGTTCGACCGTTGTCATATTTTCCTCCTTGCCGGCGGTGATTGCCCAGTTGCAGCAGGCCTCGGTAGGTGTCTACCACAACCTCGGCCGCAAACACCTCCGGCGATACCTCGAAGAGATCCCCTGATGTGCCTCAGGAACTACATTTTCACATGATTTTCTCATGGATAAGCGGGTTCATGAAGTTCGAGGCGCCTGAGGCCGAAGACCTTGCGCAAGACGCACCAGCCCGGAGACGTGACGCGCACACCAACCTCGTCGTAATCGCAGCAGCGCAGGCGAGGCAGCTGCTTGAGGTGCGACCTTTCCATCCCAACCTTGTCGCAATGACGCGCGTTGTGAAGCGCGACCACCTACGCGATGAACTGCCGCCATGCGTCGACGTCTTCGAAGTCCCGGCTCGACGCTTTCGGCCCAAAGGTGCCCCTGTTGAGAGCCTCATGCTCGGGCCTGAACTCATGCAGTCGCAATGTACGGCAATGCTGCGTCTCGGCATCAGACGGGAACGCCCTCAACTCGTCTTTTCTGCTCCAAACCGGCGAGCGCAAGTGCGAATCATGATCACTCCGGAGCTCCCCAAAGGGCTTTCGGCGACAGCCGTGTCGGTTCTGCAGATGACTCTTGTACGCGACATTCTGACGCATACTGCAGTTTAAGCCTCGATTGTCTTTGGCATTCAGCGCGGGCCTTCATCGATTGAACTCTGCGGCCTCAAAGGCGGAAAAAAAGAAGCGACTTGGTGGGAAAATCCCATACTTTTCCGGCGGCGTTTTCTTCGCCGGGAAACCATCACACGAGAGCGTATGGCTGATGTGACGACCGCGAAAATTCCCGCCGCCACCCACCCGGAAAACTTCCCAGCGGGGTCGGGACATTTCAGGAAGAGCCGGGGGAAAATCGCAGAGACACCTTCTCTCCGAAGCGCACGGGCAATCCGGGATTTCTCCGGAAATCCCATCCATGTTCGAGCAGCCGATGACCGAGGTCATCCGGCGTGATCTTGCGGTAACGGTTGGCGGTGTCCGACCGGTTCCAGCCCCCTTGGTCCAGCAGGTCGCCCCAGTCTTTTGTCATCGCGTACATCCAGGAGTGTCGTGTGTGCCTGAGAACATAGGGTGTGACGTCGTTTCCGAGTCCGGCGGCATCACGAACCTTGTTGAAGGCGGCGGCCATCTGTCCACCCCGGTTTTTCTGGAACGTGTACGGCTGCCCGTCCGGGGCGGGAAACGCTGGTCCACTGTCCGGGATTTTCCCGATCAATTCGACGGCGCGTGTTGGCAGAAGGACGTAGCGTGCGCGAAAGACCGTCTTGGTCCCTTCCAGCCACCATTCTCGCGTGGCGGGATTCCAGTTTTCCCCGAGGGCGGCCATGGTCTCACCCGGACCGGCACCGCTCCCCAGCATGAATGCGATCTTGCGCAACGTCTCGAAATTGGGGTCGCGCAGTCCGATGGCCTGCGGGTTTGCCGCGGCGACCAGTAATCTCTCGGCTTCCTCGGGGGTTAACCAGCGCGTGCGGCGTGTATCCGGAATCTTCTCCCGCCTGTTGCCGGCGGCAAAATTCTGGACGGCCTTGATCGGAACGCGAAGCTGTCGACGGACCGTTTCCGGCTTCGCATCCGGATAGATGGCGCGAGCAGCTCGTGCGATGTCGAGATGGGAAATTTCATCGACGCGGATGTGCGGACCGAAGTGTTTCACGATCTTCGGCAGGAACCGTTCCTCTCCACCTTGCTGGATGTAAAGCTCAGCGGCTTCCTTGAAGGTCGTGACGTCTTTTTCCGCTTGGGAGTTTCCCGCGTTCTTCCATGCGTCCTTATAGATGTCCTGCGCTTTCTTCACGGCCGCGGATCGCAAAGTCCTGTCCCGAATCCCGAGACATCTTCTGATCCTTTTCCCGTCCACACGAAAATCAATCACCCAGTCTTTTTTCTCGGATGACCAGGTCGGCATCCATGGATTTTCTCTTCTCAAGATCGTCTTCCTTCATCTTCTTGGCGGAAGGGAAATTGGCCAATTCCCGACGTCACGAAGGAATTTTTCCGGAAAAATCTTTGGCATTCTGTTTCGGGAATTTCGGTAGGGAAAAACACATCAGCGTATCCGGCGAGGCGTCACATTTCTGGAAGTTTCCAATGTGAGAAGTCAGAACTTGGGAGGGTCGGGAATTTTGCGTCCGCAACTTTTTCCAAGACAGCCAAATGGGTCGGGAATTTCCCGCCATAAAATGACAGAAGCTAATCATGTCAGTAGAAAATACAAAAGAAACAACATGATAGACCTATAGGGCTATCAGATAGCCCTATAGGTCTATTTCCGACTGCTTTGGTCAAATATTCGCCTGAATACGCCCCCAAGTACTCTTTGTTGACATCCAGAAATTGGTCACGCTTTTGGAAAGGGCCCCCGGCGGCTCGTGTCCAAACTGGCGCAAACCCGTCGAGTGGCAGCGGTCATTCGGACCGCATGGAAGGCACAGCAACAGGACAGTCCAGGAATGGTCCGCAAAACCGACACTGAAGACTACGATCTTTCGGAACGCCCTCTCTCTTTGAAAGAGGCTGCAGCGCATCTCGGAGTATCCGAGCGCTATTTCCAAATTATCAGAAGGACATATTCAGGTTGGCTTGAGGTCTGTGAGTGGCGAGGCCGAAAGCCCGTCTTCTACAAGAAACACATTTCCAATTTAAGGAATGCCATGAAATGCGAAAGCCCAAACAACCACGAAAGATCAAAGGGGAACCTTGCTGGTACCCGTTCTGGTATGGCGGGTCGTACTGCTATGACTTTTACGTCGAGGGGCAAAGGTACCGTCAGTCGACAAACGTCTGTGATAAAGCGTCGATTAAAATAGCTGAAGGCATTGCAAAAGCTGTGCACGATGCCGCCTGGGCGCGGGCCCTCTCGGACGCACCGACACTCAAGGACGCGGCAGAGCTCTACCTTGCGGAGTTCGGAGTTCACGAAACCGAGCTTGAAAAGATCGTCGGTCATTACGGGCCGCACATAAAGATCGACGAGATTGATTACCTTGAGATCAAGCGATGTGGCGTTGAACTCGCGAACTCAGATGTACAACCACAGACCAGAAGGCGGCAGATCAAAACACCATTGCTGGCAGTGATAAGAAATGCGCAGGGCCTGAGGGCAGAACCTCAGATCGACAATGTACGTGAGCGCTACTTGACCCCGGAGGAAGCTGAACGGCTTATCTACGTGGCTAAAAATCCGCCGTCCGGCGTCAGGGACCCTGACCGACGCTTGTTGAAGATGATTGCATTAGGGCTCGGCTCAGGCGTAACACCGGGAGAGATGTTCTGCATCATGGCGAGCGATGTCAATCGGGCGACCGGCGAGATCTGGATCAGCGGCGAACATGTGGGGGCCGGTAAGACCAAGTACCGCCAGCGCATGGTGCGTCTGCCTGACCGCGCTTGGCAACTGATCGGAGATCTTCCTTCCGAAGGGCGGGTTTTTCTGAGCACCACAGGGCGCGAAATCATTCCAGACGGAAAGCGCGGGAGCACCGCGATCCGCCAGTTTCGCAAGCTCTGTGACGCTGCGGGACTGACCCCGGACAAGGAAAATCCCGAGCCGGTCGTGTTTTATTCACTCAGACATACGTGGGCGACAGCCTTTGCCTCGCAGGTTGCTTCGGAACATGCCCTGATCCAACGGGGCGGCTGGAGGGATGGCCGCATGGCAGGACGATACCGCAAACGCATCCCCGGGGATCTCGCGGATCGGCTTCGCGCCCATGGTTGGAACTTCAAACCATGAGGGGAAGAATTTGGGAATCCCGGATTAAGGGAGGGGAAAAGTCGCTGTTTTTCAGCGACTTACCCAAAGAGTGCGCGGCCTTAGCAGGGGAGCGCCTTCGACCGCTCGGCCACGTCTCCGCCGACGCGTATAGCCGGGCAAACCGGAGTTTTACAAGGCGAAATTTCGAAAACCTAGAGTGCGCGACCGGAAGCCTCCGCAGCCTTGGGAGGCGGTGACAAGACACTCCCGTGGCGGCTTGGCGGTCAGTATCCGGTCTGCCCCTTGCGCGGGCGCGACTGGCGCGGCTGCGATGTTCACACGCGGTTTCATCGGTGCGTCGACGGCCAGCACGGGTGTGAACCGGCATGCAAAATTGACCCCAGTATTGGGATAATCGGCGTCCAAAAGTGATCCTCCTGATATTTCTGTTCAGAAGCTTCCTCGACGGATTGAGGGGGTCGAGTCGGGGATGTTGGTTGTGGAGACAATTGCGAAGATCAGGCGGGCACATTTTATCCAGGGGAAGTCGATCAAGCAGGTTTGTCGTGAGCTGCGGGTATCGCGGAACACGGTGCGCAAGGTGATCCGGACCGGCGCGACCGAGTTCAGTTATGATCGAACCAGCCAACCTCGCCCCAAGATTGACCCGTGGCGGTCCGACCTGGATGAGATGTTGGCCGAGAACGCCCGGCAACCCAAACGCCAACGGCTGACCCTGGTCCGGATTTACGAAAAGCTTCGCAACCGCGGCTATGACGGCAGCTACGATGCGGTGCGGCGGTATGCGGCGCGTTGGTCGAAGGCGACGCAGGAAGCCTCGGCGGCGGCCTATGTGCCGCTCAGCTTCGATCCGGGCGAAGCCTATCAGTTCGACTGGAGCCATGAGGTTGTTCTGATTGATGGCGTGACCACGACGGTGAAGGTGGCGCATGTGCGCCTGCCGGCCACGGCCCCTTTGACGGCATTGTCGAGATCCGCGTCCCCGAACACGATATTGGGCGATTTGCCGCCCAGTTCCAGCGTGCAAGGCTTCATCTGCTTCGCGGCGTCCTGATAGGCCCGCTTGCCGGTATCGACACCGCCCGTGAAGGTTACCTTGGCCACGTCAGGATGGTGGACCAAGGCCGCGCCGGCCTCGGCCCCGTAGCCGGTGACCACATTGGACACTCCGGGCGGAAAACCCGCCTCGGCCACCAGTTCCGCAAAACGAAGGGTGGACGTGGACGTGAATTCGGATGGCTTGACGACGAAGGTGTTTCCCGCCGCCAGGGCCGGCGCCAGCTTGAAGGACAGCAGCAGCAGCGGCGAGTTCCAGGGCGTCATCGCCGCGATCACGCCCAGAACCTCGACGGCCTCGTGCGCGAATGTCTCGGACGTGTAACCGCCCGTCGGCATGAGCGGCACATCATATTTTGACGTCACCGGGTAGATGACACCGGCCAGCGCCGATTTCTCGATCCAGATTTCAACCTCTTCTGGAGCGTCGGACCATAAAGCCTTGCGATAAAGCCGTGCGGTGCTTTGAAGCGCATCCTCGACCCCGTCGAAGATCCGCGGCTTGCGCATGTAGCGGGTCGCATCGGCAATGACGCAATACGGCATTTTGCCTTCGCGTCGGAGTTTCAGCACCCGGGCTTGCACCTTGTTATAGCCGCTCTCCGATTTCTCGATCAGCCCGGCCACGGTTGCTGCGCAGAACTCTTGTCGAACCGTCACCGGCCCGCGCCGTTCTGCATAGTCGATCAAGAACGCAGCGCGCTCGGCCATCTCCGCCTTGGTCGCCCTGTTCCGTTTTATCGGGCTGGCCTGATAAACGCCACTGCCGTCCATCAACGCGCCCACGCGACAACCCGTGCATGTCCGCCACTCATCAAACGGATACTGCAGATGACATTCCGCACAAGCGCTCCATATCGTGTCCGAGGAAAGGCGGCAGGGTTTGAGGCATTCTTGATCCTCTCCAAAGCCCTTGTGAACAAGACCGCATGGGTTGAAGTCAAGAGAGGGATGGAATGCGCGACGACGGGTCCGACAGGGAATTTCCGGTACCGGCGGGCGGTCTCGGGCGGTTGTTGCGCATCGGCGGCATGACCTCGGGCATTCTGGGCGGTGCGGTGTCGCAAGGCGTGCGGCAGGTGGCCCGGGGCACGCGGCCAAACCTGCAGCAGACCCTCCTGACGCCAGGCACGGCACATCGCGTCACCCGGGATCTTGGACGGATGCGCGGCGCCGCCATGAAGCTGGGCCAGATGCTTTCGATGGATGCCGGAATAATCCTGCCACCTGAAATGACGTCCATACTGTCGGCTCTGCAGTCCGACGCGCCGCACATGCCACCCACGCAATTGCGAACCGTGCTCGACCAGGAATGGGGCAAGGGATGGCGCCGGGAGTTCAACCGTTTCGATGTGCGCCCGTTCGCGTCCGCCTCCATCGGTCAGGTGCATCGCGCGCAGTCGCGTGACGGTCACGAGATGGCGATCAAGGTGCAATATCCGGGCGTGCGCGCCAGCATCGACAGCGACATCAACAATCTGGGGATGCTGTTGCGCGTTCCCGGGGTGGTGCCCCGCGGCACCGATCTGGCACCGCTCCTTGAAAAGGCCAGACAACAGCTCCATCAGGAAGCCGATTATGCTGCAGAGGCACGCAACCTGAACAGTTTCCGCAGCCTTCTGTCAGAAACCTCGGCTTTCCGCCTGACGGACCTGCATCCGGACCTGAGCACTCCGAGAATACTGGCGATGTCGTTTGTCCGAAGCCAGCCGATGGACGCGCTCATGAACGCATCCCGGGATCGGCGCGACGGTTTCGTTCGGCACCTGATCGACTTGGTGCTGAAGGAGTTGTTTGTTTTCAGGCTGATGCAGACAGACCCGAACCTGGCCAATTACGGGTATTGCCCGGATCGCAATGCGGTTGTCTTGCTGGACTTCGGTGCGGTCATGGAGATCCGGCCGGATCTGGCCCGGGATTTCCGCCGGTTGCTGAATGCCGGGCTCGAAAACGACCCGGCAGAGACGCGTGCGGCGATGGAGCGGACAGGGTACTTCAACGCGCAAACCGCCCCCCGGCACCAGGCCATCATTCAAACGATGTTCGAGACGGCCATGGCCCCGCTGCGCCGATCCGACCCGTTCGATTTCAGCACCGCCGATCTTCCGGAGCGCCTGCGTGATATCGGCATGGCGCTGGGAGCGGAGCGTGATCTGACCCATGTACCGCCGGCGGAAACCCTCTTTCTGCACCGCAAGATCGGGGGGATTTACCTTCT
>NZ_QNGB01000029.1 GCF_003298505.1 Roseovarius sp. TE539
TTTTCAATAAGATCAAACGCTTCCGCAGGATCGCATTGCGTTGCGAGAAATCCGTCAGCTCATTCAAAGCCTTCGTTGATCTCGCATGCGCAATGGCTTGGATCAGCTAAATGCAGACGCCGCCTAGCGCCGGCTGCGCTTGACCTTCTTTTTGGTCTGGTCGGATTTGCGTTTCGCCTTTGCAGCCTTGCGACGGGGTGGTTTGCCGCCTTGGCGCGAAGGTCCGCGCGGTACATCCTCTCCCTCGATGCTGACCAGGTCGAGTGCAAGGCCACCGGTCACCGGGGCGGCCTCGCTCAGGCGGACCGTGACGCGCTGGCCCAACGCGACCGTGAGCCCTGTATCGGCGCCCGTAAGGGTACCGGCCTCGCGGTCGAAATGGAAGAACTCACGCCCCAGCGAACGCACGGGGATCAGGCCGTCGGCGCCCGTTTCGTCCAGCCGGACAAAGGCACCGAACTTGGCCACCCCGCTGATCCGGCCGGTGAATTCCTCCCCCACGCGTTCCGACAGGAAGGCGGCGAGATAGCGGTCATTGGTATCCCGCTCGGCGGTCATCGAGCGACGTTCGGTCTCGGAGATATGCTCCGCGGTGCCCTCCAGACGCTCCACCTCCTGCGGGCTGAGCCCGTCATCGCCCCAGCCATGGGCGGTGATCAGCGCCCGGTGAACCACGAGGTCCGCATAGCGGCGGATGGGCGAGGTGAAATGCGCATATGCTTGCAGCGCCAGTCCGAAATGCCCGAAATTCGAGGGCGCGTAATAGGCCTGTGTCATCGCCCGCAGGGTGGACATGTTGATGACCTCGGAATGGTCGGTGTCCTCGGCCGCATGGAGCAGGGCATTGAGATGCGAGGTCCTGAGAACCTGCCCCTTGGCCAGTGTCAGCCCGGCCGCCTCGGCCACATCGCGCAGGCTGTCCAGCTTTTCGGGCGGCGGTTCTTCATGCACCCGGAACAGAAGCGGCGATTTCCGCGCGATCAGCGTCTCGGCGGCGGCCACGTTGGCCAGCACCATGAATTCCTCGATCAGTTTATGGGCATCCAGACGATCGGCGAAATTCACGCTCAGAACCTTGCCTTCGTCGCTCAGCACCACCTTGCGCTCGGGCAGATCGAGATCCAGCGGTTGGCGGCGCTTGCGCGCCTTGGCCAAGGCATCATGGGCCGCGTAGAGCGGGGCGATCACCTCGTCCAGGAGCGGCGCGCATCTGTCGTTGGGGCTGCCGTCCGCGGCCTGCTGAACCTCGTGGTAATCAAGCGACGCGGCGGAACGCATGAGGCCACGCAGGAAACGATGCCCGATCTTTTCACCGTGCGCGTCGATCTGCATCCGGACCGCGATGCAGGCGCGCGGCACGCCCTCGTGCAGCGAACAGAGATCGCCGGAAAGACGGTCCGGCAGCATCGGTACCACGCGATCCGGGAAATAGCTGGAATTGCCGCGCTTGCGCGCCTCGGCGTCCAGTGCCGAACCGGCGGTGACGTAATGGGCGACATCTGCGATGGCGACCCAGATGACATGGCCGCCCTCGTTCCTGGGATCGTCATCCTCATGTGCCCAGACCGCATCGTCATGGTCACGGGCATCGGAGGGGTCTATCGTCACCAGCGGCAGGTCGCGCAGGTCCTCGCGCCCCTTGAGCCCTGCCGGCTTCATCCGGTCCGCTTCGGCGATCACTTCGTCGGGAAACTCGTCAGGGATGCCGTGCTGGTGAATGGCGATCAGCGACACGGCCTTTGGCGCCGAAGGATCGCCGAGGCGCTCCACGATCCGGGCACGCGGCAGACCCATGCGGCCCTTCGGCCCGCTCTGTTCGGCCTCGACCAGTTCACCGTCCCTGGCGCCGCCGGTGGCATCGGACGGTACCTGCCATTCCTTGCCGTCGCCCTTGTCGATGGGAACGATGCGACCGCCCTCCTCTCCCTTGCGGAAGACACCCAGAACCTTGCGCGGGTTGGTGCCGATGCGCCGGATCAGGCGGGCCTCGTAGTGATGCGCCTCGCCTTGTATCTCCTGCAGCCGGGCGAGGATCCGGTCTCCCTCACCAAGTGCGGGATCGGACGCGCGCGGGACAAGCAGAACGACCGGCTCAACGCCCTCGCCGTGCCATTCGAGGGGTTTGGCGGTGAGGTCGCCGTCGGACGTCTGGCCGGAGATCTGCAACACGCTCACTGGCGGCAGGCGATCAGGATCCCGGTAGGTCTTCTTGCGCTTTTCCAGATGGCCTTCCTCCTCGAGTTCCCGAAGAAGGCGCTTGAGATCGATGCGCGCCGCGCCCTTGATGCCGAAGGCCTTGGCAATGTCGCGTTTCGAGGTGAGGGTCGGGTTGTCCGCGATCCATCTCAGGATGTCGGATTTGCTGGGCATATGGCTCATGGCGTTCGCCTAGCATGCCTGCCCGCCGCCGTCATCAGCGAAGACACCCCGCGCCGGCGCGCTCGTCAAGCCCGGCCGGGCTTGCCTCGCCAGATCCGCGGCCGTATCCACGTCCGCCAGCGTATCGCACAGTGCCACGCGCACGCCACCGAGGCTGGCGATACTGTCGGCGAGCGCATGCGGGCCTGACCAGCGGACATCGCGGAACATCCCTGCGGGTGGGGGCGCGGTGCGCTTCATTCCCACCAGCCAGAAACCGCCATCGGGCGCCGGCCCGAACACGGCGTCATGATGGCCGAGCATGTGGAACGCGCGGGCGATATGGGCCTTGGAAACGCCGGGAATATCAGCCCCGATCAGGCAGACCGGTCCGGGTGCCGTGCCGCCCAACAATCGCTTCATGCGGCGTCCAAGATTGCCGCCGCCCTGTTCGATGCGCGGGATATCCGCGGGCCAGGCGCGGGAGGTGACGGCGTGATCCGGCGTCACCGCCAGCAGAACCTGCCAGCGCGGATCCCGGACCTCGCGCAGAAGACGCCGCACCTGGTGACGGAACCACCACGCCGCCTCCACCATCCCGATCTCCCGCCCCAGTCGCGTCTTGACGCGGCCAGGCCTGGGGTCCTTGACCATCACGACCAGCCGGGCGCGGCGGCGCATCATGAGAAGTAGAGGCTCAGGATACGCGCGTAGACGGCCTTGAGCGCGTGGATCTGGGCGATTTCGACATTTTCGTCCACCTGGTGCATCGTCTTTCCGACAAGGCCGAATTCCACCACCGGGCAGTGGTTGCGCAAGAAACGCGCGTCCGACGTGCCGCCCGAGGTGGACAGCGCCGGAACGACCCCCGTTTCCGCTTCGACCGCCTCCGAGACGATCCCGGACAGGTATCCCGGTGGGGTCAGGAAGCTTTCCCCGGAAATCTTGACGTCCATGCGGCCCGTTACGTCGAACTCAGCTGTGACAGCGTCCAGTTCCGTTTGCAGCCACTCGGTGATCGAGGCGCCGGAATGGCAATCGTTGAAACGCACGTTCACCGTGGCCCGGCAACTGGCCGGGATCACGTTCGTGGCTGGGTTGCCGGTGTCGATCGTGACCACCGCCAGCGTGGAAGGGTCGAAATGCCCTGTCCCGGCGTCAAGTTCACGGGATGAAAGGCGGTCAACCAGTCGTGCCATCGCCGGCAGAGGATTCCGTGCCCGATCCGGATAGGCCGAATGGCCCTGCCGGCCGGTGACCGTGATCCAGGCAGAAAGCGATCCGCGCCGCCCGATCTTGATCATGTCGCCAAGGGTCTCCGGGCAGGTGGGTTCTCCGACAAGGCAGACATCCATGGCCTCACCTTCCGCCGCCATCCAGTCCAGGAGGGCCTTCGTGCCATCGACCGCGTCACCTTCCTCGTCGCCGGTGATCGTCAGGATAACGGCGCCATCCTCGGGCGGTGTGCCGGACACGAAATCAACCGCCGCGGCAGCAAACGCGGCAACCCCCGATTTCATGTCCGTGGCGCCGCGCCCCCAAAGCTTGCCGTCGGCCTCGACGGCGCCGAAGGGCGGCACGCTCCAGGCTGCTGCATCGCCCACCGGCACGACATCGGTATGCCCGTTGAACCCGAAGCTGCGGGTGGCCTCCTTCGGGCCCCAGCGTGCAAAGAGGTTGGCGATACCCCCCCGCTCCACGCGGGTGCAGTCAAAACCAGCACCGCTCAGCAAACCCTCAAGCAGGCTGAGTGCGCCGTGATCTTCGGGTGTCACGGAAGGGCAGCGGATCAGATCCGCGGTCAGGGTGGCGGGATCTACGGGTGTTCGTGGCATGGGCTTTCCAATCGACTTCGCACCGTGGCCTAGCGCGGATTGGAGTTCCGTGCAATTCGCCGCCCGCGAATGCCGTACGCTTCCGGTCCCGCGGCGCTGACCGCATAAACTCTTAACATGACGGCAAAAGACTGGTATTGAAACATCAAGAAAAACCCGGGGCAGGGTAGAGCAGTATTGACCGCAATGGATCGGTGTCCGGCTTACCGGCAAGTCGCCATGATCGCGCCACCCGCGTGGCCCGGTGTGATTTCCGCCCCGGTCTGGTCGTGTGAGGCAGGCATGGAACGTATCGCGGGACGGCGCAACGACGTCATCAATGGCGTGAAAGGGCTGGGCCCGGCCTTTCTTGCCCGTCGGGCCCATCGGAAGGTGCGTTGAAATGGGCTGGATCGGGCTGGCGGACGGCGAGGGGCAGCGCTTCGACGTGCGCGGGTTGCAAGCAGCGGGTGACTCCACCCCGACGCAGCCGCCGGCTAACGCGCTCCTGCCGTGCGGGACCATCCTAGTCGAAACCCGGCTTTCCCCCGACGTGCGGCCACGTGCGCTTCTGGAATTCGCTTATGATCAGCCCTTCAGCGGCGGGTTCAGCCTTCAGGCCCTTCCTGGCGGTGCTGTCATACTGGTGGACTCTCAGGATGGCGGTGTCCGTCACGCCACGCTGCGGCGGGATCCGGATACGCGGGCGGACGTGGCCCGGATCAGTTATAGCTGGGATGCGCCGCGCAGATACGCGCGGCTGGTGGTGGAGCGGCCTGAAGCCAACAGTGTCAGCATTGTCGAAATGGCTGAGCCGACGCCGATGCTCCTTGCCGATCTGTGCCGGATGATCCGCCGGGAGAGTACGCGGAATTGCGACCCCGGGAACAGTTTCGTTGCTGTTTCGGACAGGATGGAACCCGTGGGCCCGATGCCCGGTCTGGCGTCAAGGCTTCCCGTCGATTCGGCGCGGGGGACGTGCGAAGCGCGCCGATTGAGACGTGGTGACACCGTGAAATGCCCGGGTGAGGGGTTGGTGCCGGTACTGCAGCCGGTCAGGCGGACGGTTCCGGCAAGGGGAAGTTTCCGGCCTGTCCTCTTGCGGGCCCCTTATTTCGGCCTGTCGCGTGATATCCTCGTCGCACCGCAACAACGGATGGTGATGTGCGGGGCGCAGGTGGAATATCTTTTCGGCCACGAGGCGGTTCTTGTCGCGGCCGGACACCTGGTCAATGGCGTCTCGGCGAGAAGGGCGACGGGGGGACCGGATCTGATCACCTACCACCAGGTTGTTCTGCCGGGACACGAAACGCTTACCGTGGCGGGATGTGCTCTGGAAAGTCTGTATATCGGCCGGCTGCGGCGCCGACGCGAAGATCTGGCGGCAAGCGTTCTGGCGGGGGCGCCCCGGCCGGATTTGCCCGAGCACCCCAAACCTGTCTGGCCGGTCCTGAAGCCATTCGAGGCGATAACGCTTGCGGCCCACCGCGCGGCCTGAGGCGGTATCGGGTCCACGATACCCGGTTCACGAGGCAGGTTGCCAGGCTTGACGGAACTCCTCTAGTCGAAGAAAGGGGTCACCTGCGCCACTATGACGGCGTTCTCGTCGCGCGCCCGGCGCATCAGGGCCCGCTCTTCCTCGCTGATGTCATGGCCCTCGGCCTCGCGCTCTTCCAGGGTGCCGTAGCCCGAAACATCAAGTGGCGCCGTATCCGCCTGTTTCAGGATCGCCACCGTTTCCCGCACCGCCTCGGCTTCGTCCACCCCGCCCGCGAACACCATCAATGCCGCGCCCGTGGCCTCAACGGGAAGTCCGTCACCGGATTTGCGTCCGATCTCGACCAGAAGGGTGAAAACCTGCTGATTGCTTTTCCTGTCCGCCATCGCCTGTGCCTCCGCCGCCCAGAGATGCCCAATGGGGCCTGGTGCACCGCCTGCCGCAGACCGGCTTGGTTGTAAAGCCGCAAGCCCGCGCTTTCACGTGCTGCGGCCCTGAGAAAACTCGATGAATGCGCTGCAGAGTCCCGACGGGGGCAGGCGGATCCTTAACCCGTCGCCAGGGGGCAGGCGCCTAACCTGCCTGCAATCAAGTGAAGGACTGACCGGGCAAATGGCGATCACATCGGCGCTTTCCATCGACACATCAGCCTCCGCGATGGACACGGCCAATACCATGTTCGGCGCCGGTTTGGACCACGATGCGGACCTCGACCGCCACGAAATCATCTCCGCCGAGGGGCTGGAAAGCGAAAGTTTCCATCCCGGCCCGCAGGTCATGGGCGACATGGACGTGGCGACCCGGGCGGAACTCCTGACACTTTTTCCCGGTCTTCGGTCGGGTTATGGCCCGGCTGGCCGGCCGGAGGCCCGCGCCCGCCCGGGCGGCCGCGCACCGTCGCCCAGCTGTCTCCGGTTGAACGCAACACGCCTTGGGCGGCGGCTCGTCCGGCCATTGCCGGTGGCGCGGTTTCAATCCCGCAAGAGTTCGTTGATGCCTGTCTTGGACCGGGTCTGTTCGTCCACACGCTTGACGATCACCGCACAGTAGAGGTTGAGGTTGTTCTTCGTCGGCATCGACCCCGAGACCACGACCGAGTATGGGGGTACCTCGCCGATGAAGACCTCGCCGGTTTCGCGATCGACGATCTTGGTCGACTGGCCGATATAGACCCCCATACCCAGGACCGAGCCCTCGCGCACGATGCACCCCTCGACGACCTCGGATCGCGCGCCGATGAAGCAGTTGTCCTCGATTATCGTGGGGCCGGCCTGCATCGGTTCCAGAACGCCGCCAATGCCGACCCCGCCACTGAGATGCACGCCCTTGCCGATCTGCGCGCAACTGCCGACCGTGGCCCATGTATCCACCATCGTGCCTTCGTCCACATGGGCGCCGAGATTGACGAAGGAAGGCATCAGCACAACGCCCGGCGCGATATAGGCCGAGCGGCGCACGATACAGTTCGGAACGGCGCGGAAACCGGCCTCTTTCCATTCCGCGTCGCCCCAGCCCTTGAACTTGCTGTCGACCTTGTCCCACCAATGGCCACCTTGCGGACCGCCGTCCTGCTGTTCCATATCCTTGATCCGGAACCCCAGCAATACCGCCTTCTTGGCCCATTGGTTCACCCGCCAGGTACCGTCTTCGTCTTTCTGCGCCACCCGCAGGCGTCCACTGTCAAGGGCGTCCAGGGTCTCCTCGATCGCCTCGCGGGTGGCGCCGCCGGTGGTCGGCGAGATCCGGTCGCGGGTCTCCCACGCGGTTTCGATGGCGGTTTCAAGTTGGGCATTCGACATGGCCTGACACTCCCTTGGCGGCTCTTGGCAATCCCAATGGCCTATAAGGCTAGGCCATGCACGGCGCAATGCGACTATCCCTGGATCGGGTCCGGCGTGATATTGCCTCCGCAGATCAGGACCGCCACGCGTTCGCCGGGCTCGGGCCTGTAAGCACCCGATATCAGCGCCGCGAGTGCTGCGGCACCCGCCGGCTCGACCAGCTGGCGCATCTCTTGCCAGAGGGCGATTTGCGCGGTGGTGATCGCGTCGTCGCTTACCAATGTGCTGACCACGCGATGCTCACGCGCGAGCCCAAGGCAGATGTCCCCGATGCGGCGTGCGCCGAGGGCGTTGGCGGCCACGCCGGATACTTCGACATCGACAGGCGTGCCGACCGCCAGCGCGGCGTGCAGCGCGCAGGCATTTTCGGGTTCGACCGCAACGACCTTCCGCCGCCCTTCTAACCATGCCAGCGCCCCGGCGACCAGGCCACCGCCGCCGACGGCGATCAGGACCGTGTCAGCCGTCAGACCCTGATCCTCCCATTCCGCCATGCAGGTGCCCTGACCGATCACCGTGGCGGGCGCATCATAAGCATGGATCTGCATCGCGCCTGTTGTGGCCTCGTGGTCCCGCGCCCGGTCCAGGGCATCCGCGTAAACGCCCGGAACCACCTTTAGATCCGCGCCCGTACGCTCGATGAGCGCGATTTTGGCCGGTCCCGCCAGCTCAGGCACGAAAATCGTCGCCCGGTGGCCCAGTCGTGCCGCGGCACAAGCGACGGCCGCACCGTGATTGCCGCCCGATGCCGCGACCAGCCCGGCCTCCGGCACCGGGCCGGAGAGCAACGTGTTGAACGCGCCGCGCGCCTTGAAACTGCCGGTGTGCTGCAGGTGCTCCAGCTTGAACTCGACCGGACGCTCAATGACCATTCCGGTGGCCCGCAGGACAGGTGTGCGCCGCACATGCGGAACGATTCGTGACTGCGCCGCCTCAATTTCCGCTTTCCAGTCCATGCGCCCGACCTGCTTGCTGGCAATGAATTCGCTCAGGCTATACGCCTTGTTGGTGATCTCCAGCAAGGAATGAACGAAGATGGAAGATGAACGCCTGTTCCGAGACGCCCGATCCGACCGTGTTACCGCACGCGGTGTTCCGGATACGCCGCAGACCCGGGCGCCCGCCTACCGGCTGGCTTTTGCGGATGACGATTTCCTGTGTCGCGAAGAGCTGCGCCCGGTGCGGTTGCAGCTGGAATTGCTCAAGCCCGAAATGATCTTGAACGAGCGCGGGGTCCTGAGCACGGTTGTCCTGTTCGGGGGCGCGCGTATACCCGAACCCTCGAAGAAGGAGACGGCCAGGACCGAGACATTGGCCGGCCTTTCGCGCTACTACGACGAGGCGCGCGAGTTTTCCCGGCTGATGACCGAGAAATCAATGTCCACTTACGGGCGCGAATACGTCGTGGCCACCGGGGGCGGCCCTGGTGTGATGGAGGCCGGCAACCGCGGCGCCGACGATGCCGGCGGGATGTCGATCGGGCTCAACATCGTTCTGCCGCACGAACAGGCACCGAACGAGTACGTGACGCCGGGCATGTGCTTCAATTTCCACTACTTCGCGATCCGCAAGATGCACTTTCTCATGCGCGCAAAGGCGGTGTGCGTCTTCCCGGGCGGTTTTGGCACGCTGGACGAGACTTTCGAGGCCCTGACCCTGATCCAGACAGACCGGATGAAGCGTGTGCCCTTCCTGCTGTTCGGCGAGGAGTTCTGGCGCCGCATCATCAATTGGGACGCCCTGAGCGAGGCCGGTACGATCTCGCCCGAGGATCTGGACCTGTTCCGGTTCGTGGAAACCGGACAGGAAGCCGTCAGCATAATCGAGGACTGGTATGCGGAATGATCCGGTGGTGCCGGCCGCGATGGTTGCGGTCAGGCCGCCTGATGCCCTGGAAGGCTGCAGATTGCGGAGCCACGCACCAGCGAGGTCACGACGCGCCCCTCGTCGGTGTCGCGTATGCCGTAGCCGTATCCGCGCAGGCGATGCCGCCATTCACGGTCTGACACCGCCATGCGCCGTTCCCGCATCACGAGTTCAACGATCTCATGTCCGTTTTCCGAGTTTGCTCTGGTCATCGTTTCCTGCCTTCTGACAATTCCGAATATGCTCAGGGATATCCCTGCAGCATGGCAACAATCGTCACGAAATGCGGCGGCAAGAAGGATTCATCACGACACCGTCAGGTATCAATCCTGTCTGTTTGTCCCAGCTGTGGAACGTCGCGGCGGCTTGCCATTGCCGCGGTCACCAGAGCCCGGAAAATCGCCCTCTGGCGGTGCGCATAGAACAGGTGCTCCGGGTGCCATTGCACGCCCAGGGCAAAGGGATCGCGCCGCCGCTCTATCGCCTGGATCATGCCGCCGCGATCCCGTGCCGCCACCTGCAACCCTTGCCCCAGAGTATCAACCGCCTGCGTGTGCAACGCATTGACACGCATCGGATCCTTTCCGGCCAAACCCGCGAGCCGGGACCCCGGCTCGATACGCACGGTTTTGCGTGGCAGAATGGTCCGATAGTGATCGCTTGCCGCATAGGTCTTGTAAGCGTCCTGATGAAGCGAGCCCCCCAGGGCCACGTTCAGCATCTGACTGCCGCGGCATATGCCGAGCACGGGCTTGTTCAGGGCGAATGCCCTTTCCACCAGGCTTCGCTCCAGACTGTCCCGGTCAGGGTCCAGCCGGGCCGAGCTGACCAGTTTGCCGCCATAGAGGTCCGGCGATATGTCGTCCCCGCCACCGATGATCAGGCCATCGGCCCTTTCAAGCGCGATCTCGGTGCCGTCGATCAGCCTGGCAGAGCGTCCACCCGCAAGGCAGATGTTCATGGCAACCAACGGAAAAACCCGCCAGCCGGAGCGCCGCGAGGTGGTGACGGCAATCAACGGGCGTCGCATCGCGTCAACTGCCCGTTCCGGGGACGCCGTGCCGGCTCAGGATCTCTCCCGCGGCCGCAGCCCAGGCTGTGCGTGACAAGGCCACCACGCCGTGCTCCTCCAGCCATCTTGCGGAAAGTTCTTCCAGCAATACCCGGTCCCGGGCCACTCTCTCCACCAGCAGCCAGCGGTGCCATTCCCTTGCAAGCGTCCATTCCGGCTCGTCGATCCGGCAATCCGGGAGGCGGAAATGGAAAGCGGGCCGGGCGGAACTCGCCTCGGTTAGAACCTCCCGGACCCGAGGCCGGTCCAGGTGCGCAAAAACGGGCAGCATGTCCAGTGCGTGATTGCGCGATGTCGTTGCCAGGATATAGGCGTCGATCACATCGGTCAGGCGGGCATCGGGTCCAAGCGTGATCAAAGCGCGCACAAGCGATGTCGGGTACGGGTCGGCAAAGGGCAAAAGACGGCGCATGTTGTCGATCGGGTCCAACGCACGCAGCCAATCCTCGATCAGCGCGTAGGCCAGAAGCGGCGGCACCACGCCTGCAGAATCCCCTGACGAGATTTCGACGTTCAGGTGCACGCCAAAGCCGAAGAAGATGCCGCCGCCGCTGCCGATGGCGCCGGCCTTGCGCAGTTCCTCGCGAAGCCCGTCGAGACGCTGCAACCCATCGCGGTCCAGAGGTTCGGTCACGATTTCCACGGGTATCACTTCCCGGCCCAGGCTAAGGGCTGCATCCCGTAACGCCGACTCTCCGAACTTGCGCAGCGCGGTATCAAGGTAAATCTGCAGCCTTCCCAGTGTGCTTTGCTCCACCGTCCATATGACCGCATCCCTCTGTACTGCGCGTCCGTTCAGATATCTTGCGCAGACCCGGGCGCAATCCGCCTCTTCCAGCCCGCCAATCTCGATTTCCACACCGGTGAGGCGCGGCGATCCGTGCGCGTTCAGAGGATCGGGCAGAGGGGCGAAATCTGCCATTCGGTGACCCTTGCCGCCGGTCAACGCCCGGCGTCGGCCTCGATCTCGCGGCGGCTCTTGCGGGCGCGCTCCGTGTCCGATTTGAGCTGTCCGCAGGCGGCCATTATGTCTTCTCCGCGCGGCGTGCGGATCGGGCTGGCATAGCCCGCCTTGTAGATGATGTCGGCAAATGCTTCGATCCGGGTCCAGTCGCTGCGCTGATGCGGGGCTCCGGGCCATTCGTTGAACGGAATCAGATTGATCTTGGCCGGAATGCCCTTGATCAACTGCACCAGCCGCTTGGCGTCCGCGTCGCTGTCGTTCACGTCCTTGAGCATCACGTATTCGAAGGTGATCCGCTCGGAGTTCGACAGGCGCGGATAGTCCCGCAGGGCATTCAACAGGGTCTCGATGTTCCACTTCCTGTTGATCGGCACCAGCTTGTCGCGCACCTCGTCGGTGGTGGCGTGAAACGACACCGCGAGCAGACAGCCGATTTCCTCGGCGGTCTTGGCGATCTCGGGCACCACGCCGGATGTGCTGAGCGTGATGCGGCGGCGCGAGAGGGAAATCCCCTCGCCATCCATCGCGATCCTCATAGCGTCGCGCACGTTCTCAAAGTTGTAGAGCGGCTCGCCCATCCCCATAAGCACGATATTGCTCAGAAGGCGCGGCCGTTCGCCGGCGCCTTCGCCCTGCCGCGGCCACTCGTCCAGATCGTCGCGGGCCATCATGATCTGGCCCACGATCTCGCCGGCGGTGAGATTGCGCACCAGTTTCTGGGTTCCGGTATGGCAGAATGAGCAGGTCAGGGTGCAGCCCACCTGGCTGGAAATGCAAAGCGTGCCGCGCGTTTCCTCGGGAATATAGACAACCTCCACCTCATGCCCGCCGGCGATACGAGCGAGGTACTTCCGGGTGCCGTCCGTGCTGATCTGGCGGCTCACCATCTCGGGCGTCTCGATGATGAAATTCTCGGCCAGTTCGCGGCGATAGGCCTTGGACAGATTGGTCATCGCCTCGAAATCGCGCACCCCCCACTGGTAGATCCACTGCCAGATCTGGTTCACGCGCATGCGGGCCTGCTTTTCCGGGGTGCCATGTGCGACGAGGGTGTCGCGCAGCGCCTCGCGCGTCAGCCCGACAAGGTTGACCGGACCGTCCGGCAACTTGCGGGGAATTGTCATCACGTCATGGGTGACGGGGGCCGTGCGGGTCATTGTGCTGTCTTTCCAGAATTGAAGACATCCTGATACAGGATTTGCGCCCCGATGCCAAAGGCAAACATGCGCCCTAGCTGCACCGCCGTTCGGCTTCTTCCAAAGCGGCGGTGTACCCCAGCAGCGAAAAGGTGTCCTTCGTGGTGGTCCCGCGCGAGGATACCGCTGTAAGCACCGCGTCGACCCCGCGTTTCATCGCCGCGATGATCTTGCCATCATCCGAGGTCGAGGCCGGCCAGGCCCATTCGCCCTCGGTAAAAAGCTCGAACTCGTCGTCCCCGATGACAAGGCTGACCGTGGAGTCGTCGGCGAACGGATAGCCGCCGGTGAAAGTGACCTGCCCGTCAACCCCGGCTTCGGGCCGGAAGAAGGTCATCAGAAGGATTTCGCCGCGGCGCACCGCAACAACCCGTCCGTCGCGGGTATTCACGGTTTCGGTCGGTGCCGATACCACCCAGCATTCCCGCGGATCATTGTCCTCGAACACGCTCCATGCCGTTTCGGCCGCGACCTGATTGTCGCTCTCTTCCTGCGCGACAGCGCCTGTTGCTGCCATTGCCATTACTGCCCCGGCGATGCCGCGTGCGATAAGTGATACCATATGACCAGCCTCCAAGCCGTCCTTGAGCCCCGGTTTGCCGGCGCTGCCACCCCTCTCCCGGGGGATTTTATCGGCAACCGCCTGTTCTGTCTCGACATTGCTACAATAGCCTGAGACAGGCCACAAACGAAAGTTGATATTGGCGGATTTTCGCACAGACCGCCGGGAAGGAGATCGCACCCATGACACAGGCCCCCGAACTGGTGGAAATCTGGCGCGGACCGTTGGCCGAGAGCGTGCATCGCGGGCATGCCGTGATCTGCGATGCTGACGGCGGAATCCTCGAGTCGTGGGGAGATCCCAAGACCACGATCCTGCCGCGGAGTTCGGCAAAGATGATACAGGCCCTGCCGCTGGTGGACAGCGGTGCCGCCGATGCCCATGCTCTGACGTCCCGGCATCTTGCGCTGGCCTGTGCTTCCCACAACGCCGCCGACATCCATACCCGGCGCGTCCTCGCATGGCTTGAGGCCTTGGGTCTTTCCGAAAGCGATCTGCGCTGTGGCCCGCAGGAGCCGGATGACATTTCGGCCCGCAACGCCCTGATCCGGGCCGAGCGGGCGCCCTGCCAGATCCACAACAACTGTTCCGGCAAGCATTCCGGGTTTCTCACCCTCAACCGCCATCTCGGGGGCGGAGCGGATTACGTGGCGCCGGGTCACCCGGTTCAGCGCGCCTGCCTCGAAGCTTTCGAAAGCACGACGGGCGAACGCAGCCCGGGTTTCGGGATCGATGGCTGTTCGGCCCCGAATTTCGCCACGAGCCTCCACGGAATGGCCCGTGCAATGGCCTTTTTCGCATCCGCCGACAAGCGCGAAGGCGCCCGTGCCGAGGCCGCGGAGCGGCTTTGGAAGGCGATGGTTTCCCATCCCGAACTCGTTGCGGGCGAGGGACGGGCCTGCACCGAACTGATGCGCGCCTGCTCCGAGCCGGTGGCCCTGAAGACCGGTGCGGAAGCCTTCTTCGTGGCGATTCTGCCCGCGCGGGGCCTCGGCGTGGCGCTCAAGATCGTCGATGGCGGCACGCGCGCGGCCGAATGCGCCATCGCCGCCCTGCTTGTGCGATTGGGGGTTCTGGATGCGGATAACCCCGCCACACGCCGTTACATGAACGCCCCGGTACTGAACCGGCGGCACATCGAGGTGGGCCGGATCCGTCCTGCGCGGGCCCTTATGTGAACCTGCGCCGAGGGCGTCGTCGATACCTCCCGGAGAAATGGCGTGCCGCTGCCCTCCCCTGAGGTGTGTCCGGCCGGTCGAAACGGGCCTGCCGGGCTTCATCTTTCCCCAAATACTCCCGCCGGAGGCGCACAATGCCGCAAGCGGCAACGCCTTGCGACGGGCCGGCGCTACAGAGGGGCGAACGCGTTTCGTGTGTACCCCTGAAGATAGAGAAGCGCGGTCAGGTCGCCGTGATCGATGCGCACGTCGCACTGTGCAGCGACCGCCGGCTTGGCGTGCAGCGCAACGCCGATCCCGGCGCGGTGCAGCATGCCCAGGTCGTTGGCCCCGTCACCCACCGCGATCACGTCGACTGCGCAGATGCCGCGCTGCGCGGTGATTTCCGACAGGGCCCGGATCTTGGCCTTGCGCCCCAGGACGGGCCGCGCCACGTCGCCGGTCAGGCGGCCATCCGCCGCCAGAAGGGTGTTGGCATGGTTCTCGTCAAAGCCCAGCAGAGTGGCGACGCGGGAGGTGAAGGCGGTGAAGCCGCCGGAAACCAAAACGCAATGCGCGCCCGAGGCCTGCATCGTCCGGACCAGTTCGCGGCCGCCGGGCGCAAGCGTGATGCGCTCTTCCAGCACCTGCGTGATCACGGTTTCCGGCAAACCTTCGAGCAGCTTCACCCGTTCCAGAAGCGCGCCCTCGAAATCCAGCTCGCCGTTCATGGCACGCGCGGTGATGTCGCGCACATGCGGACCCACGCCCGCTTCCTCGGCGAGTTCGTCGATGCATTCCTGCTCGATCATGGTGCTGTCCATGTCGGCCAGAAGCATCTTCTTTCGGCGGTCCTTCGCGGGCAGAACGTTCAGGTCGACGCCCATGGCCTTCGTTTCGGCGCGCGTGTGCTCAAGGTTTTCCGGACTCCGGACAATGTCGAATTCCGCCGCCTCCCGGGGGCTCAGCCATCGGGCGTCGCCCCCGCCCCACGCGTTGCGAAGGTTGTCGACAAGGGCGGGATCAAGGGCGCCGCGGGGGGCGATCAGCGTTGCGATGAACATGAGGCAGGTTTCCGATCGTGGTCGCTTGGGTCGCATTCACGCGCCCGAACGGCGCTATAGCGACATTTCTGCACTTGCGAAAGGGCCGGGAAGGTCGTACCCCCCTCCTTGGGACACCCCTCCCCAACGAGGGGCAAATATCTGGAAGGATATCATGACCGATATTGCAAAACCGGCAGCGCGGCCGGCAAATCCGCGTTTCTCCTCGGGCCCGTGTGCCAAACCCCCCGCATTCGATCTTGACAGGCTTTCGGGCGCTCCCCTTGGCCGGTCGCACCGGGCCGCCCCCGGCAAGGCGAAGCTGAAGGCCGCCATCGACGGCACGCGCGAAGTGCTGGGCATTCCGGACGACTATCGCATCGGCATCGTGCCCGCCTCTGATACGGGGGCTGTCGAAATGGCGATGTGGAACCTGCTGGGTGAGCGCCGGGTCGAGATGCTGGCGTGGGAATCCTTTGGCGCCGGCTGGGTGACAGACGCGGTCAAGCAGCTCAGGCTAGATGCCGTCGTGAAGACCGCCGAGTACGGCGAGATCGTGGATCTGGCATCCGTTGACACCGACAATGACGTTGTCTTCACATGGAACGGAACCACCTCCGGCGTGCGCGTGCCCAATGGCGACTGGATCAAGGATGACCGCGCAGGCCTGACAATATGTGACGCCACCTCCGCCGCGTTCGCGCAACGCCTGCCATGGGACAAGCTGGATGTGACGACCTTTTCTTGGCAGAAGGTCCTGGGCGGCGAGGCGGCGCACGGCATGCTGATCCTCAGCCCCCGCGCAGTGGAGCGGCTGGAAAGCTACACCCCGCCCTGGCCGCTGCCCAAGATCTTCCGCCTGACAAAGGGTGACAAGCTGATCGAGGGCATTTTCGAGGGCGCCACGATCAACACGCCGTCGATGCTGGCGGTCGAGGATTACCTGCTGGCCCTTGACTGGGCGCGAGAGGTTGGCGGATTCGAAGGCCTTCGCGAACGTGCCTATGCGAATCTGGCTGCGGTCCAGGTGTTCGTGGCCGAGAATGACTGGCTTGCCTTTCTGGCCACCGACCCCGAGTTCCGTTCCAACACCTCGGTCTGCCTGAAATTCACCGATCACCGGATCCGCGATGGTGCCGCCTTTGCCAAGGCGGTGGTCAAGCGGCTGGATGCCGAGGGCGTGGCATATGACATCGGCGCTTACCGCGATGCGCCGCCGGGCCTGCGGATCTGGTGTGGCGGGACTGTGGAAACCACCGACATCGCGGCCCTCATGCCGTGGATCAGGTGGGCTTTCGAGACCGAGATCGAAGCACAGGCACAGGCCGCCTGATTCAGGGCAAGGCCCCTGCGCCAAAGCTGACCCTTCTCCATGCGACACAATGAGATCCCCGCCGGGCGGGGATGGTATTCCAACGACACCGCCCGCATTGGCGGGACGACATTACAGGATTGAAAATATGGCTCCCAAGGTACTCGTGTCCGACAAGCTGTCGGAAACCGCCGTGCAGATCTTCCGCGATCGCGGCATCGACGTCGATTTCATGCCCGAACTGGGCAAGGACAAGGAAAAGCTGGCCGAGGTGATCGGCGATTACGACGGGCTCGCGATCCGGTCGGCCACCAAGGTGACCCCCAAGATCTTCGAAAAGGCCGGCAGGCTCAAGGTTGTCGGGCGCGCCGGTATAGGCACCGACAATGTCGACAAGGAAGCGGCTTCCAGAAAGGGCGTGATCGTGATGAACACGCCCTTCGGCAACATGATCACCACGGCCGAGCACGCGATCGCGATGATGTTCGCGGTGGCGCGGCAGATCCCTGAGGCAAGCGCCTCAACGCAGGCGGGCAAGTGGGAGAAATCCAGGTTCATGGGCGTGGAGCTGACCGGCAAGACCCTCGGGGTGATCGGTGCCGGCAATATCGGCGGCATCGTCTGTGACCGCGCCCGCGGCCTGAAGATGAAGGTTGTCGCCTACGATCCCTTCCTGAGCCAGGAAAAGGCCGACAAGATGGGCGTCGAGAAGGTCGAGCTCGAGGAGCTTCTGGCGCGGGCCGATTTCATCACCCTGCATGTGCCGCTGACCGATCAGACCCGCAACATCCTGAGCCGCGAGAACCTGGAGAAGACGAAAAAGGGTGTGCGGATCATCAACTGCGCGCGTGGCGGGCTGGTGGATGAACAGGCGCTGGCCGACCTGCTGAAATCCGGCCATGTGGCGGGCGCGGGCTTTGACGTCTTTGCCGAGGAACCCGCCACCGACAATCCGCTCTTCGGGCTGCCCAACGTCGTCTGCACACCGCATCTTGGGGCCGCCACCACCGAAGCCCAGGAAAACGTGGCCATCCAGGTTGCCGAACAGATGGCGGATTACCTGCTGACGGGGGCGGTCAGCAACGCGCTCAACATGCCTTCGGTCAGCGCCGAGGAGGCCAAGGTGATGGGGCCCTGGATCAACCTTGCCGATCACCTCGGCAGTTTCATCGGGCAGATGACGGACGAACCCATCAAGGCGATCAACATCCTATATGACGGCGTGGTTTCCGAAATGAACCTCGAGGCGCTCACCTGCTCCGCGGTGGCGGGGATCATGAAATCCGTCAACCCCGAGGTGAACATGGTTTCCGCTCCGCCGCTGGCCAAGGAACGCGGGGTCAGGATCTCGACCACTACGCAGGACAAGTCCGGCGCTTTCGAGGGTTACATCAAGCTGACCGTGGTCACCGCCAGGCGCGAACGCTCAATCGGGGGCACCGTGTTCTCGGATGGCAAGCCGCGGTTCATCCAGATCAAGGGTATCAACATCGACGCCGAGATCGGGCGCCACATGCTCTACACCACCAACCGCGACGAGCCCGGGATCATCGGTGCGCTCGGGCAGACGATGGGCGAAAGCGGCGTCAATATCGCCAACTTCACCCTCGGACGGAAGGATTCCGGCGGCGAGGCCATCGCGCTGCTCTATGTCGACGCGCCGGTCTCCGAGGATGTCATCGCCAAACTTCACGCTACCGGCAAGTTCCAGCAGATCAGGCCACTGGAATTCAGTGTCGCCTGACTGCTTGTCATGAGAAACGGCCGCGCCGTCCTGCTTTTCGGGGCGGCGTCAGGTCCGTGGCCCGGGCTGAACGCGGGACCATCCCGGGACATCACAGCATTGCGAGGGCCGTCACCGTGTAGCCGCCGGCAAACACAACTCCATGATCACGGTGTGGAACTGGAGCCGGCTCTCGTGTTATGATGAGTGCCGGAGGTGCGAGAAATGACCATCCGCCGCTTCGCAGCCATGATCTTGTTGACCGGCATGGCCGTGGCAGGCGCATATACTGCATGGCTCAACGCCTCGTCCCCGTCAGACGCGTACAAGCCGCTTCAGGCAACAGGCGAAGCTCCGTTGGACGGGATGACATTCTCCGGCATGATCGGCCCCGAGGGAGCACCGAAGGATGTTGCCGATCGTTTCGTGTTCGAGAACGGAACCTTCGTGTCGAAGGAATGCGAACTGCGTTGCGATTACCCGGCCCGGCCCTACAAGGCATGGCGTGAGGATGGCGCATGGCATTTCATCTCGAAAACACGCTGCCCGTACAAGGACGCAACGATCGTCTGGCGCGGCCGGGTCGAGGATGGTCGGATCGAGGGCATTGCAACCTGGACGATCCGCCGCTGGTACTGGACACTCGAACGCGATTTCGCCTACGAGGCCACCCGCCCCTCTCCGCGGCGGACCACGGCGCAGATCGAATAACATGAGATCACGAAAGCCGCGTTCGCGGCCGCTGCGCGCGGTGCTCAAGGTCGCGATTTTCGCACTTGTGCTGCTGGCGGTGAACCAGCTTGCACAGGAGGTGCGCCAGGCCCTCGATTTCGATATTCGCCCCAGCAACGAGGCCACGGTGCACAGGATGCTCATGTTCGTTGCCGTGCTCTATGCGGTGACGCTTGCGCTGCCATTTGTCCCCGGCGTCGAAATCGGCCTCGGGCTCATCGCGGTGCTTGGCCCGGGAATTGCCCTTCTTGTCTATGTCAGCACTGTTGCCGGATTGGTGCTCGGGTTCCTTCTGGGGCGGATTGTCCCCGAACGCGTCCTGGTGGGTCTGGCCCGTGATCTGGGGTTGCGGCGCAGTGCGGTGCTGCTGTCCGGATTCGCGGCACTGTCCCCCGAGGAACGGCTCGAACGGTTGTTCTCGGTGGCGCCGAACCGTTTTTCGACGCTGCTCATCAGGCATCGGTACATCGCGCTTGCGATTGTCGTGAACCTTCCCGGCAATTTCCTTGTCGGCGGGGGCGGCGGCATCGCGATGCTGGCCGGGCTGAGCCGGCTGTTCTCGTTTCCCCTGTTCGCGCTGACCATCGCCGTCGCCGTCTCGCCGGTGCCGGTGGCGCTTCATGTCTGGGGGCCGTCGATCCTGGGGCCGTGAAAGGACCGATGCCGTGCCCTTGTCCGCACCGCCCGCCGGCTTCATAGTCATCGGCAGGAGGCATCGAATATGGGCATTCAAGAAAAGCTGAGCGAAGCCGTCGCGGCCCGTCGCGACGCGCTGGTTGCGCTGACGCAGGATCTGATCCGCATTCCCACCCGCAACCCGCCGGGAGAAAATTACCGCGACATCTGCGATTACCTCGACCGCCGCCTGCTGAGCGCCGGGTTCCGGACCGAGCTGATTCGCGCCGAGGGCGCCATCGGCGACAGTGATCGGAACCCGCGCTGGAACCTCGTCGCCCGGCACGAGGGCGCGCGCCCTGGTCAATGCGTGCATTTCAACTCGCATGTCGATGTGGTCGAGGTGGGCCACGGCTGGAGCATGGATCCCTTCGGCGGCGAAGTCAGGGATGGGCGGGTTTACGGGCGCGGCGCCTGCGACATGAAAGGCGGGCTGGCCGCCAGCATCATCGCGGCCGAAGCCTTCATCGAGCTTTGCCCCGGCTACGCCGGCGCGATCGAGATCTCGGGCACTGCGGACGAGGAATCGGGCGGCTTCGGCGGTGTCGCGCATCTGGCCGAACAGGGGTATTTCAACCCCGACCGGGTGCAGCATGTCATCATCCCCGAACCGCTCGGCAAGGATCGCATCTGTCTTGGCCATCGCGGCGTCTGGTGGGCAGAGATCGAAACGAAGGGCGAAATCGCGCATGGCTCGATGCCGTTCTTGGGCGATTGCGCGGTGCGCCACATGGGTGCGGTACTCCGCGAGATGGAGGATACCCTGTACCCCGCGCTTGCGCGCAAGCGCACCGGGATGCCGGTGGTTCCCGACGGGGCAAGGCAATCCACGCTCAACATAAACTCGATCCATGGCGGGGAGCCTGAACAGGCCGCCGATTACACGGGGCTCCCCAGCCCCTGCGTGCCCGACCGCTGCCGCATGGTGATCGACCGCCGTTTCCTGATCGAAGAGGACATCAGCGAGGTCGAAGCCGAAGTTCGCGAGATGCTGGAAACCGTGCGGCGCGGGCGGCCGGGCTTCGATTACGCGATCCGCGAGCTGCACCGCGTCCTGCCCACGATGACGGCGCGCGAGGCGCCGGTCGTCGCGTCGGTTTCCGCGGCGGTGGCGCGGGTTTTCGGGCATGACGCCGATTTTGTTGTCAGCCCGGGCACCTATGATCAAAAACACATCGACCGGATCGGACGGCTGCGGAACTGTATCGCCTACGGGCCCGGTATCCTCGATCTGGCGCACAAGCCGGATGAATATGTGGGCATCATGGACATGGAGCAGTCCGCGCAGGTCATGGCGCTGGCCCTCCATGATCTTCTTCAGGAATGACCGGCAGACCGCCGCGCCGGATTTGGCCCATACGGTCCTTGATCACGCGGCCGTTTGCGGAAACACTCGGCCAACAGGTGCGAAATGCACCGTCAAACGGGGAGGGATATTCGATGAGACTCAAGATCCGGGCGGCACTGACCGCGCTTGCCACAATTTCCGCCGTCGTGGCGCACGCGAAGGAGGACATCGTCATCGGGCTTCAGCTTGAACCGCCGCATCTCGATCCGACGAGTGCTGCGGCGGGCGCGATAGACCAGGTTCTTTATGCCAACGTTTTCGAGGGGCTGACGCGCTTCGGTCCGGACGGATCGGTTAACCCGGGCCTTGCGAAGGATTGGGAAATTTCGCCGGACGGCACCGTCTATACGTTTCGCCTGCAGGACGGCGTGCAATTCCATGACGGCACAGCAATGACGGCCGAGGACGTGAAGTTCAGCCTTGATCGTGCCCGCGCCGAGGACAGTCAGAACGCCCAGAAGGCGCTTTTCGCAGGCATCGAGAGTGTCGAGGCGGTCGATCCGCTGACCGTCCGGGTGACCCTGAAATCGCCCGAGGGCGATTTCCTCTTCAACATGGCCTGGGGCGATGCGGTGATCGTGGCGCCCGAAAGCATTGCCAACATCAAGCAGGCGCCGGTAGGCACCGGCGCCTTCCGTTTCGAGGACTGGGTGCAGGGTGACCGGATCGAGCTGACGCGCAACGCCGATTACTGGGGTGAGCCGGTGGCGCTTTCCAGTGCGACCTTCAAGTTCATCAGTGATCCGTCCGCCGCCTTTGCCGCCGTGATGGCCGAGGATGTGGATGCCTTCACCGGCTTTCCGGCCCCCGAGAACCTGCCGCAGTTCGACGCCGATCCGCGCTTCCAGGTTCTCGTTGGGTCAACCGAGGGCGAGACGATCCTGGCCACCAACAACGCCAATCCGCCGCTCGATGATCCCGGGGTGCGCAAGGCAATTGCCCATGCCATCGACCGCCAGGCCGTCATCAACGGAGCCATGTTCGGCCTCGGAACCCCCATCGGCACGCATTTCCCGCCGCATCACCCCGATTACGTGGACCTGACCGGGTTGTCCGAGTACAATCCGGAGAAGGCGCGCGCGCTGCTGCAAGAGGCCGGGTTTCCCGACGGGTTCACCACCACCCTCAAGCTGCCGCCTCCGTCCTATGCGCGCCGGGGCGGCGAGATCGTGGCGGCACAGCTGCGCGCCGTCGGGATCGACACCGAGATCACCAACCTGGAATGGGCACAGTGGCTGGAACAGGTGTTCCGGGGCAAGGATTTCGGCCTGACCATCGTCAGCCACACCGAACCCATGGACATCGGGATCTACGCGCGGCCGGATTACTACTTCCAGTATGACAACCCCGAATTCCAGACCCTGATCGGAACCCTGAACGAGACGGCGGATCCCGCGGAGCGTTCGCGCCTCCTCAGGCGGGCGCAGCGGATCATCGCGGAGGATTACGTCAACGGGTATCTTTTCCAGCTTGCCACGCCGACCGTCGCCAATGCCCGTGTCCGGGGTCTTTGGAAAGATGCACCCACCCAGGCCACCGATCTGACCGGGGTCTATTGGGTAGAGTGACAACGGGGGAGGTGAATAATCTCCCGGTCCGCGCGCTCCGCCGTGTCCGGGACAAACCCGGGGCAGGGCGCCCGTGATGCTGGGATATGCGTTGCGTCGGCTGGTCTCGCTTGGCGTGTCGCTGGTTGTGGCAAGCCTCGTGGTGTTCCTGACACTCGAGGTGGTGCCGGGCGATCCGGCGGCCTACATGCTGGGAATAAACGCGCAGCCCGACACTCTGGTCGCCCTGCGCGAGGAGCTGGGGCTGGATCGTTCCCGCTTGTCGCGATACCTGAGTTGGGTGGGCGGCATGCTGCAGGGCGATTTCGGCATCTCCTACACTTACCGCACCCCGGTTTCCGGGATGATCGCGGATCGGCTTCAGGTCAGCCTGCCGTTGGCGCTCTATGCCCTGACCCTGAGCACGCTGATCGCCTTTCCCGCCGGCATCTGGGCGGCGCGTCGGCGCGGCTCTCCGGTCGATGCCGGGATCATGGGCCTGACGCAGCTTGGCGTGGCGATCCCCAATTTCTGGTTCGCGATGCTGATGGTGCTGGTCTTCGCGATAAACCTGCGCTGGTTCAGTGCAGGCGGTTTCGCCGGGTGGGAGACGGGGCTCGGTGCCGGGCTGAAATCCCTGACACTGCCGGCCATCGCGCTGGCGCTGCCGCAGGCCAGCATCCTCACGCGGGTCATGCGATCGGCGCTTCTGGACACGCTGTCGGAGGATTACATCCGCACCGCGCGCGCCAAGGGGCTGACACGGGCGCAGGCCCTGTGGCGCCATGCGCTCAGGAACGCGCTGATACCGGTGCTCACGATCATCGGCTTGCAATTCTCGTTCCTGCTGGCGGGGGCCATCATCATCGAGAACGTCTTTTTCCTGCCGGGGCTGGGCCGGCTGGTGTTCCAGGCCATCGCGGCGCGTGACCTAATCGTGGTCGAATCGGTGGTGATGCTTCTGGTTTTCGCTGTCGTAATGGTCAATTTTGTGGTCGATCTGGCCTATTCGGCCGTTGATCCCCGTCTCAGGGGGCGGCGATGAAGGGCCGGTTGACCCTGATACTCGGTGCGCTGTTGACCGCCGTCTTCACCGGCGCGGCGCTGGTCTCGCTGCTGTGGGTGCCGCATGACATCGAGTCGCTTGATATCGCCAGCCGCATCCGCCTGCCTTCGCCGGCACATCCGCTGGGAACGGATCACTTCGGACGTGACATCCTTTCGATGATCATGGTCGGCGCCCGCACCTCGATCGCCGTGGCGCTGGTGGCAGTGGGGATCGGGATCATGCTCGGGGTGCCGCTGGGGCTGGCGGCGGCGTCGCGCCGGGGGTCGTTGCTGGATGAAGTTATAATGCGGGGAAATGACCTCATATTCGCGTTCCCGTCTCTCCTGATCGCGATCATGATCACTGCGGTCTTCGGGGCCAGCGCGCTCAACGCGATCATTGCCATCGGGATCTTCAACATTCCCGTCTTCGCCCGCCTGACGCGGGGGGCCGCGCTCAGCCTTTGGACCCGTGAATACGTGTTGGCCGCGCGGGTGGCGGGCAAGGGCGCGTTGCGCATCAGTTGGCAGCACATACTGCCAAACGTCACCAACCTGCTGATCGTTCAGGGTACGATTCAGTTCTCGCTCGGCATCCTGGCCGAGGCCGGGCTGAGCTATGTCGGCCTCGGTGCGCAGCCGCCATTGCCAAGCTGGGGCCGGATGCTGGCCGACAGCCAGACGATGATCTCGATCTCGCCACATCTGGCCCTGTTTCCCGGGCTGGCGATCCTGCTCACGGTGCTGGGCCTCAATCTGATGGGCGACGGTCTGCGCGATCTGCTCGACCCACGGCTGCGAAGGGCGGCGCGATGAGCCTTCTGGAGATCGAGGATCTGACGCTCGACATCCACGGGGCGCCGGTTCTGCAGGACGTGTCGGTATCGGTCGGGGCGGGACGGATCACCGGCGTCATCGGCGAATCGGGATCCGGCAAGTCGATGACGGCGCTGGCGGCGATGCAGCTTCTGCCGCGCGGGTCACGCTGCACCGGGCAAATCCGGCTTGACGGGCACGATATGCTGGCGCTGCCCGAGCGGCGGCTTTGCGATCTGCGCGGGCGCGTGGCCGGCATGGTCTTCCAGGAGCCGATGACGGCCCTGAACCCGCTGCGCAGTATCGGGGATCAGGTGGCCGAGACGATCCGCATCCACGAGAACCCGCCACGGTCCGAGGCGATGCACCGCGCCGCCGAGGCGCTGGAGCGGGCCGAACTGCCGCCTGACCGCGTGCCGCCCGGCCGGTACCCTCATGAACTGTCCGGGGGGCAGCGGCAGCGTGTCTGCATCGCCATGGCCATCGCGCTTCGTCCCAGCCTTCTGATCGCGGACGAGCCCACGACCGCCCTCGATGTCACCACGCAGGCACAGATTCTCGCGCTGCTGCGGCGCCTGGTGAACGAAGAGGGGATGGGCCTCATGCTGATCAGTCATGACTTGGCGGTGGTGTCCGGCATGGCTGACGAGATCGCGATCATGCGTGCCGGCAAGGTTGTTGAAACGGGCGGCATCGCGGGGCTTGCGCATCCCTACTCTCGCGCCCTTCTCGAGGCTTCGGATCATGTGCCGGACCGTGCCGGCAGCGGCGGGACCGCGCCGCTTCTGGAGCTGCGGAAGGTGGTGCGCGAATATCCCCTCCCGCGTGAGGGGTTTTTCGGCCCCGCGCGCAGCCATCGTGCCGTGGACAGGGTCAGTTTCGAGGTCCGGCGCGGCGAAAACCTGGGGTTGGTGGGCGAATCGGGCTGTGGCAAATCCACTCTCGCGCGTGCCGTCCTGGGGCTGGAGGCGCTGCAGGGGGGCACGATCCGATTGGACGGGCAGCCCGTCTTCGACCACGGCCGGGTCAACCGCGACGTTCGACGGCGGATGCAGGTGGTGTTCCAGGATCCTTACAGCAGCTTCAACCCCCGTTGGAAAGTGGATCGCCTCGTGGCCGAGCCCTTTCATCTGCTGGATGATCCTCCGCAGGGCGCCGAAAGGGATGCCGCCATCGCCGAAGCTCTGGAAAGCGTGGGGCTTCATGCCGCTGACACGGCAAAGTATATTCACGAGTTTTCCGGCGGGCAACGGCAACGCATCGCCATCGCGCGGGCCCTGATCATCCGTCCCGAACTGATCATCCTCGACGAGGCCGTGAGCGCGCTTGATGTTCAGGTGCGCGCGCAGATCCTCGATCTGCTGGCCGATCTGGGCACGAGGCTGGGGCTCACCTACCTGTTCATCAGCCATGACCTTTCCGTGGTGCGCAACGTCACCGACCGGGTACTGGTGATGCGCGGCGGGCGCATCGTCGAGGAGGGGCGGACAGAGGCGGTATTCAACGCACCGTCCCACCCCTACACGAAAGCCTTGATCGAGGCGGTGCCGCGCCTGTCGGACTCCGCATGAGCGCGCCGCTCATGATCGGCAACCGCGATGCGCGCCGGCTGTGGCTTCATGGTCATGGGCTGGCATTGGCGCCGCAGGGGGCGCCTGACGTGATGGATCTGATCCGCAAGCTGGGCTTCCTTCAGATCGACACGATCCGCAACGTCACCCGCGCCCACCATCACATCCTTTGGACCCGGAACCAGAACTACCGGGAGCATATGCTCTGGCCGTGGCTCGCGGCTCGCGAGCTTTTCGAACATTTCACCCATGACGCGTCTCTCATCCCGATGGAATTCCTGCCCGTCTGGCAGCGTCAGTTCCGGCGACTGGGGGATCGTGCGGCAAGGCAGGGCTGGTATCGCTCGGGCCTTGCCCGGGACGAGATCGCGCGCATACGTGCCCGGATCGAGACTGAGGGACCATTGTCGACCCATGCCTTCGATACCCGCGCGAAAAGCCGAGAAATGTGGGCACGCCCGCCACACAAGAAGGCACTGGAGCAAATGTGGTATGCCGGTACGCTGGCCACCGCGAAGCGTGAGAATTTTGTCAAGTTTTACGATCTGGGCGAGCGTGTCTTCCCTGCTCACTTACGCGACGGACCACCGGATATCGACCAGGTTGACCGGCTTTGCGATGCGGCGCTTGAGCGCCTCACTTTCGGGACAGCGGGTGAAGTGCAGCGCTTCTGGGCGGCCACCGACGCAGACGAGGTGCGCGCCTGGATCACCCGCCGACCGGTATTGGTGCCGGTGCGCGTGGAGGCCGCCGACGGCGCGTGGCGTGACGCGCTGGCACCGGTCGACATCGAGTCTCGCCTTGCCGCCGCGCCCGCGGCAACCTCACGGCTGCGGATCATCAATCCGTTCGATCCGGCAATCCGGGACCGTGGCCGGCTTATGCGGCTTTTCGGGTTTTCCTATCGCAACGAGATGTTCGTGCCGCGCGCGAAGCGCCACTGGGGATATTATGTCTACCCCCTGCTCGAAGGGGACCGTTTCGTCGGGCGCTGTGAACTCAAGGCTGACCGGGCGGCGGGCTGGCTTGCCGTCACCGGCTTCTGGCCGGAGCACGGGGTGAAATGGGGCCCGCGGCGTTTTGCCGGACTCGACGCCGACCTGCGGCGTCTTGCGCGTCTCGCCGGAGTGTCCGAAACCCGCTGGGAGGTGCGCCCGCCGGGCTGAGGCGCTTGGCCGGCTGGCGTGGCAGGGTCAAACCGGCTAGGCATGGGGCAACGACAGGTTCAGGGGAACAGCAGGATGCGTCTGGAAGGCAAAACGGCGATCGTCACCGGCGGGGCGAGCGGCTTTGGCGAAGGGATCGTGCGCCGTTTCGTTGCGGAGGGCGCGCAGGTGATGATCGCGGATCTCGACACGGCGGCCGCCGATGCGCTGGCCCGCGACATCGGAGCCCTGGCGCGGACCGCGGATGTTTCCGATGGCGCCAGTGTGAGCGGACTGGCGGCCGCGGCCGAAGCCGCCTTCGGCCTGCCTGATATCCTTGTCAACAATGCCGGGATCACCCACGCGCCGCAGCCCCTGGAGGATATCGACGAGGCCGGGTTCGATCGCGTCCTCGCCGTCAATTGCAAATCCGTCTATCTCACCGCGCGGGCATTCGTGCCCGGTATGAAGGCCCGCGGCAGCGGCGTGATCCTCAACATGGCCTCGACCGCAGGCGTCAGCCCCCGCCCCAACCTCAGCTGGTACAACGCCTCGAAGGGCTGGATGAACACCGCCACGAAGACGATGGCGATCGAACTGGCGCCTTCGGGTGTTCGCGTCAACGCGCTAAACCCGGTGGCCGGGGAAACCCCGCTTCTGGCCAGCTTCATGGGCGGGGACACGCCGGAAATGCGGGCAAAATTCCTCTCGACCATTCCGCTCGGGCGGTTTTCCACACCGGCTGACATGGGCCATGCCGCCGTCTTCCTGTGCAGCGACGAGGCCGCGATGATCACCGGCCTCTGCATGGAGGTCGATGGCGGGCGCTGCATCTGAGCCGGATCTGTCACAGAGTCGTTGCGCGGCCCCTTTATCCGGATCCCAACCGCAAGGAGCACAGCATGGTCCTATCCGCCTTTAACGCGCCCGGGCAATTCTACCGCGGCAACCTGCACACACATTCCACCCTTTCGGATGGTTGCCTCGACCCGGCCGAGGTCTGCCGACGGTATCGCGCCGAAGGTTATGATTTCATCTCGCTGACCGATCACTTCATCGGGCAGTACGGATATCCCATTGCCGATACCACGCCGTTCCACGAGACCGGCTTCACCACCATTCCCGGCGCCGAACTCCATTCGGGTGCGATGCAGAACGGTGAGCTGTGGCACATCCTCGCCGTTGGTCTGCCGTCCGGTTTCACCCCGCCCGACGCGCCCGGCTTCCTGCCGGTAGAAGGTCAGGAAAGCGGCCCGGCCATTGCCCGCCGCGCGCGCGAAGCCGGGGCCTTCGTCACCATTGCCCATCCCCACTGGTCCGGGCTGACGCTGGCCGATGCACGGTCGATCGACGCCGCGCACGCGGTCGAGATCTACAATCACGGCTGTGCTGTCGGCTGTGACCGCGAGGGGGGTGGCCATGTTCTGGACCTGTTGTTGTCAGAGGGACGCGAGCTTTCCCTGATCGCCACTGATGATGCCCATTTCTACGAACCCGATCATTTCGGCGCCTGGGTCATGGTGAAGGCCACCGACAACACGCCCGACAGGCTTCTTGCGGCTCTCAAACAGGGGGATTTCTATTCTTCCCAGGGGCCGGCGATTCACGACGTGGCCCTGACGCCCGATGCGGTGACGGTCGATTGCAGCGCCGCCGCTGCGGTCATCGTGCAAGGCCACGGACAGGCGGCTGCCGCGACTCATGGCCGGTCCATGACCCGCGCGACCGTGCCGCTCGCAAGGGTTGCGGGGTCGCCCTGGCTGCGGGTCACCGTTGTCGATGCCGCCGGGCGCCGCGCCTGGACAAACCCGTTCCGCGCCTGAATCGCGGGCGGGATCGCGTCAGGGGGCCGGCCTGTCCCTGCCGACCCCGCCATATCGGCGACAGGGATCTGACAGGCACCGGCGGACCCCGGACGGAACAACTTGGAAGGCGCCGCCAAGGATCCGGTGCAGTGGCCGACCTTCATAGCACGGGTTGCGAACAGTCCGGAGGCGAGACCTTGCGGGCATTGCCATTCCAGAGGAAAGCCGCGCATCGGCGGGCCGCGGCGCGGCGATGCGCGGCGGCCTTGTTCCGCGCGGGCAATTTTCGGGTTCGGCTCTCACGCAGCTTTTGACTAGGACGGCACGGAGGGTCGCTGTCACGAACTGGCAATGACTTTGCAAACTCTCCTCACTGCACATAACTGCTGCTCGGGTGTTCGCCGAACGGCGGAGGCATAGCGGATGCAGGCCGGGAAACTTGCGCCAGGTGCGAAACACTGGCACGGCCAACAAGAGGAGCGCCAATGCCCCATGATCATGACCACGCCGATATCGGCCCGGCCTCCGGCGACCGTCGGGTATCCATAGCGATCTGGGCCAATGCGCTTCTCACGGTCGCGCAAATCGCCGGGGGCATCCTGTCCGGCAGCCTTGCCCTGATCGCCGACGCGTTGCACAACTTCTCGGACATGGCTTCGCTGACGATCGCTTTCGCCGCCCGCAAGATTTCGCGTCGCCCGGCCGACGAGCGCATGACATTCGGCTACGGCCGGATCGAGATCGTCGCGGCACTGATCAACTATACCACCCTGATCCTCGTGGGGTTCTATCTGATCTATGAAGGCGGCATGCGGATCATCGCCCCGCCCGAGATCGGTGGCTGGACGGTGGTCATCCTCGGTGGTGTCGCGCTTTTGGTGGATACGCTGACGGCATGGCTCACGTGGTCGATGCAGAAGGACAGTGTAAACATCCGGGCCCTGTTCCTGCACAACCTTTCGGATGCCCTGGCTTCGGTTGCGGTGATCACGGGCGGTGCCCTCATTGTCCTGTACGACATGAGATGGGTCGATCCGGCGATCACCATCGGCATCGCCCTCTATATCCTCTACCTCGCGTTCTCTGAAATCGGCGGCCCGATCCGCACCCTTATGCTGGGCAGCCCCCCGGGCATCGACAATGGCGCTGTCGTGGCCGCGGTCCGCAACGTCGATGGCGTGGTGGATATCCATCACGCTCATTTCTGGCAGATGCAAGAGCATGCCGCCGCTCTCGACACGCATGTGGTCGTCGAGACGGGCTCCTGGGATCGCGTCGAGGATATCAAGGATACGATAAAGCGTTTGCTCGAAGCCGAGTTCGGTATCATCCATTCGACTCTCGAATTCGAACGGGAGGACCGGGCCCACCGGAACGCCAGCCTTTATGGCCACGGACTGAAGCAGGAGAACCCGCAGAGCGATTGACACCGTTTGCCGGGGTGGCACTGCCTGATGGGGACGGAGCCGGCACGATGCCCGGGGATCCGGCACGCGTCAGTCCGGCCCCGGTTGCCGAAAGGTGAATGTGGCCTCCAGTGGCGCTGCGACGCCGCGCAGCGCGAGCGCAATGGCGGTTTGCAACACCCCGTGACGCGCCCGGCCCGAACACCCAGTTCAGGATGGCGCGACAAAGCCCTCAGGCGGGTTTTCGAGGAACCATGTCTCCAGGCTGCGGGCCAGCCTTCGCTCGGGCGCGTCTTCGGCAAGGCCGCCCCTGATCACCGCGCGCCAGGGTATATCCAGGCCGGTCTCGGTGACGCGCACCGGGACGAGGCCGCCATCGGCGAATTTCGGGCGAAGCGCCCAATGGCTGAGGATTGACACGCCCAGCCCGGCCCGGATGAGTTCGCAGATTGCATCGACCGATCCGATGTTGTCTTCGCGGAAAGGCATGACGTTGTCCGGGGTCCAGACCCGGTCGGCCTCGAAACCCGGCTGACGGATTAGCGAATAAGTCAGGTACCGCTCTTCCACGAAATCGGCCCCCAGAAGATAGGCAGCTCCGGCGAGCTTGTGATCGGGCGGTAGCACCGCGACCAGTTCGTCGTCGAACAGCGAAACTGCCTCGAAGGTTCCCGGCAGGGTATCCCCTGGAAGAATGACAAGATCGACATCCCCCTTTGCGAGCAGGGTATAGGGCGCCATCGCACCCTGGGTCTCGATGGCGATTTCGATCTCCGGATTCTGCACGCGGAACCACGAAAGAAAGTCCGGGAGCCAGTGAAACGAGTTGTAGATCCCGATCGACAGACGAAGAATGTGATGGACGCCCTGCACCGAGGCCATCGCCACCCGCTCGGAGTGGTGCAGGCCGTCGACCATGCGTTCCGCGAACTGTGTCAGGATCTGCGCGGCGGTATTGGGCCGCAACGTGCGGCCCTCCTTGTCAAACAGCTTTACTCCCAGGCGCCTCTCGGCTTCGCGGAGACGATGGGTCAACGCGGAGGGTGTGATCCGCAGGACGGCCGCTGCATCTGCCAGCGTCGCCGTATCCTTGATCGCAAGCAGCATCTCAAGGTGCCGCAAGGACAAGCGAAGTGCCACAGTTGAAATCCTCTCAAATAAAGTGGCAAAATAATGAAATTGTTTCTATCAAAGGTCAACGCCATTCTCGCCAACAGGCGGCCGCCGGTCAGGTACTCCGGGTCTTCGGCGGCCGCGGAAACGCGAGCAATGGAGCATGACATTGGAACAGGCAACATATGACGCCACGGGGACCGTGACCCCGACCAAAGACACCACCACGATGGTCGACACTGACCGCTACCCGATAGACCATCTGGATCATCCGGCCATGCGATCGGTCATCGCCGCTGCGCGTGCCGGCCTGCAACAAGAGGGCTGTGCGCGGATACCCGGCTTCATACGGGCCGAGAGCCGCGAGCTGATCGCCCGTGAGACGGCCATGCTTTCCCCGCGCGCGCTGCACAGCAGCGAAGCCTACACGCCCTATGGCACCGGTCCCGACGAAAGCTTCCCCGAAGGCCACCCGCGGCGGCGCACGCACCGCACGACAAGCGGCAGTGTCACCCGCGATCTGATTCCCGCGGACACGGCGATTCAGGGGATCTACACCGATCCGCGGATGCGCGCCCTTGTTGCCGCCTGTCTTGGCGCCGAAGAAGTCTTTCAGTTCGCGGATCCCATGCGCGGGCTGATCATCAACACCATGGAAGCGGGCAATGAGCTCGGCTGGCACTATGACGCCAACGAGTTCATCGTGAGCCTCATGACGCGGCGGGCCGACGCCGGCGGCGTGTTCGAGTACTGCCCTGATCTTCGCAGTCCCGGCAACGAGAATTATGATGATGTCCGCGCGGTCCTGGACGGGACCAGCGACAAGGTGAAACGTCTGGATCTGCAGGTCGGTGATCTGCAGTTGTTCAAGGGCCGATATTCCCTGCACCGCGTCAACCGTATCGAAAAGGGCGCCCGGCATACCGTGATCTTCGGCTATGCCCGCGAACCCGGCTTCATCGGCAGCGTGGAAAGCACGAAGCGGGTTTATGGCCGGGTGATGCAGGAACACCTGGATGCCGAGCATCGCCGTCACGGCGACGGACTCGCGGACTGAAGGGAGCGAAAGCATGAACGCCGAAAACAATGATGTCCTGGGGCAGTCACCGGACTGGCATCGCAGGCTCGATCTCGGCCGGCTGGCGCGGCTGAAGGCCAGGTTGCTGGAGCATGACTGTGCTGCCGGCCTTTTCTACGACCCGATGAACATCCGCTACGCCACGGGCGCGACCAACATGCAGGTCTATTCCATGCACAATCCGTGCCGCTACGTGTTTGTCGGGACCGAGGGGCCGGTTATCCTGTTCGAGTTTGCGGGCTGCGAATTCCTTGCCGAGGATCGCCCCGCCGTGGACGAGGTGCGCGTGGCCCAGGCGTGGTATCATTTCGCGGCCGGGCCGCGGATGATGGAATTCGCGCGATCCTGGTGCGCCGAGATCGTCGACCTCATGAGGACATACGGAGGCGGCAACCGCCGCCTCGCAATCGACCGGCTGGACCCGATCGGAACCCATCTGCTGGAGGAAGGGGGCATCGAGATCGTGGAGGGCCAAGAAGTCGCCCACCTTGCGCGTATCGTCAAGACCCCGGAAGAGATCACCGCGATACGGCAATCCATAGATGTCTGCCAGGAGGCCATCCGCCGCATGATCGCCGGAACGAGGCCCGGCATGACGGAAAATGCCATCTGGTCGATTCTTCATCAGACCAATGCCGAACGCGGCGGCGAATGGATCGAGACCCGGCTGCTGACCTCGGGTCCGCGTACCAACCCGTGGTATCAGGAGGCCAGTGAACGCAGGGTCGAGGAGGGCGACATCGTCTGTCTGGATTCCGATCTGATCGGTCCGCATGGCTACGGCGCGGACATCTCCCGGAGCTGGACCGTCGGCGACCGCAAGCCGACCGACGATCAGAGGCGACTTTATGCGCTGGCTCATGAGCAGGTGAGCCGCAACAGCGAGCTTTTCATGCCCGGGCGCAGCTTCTTCGAAATCGCCGATCTCGCCCGCCGCATGCCGGAGGATTATCTGGCGAACGAGCAACCCGCGATCGCCCATGGAAGCGGGCTGTGCAACGAGTTCCCGCTTCTCATCCATTCCGACAAGATACGCGCCAAGGGCCATGACGGCATCATCGAGCCCGGGATGATCATTTGCATCGAAAGCTATGCCGGCGCCCCCGGCGGGAAGGAGGGCGTCAAGCTCGAGCAGCAGATACTGGTAACCGAGGATGGCCCGGAGCTGCTTTCCGACATGGAGTTTGAAGAAGATCTGCTCGAATAACGCGGGGACAATGGATCAGCCGCCACCCGGCGCACATGACACGGGATGGAGCGCTGAGGCGGCCGATGGAGCATTTGCCCGATCGCGATGACGTGAGGGCAATAGCAATACGGGCTGAACGCCGGCCGCCGGCGGCATCCTTCAAGCTGCAAGGGTGGGGCCGGGGCACCAAATGCGGCGTCCCGGCGCCGGTCTCTCAGGCCAGATGCTCCTTGACCTTCTCGATCACGTCCTCGACCGACAGGCCCAGACCTTCCAGCATCGACAGGTCGATGCCGTTTTCCTCCAGCATTCCGGTCACGGCCTCCGCGTCCATCTCGGCCAGCGCCGACAGGTCGATGCCGCTTTCACTGATTTTCGATACGATCTCGTCCGTGCCGCCCAAGGCGTTCATTGCACCGCCCAGCATGTCCCCAAGTCCCATCTCTTCTCTCCCGACTCATGAATCCCCCGGAAATCCCCCGGATCTCCCGGTGGTTGGACGGTGCCATCAATCCTGTCGGGAGAAAAGACCTGCCGGCGGGAAACGCGGTTGCCAGCATGCGGCCGGTGTCCCCCGCGCCCACCCACGTCACTGTTCACGCAGGGGCTTTGCCCGTGTGGCGCAGGTGCCCTGTCTTGATCCAGACGCGCGCGCCCTCGGGGCTGGCCTCGGCGTCGAATGCCGACCCGACCGGCAAGCGCAGCCAATCCCACGGCCCGAATGTTTCGGTGCCCTCGGACAGCCCGCCCGCGATCACGAAAACCTCGAGCCCGCCCGTGGCATCAAGGTTGCGGGCCGTGCCGGGCGCCCAATGTTCCATCACCACCCGCTCGCGCCCATCCTCGTGCAGCAGCAGGCTGTTGACGCCCGGCGCTGCCTGGACCCATGTGGCGCGGCCGCTGTCGACCCGGACTTGCGTGCGATCATCAGGGTCGAACTGGTGCAGCTTCACCAGGATCGTCGCACCCTCGCGCGCCGCCGGGGTGTGCGAGGATGTTGGCGGATTGCGCACATAGGACCCGGCCGGAAAGTCCCCGTTCTCGTCTTGGAAGATGCCGTCGAGCACAAGATACTCCTCGCCCCCGTCATGGGTATGCGGGGGAAAGGCGCTGCCGGGGTCGAACCGCACGATGCTCGTGGCGCGGGCGACCTCGTCGCCGATGCGGTCCAGCATCCGGCGGCGGACCCCCGGCATGGGCGAGGCGACCCAGTCGCCCTCGGCAAAGCGCACGACGGCGCGCTGGCTGAAATCCGCGTTCAGATGCATGGCAACTGGTCTCCTTGCGTGGTCCGGAATCTTCTTGCCTGGCGGGTCGCGCCTTGACCGGGCGGCGTCAACCATAACCCTGCGGCACGAACGATCCACCCCTGATATCCAGCGGATTCACCCGGCCGGCACGATCCGTCTTCCGGCTTCGGGAATCTTCCCGGGAACCGTTCTCACCGCGGCCATATCATCAACGTGTTGGAGTTTCATCATCACCGCCATCGCCCGTGCCGCGTTCTGTGTCTCGGGATGGAGCAAAAGACCCGGGATGCTTGAAAAGCAATGACCTCAGGGGCTTGTGATGGTGCGGTCGAGAAGACTCGAACTTCCACGGGTTTTACCCCACAGCGACCTCAACGCTGCGCGTCTACCAATTCCGCCACGACCGCACGTGACCGGGGCCGTATAGAACAGCAATTCCACGATGTGAAGAGCGAAAAATGATCGGGCCGCGGCAATCGCCACGGCCCGGCCGGCCCCCGGTCTTCCGGGTGATCTCAATCCGCGACTTCGAAAATCGGCAGCGTGGTGTCTCCGCGCGTCGTTTCCGTGTCGCCGGCCCCCGGGACGCCGCTCAATTCCAGCGTCGCTTCGCGAAGCAGCAGGTCACGGTCCGATTCGCCCGGGGCAAAGACCGCCCTCGCCCCCGAGTCCATCGAATCAAGTGCCATCGTGTACCATTGCACCGAAAGATCGGGGCGCTCCGGGGTGCCATAGCCATGTGCCAGGTGATGGCCGACAAGCTCTCCGTAGGGTTTTTCGCCCAGTGCCACCAGAAGCAGGGCCGAGCCCATTGCCGTTGCCATGTCCTCGGACCTGTAACCGGCGCCGAGGCAGATCCGCGCCGACGTGATCATCTGGGCCGGATCCATCCCGCTTTCCACGACATAGCCGCCGACATCATTCATCACAGCGCGATGATCCTTGCTGGAAGCGGCCGTGACGAAGGGCTTGAGCTGCTTTCCGAAGGCAGCGCAGCGCGCCTCGATCTGTGCCGCGGTGGCCCCCGTCACCCTTTGCTGAAGCTCCAGCCCCGTTCCGATCGCGTGGTCGCGGGCCATGCAGAATTCGCCGCCCAGAACCGCTTTCGCCGCGGTGACGCCGGCAATCCCGGAATAGCTGTCGGTCCGCGTCGTCACCGCGCAATAATCGCCAAGGCGCTTGTTCTCGGCCTCGACCTCGAACAACGGCAGCGATTCTTCCGCTTCCCCCCGCGTCGATGCGAGATAGGTGCCGTCGTCACCCCGCGGTTCGGCATCGGCCACCGCGCAGCGGGCGCCGGCACATGCGAAACTGTCCGGCGCCGCGTTGCTGACCATGAGGTCGTTGCGGGAGTAGCCACTTGCCGTCGAGACATAGACGAGACTCTTGCAGGCGTTGCCCTCGCACCAGAAGGTGCTGCCGCTGTCGGAGGTGTCGATGATGTAATCGGTGTCCCCGTCGCCGTTCAGATCAGCGAGCTGAATGAACCCGGCCTTCTTGACCAGTTGTTCGGCTGACGGACCCACGGCTTGCGCAACTTCATCAACACCGCGCGAAACCTCGGGTGGCAGCCCCGCATACCCACCGGTGCCGACCGCGGCGCCCGAAAGCATCCGCTCCTGTGTTTCCAGAAGGCCGCGCACGCCCTCCCGGCTGATGATCTGATTGGTCTCGTACCCGCCCGATGTGCCGCGGGCATGGGCTGAATGCAGGATCTGGGTCTGGTACGGGGTGAGCTTTCCGGTGGACGGATAGCCCATATAGGCCTGATAGCGGGAAATCGCGGCGCGCGTCTGCGGCCCCAGGACCCCGTCCACCACGCCGGCCTGGAAGCCGAAGTAGTTCAGCGAGGTCTGTGTCGTGCGCCGGGACTGTACAACCTCGGGTGCGGCATAGGACCGGGTGCCGTGGCTGTAACTCCGGGCGCGCTGTTTCTTGCGCTTGTTGTTGCGGGCTGCCTCGTTGAGCAGGGCGCCACCGATCACCCCGGTGACAAGACCACCGAGGAACTGCCCGTCGGCCTTCGCCACCGTCGCGGATGTCATGGTCACTGCGGCGATGATCACCGCCCCGGTTGTCGAACTGAATTTGCTGAGTGGCATGGTTTTCCTCCGGTTCATGGCGCTGTATCTTGCCCACAACGGCAACTATTTAAAAAGTGTAACACAGGGAATCGCCCCTGACGGAGTCATTTTCCTGTCAAGTGCGGAATACGCTAAGGAGCACCGGCGTTTTGGTGGAATGGATCGCAAGCCCCGGCCTGGTGGCCTACGAGGAGGCCGTGGCCCGAATGGAGGCCCGTGCGGCGGCCATCGCCGAAGGCCGCGCGTCCGAGGCGGTCTGGCTCCTTGAACATCCCCCGCTCTACACCGCCGGCACCAGCGCCCGGCTGGCGGACCTCACCGATCCCGGCCGCTTCCCGGTCCATCAGTCGCGGCGCGGCGGTCAATACACGTATCACGGCCCCGGACAGCGGGTGGCCTATGTCATGCTGGACGTGGGCGCGCGCGGGCGTGACGTGCGGGCCTTTGTCCGCAACCTCGAGGCATGGGTCATCGCCACGCTCGACCGTTTCAACGTGCGCGGAGAACTTCGCGAAGGCCGCGTCGGTGTCTGGGTGGTGCGCGAAGACAAGCCGCTCACGGCCGCCGGGACCCCGTCAGAAGACAAGATCGCCGCCATCGGAATCCGCCTGCGCAAATGGATCAGCTTTCACGGCATCTCGATCAACGTGGAGCCGGATCTGGATCATTTCTCGGGTATCGTGCCCTGTGGCATCGCCGAACACGGAGTCACGTCGCTTGTCGATCTGGGCCTGCCGGTCACCATGACGGATGTGGACGTGGCACTGGAGACGACATTTCCGGAGATTTTCGGCTGACGCGCCGGCGTGCAAGGCGGGGGCCGGTAATTTGCGAAAAACCCGCCACCCGGCCGCAACCGGAATGGCGGGCTGTGACGTCAGGCCCGGACCGGCCGGGCAGCAGAGGCCCTAGTTTTCCTCGTCATAGCCGGGCTTGCGATAATCCGCGGTATCCGCTTCCGGGTTTGCCTCGCAATAGTCGATCATCGCGACGATCATGTCACGCCCGCGGGCGTCTGCGCGCTCCTGCTCCCGGCCGGTTTCCAGATCTTCCATGCCTTCGGTCATGTCGCCCGTCTGGTCCGACATCTCGTCGTCGCCGCGCGCTTCGTCGCGCTGCTCCATGCGGCCGGTTTCCAGCCCTTCGACCGCCTCCGAGACGGTCATTTCCATGAAATCGGCGCAGGGCATTGCGGCGGCAGGTTGGGCCGCCATGGTGACAAACCCGACGATCGCGGTTGTTCTCATCAGATACGTCATTTCAAACTCCTTAAAACACCGGCTTCTCGACCGGCGGCGTCATGCCGTCCGCGTTGAAGCCTTGACGCGTACGTAAGAAGGCCGGGAGGATGCGTCACCCCCCGGGGGGGTGTTCTCAAAAAATCGTGAGACTCCCTTGCATTCGCTAACCGGATTAGGTTTTTTATCTTTTAAATCAGCGTTTTCATCCACCTTGGTGGCGGCAGGTCGGGGGGCAGGGTTACTGAACCTCGACCGCGCGGAACAGGCTGCGGCTGTGTCCCTCGCGCACGCGGTCGCGCAGGGTGTCCCCCCCGAAATCATAGCGAAACCCGGCCGACAGATCGTTGTACCCGCTGATATCACGGTAGTCGTCCAGTGCGTGCCCCCAGTCCAGAAAGAAACTCAACGGCCGCCGCCCGATCGCCACCTCGAAGCCGAAACTTGCGATCTCGCCATCCGGATCCGCCTGAAGCCCGCCGCGGAAAAGGAAATCCTCGCGGTACCACCATGTCACCTCGCCAAGGCCGAAGGCACCGAAATCCTCGCGCCCGGCGACATTGTCGGTCACGCCCTGAACCCCGCCCACGAGGCGCAGGTCGAACATCCTGTGGAACCGTTCGTAAACGCCTGCCACCTCGATCGAGGTCTCGTGATCGCCGGCGTAATTCACCCGCGCGCCAAGTCCGTGGCGCCCGTCCGGCCTGTCCTTCATCCAAAGGGCCTCGACTCCGATGTCGGGATGCTCCAGCGATACGCTCTCGCTGTCCGCGAACAGGTCCAGGCCCACATCGCGGAAGCCGCCGAACACCGCCAGTCTCGATAGCCCCGCAATCCCGGGATCGGCGATCCCGTAACGCAGCCGCAGGATGTCATTGTCGCGATCATTCACCGTCTCCCGCGCGTGATACGCGACAGACAAGTCCTTTTGCAGCCGTTTCCCGGTCGGTTCCGCCCCCGCGGTCGCCCCCGCGACGGCCAGAGATACGGCGCAGAGCGCCGCCGGTACGGCCCGCCCCGCTGCGAGCCGGAAACTCCTCGATATCATACGCAGATTCCCCCAGAAACGCACGCCTGTCCTGACTACGGACAAGGATTGTCCGGAGTCAACGCTTCCGGGCGTGCATCGGTGCAATCCACCTGCCGGATGCGGCGGGGTCGCAACGTTGCGGCCCGTCCGGAGCGTCCGCGAACGTCAGCCCCGCAGCGGTGCCCCGCGGTGCGCTCCGGTTGTCGAGGCCGGGTCTTGCGGGGCCGGCCGGCGGCCGGGACGGACGGGGGGGTGCGACAAAATTCTTTGATCCACGTCAAACTCCCGCATTGCCCGCACCGCCGCGTCATTCTAGAACAATAGAGGATCACGTGCGCGTTACCCCCTTTCACGGTCCGCGCGCCGCAACACTCAGCAGGAGGCAACAATGGCAGACGCAGCCATTCACGGCCACGACGACCACGACGAGCGTGGTTTCTTCACCCGGTGGTTCATGTCCACGAACCACAAGGATATCGGTATTCTGTACCTCGTCACCTCGGCGTTCGTCGGCCTGATCGCGGTTCTCTTCACCGTCTACATGCGCCTGGAACTGATGGAGCCGGGCGTGCAGTACATGTGCCTCGAAGGGGCGCGCTTCACCGCCGCGGCGGCGGGCGAATGTACCCCCAACGGCCACCTCTGGAACGTCATGATCACCTATCACGGGGTCCTGATGATGTTCTTCGTGGTGATCCCGGCGCTTTTCGGTGGCTTCGGCAACTACTTCATGCCGCTGCAGATCGGCGCGCCCGACATGGCCTTCCCGCGCATGAACAACCTCAGCTTCTGGCTCTACGTGGCCGGTACGTCGCTTGGGGTTGCCTCGCTGCTGGCGCCGGGCGGCAACGGGCAGCTTGGCTCGGGTGTGGGCTGGGTGCTCTATCCGCCGCTCTCGACCAACGAGGCCGGCATGTCGATGGATCTCGCGATCTTCGCCGTGCACGTCTCGGGCGCCTCCTCGATCCTTGGCGCGATCAACATGATCACCACCTTCCTGAACATGCGCGCGCCGGGCATGACGCTCTTCAAGGTGCCGCTCTTCTCGTGGTCGATCTTTGTCACCGCATGGCTGATCCTGCTGGCTCTGCCGGTGCTCGCCGGCGCCATCACCATGCTGCTGACCGACCGCAACTTCGGCACCACCTTCTTTGATCCGGCAGGCGGTGGCGATCCGGTGCTCTACCAGCACATCCTGTGGTTCTTCGGCCACCCGGAGGTCTACATCATCATCCTGCCGGGCTTCGGCATCATCTCCCACGTGATCGCCACCTTCTCGCGCAAGCCGATCTTCGGCTACCTGCCGATGGTCTGGGCGCTGATCGCGATCGGGGGGCTGGGCTTCGTCGTCTGGGCGCACCACATGTACACCGTGGGCATGAGCCTGACGCAGCAGTCTTACTTCATGCTCGCCACGATGGTGATCGCCGTGCCCACCGGCGTGAAGGTGTTCTCGTGGATCGCCACCATGTGGGGCGGGTCGGTCGAGTTCAAGACGCCGATGCTCTGGGCCTTCGGGTTCCTGTTCCTGTTCACCGTGGGCGGCGTCACCGGCATCGTGCTCAGCCAGGCGGGCGTGGACCGCGCCTATCACGATACCTATTACGTGGTGGCGCATTTCCATTACGTGATGAGCCTGGGCGCCGTCTTTGCCATCTTTGCCGGGATCTATTTCTACTTCGGCAAGATGACCGGGCGGCAATATCCCGAATGGGCCGGCAAGCTGCATTTCTGGACGATGTTCATCGGCTCGAACCTGACCTTCTTCCCGCAGCACTTCTTGGGCCGGCAGGGCATGCCGCGCCGCTACATCGACTACCCCGAGGCGTTCGCGCTGTGGAACTGGTGGTCCTCGGTGGGCGCGTTCATCGCCTTTGCCAGCTTCGTGTTCTTCTTCGGCGTGGTGTTCTACTCGCTCTTCCGCGGGGCCAAGGTCACCGAGGCGAACTACTGGAACGAATATGCCGACACGCTGGAATGGACGGTCTCGTCCCCGCCGCCCGAACACACGTTCGAGCAGTTGCCGAAGCGTGAAGACTGGGACAAGCAGCCCGCCCACTGAGCGGCTGACACATGACCCCGCGAAAGGCCCCGGCATTGCCCGGGGCCTTTTGCCGTTTGGCATCGGCCCATTGCGCCCGTGCCGCATGGCTGCGTAAACTCGGCCTCAACCACACCCGCCGCAGGATCGGGGCCGGGGCGCGAAAGGGGCAGCGATGAACAACCACCTTTACTATGGCGACAACCTCGCGGTGCTGCGTGACGAGATCGCGGACGAAAGCGTTGACCTCGTCTATCTCGACCCGCCGTTCAACTCCAACGCCTCCTACAACGTGCTGTTTCGCGGGCCGTCGGGGAACGAGAGCGCGGCGCAGATCGAGGCGTTCGACGATACATGGCACTGGACCGATGCCGCCGAGGAGGCATTCGGCGAGGTGCTACGCTCAGGGAACGGGGCGGCGGCGGAGATGCTGCGCGCGATGCGGTCCTTCCTGGGTGAGAATGACATGATGGCGTACCTGACCATGATGGCCGTGCGGCTGCTGGAACTGCACCGGGTGCTGAAGCCCACCGGCAGCCTCTACCTGCACTGCGACCCGACGGCGAGCCATTACCTGAAGATATTGCTGGATGCGATTTTCGGGGCGTCCTATTTCCGAAGTGAAATATCGTGGCGTCGCACAACAGGCCATAACGATGCGAAACAAGGTCGGCAAATATACGGAAGTGTTCGTGACATCATATTTTTCTACACGAAGTCAAACGATTGGACTTGGAATTGGCAGTATATGCCTTACTCGAAAGACTATATCGAACCGTTTTATAAGAAAAGCGATAGCAAAGGTCGCCGTTATCAATTGGATAATCTGACCGCTGCCAAAGCAGGTGGCGACACAAAGTATGAATGGCGTGCAAAGCGACCACTTGGTGGCGAATGGCAAACTGATCGTGATGACGAGTATTTAAACCCAAAGGACAATTGGGAATACATTGGAAACACGCCGTATTCTGGTAGAATTTGGGCTTATAATAAAGAGAAAATGCTCAAACTAGATGTTCCGTCCCGGATGATCACATAGCCCCTCGTCGATCCGCGCTTTTCATGGCACGATCTGTTTTGAACGAGGTGCGAGACGGGAGATCGGCATGCTGATCAAGCTTCACAGCCAAGCGACGA
>NZ_QNGB01000003.1 GCF_003298505.1 Roseovarius sp. TE539
CTCTACAACCAGCAGCTCCCGCAATCAGCCCTGGGCAGCAAGACGCCCTTGCAGGCGATGAAAGACTGGCACAAACTCAAGCCCGACCTGTTCAGGAAACGGCCATACTACCTTCCGGGATCCGACAACTAGTCTGACAATCTTCGGGTTTCTTGCAAATTGAGTCCGCTCAATATTCTGAATGGAAACATGCCCCGGGAGTTGTCCTGGGCTTTCGATCTCAATTCTGTTATCAAATATCCGCACTTGCACGTCAGAAGGAATGCTATAATCTCTATGTAGAACTGCGTTTGTCAGCAACTCATGCAGCGCCTCTTCTGGATAGGAAATCTTCTCCATTCCTTCAGGGCCAAGTTTTTCTATACCTTCAATAACCTCTCGAACTCTCGCAACCGCATTGTAAATCAGGTGATAAATTGGCCCTTCTATTGTCTCAGGGTTACCAGCGAGATAGTCTCTTTCAGCGTCATCTTTTGTGCGGTATCTTAAAATTTTTACAGCACTCCGCTTTGGCAAAAGCGACTGAGGAGTGTCTGAATAAAGCAAAACACTAGCTACAGTTGGTTGATTATCTACAAGCAGTCTTTGCTTTTCAAGCCATTCCACGGGCTCCCCCGTTGGAACGGTATCTATCAAAAACTCAATAATGGTTTCTGAATTTGTTACTTCCTCATAATCGGTGTTGATCTTCTCATCTTCGTAGGAAACAACGCCTTTATCAAATTTTAATCTATCCAGAGCATCACCAGAAACCGGCAAGCTTTGGGCACCTTTCCTCACATAGGCCTTCCCATTGTTGGCCATTAACACTTGCTGGGACTTTTGAATCGTCACAAATAAAACGATCCCGGGTAAATCCTGACACTCTATAAATGTCGTTTGAATAATGTTTCCCAAAGGGTCCTGAGATGCAAAGGTTTGCAGGAGGCCGTTCGCATCCTCCTCATCAGCGAATCCACTCCATATCCTTTCGCCTCCGCTCAGATTTTCGACCTCCTCAATACCAATGATTAACTCTCCGCCAGCAGAGTTCGCAAATGCGGAAACTGCCTTCGTCAGTTTCGCGGGACCAGCCTCCTTAGCCTTGAAATCCAAAAAATGGCTTTCTCGACGTTCTAGTAGAGATTGGGCTTCCCGAGCTTCTATTTTCTTTGTTTCTGCCATCTTCTCAATCCAATGGTAACAATGAGAATCTTCAAACCACAACCTCCATCCGTTCCTGCTCGCCCACGCCGAACACCCGCTTGTAGCGGGCGATCTCGTCTTCCGGGCCCATGGCCTTGCGGGGGTTGTCGGAGAGCTTGACCGTGGGCCGGCCGTTGGCGGCGACGGCCTTGCACACGAGGCTGAAGGGCGCCAGGCGGTCGCCCGAGGTCAGGCCGCGGAAATCGTTGGTCAGCAGCGTGCCCCAGCCGAAGCTCACCCGCACCCGCCCCGAGAACTGCCTTTGCAGGGCGATGATCTTCTCTTCGTCGAGCCCGTCCGAGAAGATCACCAGTTTCCGGCGCGGATCCTCGCCGCGGGACTTCCACCAGGCGATGGCCGTCTCGGCCCCTTCGGCCGGGTCGCCGCTGTCGACGCGGATGCCGGTCCAGCCCGCCAGCCAGTCGGGCGCGTTTTCCAGGAACCCTTTCGTGCCGTAGGTGTCGGGCAGGATGATGCGCAGGTTGCCGTCATGCTCCTCGTGCCAGTCGCTGAGCACCTCGTAGGGCGCGCGCGCGAGTTCGGCATCGGTGTCGGCGAGCGCGGCATAGACCATCGGCATCTCGTGGGCGTTGGTGCCGATCGCCTCGAGGTCGCGGTTCTTGGCGATGAGGCAGTTGGAGGTGCCCACGAAGCCCGGGCCCAGCCCTTCGCGCATGGCCTGCACGCACCAGTCCTGCCACAGGAAGGAATGGCGGCGGCGGGTGCCGAAATCGGCGATGCGCAGGCCCTCGACGCTGCGCAAGCGTTCGACCTTTTCCCACAGCTTTGTCATGGCGCGGGCATAGAGGACCTGAAGCTCGAATTTCTTCATGTCGTCGAGGACAGCGCGTGATCGCAATTCCATCAGCACGGAGAGCGCGGGAATTTCCCACAGCATGACCTCGGGCCAGGGGCCTTCGAAGGTCAGTTCGTACTGATCGCCGCGGCGTTCGAGGTGATAGGGCGGCAGGCGGAGCCTTTCGAACCAGTCCATGAACTCGGGTGTGAACATCTGCCGTTTGCCGTAGAAGGTGTTGCCGCGCATCCAGGTACTTTCGCCACGGCTGAGCGAGAGAGAGCGGATATGGTCGAGCTGTTCGCGCAGTTCGCCCTCGTCCACCAGATTGGCGAGCGGCACCGAGGTTGTGCGGTTGATCAGGCTGAAGGTCACCGTGGTGTCGGGCCTGTTGCGAAAGACAGACTGGCACATCAGCAGCTTGTAGAAATCGGTGTCGATCAGGGATCGGACGATCGGATCGATTTTCCACTTGTGATTGTATACGCGGGTGGCGATTTCGACCATCGGGCGGCTCCGGTTCGTGCCTGTCCGTTAAAGCATCGCCGCACGGGCGAGGCAAGCGGCGGGGGCGGCGCCTGTTCAGGTGTTGCCGAGAAGCGAGAGGAGGTACCGACCGTAGGCCGTCTTGGCGCCCATTTCCTCGGCGGTGGCGCGCAGGGCGGCGTTGTCGATCCAGCCACGCGCATGGGCGATCTCTTCGGGGCAACCGGCCTGGAGGCCCTGCCGTTCCTGAAGGGTGCGGACGAAATTTCCCGCGTCCAGAAGGCTGCCATGGGTGCCGGTATCGAGCCAGGCGTAGCCGCGGCCCATGAGGTCCACACCGAGTGCTCCCTCGTCGAGGTAGCTTTGCAGAAGAGCAGTTATTTCAAGCTCGCCCCGGGACGAGGGCGTGACGGCGCGTGCCCGTGAGGGGGCTGTCCCGTCAAGGAAATAGAGCCCGGTGACAGCGTAGGACGAGGCCGGTCTTTCCGGTTTCTCGATGATCGAGAGGGCGGTGCCATCATCGTCGAAGCCGACAACGCCGTAGCGGCGCGGATCGGCCACGTGGTAGCCGAAGACGGTGCCGCCATGGGTGCGCGCATCGGCGCGGGCCAGCATCTCCGGAAGGCCATGACCGAAGAAGATGTTGTCGCCCAGCACCATCGCCGACGGTCCGCCATCGAGGAAATCCTCGGCAAGGACATAAGCCTGTGCCAGACCATCGGGAGAAGGCTGGGAAATCCATGTGAAGGCAAGGCCCCATTGTGCGCCGTCACCCAGGAGGCGCTGGAATTGCGTCTGATCTTCCGGTGTGGTGATGATCGCGATCTCGCGGATACCGGACAGCATCAGCACCGAAAGCGGGTAGTAGATCATCGGCTTGTCGTAGACCGGCAGGAGCTGCTTGGAGATCCCGCGTGTGATCGGGTGCAGCCGCGTGCCGCTGCCACCGGCGAGGATGATGCCCTTGCGGCTTGTCATGTCGTCACTCCGTACTGTCCGGAATCCGGGAAATGATATCGTCGAGGGCTGCGTGCCAGTCGGGGCGCGCAATTCGGAAAGCGGTTTCGGTGGCTGTGCAGTCGAGACGGGAATTGAGCGGCCGAGGCGCGGGGGTCGGGTATTGGTCGGTCGGGATGCCCGTGACCGCGCAGTCGAGCGCGGCCTGCGCGAAGATCGCGCGCGCGAAATCCGCCCGGGAAACTTCGGGCGTGCCGGCGTAATGATAGGTGCCGCTTTTGCCCGGATCGGCGGCGAGTTGACGGGCGGTGGCGATGCAGGCGGCGGCAAGCGCATCCGCCGGGGTGGGGCCCCCCACCTGATCGGCCACGATGCGCAAGCCATGATGCCTGGCCGCAAGATTCAGCATCGTGGTGACGAAATTCTGCCCGTGCGCGGAAAACACCCAGGCCGTGCGCAGGATCGCGTGCGGGCCGCCGGCGGCGCGCACCGCGTCCTCGCCGGCGGATTTGCTGCGGCCGTAGGTGTTGAGCGGGGCAGTGGGCGTATCGGGCGCATGCGGTGCCGTGCCCGAGCCGTCGAAGACATAATCGGTGGAAACATGCACGAAGGGAATGCGCCGTGCGGCGCAGGCGCGGGCCATGGCCCCCGGTGCCTCGGCGTTGATCCGGTGCGCACGTGCGGGGTCGTCTTCGGCACCGTCCACGTCGGTAAAGGCCGCGGCGTTGATCACCGCGTCGGGTGCCGCATCGCAGATGGCGGCGGCGCAGACTTCGGGACGGGCGAGGTCCGCGGCATCGCGGCCGAGCGCGGTGAGCGCCAGGCCCGGCGCAGTGGCGGCCTGCGCCCGAATTGCGCGGCCAAGCTGCCCGGTGCGCCCGAAAACAAGAAGTTTCATCCCCGCCCCAACCTTTCACCGACGCCGGGCCGGTCCAGCAGGGCGCCCCACCACTCTTCGTTTTGCAGATACCATTCAACCGTGGCGCAAAGCCCGTCAGACAGCGGCGTGCGCGGGCTCCAGCCCAGTTCGGTGTGCAGGCGCGTGGCGTCGATGGCATAGCGGTGGTCGTGGCCGGGGCGATCCGCGACGAAGGTGATCAGGCGGTCATGTGGTGCGCCCGCCGGGCGCAGCGCGTCCAGGGCCGAGCAGATCCGCCGCACAATGTCGATGTTGCGCGCCTCACCCTGCCCGCCGACAAGATAGGTTGTGCCGTTGTGCCCGCGCGCCAGCACCTCGAGCAGCGCTTCGGCATGGTCCTCTACATGAATCCAGTCGCGCACGTTCTCGCCTTGTCCGTACACCGGGATCGTCCGGCCCGCGCGGGCATTCAGAATCGTGACCGGGATCAGCTTTTCGGGGAACTGGTAGGGTCCGTAGTTGTTGCCGCAATTCGAGATCACCACCGGCAGGCCCCAGGTTTCATGCCAGGCCCGCACCAGGTGATCGCTGCCGGCCTTGGAGGCGGCATAGGGGCTGCGCGGGGCGTAAGGCGTGGTTTCGGTGAAGCGGCCGGAAGGGCCGAGCGCGCCGAAGACCTCGTCGGTGGAGACGTGGTGAAAGCGGAAGGTCTCGGGGCGTCCGCGTCTTTCCCAGTGGGCGCGCGCGGCTTCGAGCAGCGTGGCGGTGCCAGCGACATTGGTGTCGACGAAGGCGGCCGGCCCGTCGATGGAGCGATCGACATGGCTTTCGGCGGCGAGATGCATGATTGCGCCCGGCGCGTGCCGCGTGAGGATACGGTCGAGCGCGGGGCGGTCGCGGATATCGGCCTTTTCGAAGGTGTAGAGAGGATTGTCGGCCACTCTGTTGAGGTTCGCGGTACAGGCAGCATAGGTCAGGGCATCGAGATTGACCACCGCGCGGCCACGCGCAACGGCCAGCCGGATCACCGCCGAGCCGATGAAGCCGCAACCACCGGTTACCAGAAGCGGGCCATTATCCGTCATGGGTGAACGGGCTTTCGATGTCGCGCAGGCGCGGGGCGGCGGCGTCCCTGTCGGACAGAACGGGCGGGGCGGGCAGGTTCCAGTCGATACCAAGTTCCGGATCGTCCCACCGAACCGCGCGGTCGCATCCCGGCGCGTAGTAATCGGAGCACTTGTAGACGATCTCGGTCTCGGGCTGACGGGTGACGAAGCCGTGCAGGAAACCTGCCGGTATCAGCAACTGAAGGCCGTTCTCGAAGCTCAGCTCGCGGCCGGTCCAGTGTCCGAAGGTGGGAGACCCCCGGCGGATATCGACGGCCACATCGAAAAGCGCCCCGTGGCCGCAGCGCACCAGCTTGGCCTGCGCATGCGGCGGTGCCTGGAAATGCAGGCCGCGCAGGGTGTTTGCGGCAGCGGAAAGGGAATGGTTGTCCTGCACGAAATCCAGCGTGATACCGTGTTCCGCAAGCGTGCGGCGATTCCAGCTTTCGCTGAAGAATCCGCGGCTGTCGCCATGACGCGCGGGCTCAAGCAGCAGCACGCCGGGAAGTTCGGTGCCGGTGATCCTCACACTGGCCCTCCTGTCCTGCCTTCGATGGGCTGATAGCAAGCGGGGCCATGCCTGTCACGCGCCAAGGCCCGGTGCGCGCCGAATTATCTTAAATCCCCGGTAACATCCATAAACAGGCCATAATTGCGACAGCCGTCATTAAGGCACGTCCGCGATGATCCGTCCCGGTGGGAGAAAACCGGGGTGAGACATGGCAGAGCTGCGCCTTGAGGCGTCGGCCCCTGTGGGAGGGGATGCCGCGCCGCTTGTCGGCTTGACCGATCTGATGGTGATCGCGGGACCGTCAGGGCCTGTGCTGATCTCCGCCGCGCGCGGCGGCGGATGGCTAAGTGCCTATGACGTGTCCGGCGGCGCGGCGCGGCTGCTGGACCGTTGGGAAATCGGTGAGGGTTACCTGCAACTGGAATCGACGGACATCGTGCCGCTGCCGGATGGCGGCCTTTGGCTGGCGGGGCTGGCCTCGGCCGGTATGGTGCGGGTGGACTGGCATGGAACGGGGTTCGGGCCGGTGCGGGATCTCACCGTTTCGGGGTTGGACATGCGCGTTATCTCGACGGTGTCGATGGTCTCGCAGGGTGTGCAGATGGCCGGATTCGCCGGACGCCGCGACGGTGGGCTTACGGTTCTGCGGATGGACGCGCAGGGGCAGGTCACGGACGTGGTTCCGGTGGCGACGGGCGATCCCCTGCACCAGGCCCGTGTGACCGCCGTGGAGACGGTGCAGACCGCGGATGGCACCTATGGAATCGCCGCGTTCGGCTGGGAAGACATGATCAGTGCCTTCCGGTTGGAGCCCGGGGGCGCTGTCACGCATGTCGCCGATCTTGCGGCGACATCGCGGAGTCCGGGCATCGCGCAGCCCGGCGCGCTCGGGGCGGTCAAGGTGGATGGTGTGCCCTACCTTGTCGCCGCCGCGTCGGGCAGCGGTTCGTTGAGCGTGTTTTCGGTGGAGGCGGATGGCGCGCTGATCATGACGGATCATGTCCTCGACAACCGTGACACCCGTTTTTCGGATGCGGCGCATCTGGAAGTGATCGAGGTCGGCGGGCGCGGCTACGCGATCGCGGCGGGACGCGACAGCGGGCTGAGCCTGTTCGAGATTCTTCCCGGCGGGCGGCTTCACCATCTCGAAAGCGTGGCGGCGACGATCGGAGTACCGCTTGGCGGCATTACGGATATCGCCGTGAGCGCGGCGTCGAATGGGGGATTGCGCATCTGGGTGGCGACCCAGCAGGCACCGCATCTGGTTGAATTCAACGTGACGGGCCTTCCGGCGGGTGTGGTGCGCGCCGCGGATGACAACGGCTTGGCCCTTGATGGCACTGCCGGCAGTGATGTGCTGGCCGGCGGTGCGGGCAACGACAGCCTTTCGGGCGGTGCGGGGCGCGATGTCCTTATGGACGGCGCCGGGGAGGATACCCTTCGGGGCGGGGCCGGCGCCGATGTCTTCATCCTGTCCGGTGACGGGGAATCTGACCGGGTGATGGATTTCGAGCCCGGTCTGGACCGGCTTGACCTGACCGGGCTGGCACCGGTCAGGGATTTCGATGATGTGATCGTCAGCGCGACGCCCTGGGGCGCGCGGATATCCTTCCTCGAAGAGGAAATCATCGTCCGAAAGGCTGGAGGCGGCGCCCTGGACCGGGCGGATTTCGTGGAGGGTGGCTTGGTGACAACCGACCGCTTGAAAGTGGTGCTTGACGTCACCGGCGGTCCAGACGGGGCGGATGGAACCGGCAGCGATGGAAGTGGTGAACAGGACTCCGGAAGCGATCCCGGCGGCAGTCCGGCCTCCGGCGACAGCCCGGACGATGGTGGCACGTCCGACGGGGGTGGCGACCCGGGTACTGATGACGGTGCCGGTGGTGGCGACCCTGATCCCGGCGGCAATACAGATTCCGGTGATGGCCCGAATGATGGAGGCATGCCCGTTGAAGGCGGCAACCCGGACGATGGCGACGGACAGGATGCCGGGCCGGCGGGAATTTCCGGGAATGGCAGTCCCGGAGCAGACAGCATGACCGGTGGCGCCGGTAACGATACCCTGTCCGGCTTGGCCGGTAACGACACGCTACGTGGTCTGGGGGGCGATGACAGCCTTGTTGGTGGAGCAGGCGCAGATCTTCTGGACGCTGACTGGCAACCGCGTGTGGCTGTGGATTTTGCGGGTGCGGCGGAGGCGGTGGCGGCGATGATCGGTCGTGATGATCTTGTCGGCGTCGATGATGTGGCCGGATCCGCCTTCGACGATGCCCTGATCGGCGACGGTCAGGCCAACATCCTGCGCGGCAGGGCGGGTGACGACGTTCTGAACGGGCTTTCCGGCGACGATACGCTGGAAGGCGGGGCCGGCGCCGACACACTACTGGGATCGCGCGGGGCGGACACCCTCGATGGCGGAACCGGCCGGGACATGGCGAGCTTTTTCAACGCGAGCGGCCCGCTGTTCGTGGACGTAAGGGCGGGCATGGCCTCGGGAGAGGGCCATGCGGCGGGTGACACCCTGATCTCGATCGAGGATGTCTTCGGCTCGCGTTTCGCTGACACGCTCAGAGGTAACGCCGGAGAGAACGCGATCAGCGGGTACCACGGTAATGACCTGATCCGCGCCGGGGGGGGCGACGACACGCTGCACGGTGGTGGTGGTGATGACAGCCTGTTCGGGGGCCGCGGTGATGACTTCCTGATCGGTGGTGACGGTGCGGACAGGTTCATTTTTGAGGACACGAATTTCGGGCAGGATCGCATCGGCGACTGGGAGGACGGAGTTGACAAGCTGGATTTCATCGACGCCGGGCTTGATCAGGACGATTTCGCCATCCTTCAGGTCGCGGGGGATACGGTGCTGCGTCTGAACTCGGATCCGGGACAGGGTGTGACGCTGACAGGGGTTGCGGCCTCGTCGATCTGGGCGGATGATTTCCTTTGACCGGTGATCCCGCACGGTGCCGATACGGAGCGTAAACCACCCCGGCCTAGCGTGCAGCGCAAATCAGCTCCGGAGCGCCCCATGACCGATACTTCGCCCGTCCTCTCGATGCCGTTCATCATGCCTTCGCAGGCGCAGAAGCATGTCACCCACAACGAGGCGCTGCGCCATCTGGATGTTATTGTACAGGCCGCGGTGATTGACCGTGACAGGGCAGCCCCGCCCGCCACGCCACAGATCGGAGACCGCCATATCGTTGGTAGCGGGGCGTCCGGGGCGTGGGCCGGGCGTGCGGGTGACATCGCGTTGTTCGCCGCGGATGGCTGGCAGTTCACCACCCCGAGCGGAGGCTGGCGCGTACATGTTCTGCAAGAGGGCGAGACATTGACCCATGATGGCAATGTGTGGCGCGCCCCCTCTGAAAGCACGCTCCTGGCGGCGCAACTGGGTATCGGCGGCGCGGCGCCGGACGAGACGAACCGTCTTGCAGTGTCAGCGCCCGCGGTGCTGCTGAACCATGCCGGCGCGGACCACCAGCTGAAGATCAACAAGGCCGCGCCGGGCGATACCGCCAGCCTTCTGTTTCAGACAGGGTTTTCCGGCCGGGCCGAGATGGGGCTCACCGGGGGGGATGATTTCGAGATCAAGGTCAGCGATGACGGCGCCATCTTCCGGCAGGCGGTGGTGGCCGAGGCGTCAACCGGGCTAGCGCGGTTTCCGCAGGGCGCGCGTACCGCGGCGCTGGAGGTTGAGGGCGACAGCCTGCGCGTGACTCAGCCGCGCACGCCAGGCAGTGCTTCGGACAGCGGGGCCGCCGGGCAAATCGCTTGGGACGCTGATTACGTATATGTCTGCGTGGCCACGGACACCTGGAAGCGTGCGGCGCTGAGCAGCTGGTAGAACGGGGATTAGCCGGATTCTTCCAGCAGCGCCGCGAGCCCGTCGCGGTAGGACGGGTAGCGCAGCGCGACGCCGAGATCGCGCTTGATGCGGTCGTTACTGACGCGCTTTGATTCGGCATAGAAACTGCGCGCCATCGGCGACATGTCCGCATCGTCGAAATCCACCTCCGGTGGCAAGGGCAGGCCGAGAAGATCCGCGGCATGGCCGATCACGTCCTGCGGCGGTGCCGGATCGTCATCGCAGAGGTTATAGACCGCACCCGGATCGGGGCTGTCGATCGAGGCGGCCAGCACCTGTGCTATGTCCTCCACATGGATGCGGCTGAAGACCTGCCCGGGCTTGATTATGCGGCGCGCGGAGCCGCGGCGCACCTTCTCGAACGGGCCGCGCCCGGGTCCGTAAATTCCCGCCAGGCGGAAGATATGCAGCGGTAGGCCGGGTATCGCCTGCCATTCCGCCTCGGCCGCGACGCGCAGCCGACCGCGTTCCGTCGAGGGAGTAAGTGGCGTGTCCTCGTCCACCCAGCCGCCCTGATGATCGCCGTAAACCCCGGTAGTCGACAGGTACCCGGCCCATTCCAGGCGCGGCGCGACGGCGGCGATGGCCGTGCGGCATTCGCGCAGCACCGGATCGCCCTTGGCATCGGGGCCGGCGGAGATCAGCAGATGCGTGGCCCCCTCAAGCGCCGCTCTGATGTCGTTGCCGGGAAAGATCAGCGGTGTCACGCCTTCGTCCCGCAGTGCCGCGGTCTTCCCGGGCGAGCGGGTGGTTCCGTGGATCGACCAGCTATGTGGCCGGAGACGCCGCGCGAGCGCCCGGGCCGAGTAGCCGTGTCCGAAGGAAAGAAGTGTCTTGGTCATGCCTCCTAATGTAAAACGCGGACGTCTTTGGCAAGCGGTGTGGTGGCTCGGCGCCGTTTCGCCGACATGCGCGGCCGGTGCTGGCGCCTTGTGTCGGAATGGGCCAGGACGTACCTGTCGCATGATCAGGAGGGACCATGCCCCGTTTCAGTCGTCGTTGCCTGGTCCTCATGGCGGGGGCCGCCGCGCTGACCGCATGTTCCGGAGGCCGGGAAACCCGTGAAAGGCGCTTGTCCACGAGCAGCGCGGGCCCGAAAGTGCCGCCGCTTCATCCCAACGAAACGCCGGCCTTGCGTCGGCTCATTAACCGCTACGCGGATCACTACGACGTGCCGCGCGGCCTCGTTCACCAGCTGGCGATCCGCGAAAGCGCGCATCGCCCCGGCGCCCGAAACGGCCCCTATTACGGCCTGTTGCAAATCCATCCGCAGACGGCGCGGAGCATGGGGTTCCGTGGTCCGCCCGGAAACCTTCTGAATGCCGAGACGAACCTGGAATACGCGGTGAAGTACCTGCGCGGAGCCTATATCGTGGCCGGGGGTGACCCGGATGCGACGATCATGTGGTACGCTCGGGGATATTACCACGAGGCCAAGCGCAAGGGGCTGCTCGTGAAGACGGGGCTGCGGGCCGGTTGACCGGCCCGCGCCCGACGCCTCAGGCCGCCCCCTTGTTCGCCAGCGTCCGGTAAGTGCTCCAGGTCGCGCCACGGTCGGTGTAGCAACCGCGCAGGTGCCGCGCGCCACTTTCGGCGGAAAAGCCTTCGCGCCCGTGGACAATCCGGTGGTTGTCGAAGACGATGCACTCGCCCGCGTTGAGGCGGAACCGGCACACGAAACGGTCGTCCTGCATCATGCGGATGAACTTGCAGAAGGCGGGGTAGTAGGAATCCAGCACCTCCTGCGGCAGGTCCATGTCCTCCTGCAGGTGCTGCGAGATCGTGACCCCGGACACGTTGCCGCGCGCATCGAGCTCGATCACCTTCTGGCGGGCGCGATAATCCCAGCCGTCGTGGCGATAGAAGAACGGAATCGAATGCGTGACCAGCAGGTCGAACGCCCCCGGGTCCTCAGCGCGCAGCGCTTCGGCCACCGCGGCGCCATCCAGAAACAGGCTGCGTCCCCCCTCGACCGTGTTCGCCCGGCAATGCAGGAACTGCACGCCCGGTGCCATCTCCTCGCCCGGCAGATCGGTGTGCATCTCCAGCGGGCCGGCCGTGAAAGCAAGGTTCGTCGGCTCGATTTCCAGCCGGACCTCGAAGTAATGCCCCTCCGCCGTGGGTGTGACAGGGCCAAGGCAATTGACGAGCCGGGTAAGGCTTTCGTCGCTGTCCTCCATTCCCGTGACCAGCGCGACACCCTCCTCGATCAGCGCGCGCGCCAGTCTGGCCCGGCCTGTATCGTTGCCTTCCACCTCGGTCTGCGGGATGCGCCGGAAATTCCCGTGATGGCCGGCGTACCACAGGGTGCGCGGCAGATCGGCAGGATCGGGTTTCTGCCCGTTGGCCGCGAACGCCTCCAGCCTGTCTAGGGGCAGGCGCGTGACATGATCCTCGTTGGCCCAGTCGATTTCCAGAATACCATCAGCGACACGTGCTTTCCTCGCCGTCGGCGCCGCCGTGAGAGCGGTGACATCGAAGACACGCTCGCGCGTCTGCGGGTCGATCGTGGAGGGGCAGGCATCGCGCAGCCAATGGTAGTTGAAATATGTTTCTCCACCGCCAAGCGGTGCGTATAGCCCGTTGTCCGCAAGCGGGACCTCGGTTTGCGTCATGTTCGTCTCCCGTGATTTTGTTGTGAAGTCTAGGCGGCGTAGTCGGCCCCTTCGGCATCGAGTATGGCCTTGAGTTCGGCAAGATGGCGCTCGGCCTGACCCGGATACTCCTCGAGTTCTTTCGCGGTCTTCTCGGCCACCGCTTCGGACAGCACACGCAAGGGCCGGCCCGTCTGCAGGGCGCGGATGTATGTCTCGGCGGCGCGCTCGAAATAATAGAGACGGTTGAACGTGTCGGCGACGGTATCCCCGATCACCATGACACCGTGATTGCCCATGATCATCACCTTTTTGCGGGGGTCGTCGAAAAGCCGGGCGCAGCGTTCGCCCTCCTCCTCGAAGGCCAGCCCGCCGTAGCCGTCGTCGATGACGTGGCGGTCGAAGAAGGTGGCGCAGTTCTGGTCAATGGGCGGCAGGGAACTGTCTTCTAGGCAGGCCAGTACAGTGGCATGGATCGAATGGACATGCATCGCACAACGGGCGTGGGGGCAATGCCGGTGCAATCCGCCATGCAGACCCCAGGCAGTGGGATCGGGCGCGCCCGGCTTGTCCAGAGTGCCGGGGTCGTTGGCGTCCACCTCGATCAGGTCCGATGCCCGGATACGTGCGAAATGCATCTGGTTGGGGTTCATGAGGAACCTTGTCCCGTCCGCGTTCACCGCAATGCTGAAATGATTGGCGACGGCCTCGTGCATGTTCAGCCGCGCGGTCCAGCGAAAGGCCGCGGCCAGATCGACGCGGTCGGACCAGTGATCCATGTTGGGCTTGAGGGGGGTGACGGTCATTCGGAGGATTCCCTTTGCTTGCAGGCGCAGTCTCAGGGTGGATCGTGGCGGATGTCAAACGCTTCGCGGCGAGGTTTTCCGGATTTTTCCCGGTGGCCTTCCGGCGGCCCTGTCAAAGCGGGCGCGATGGAACCCAGGCATATCCATTGGCGCAAAGAATGACCGCTTCGCGCAGGCCATGCGGCTTGTCGGCTGGCGGGTGCAGAATATGCGCGCCGTGCCTCCCGGCCCGGTCCGTGGCACCGTCCGGATCGGTATGGAAAAGCCGGAATTCCGCGCCGGCCCCGCGTGGCGGGGTTTCGGGCAGAAGCCCGAGCAGAGGGTTCCCGGCATAGGTGTGATCGGCATGCAACTGCACGACACAGTCGTGATAGGTGATGATCGCGAAATCCCGGCTCACGCGGTGGCCCTGCATACCGAAGACGTCGACGAGGAAGCCGACCTGCGCGGGTACGTCGCGTACCAGGATATTGAGCCCGATGCCCTTTAGCGAAGCCCCGAATTCGGCCGGACTGACTGTCTCGTAATCCATGTTCGAAAGCCCTTTCACGATCCGGAATGACCCAGGTTGATCCTCGTCCGAAGGCGTGTCAACCTCCGGCAGTGGTCCGGGTACGCCTCCGGCGGGAGTATTTCGGGAAAGATGAAAGACGCGGTGCCCGGACTTCTTCTGGCCGGAAATATCCCGGGGTGAATTGCACGCAGGGCAAGAGGGGCAGCGCCCCTGTATTGCAAAAGAAAGTATGTGGCGCAGCCACGCGATTGAACCAGGGGTAAGGGGGCGAGGAATGCGGCATCGTGAACCATTGCAGGCGCCTGGTGGTCACGATGGCGCGATTACGCCCGATCTTCCCGGCACGGAGGTGTTCACCGAAGCCGCCGCCGCTGTCGAGCGGCTGGAAAGGCTTTACGAGGGTGCGGCGCAGTTCCTTTGCCAGAGGTTTTCAGAGGCACTGGCCAAGGGGCCGCCCGCACAGCGGGTGCGCGCCTTCTACCCCGAGATCCGCGTGACCACCAGTTCCTTCGCGCAGGTCGACAGCAGGCTCAGCTTCGGCCATGTCGCGGAGCCCGGCACCCATGCGGCGACGATCACGCGCCCCGGGCTGTTCCGCAACTACCTGGAACAACAGATCGGCCTTTTGATCGAGAATCATGGCGTGCCGGTGCGCATAGGGGTGTCGGAAACGCCGATGCCCGTGCATTTCGCGGTGGCCAACGAGGCTGGTATTTCCGTGCCGCAAGATGGTGCGGCCGCCTTCACCCTGCGCGACGTTTTCGACGTTCCGGACCTCGGAACCACCAATGACGACATCGTCAACGGCACCCATGTGCCAAGCGATGACGGGATCGGGCCGCTGGCGCTGTTCTCGGCCCAGCGGGTGGATTATTCGCTGGCGCGGCTGGCGCACTACACCGCAACGGATCCGGGCCATTTCCAGAATCACGTCCTGTTCACGAATTACCAGTTCTACGTTGCCGAGTTCGAGGCCTATGCACGGCGTGTTCTGGCTGATCCGGACAGCGGCTACACCGCCTTCGTGAGCACCGGCAACGTGGAGATCACGGACCCGGAGGCGACGATCGCGATGCCGGAGAAACTGCCGCAGATGCCCGCCTATCACCTGAAGCGCGAGGGGGCTGCGGGGATCACGCTGGTCAATATCGGTGTTGGTCCCTCGAACGCCAAGACGGCAACGGACCACATCGCGGTGCTGCGCCCGCATGCGTGGATCATGGTCGGTCATTGCGCCGGGCTGCGCAATTCGCAGAACCTTGGCGATTTCGTTCTTGCGCATGCCTACCTGCGCGAGGACGGGGTTCTTGATGCCGATCTGCCCACATGGGTACCGGTGCCGGCACTGGCCGAGATCCAGATCGCCCTGCAGGAAGCCGTGGCCGAGGAAACGCGTCTGGAGGGATATGACCTCAAGCGGGTGATGCGAACCGGCACGGTGGCCAGCCTCGACAACCGCAACTGGGAACTGAGGGATCAGTCCGGCCCGGTCCAGCGGCTGAGCCAGTCGCGGGCCATCGCGCTGGACATGGAAAGTGCCACCATCGCCGCCAACGGCTTCCGCTTCCGGGTGCCCTACGGCACGCTTCTGTGCGTCTCCGACAAGCCACTGCACGGGGAGCTCAAACTGCCCGGCATGGCCAGCGATTTCTACAAGACGCAGGTCGCGCGGCACCTGATGATCGGGATCCGCGCTATGGAAACCCTGCGGCGCATGCCGCTGGAGCGGATCCACAGCCGCAAATTACGCAGTTTCGAGGAGACCGCTTTCCTTTGACCGCGTGTCGTGAGCCACAAAATCAACGAAAATGATCTGTTTTCCCATGCTATTTGTTGTGTTTGGCCACTACATGACGTTAAAATGAATGGGTGAGGCCCAATTCTCGGGCAGTTTAAGGAGACCATAAAATGGCGAAACCGATGACCAAGACCCAGCTCGTTGCCGCACTTGCCGACGAGATGGGAAGCGACAAGAAATCCGCAGGCGGCGCGCTTGATGCGATCATTTCCGTGATCACCCGTGAGGTGTCCAACGGCGGGGCCGTCACCCTGCCCGGGGTCGGCAAGTTCTATTGCCGCGAGCGTCCCGAGCGCATGGTGCGCAACCCGGCCACCGGCGAGCAGATCCGCAAGGAGGCCGACAAAGTGGTAAAGGTGACCGTCGCCAAGGCCCTCAAGGACAGCGTCAACGACTGAACTTGTATTCCTTACCCGTTTCGGGAAGGGTCGCTCCGCGGGGCGGCCCTTTTTCAATTTCCGGGAGTGGATTGATGGACATTCGCGCGATCCTGATGGGGCTGGCCTTTGCCGTCATGTGGTCGAGTGCCTTTTCCTCGGCACGGATCATCGTGGCGGCGGCCCCGCCGGTCAGTGCACTCGCGCTGCGGTTCCTGATATCAGGGCTTCTGGGGGTGCTGATCGCATGGGCGCTTGGCCAATCGTGGCGGCTGACGCGGGGCCAGTGGCGGGCGACTATCGTCTTCGGTGTCTGTCAGAATGCACTTTACCTCGGGATGAACTTCGTAGCGATGCAGACTGTCGAGGCCTCTCTTGCGGCGATCATCGCCTCGACCATGCCATTGCTGGTGGCTTTCGCTGGCTGGGCTCTTTTCCGAGAGCGCCTGCCATTGCTGGGGATTGCCGGGCTGGTGGCGGGGATAGCGGGCGTGGTGATCATCATGGGCGCGCGGCTTCAGGGTGGCGTGGATCTTTACGGGCTGGGGCTGTGCGTTCTGGGGGTGATCGCGCTGACCTTCGCGACGCTGGCGGTGCGCGGGGCCACCTCGGGCGGGAATTTCCTCATGGTGGTAGGGTTGCAGATGCTGGTCGGCGCGGCGGTGCTGGGCGTGGTGGCGGTTGCGACCGAGACGATCGAGATCGCGTGGAGTTGGCCCCTTGTCGCGGCCTTTGTCTATACGACGCTTGTTCCGGGTCTGGCGGCCACGCTGGTGTGGTTCATGCTGGTCCAGCGCATCGGGGCGACGCGGGCGGCGACGTTTCACTTCCTCAACCCGTTCCTTGGCGTGGCCATAGCCGCTGTCCTTCTGGGAGAATCGCTTGGCGCGAATGATATGATTGGCGTAGTCGTGATCATGGGGGGTATCCTGGCGGTGCAACTGTCGCGGCAGCGCGCGGCGCGGGCCGCGATGCGGGGCTGAGGGACGGGGGCGCAGCGGCAGAGCCCGGGCGCGGCCGGATGTTCAGCGCAGACCGTCCTTGCCTGCAACCTCCTCGGCCGCAAGGCCCCCCATGCGCGCATGGATGCGGCAGCCGCGGCTCATGGCGAGGATGAAGAGGAGCTCGCCCGCGCGCGGACCGTCGGGCAGGCCCACTTCCATCGCGTCGAAATGGCTGCGGACATAGGCGGCGTTGGCATGCCCCAGCGGCACGTCGATGCGGGTGCCGGGGCCGCCCTGTTTCATCGCCGAAGGGACGATCGCCTTCGCGGCGCCCAGCCGTTCGCGCATCGCGTAGCCACCCGGCACGTGCCAGAGCGCGGTATGCTCCAGCTCTCCGTCTGCCCCGGCCATCGCGGCCTTTCCATAACCGTCGATTCCCCTGCTGCCCCCCATCGCCTCGATCAGCCGGTCCGTCATCATCATCCCCAGTGGCTTGAGATCCTCCATCGCCGGTTGCAGATCGGCGGTGTAACTGCCCGCAAACGGATTGGCCACCAGCGCCGCGATGGCCGCGCGTCGGCGCGGGTGATCCGCGGGCGGGCCGCCGTCATGGTGGATGTCCTCAAGGAACAGGGCAGTCTTGCGCAGGGTGAAGTCAGGCATTGGCTGTGTCCTTCGTGTGGATCAGGGGGAGATGCCCGGCTAGGCGGCATTGCCCTTGCAGCATCAGAGCGGCACCGGAGACAAGACCGAGAGATACCAGGTGATGGGCATAGGCAGAGCCGCGTGCGAGGGCGTGCGATATCTCGGCCGGCGAGAGCGGCCCGACATGCGTGGTCACGCGGCGGCGTCCGAGATCGCTGTCGGGGGCGCTGTCAGTTGCCGGGGTCCGGATGATGGCCGGGTGACCGGGCAGGTCCACGGCATTGGCGATCAGGGTTGCGGCGGCATCGGCCTGCGCCGCGGTACGCGCAAGTACGGTCACGTTGTCGGCAATGCCAAGGGAATGGCTCCGCCCTTGCCAGCCCGAGCTGGCGATGCCGCGCACCGGGTCATGATGCGCGATGCGCACCCGTGCCGGCGGATTCGTGGCGACGGCGGCCTCGATGCTGCGGCCCGGTCGAAGGCAAAAGGCCGTGTCGCCGCCATTATTCACATACGCCTTGTCGATACCGGCACCGCCCAGGGTTGCGGCAAGAATTGTGTCGGCGCCGGCGCCGGCGACGGCAGCCATGGGGGTGACGAAGCGATCGGCAAAAGGGCGCACGGCCTCGTGCATGAGCTGTGCGGTTTCGCCCCGTGGCGGGGTGCCATGGGCAGAGCGAAGGCGCGGCAGTTCGGCCACCAGTTCATCGAGCAGTGTGGAGAAGCGCTCCACCGCCCGTTCGAAGGCGGCCCGGCGCCCCGGCCCGTCGATGCCGACGATCATGTCGATGGGGCCATGATGAAGATGCAGTCGCTGGCCGTCCGGCAACCACACCGCCTGTGCACGGCCGGTCATTCCCCGCGCGCCCCGGGCGGTCCCACGGCGCGCACATCGGTGCCGTATTCGCCGCCGTGTTCAAGGATGTCCGCGATGCTCCGCACTGCCGCGTCATGCCCGCCTAAGGTTCGGTAATCCGCCCGTCGCAGGGTGAATTCCAGCGGCGCGACGAGTGCCGGGGTGGGCACGTATCCGAACGAGCCTTCGGGCATTCCGGTCACATCCACCATCAGGGTGATGCCGCCGCCGGGCCAGATATAGGCCGGGGCGCCCCCGCAGGTGACGCGCGTGTCCGCGGCATGGACCGACCGGGTCAGCTTGACCGGGTTCCGCGTCACGCCGGAGCGCAGCGATCCGCCTGCCCCGGCGGCGAAGAGCACAGAACAGAGTGCCGGCTCGCAGTTCTCGGCGATAAGATCAACGGAGGGTTTCAGCGCCTCGGGCAACGGCGCGGGCTGCGGCACCAGATCGTCATCGAGCACGTAATAGCCCCATTGCTCACCGGTGGTGGAGACCATCAGCAGCGTCAGCCCGGGCCGCGCGCCCTTTTTTGCCAGCCAGGGATTGAGGATGGTCAGCGGATCCTCGATATCGGTACCGCCCCAGCCGCGCCCCGGCTGCGCGACCTGGAAATAGCGCCCCGGGGTGGAACGGCGGCCCTTGATCCGTATGCCGGTATCGGGCCAGTCCAGCACCTTGCCGGCCTGGTGTTCGCTGACCACGCCGGTGATGTGATCGTCCACCACCACGACCTCGTCCACGAGCCCGTGCCATTGCGCGGCGAACATCCCGATGGTGGCCGAGCCGCAGCCCACCCGCATGCGTTCCTCGCGGTGGCCATCGACGATCGGCGCCTGCCCGGCCTGCACGATCACGCTGGCGCCGCCATCGATGGCCAGCTCCACCGCCTCGCGGTTGCACAGCCGCAGCAGCGCGTCACAGGTCACCCGGCCCTCGGGCTTGGTGCCCCCGGTGAGGTGCTCCACCCCCCCGAGCGAAAGCATCTGCGAGCCGTATTCGGAGGTCGTGACATGGCCGATCGCCTCGCCCTCGCAGCGCACCGTCGTGGCTTCTTCGCCAAGGTGACGGTCGGTGTCGATCTTCACCTTGACCCCGCAGTAGGAGAAGATCGCCTCGGTCACCACGGTGACGAAATCGGCGCCGTCGACCTCGCGGCTGACGATGAAGGGCGCGGGTTTGTAATCGGGATAGGTGGTGCCCGACCCGACGCCCGAGACGAAAACGTCGTCGTTACCCACGATCTGGCCGTCCCATTCGGATTTGAGGAAGGGGCGGACCTCACCCCCGGCCTGCACCCTGCGGTCCAGTATGGTCAGCGGGTCGCAGCGGACGATGCGGCCATCCTCGTTGCCGTAGCGATCACAGGCGCCGACCTTGCCGGGGGCAATGTAGCACATCACCGGGCACGCATCGCAGCGGATCTTCTCCTCGCGGATGCGGTCGGTCCGGTCGGTCATTTCCGCGCCTCGCCGATCGCGGCCAAAACCCGGTGCGGCAGTGCCGGAAGCTGCGTGATCCGCGCGCCCGCGGCGTGGCGGATGGCGTTGAGGATTGCCGGCGCGGTGGGGATCAGTACATGCTCGCCCAGCCCCTTGGCGCCCATGGGGCCTTCGGGGTCCGGCACTTCCAGCAGGATCGTGTCGATGCGCGGCATGTCCCCGGTTGTCGGAATGAGGTAATCATGCAGGTTCTCGGTCCGGCCGGGAACATATTCCTCCATCAGGGCCATGCCAAGGCCCTGCGCGATACCGCCCTCGACCTGCCCGCGGGCCAGAAGGGGGTTGATGATCCGGCCCAGGTCGTGGGCGGCGGTCATCCGGGTGACGCGCACTGTGCCAAGCGAGATGTCGACGGTGACCTCGGCAATCTGCGCACCGTAACCGTAAACGGCATAGGGCGCACCCTGCCCGTTTTCATCAAGCGCAGTGGTCGGCGGATCGTAGCTTTCCTCGGCGGCAAGCGCGTAGCCGTTCGCGTCGGCAGCGATGCCCGAAAGCGCGATCCGCCGCTCGGTGCGCCCGTCGCGCACCACGAGCGTGTCTCCCTCCAGCGTGATTTCCGCGTCCGGCCCGGTATTGGCCAGGGCGAGGATCCGCGCCCTGAGCGCGCGACCGGCCGCGAGCGCGGCGTTGCCGGTGACGTAAGTCTGCCGCGAGGCGGAGGTCTTGCCGCAATCGGGCGTGAGACGGGTGTCAGGACCGACGAGTTCGAACGCCGTCACCGGCAGGCCGAGCGCATCGGCGCAGATCTGGGTGATCACGGTGTTCGCTCCCTGTCCGATATCGGTGGCGCCCTGGTGCAGGCGCAACCGCCCGTCGGGCGTGATCCCCACCCGGATCGTTGAGGGATTCGGCAGCGCGGTGTTGCCGCAGCCGTACCAGCACGAGGCGATCCCGACCCCGTGGCGCAGGGGGCCGTCCGGACGGTTCCGCGCCTCGGCACGGTCCAGCGCCGCCGTCCAGGGGCCTTCCAGCGCCTCGAGGCAGGCGCCGATTCCCACCCCCTGCAACTCCTGACCGCAGACGGTTGCCTGACCGTCCCGGAGGGCATTGAGCTGCCGGAACGCCAACCTGTCCAGTCCCGCGCTCAGCGCCAGATCGTCAAAAAGGGTTTCCTGCAGGATTGCCGCCTGCGGCACGCCGAAACCCCGGAACGCGCCCGACACGGGGCCGTGGCTGTGGACCGCGCGGGCCTCGGCGTTATAGGTGGGCATGAAATAGGGGCCCGATGCATGCACCGGCACGCGCCCCGCCACGGTGGGCCCCCAGCTGGCATAGGCGCCGGTATCGAAATCCCCCTCGAAGACCATCCCGGTGAGGCGGCCGTCGGCATCGATTCCGGCCCGTGCGGACATCCGTGCCGGGTGGCGTTTGGTGCTGGCCGTCATCGATTCCGCGCGGGACCAGATCATGCGTGCAGGCCGTCCCGTGCGGAGTGCGACAAGGCCGATCAGCGGCTGCAGCGAGACATCCAGCTTGGAACCGAAACCACCCCCCGCCGCCGCTGGAATGATCCGCACTTTCGCGGGCGGCAGCCCCAGCACGCGGGCGGTATCGTCGCGGTCCATCACCGGGGCCTGGGTGCAGGCCCTGATCACGAGCGTATCGTCTTCGATCCAGGCCGCGCCGGCCTCGGGTTCGATATAGGCGTGCTCGATATAAGGGGTCCGCATCGTCGCCTCGGCAACCCGGGCGGACCCGGCAATCGCGGTGGCCGCATCGCCGCGTGACACGCGGCCGGTGATCAGTATGTCGTCGGGACGGTCGGCATGCACCGGCGCCTTGCCGTTCATATCGCTCCAGGTGATCGGGAACGTGGACAGATCCAGCGCTTCGACGATTGCCGCCTCCCCGGCGATCAGCGCGACCGCCTCACCGCGCAGGCGCACATGGGTTTCGGCCAAAGCGGGCTGATCGGCGAAAGGCGGGATCACGCCGTAGCGGTTTTCGCCCGGGATGTCGGATGCGGTAAAGACGTGAACCGGCCCGGCCTGCGCAGCGCACCAACGGGAAATGTCCCCGAACGTGAACGCGGCCGGTGCCGAGGGGGCGCGGAGCGCCCGCACCAGAAGCGTGCCGTCGGGGGCATGATCGGCCCCGAATCTTTCGGTGCCGTCTACCTTCGGGCCACCGTCGATGCGTTCTATACAGGCGCCCACGGCATGGCCGGCGGCCGGCGGGTCCGTGGCGGGGCCCGGTGCCGCGTCAAGCACAGCCTCTATTATGCCTGCATACCCGGTGCACCTGCACAGCACCCCGCCGAGCGCCTCTTCGGTTTCCGCCCGGTCCGGGGCAGGGTTGCGTGCCAGAAGCGCTGCGGCGGCCATCAGCATCCCCGGTGTGCAGATTCCACATTGCGCCGCGCCGTGACGCAGGAATGCAGCCCCGAGCGCACCATCCGCAAGCCCCTCGACCGTGGTCACTGCATGCCCGGCGACCTGAGCCGCCGGAGTCAGGCAGGCGCAAACCGGCGCGCCGTCGAGCAGCACGGTGCAAGCCCCGCAATCGCCCGCATCGCAGCCAACCTTGGTGCCCCTGAGCGCCAGATCCTCGCGCAGCACTTCCGAAAGGCGCCGCCCCGGTGCGGCCGGCAGGCTGCGGGAGGTGCCGTTCACGGTGAGGGTCAGGGTGTCCAGCGCCTTGTTCATGCCGCCGCCTCCGCTTCCGGTGCCACAAGACCGGTAAGCGCACGGCGCAGCAACTCGGTTGCGGCTTCGAGGCGGTAGGGGGCATCGGCGCGGATATCGGCGATCGGCGACAGGTCAGGCGCCACCAGATCGGAGGTCACCCGCGCTGCAAGGCGGGCATCGGCGGGCTGCCCTTCCAGCGCCTCCTCCAGGGTCGCCAGACGCGTGGCGACCGGTCCGCAAGCTCCGACAGACAGGGCCGGGTGGATCACGCGGCCGTCCACGATTTCCAGCCTTGCCGCAACCATGGCGATGGAAATTACCAGGTATCTGCGCGCGCCCAGCTTCAGGAAACGGCTGCGCCCGCCGGTCGCGGTGGCGGGAATGCGGATGGCTGTAACCAGTTCGCCGGCGCTCAGTGCGGTGCGGCGGGGGCCGGTCACGAAGTCCGCCAGCGCAAGCACGCGGCCGCCCGCGGCCGAGCGCGTCACCACCTCGGCATCCATCGCCAGCAGGCATGGCATGCCGTCAGCTGCGGGCGAGGCGTTGCAGATATTGCCGGCCACGGTGCCCGCGTTCTGTATCTGCACTGAGCCGACCTCGCGGGCCGCCTGCTTGAGCATGTCGAAAGAGGGCGGCAGATCCGCGGCGATCACGTCCGACCAGGTGGCGGCGGCCCCGATCAAGACGTCCCCGGCTTCCTTGCGAACATGGCGCAACGCCTTGATGCCGGTGATATCCAGAACGTTGCCGGTGAGCTCTCTGCTCCCGGTCGCGGCGAGAAGATCGGTGCAGCCTGCCGCGATCGTTACAGGATCAGAGTCCAGGCAGGAAAGCGCCTCTTCGATCGTGGCGGGCCGGTGATATGCGGCCAAGGTCATCCTCCCTGAACGAAACCGGCCGGTCCGGCTTTCGGGGAATGGTGCGGCACCCCGTGCATGACTGTCAACAACCCGCGCCGTCCGGTTTCCTTCCAGAGCCGAAATGCCACGCGCTGCATGGCCCGGGGCGCTTCCGGGGTGACCGCCAAAGGGACGACGCACGCGGAGTCCGGGGCGTTACACCCCGACATAACGTTCGACGATGCTGTGATCGGCCCGCAATGCCTCGGCGGGCAGGGTTTCCCCGTTGCGTCCGTTTTCGATGAAAGCGACGCGGTCGGCCACCGAAAGGACAGCATCGACCCGTTGTTCGACCAGAAGCACTGCCACGCCGGTTTCGCGCATTTTCACGATCACCTGCCGGATCGCCTCGATCATCGTGGGTTGCAAGCCTTCCGTCGGTTCGTCGAGCAACAGCGCCTTGGGCCGCAGGCAGAGCGCCCGGGCGGTGGCGAGCATCTGCTGCTCGCCACCGGACAGGGTGTTGGCCTGCTGACCCAGCCGTTCGCGCAGCCGCGGGAAAAGCTCCAGCACCTGCTCGCGGGTCTGCGGCGGGCTGCGCCGGGCGCGCATTCCGATTTCCAGGTTCTGCGCCACCGTCAGCCCGGAAAACAGGCGCCGGCCCTGTGGAATATAGCCGATACCGGTGCGCGGCACCTCATGGGGGGGCAGGCTGCTGGTTTCGGTGCCGTCCAGTGTCACCTTGCCACCCATCAGTGGCAACAAGCCCATGACCGCCTTCATGGTGGTGGTCTTGCCCGCGCCGTTGCGCCCCAGCAGACACAGGATCTCGCCGCTGCGCACCGTCAGGGAAAGCTGCCGTAGCACCTGCGCGCGCCCGTAACCGGCATCGATCGCGTCGATCTCGAGCATCAGCCGGTCCCCAGATAGGCGGCCTGCACCGCCGCGTTCTCGTGGATTTCCGCCGGTGTGCCCTCGGCCAGCACTGCGCCGTAGTCCAGCACGGTCACGCGGTCGGCGGTTTCCATCACCACGCTCATGTTGTGTTCGATCAGCAGCACGGTCGTGCGCCCGGCCAGGTCGCGCAGCAATGCGGTGAACCCGGCGATCTCGCTTTCCGAAAGGCCCTGGGTGGGCTCGTCGAGGATCAGCAGACGGGGGGCCTGCGCCAGCCCCATGGCGATTTCCAGCAACCTCTGATGCCCGTAGCTCAGATCGCCGGCCTCCTGGTCGATCCGGTCCAGCAATCCGACACGGTCAAGCGCCTCGTGCACGACCGCGTCGGCCTCGGCGCCGCGCAGGCGGCGGCGCGCAGCCAGCGCCACGTTCTCGCGGGCGGGCAGGCGCGCGAAGACCGAGGTGATCTGGAACGTGTAGGCCATGCCACGCCGGATGCGACGGTGGGCCGGCAATGCGGTGATGTCGGCCCGGTCGAAGGCGATGCGCCCGGCCGAGGGCGTGATCCGCCCGCAGATCATTCCCACCAGCGTGGTCTTTCCCGCGCCGTTGGGGCCGATGAGTGCGCGGACTTCGCCTTCGGGCAGGTCGAAATCCACGTTCTCGACAGCGCGCAGCCCGGCAAAATGCTTTGACAATCCCCGCGTGGACAGCAGCGTCATGGCAGCCACCTCCAGAGCCGGCGGCGCAGTTCGCCGGTCAGGCCCTGCGGCGCGAACAGCGTAAGCACCACCAGCGCCACCCCGGCGATCAGCATGTAGGCGGTCGTGATGCCGGAGGAAAAATCGATCAGGTAGAACATGAAAAGCGTACCGATGAACGGCCCGAGCACGGTGCCGGCCCCGCCCAGAAGTACCCAGAGCAGGGGAAAGATCGAGTATTGCACACTTGCGAAACTGGCGCCGACGTAGCCGAAGAGCAGCCCGTAGACCGCCCCCGCCGCCGCCGAGATGGTGCCCGAAACGATCATCGCGCCGAGCTTGTGCGCAAATGTGTCGTAGCCCAGCATGCGCACCCGCTCCTCGTTTTCCCGGACCGCCACCAGCGTCTTGCCGAAGGGGCGTTGCACCAGGTGCAAACAGGTCATGAGGCAGATGGCGAACAGGATCAGCGCGGCGAAATAGCGGTTGGTAGGATCGCTCAGGTCGATGCCCCAGAGAACGCGTTCGGCCTGCTGGATCACGAAGCCCTCGTCGCCGCGCGTGTATTCCCCGAAATAGAGGATCGTCAGGTATCCGGCCTGCGCGAACATCAGCGTCACGATCATGAAGGCCACGCCGGAGGTGCGCAGCGCCAGCAGCGCCAGCCCCGCCGACACGACGATCCCCGTCACGAGCCCGGCCACCAGTGCAGGGGCCGGCGTGAAGCCCAGATGCTGGATGGTCAGCCCCATGCCGTACATGCCTGCGGCGAAGAACAACGCGTGCCCGAGGCTCAGAAGGCCGGTATAGCCGAAAAGGATGTTGTAGCCCACGGCGTAGCTGGCCAGTACCATGATCCGCGCGAGGTTGCCGTGGTGGTAGTCCGGCAACACGAACTGCAACGCGAAGAGCAACGCGATGAGTCCGCCATGCAGGGCGAGGGACCGGCGTGCGGCGCTCATGCCGCGCGTGATCCGAACAGCCCTTGCGGGCGGAATACCAGCACCATCCCGACCAGGAGCGTCGCCAGGATCTTGGCCAGCGTGGGCGAGAAGAAGACCGAGATGATCCCGTCGCTGAGCCCGATAAACACGGCTGCCAGGACCGTGCCGGGCAGGCTGCCAAGGCCACCGATGATCACCACGATGAAGCTCAGAAGCAGCGGATCGGCGCCCATCAGGTAATGAGCCTGCTGGATCGGCACGATCAGCACCGCCCCGAGGGCCGCGAGCCCCGCGCCGAGGCCGAAGACGAGGGCATACACCTTTTCCACCGGGATGGCGAAGGCCAACGCCATGTCACGGTCCATCTGCGTGGCACGCATCACCAGCCCGATGCGAGTGCGCGACATCAGAAGCCAAACGCCGATCAGGACCGCCCCCGCCGCGCCGATCACCGCCAGCTTGTAACTGGTGGTGCCGAGGCCCCAGGGCCAGTAGAGTTGCCAGCCGCCCTCACCGCGCTCGATCCAAGGTATCGCAAGACGTGTGTCGAATGGTGCTTCCACAGGGCGTGCGTCGGGGCCGTAGGTCATCAGCGTGACCTGCTGGATTATGTAAAGCAATCCGATCGTGGCGACGATGGTGCGTTCCGGGTCATAGTCCAGACGTTTGAGTATGGTCATGTCCGCGGCGACGGCGATGGCGGCAACGGCAAGCGGGGCGATCACCAGTGCGGCGGCGAATCCGACCGCCGGGTGCCCGCCCATGGATTGCGCGACCCACCAGGCAATCACCGCGCCCAGCATGAAGAACTCGCCATGCGCGATGTTGACCACGCGCATGACACCGAAAACGAGGCTCAGCCCGACCGCCGTCAGCGCAAGCACCGCTGCCGTCACCGCCCCTTCCAGCGAGGCGAGAAGGATATAGGGCCCGAAATCCATGTGTTTTCAGAACTTTCCGTAACGGTTTCTTCGCGAAAGAGCGGTTTGATCGCCCCGTGCGAAGGGCGTTCGCCGTGCCATCCCCAATTCAGAGCGCCCGCGTGGTGTAATCCACCTCGTCGGGATAGTATGTGTCCTCGATCGAGGTCGTGTGGACCTTTACCAATCTGCCATCCTCGACCCTGGATATGTACTGGTGCCCGAATACCTGGTGGGTTTTTCCATTGAAAACCTTTGCTCCCTGCGGGTGGGCGCGGCTGTGGGGCATGTCGGTCATCGCCTCGACGGCCTCGACCAGCGCGGCGCGATCGCCCGGTCCGGCATAGCCCGCGGTTTCCATCGCTTCCTTGACGACGTGAAGCGTTTCCCAGCAGCCGAACATGTGCGCATAGGTTGAAATGTCGGTCGGATCGCTGACCGAGGCGCCGCGATCGTCCACGCCGACGGCATCGCGGTAGAACTTGTCGTGGTCCGACTGGTCCGCCTGCACATGGCGCGGCATGCCTTCCCAGAAATAGGTGCCATCCAGGTATTCGAGGCCGGGGCTGTCCATCGCCACGGCTTCGAGGCTGTCGATGAAGCCGAACATTTCCGGGCGTTGCGGCCCGAAGAACTCGCCCAGCTCCTTCACGAAGGTCAGAACGGCAGGCCCGACCATGACATGATAGAGTACCTCGGTTTCGCGCGGGATTTTCGGAAAGTACTTGGTGAAGGATGTTTCCGCCGGCGGGATGGCGATATGGGCCAGAACCTCTCCGCCCTCGCGCTTCACCGCTTCGGTGAAGAAATCGCGGTGATCGTGGCCGAAGGCGAAATCGGGAAACACCATCGTGACTTTCTTGCCCAGGTTCTGAGTGACATAGGGCGCCATCGCCTGGACCTGGCTCTTCACATCCGTGATACCCGGCTGCAGCGTATAGCGGTTGAGCATCCCCGAGGCCACGTGATGCCCTTCCGACACCACGAAATAGGGCAGTTTCAACTCTCCAGCGCGCGGAGCGGAGCCGATCACCACGTGTGAGAAAAGGGTTCCGAACCCGATGTCGCAGCCATGCTGATTGGCGAATTTCTCGACCACCTCGGCGCCGCGCTTGGGATCGGTTCCATCATCCTCGGCCACGATCTCGACGGGGCGGCCGTTGATGCCTCCGCCTTCGTTGATCAGTTTGACGGCGGCCTGCGTGGTCCGGTCGTACCAGCGTCCGTAGGCGGCACCGATGCCGGTGCGGTGCACCTGGAACCCGATGCGGATCGGTTCGGCACTCTGGGCATGGGTGTAGCGCGCCCACAAGGGCATGGTTGCCGCGCCGGCGGCGGCGCCGGCCAGTGTGCGGATCGCGCCGCGGCGTGATGTGGTGGTCCTGGTGCTGGAATTCTCGGTCATGACGGATTTCTCCCATGTTGAACGAATGGCGGAGCCCTGGCACAGCCCTCTTGCGTGGAACTGTGCGGAGACTGGCGCCGCTTGTCCAGTTTTTTGCGTGTCACAGCCCGCGCGGCGAAGCCAGAAGCCATAGCCCGAAGAATGTATAGGCGACCATGAACGCCGCCAGCGGCGCCTGGCTGAGGACCGCGCGCAGGTTGCTGCCGAAGGCGCGCAGGGCCAGCGCATGTGCCAGCAGGATTGCGATGATGTGCCCGATCACCACCGCGCCCGCCTGTGACAGCCAGATCGCGCGCACCGGCCCGGGCGTGTTGAGAAATCCCGTGGTCACGTGAACATGCCCGATCCCCAGAAGATCGGCGCCGGTGTTGAGCGGATCGTTGAGCGCGGCGGCGACGTATTGCCCCTCCACCAGGGCGGCGGTGAGGTAATGCGCGATATGATAGCCCAGGGCGATCGGCAGGATGGAGGGTGCGAAAAGGGCAAACGCCGGCACGAGCGCCATCCGCGAACCGGCGATGCGCAGGCCCGCGACAATCGACAGCGCAAAGACCGCCACCAGCGCCGTGTTGGCGGCGACAAGCCCGAGGATATTCGGTCCGACGACCGCCGACCGCCCCGGGAACTCCAGCGGGTTGAGGCCCAGCACCCCGAGCCACCAGAACGTCTCGTTCAGACCGTCGAAGCTGCCGGATCCGAGCAGGAGAAGGATGAACAGCGCCAGTCCCGGTGTGACAGGCGGTGCCGCCAGCACCTGCCAGCCCGGAAGGCCCGTCGAGATCCGTCCGTTGGCGCGCCCGATCACGGCCATGCGCCGATAGGCCCGCATGAGAATTGTCAGCGCCTCCGCCCGCAATAGCCAACGCGGGCCGAAAAGCGCCAGACCGCCGAGAGAAAAAAGCCAGTATCCCCCCACGACCGTTGCAAGGCGTGCCGGGTCCGTCGGGGCCGGATCGGCCATGAGGAACGCGGCGAACGCCAGGAAGCCCGCGATTCCGGGCCCGTGGCCCAGCCACCGTGGATAATGGAACGGCGCGCGCTCTCCGGTGATGCGCGACAGGACCGCGCCCGGCCCTGTCCAGGGGTTGGACCAGCGCCAGTGATCGAAGATCAGCCCTTGAAGCGTGACCAGCCCGATCCACCACACAGTCCAGACCGTGAGCGGCAGCGGGTTGACCAGCGGATCGCGTGATCCGTAAAGCCCGGCCGCCACCAGCGCCAGCACGAGAAGCGCCGACGCACAGCTGCTGACATGGCGCAACCGGGCCCGCCTCACGGACCACAACGGCAGGGCCCGAAACAGCGCCGCTGCCGTGGGCCCTGGCAGGAACGCCAGCAGGACAACAGTGAGCGCAACGCTGGCCACGCCAGCGGTGATGTAGATGTCGGTGGGCAGGAGCAGGACGAAGCCCTGTTCGGACGCATGGGCATTTGCGGCCCCGGGAACTGCCGTGGCAAGCCCTGTGATCATCATGGATGCGCGCACTAAACCCCTCCCCGTTCGGTACATGGTCCGAATTTACGCGCTTTGACCGCCGGCGAAACCGGAATTTCCCGCGTCGTGCCGGATGCCCCGTGCCCCGCGACCGCAGGCCAGTCCTGACAGGGCCCGCGCCAGAAGGATGGGTTCACGCGGCGACAGCGGCCCTTGGCTTGTCCGTTCGGGATCATTCGCTCCATGAATGGACGTGCACGTCGCGTCCCGAATGGCCCTTCATGATCTTGACGGCGAGATCCTCGCGCTCCCGGTCGCGGACACGCACCCACAGGAGGATTCCGCCATGCTCGATCTGCTTGGTGTAGTACTCCTTGTGCCTCTGTCCGACGCGGCGCGCCAGAAGCGTTCCGATGACCGCCGCCGGGCTTCCGCCGATCGCAATGGCCGCAATAGACGCGGCCAGCGTGCTTGCCGGGGTGAGCATCGCGGCCATCGCGATGTATGAGCCCAGAAAGAAGAATCCCCCGGCGATGGCGCCCTCGAGTTCGCCGACCGCTTCTTCCGAGACGAAATGGGCCCGCGGCGCGTTCGGGTCGTCTTCGAGGTCGGCAGAGCGCCAGTAGGCCTTGCCCAGTTTCTCCTCCAGGGCCTTTTCGCCCGCAAGGAGGCTGATGTCGGAATGATGAATTCCAACCATCCTGAGATCGTAGAGAGCCGCCTGAAGATCCTCGGCACTGTCGAAAACGCCGACCGCTTCCGGGATGTCGATGACCGTGGTCTTGTGGTCTTCATGATCGGGGTTGGTCAAGGTGGCCTCCTCGCGTCGGGCGCTGCATGGAACATTGATGGTAAACCTGACGGACGGCAATCGCCTTGACGCAAATCAACGCCGGGACGGACACGCTGATGCCGACGGCAAAGGCGCGTTGACTTTCGGGCGGGCCTCGCCAAGTCTCGATCCTGAAACGCGGGAAGGAACGGGCACGCATGACGAAGATGGCTTCGGGGCTGGTTGCGGGCATTGATGTGGGGGGGACCTTCACCGACCTGGTGCAGTTCGACCCGGCAAGCGGAGCGGTCCGCCTCGCCAAGGTTCCCACAACCTGGGAAAACCAGGCTTACGGCGTGATGGACGCGCTGCGGTCGGCCGGATCCGATCTGGAGGCGCTTGGCCTCGTGGTGCATGGCACCACCACAACGACAAACGCGGTGCTCGAACGCAAGCTCAGCCGCACCGGCCTGATAACCACCGCCGGGTTTCGCGACATTCTTGAACTCGGCCGGCGCACCCGTCCGCAACCCTATGGCATGTTCGGGGAGTTTTCGCCGATCATACCGCGTGACCTGCGCCTCGAAGTATCCGAACGTGTGGATGCCGCCGGCACTGTCGTGACGTCGCTGGACGAGAGCGCGGTGGTGGCGGCGGGCCGGCGCCTGCTGGACGCGGGGTGCGAGGCCGTTGTGGTGCATTTCCTTCATGCTTATGCAAACCCCGCCCACGAACTCCGCGCCGCCGAGCTCCTGACTGGGTTCTGGCCCAACGATCACATCACCACCGGCCATGCCATCCTGTCGGAATCGCGCGAGTTCGAACGTGGCGTGACGGCGGCGGTGAATGCCGCGGTCCAGCCGATCCTCGCGCGGTATCTGCGACGTCTGACCGGGGAACTGGCCGAGGGCGGCTATCGCGGCGACGTGTTGGTGATGAACGGCAATGGCGGCATGGTGTCGTCGCGGCTGGTGACATCGGAAGCGGCCAAGACGGTGATGTCGGGGCCCGCCTCGGGAGTCATGGCGGCGGCTTATACCGGCCGCGCGGCGGGGCTCGACGATCTGATCACCTATGACATGGGCGGAACCTCGACCGATGTGGCACTGGTGCGCGGGGCCGAGCCGGCGGTTTCGAGCGAGATCGAGATCGAATATGCCATGCCGATCCATGTGCCGATGGTGGATGTGCGGACCGTGGGGGCCGGCGGCGGGTCGATCGCGCGGGTGAATGATGCCGGGCTGCTGGAGGTCGGACCGCAGAGCGCCGGCGCTGATCCGGGCCCGATCTGTTACGGACGCGGCGGAACAGATCCGACTATTTCGGACGCCAACCTGCTACTGGGGCGCCTGGACCCCGGAAAGCTGGCGGTGCGCGGCGGTGTTGACCTGGCGGATGTCGAGCGCGTCTTCGAAGAGCGTCTGGCCGGTCCTCTGGGCGTGAGCGTGGGCGAGGCGGCACAGGCGGTCATCCGGCTGGCCGATACCACGATGGCGGGTGCGATCCGCATGGTTTCGTTGTCGCTGGGGGCCGATCCCAGGGATTTCGCGCTGTTCGCTTTCGGTGGTGCCGGCCCCCTGCACGCCGCGGCGCTGGCGCGGGAACTGGGGGTGCCGCGTGTGCTGGTGCCGGCGCGGCCGGGGATCACCAACGCGCTTGGCTGTGTGGTGGCTGATTTGCGGCATGATTTCGTGCGCACCGTCACCACGCCGCTGGCGGCGCTGGAGTCCGGCGCGCTGGCCCGCGTCTTTGCCCGGCAGACCGCCGAGGGCGAGCGCATGATCGCCGCCGAGACGGTGGGCCTCGCGGGGTTGCGCCACCTCTACAGCGTGGATATGCAATATGCCGGGCAGACGCATCTGCTGCGCGTCGAGCTGGAGCGCCCGGACGTGGACGCCGCGACCCTGCAATCGCTTTTCGAGGCCGCCTACTGGAAACGCTTCCGGGTGGCGCTGGACGGGATCGGCGCGATCGTGGTCAACGTCAACACCTCGGTCATCGGGGCGCGCCCGCCGCTCGACCTCTCGACGCTGATTGATCCGGCCGGTCGCGGGGCAAGCCTCGATGCCGCACTGACCGGCCGGCGGCGGGTGCGGTTCGGCGATGGCTGGTACGACACGCCCGTCTACTGGCGCGATCACCTGCCGCTGGATTTCGACCTGCACGGTCCGGCGATCATCGAACAGATGGACACCACGCTGCTGGTTCCGCCCCGAGACCGCGCCGAGGGGACGCCGCAGGGCGACATCATCGTGCATGTCGGAGACGCACCATGAGCCTTGATCCGATCACCCTTTCCGTCATCCAGGCCGGTCTGGCGCAGGTCTGCGACGAGATGGATCTCAGCTTCTCCCGCGCCGCCTTCTCGCCCGTGATCGCCGAGGCGAACGACCGTTCCGACGGAATCTATGATGCCGCCGACGGGGCACTGATCGCGCAGGGCGCAGGGGGATTGCCGGTGTTCGTCGGCACGATGCAATATTCCACCCGCGCCCTGATCGGGATGATTGCCGCGGGCCGCGCCGGGCCGCCCGAGCCGGGGGACATTTATATCGTCAACGATCCCTATCTGGGGGGCACACACCTCATGGATGTGCGTTTTGCCCGGCCCTTCTACCGTGGCGACAGGCTTTGGTGCTGGCTCAGCAATACCGGGCACTGGCCGGATACCGGTGGCGCGGTGCCCGGGGGCTTTTCCGCGTCCGCCACCGCGGTGGAGCAGGAGGGGCTGCGCCTGCCGCCGGTGAAACTTTTCAAGCGCGGCGAGATGGATGCCGAGATCTACGCGATCATCTGTTCCAACATCCGCGTCGCGGATCAGCGCATCGGCGACGTCAAGGCGCAGGCGGCGGCGCTGGAGATGGGGGCGGCGCGGCTTGATGCGCTGCTCGACCGCTACGGCGATGACACCGTGACCGAGGCGATCGGTGAACTGCGCCGTCGCGCGGCGGCACAGATGCGCAGTTTCATCGCGCGAATCCCGGAGGGGCCGCACCGCGCCTCGGCCTGGATCGACAGCGACGGGGTGGTCAACGAACCACTGGAGATCCGCCTTTCGGTCAGCCGCGCGGGCGAGGACCTGGAGTTCGATTTCACCGGCTCCAGCCCGCCCTGCGCAGGCCCCATGAACTCGGTCCGGGCCACCACGCTCAGCTCGGTCTACCTTGCCATGCGTCATATCTTTCCCGAGGTGCCGATCAGCGCCGGCGCGTTCGAGCCATTGGGCGTGACCGGGATCGAGGGCACCTTCCTCGACGCGCAGTATCCGCGCCCGGTTTCGGGCTGCGCCGCCGAAGTGTCACAGCGCATCGCCGAGGCGGTCTTCGTGGCCCTGGTGGAGGCGCTGCCCGATCGCGTCACAGCCGCGCCCGCGGGAACGAGCGGAAACTTCGCCCTTGGCGGACACGACCCGGAACGGACCCGCGATTTCGTCATGTATCAGCTATCTGGCGGTGGTTATGGCGGCAACGCGGGTGGCGACGGGCTCAGCAACGGGTGTTCCACCATCGGCATCTCCAAGGCCCCGCCGGTGGAGATAATGGAACAGGCGTTCCCGGTGCTCTACCACCGCTACGCGCTGCGCGAGGGATCGGGCGGCGCGGGTCGGTATCGCGGCGGGTTCGGGCTTGAATACGAGGTGGAACTGCGCCGCGGTCATGCGCTGGCGAGCTTCGTGATGGATCACGGGCGCACCGGGCCTCAGGGTGTGCTGGGCGGTGCCGACGGGGCGGTGAACGAGGTGACGGTGATCCGCGGCGGTGCCCCCTACACGCCCGCGCACCTGTCCAAGGAGCAGGACATTCCGATCGCGCCCGGCGACAGGGTACGGGTCGCGACGCCGGGCGGAGGCGGCTATGGCAATCCGTTTGCCCGCGATCCCGAACTGGTGGCCCGCGATGTGCGGCTTGGCCGCTACGGCACCGACGAGGCGCGCGCGCTTTTCCGCGTTGTCCTGCAGCCCGGCGCGGAGCAGGAGGTGGACCGCGCCGCGACCGAGGCGTTGCGCGATGGCGAAGCCTGAGGCGGGCGGCGTGGCAATTTGGTCATGCGGAGGGCGCGTGGCTTCCGGCCCTGTGTCCGGCGTGCTAGGTTATCCGGTGGGGCGTATCGAAGGACCGGGACAGGGGCTGTTTTGAAAGACGATCTGGGAAAATGCCGTGTGCTGGTCGTTGACCTGGACGGTACGCTGATCCATTCCGACATGCTGTTCGAAAGCTTCTGGTCGGCACTCGGGCGGGATTGGCGCACACCGTTCGCGGCGTTGCGGGCTCTTGCCACCGGACGGGCGGCGCTGAAGCGGCGGTTGGCGGCAGCAGCCGATCACGACCCGGCGGCGCTGCCCTATAACGGTGCGGTGCTGGATTACGCGCGGAACTGGCGCAGTGCAGGGGGCCGCGTGGTTCTTGTAAGTGCCGCCGATGACGGGCTCGTTCAGAGGGTGGCGGCGCATCTGGGCCTTTTCGACGAGGCGCATGGTTCCGACGGACAGCGCAACCTCAAGGGGCCGGCCAAATCCCGGTTCCTGACCGAGCGGTATGGCACGAAGGGATATGCCTATATCGGCGACAGCCGTGCCGACCTGCCCGTCTGGAAGAGCGCCGGACGGGCCGTGACAGCCGGTGCCGGACGCGGTCTGCGCCGACAGGTCGACGGGCTTGGCGGGCGGATCGAGCATTTGCCGGCGCCGGAGGGCGGGGCGTGGGCGATCCTGCGGGCCTTGCGCCCGCATCAATGGCTCAAGAACATTCTGGTCTTCATGCCGATGCTGGCCGGGCATCATTTCTCGACCGCCGTCGCTCTGCAGAGCGCATTGGCCTTCCTGTCCTTTTGTCTGGTGGCGTCCTGCGTTTACATCCTCAACGATCTGCTGGACCTGACGGCCGATCGCGCCCATCCGCGCAAATGCCGGCGGCCCCTGGCGTCAGGGGCGCTGCCGATCCGGCTTGGCACGGCGATGGCGCCGGCGCTGCTTTTTGCGGGGTTGGCGGTGGCGCTGACGCTCGGGCCGCTCTTCGTTCTGGTGATGCTGGGGTACTTCATTCTCACGACGCTTTATTCGCTATGGCTCAAGCGGCTGGTGGTGGCAGACATCTGCACACTGGCCGTGCTGTACACCACTCGCATCCTTGCCGGGGCGGTGGCCACGGGCCTGCCACTCTCGGTCTGGATCCTCGCCTTCGCGATCTTCTTCTTTTTGTCGCTGGCAGCGGTGAAACGGCAGGCGGAACTGGTCGACAGCGCGGTGCGCGGACAACTTTCAGCAGCCGGAAGGGGCTATCACGCCGACGACCTGACACTTGTGGCACAGATGGCCACGGCAGCCGGCTATGTTTCGGTGCTGGTGATGGCGCTGTACCTCAATTCCCCTGCGGTGCAGGAGATCTACAGCCGTCCCTCGGTCCTGTGGGGAATTTGCCTGGTGCTGCTCTACTGGATCAGCAACATGGTCATGGTCACGCATCGCGGCGGCATGGATGACGATCCCGTGGTTTACGCGGTCAAGGACCGGACCAGCCAGATCTGCATCCTACTGGTGATCGCCTGTGCGGTCGGGGCGGCGCTGACATGAGCCGCCGCACCCTGATCCTGCGCTACGCGGCCTTCGCGGTGATTGCCACGCTTGCAAACCTCGCGGTGCAGCGCATGGTGCTTGCCCTGTCCGGCCCGATGTCGCCCGGCATGGCATTGGCGCTGGCGATCGGGGCGGGCACCATCGCCGGCTTGCTGATCAAGTACGTCCTCGACAAGCGCTGGATCTTCCTCGACCTTTCCACCGGGTTGGCCACGCATGGTCGCAAGTTCGCGCTTTATACCGCTATGGGCGTGGTCACCACCTGCATCTTCTGGGGGACGGAGACCCTGTTCTGGTGGATCTGGCGCAGCGACCCGATGCGCGAGGCCGGCGCGGTCCTCGGCCTGACGGTGGGTTACGTGGTGAAATACAACCTCGACCGGCGCTACGTTTTCACCGATGACCGCCTTGGCGGGGTGACGCCGTGAAACTGTCGGGCTGGGGGCGTTATCCGGTTGCCGATTGCCGCCTGAGCGCGCCGCGCGATGCGGTGGAACTGCGCGCGTGTCTGGACGCCGGGCCGGGGATCGCGCGGGGCAACGGACGTGCCTATGGCGACAGCGCGATGAACCCGTCCAACACCATCTCGATGCGCCATTTCAACCACATGATCGCCTTCGATCCCGAGACCGGACAACTGATCACCGAGGCCGGAGTGATCCTTGGAGACGTGATTCGCACCTTTCTGCCGCGCGGCTGGTTCCCGCCGGTCACGCCGGGGACCAAGTTCGTCACCATCGGTGGCATGATCGCCGCGGACGTGCATGGCAAGAATCATCATTGTGATGGCAGTTTCGGAAATTTCGTGGACTGGATCGAGGTAATCGGCCCCGGCGGAGAGATCCGCCGCACAGGTCCCGGCGAGGCGTTGTTCGAATGGACGGTTGGCGGGATGGGTCTGACCGGTGTGATAATACGAGCCGCGGTTCGCCTCACCGCTGTGGAGACGGGCTGGATCCGGCAGCGCATACTTCCCGCACCGACATTGGCGGCAACGATGGACACCTTCGAGACCGCGCAGGACGCCACCTATTCGGTGGCATGGATAGATTGCCTGTCCACCGGCGCGCGTCAGGGCCGATCGCTGGTGATGCTGGGCGAGCATGCCGCGCTCGATGAGTTGCCGCCACGGGCTGCCCGCCGCCCGCATGGGCCGCCTGCGCGCCGGGCGCGTACCGTGCCGGCCGATCTGCCGGGGTTCGTGCTCAACCGTGCCGCGATGCGGGCTTTCAACGCGCTTTATTACCGGAATGGCTGCCGCAAGGCCGGAACCGTCCATGTGGGATGGGATCCATTCTTCTATCCGCTCGATTCGGTTCTCGGCTGGAACCGCATCTACGGGCGGCGCGGCTTCGTGCAGTTTCAGTGCGTGCTGCCGCTGGCCGAATCGTATGCGGGGCTGAGCTCCCTGCTCGATGCCGTGGCCGCCGCCGGGCAGGGCGCGTTCCTGTCGGTGCTCAAACGCTTCGGCGCTCAGGAAAGCCGGTTCTCCTTCCCGATGGAAGGGTACACGCTGGCGCTGGATTTCCCCGTGTCCCGCCGCAGCCTCGCAATGATGGAGCGGCTCGACGAGATAACCGTTGCGCATGGTGGCCGCTTCTATCTTGCCAAGGATGGCCGCCTGAAACCTAACACGCTGCACAGCGCCGATCCGCGGGCCGCCGCCTTCCGGGCGATGCGGCAAGACACCGGGCTTGTGCGGGAATTTTCATCACGCCAATCCGAAAGGGTGCAGATTTGACCGACCAACCCGTCCTGATTCTGGGGGGCCGATCGGATATCGGCCTCGCCATTGCCCACCGGTACGCCGATCTGGGCCACACGGTGCAACTTGCAGCGCGCAATGCCCAAAGCCTTTCGCAGGAAAAGACCGACATGGAATTGCGCTACGGTGTCACCGTCAGCCTGCACGATTTCGATGTTCTGGCGCCGGACACGCACGAAGCCTTCCTTGACGGGCTGCCGGCCCTGCCGCAGATCGCCGTGTGCGCAGTGGGCTACATGGGTGATCAGGCCGAAAGCCAGCGCGATCCCGCCGCCGCGACCCTAGTGATGCGATCGAATTTCGAGGGTCCGGCCAACATCCTTGCGCTTCTCGCCAACCTGTTCGAGGCGCGCGGCAGCGGCACGTTGATCGGTATAAGCTCCGTGGCGGGGGATCGCGGGCGGGCCACGAATTATGTCTACGGTGCCGCGAAAGCCGGATTCACCGCCTTCCTTTCGGGGCTGCGCAACCGTTTGGCGGGGCGGGGCGTGCATGTCCTTACGGTGCTGCCGGGGTTCGTTGCCACCCGAATGACCGAGGGGCTGGACCTGCCCGAGAAACTCACCACGGACCCCGAAACGCTTGCCGTGGCGGTCGCGCGCGCCGCCGAGAAGCGCCGCAACGTGATTTACGTCAAGGGTGTATGGGCGGTTGTCATGCTGGTGATCCGCAACATCCCGGAGGCGATTTTCAAAAAACTCAGCATCTGAGGCACGGGGCCTTCAGTCGCCGGCCAGCTTGCGCGCTCCGGCCTTGGTGCCAAACCCCACGATACCGTCCAGAGCTCCGCGGTAAAGCCCGCGGTCGATCAGGATCTTCTGGAATTCGATCGCGGTCGCGCGGTCCCAGCGTTGCCGCGGCAACCCATTGACATCGCGCAGCCCCTCGATGTCGACCTTGCCGGTTTCAAGGGCCTCGACATAGAACGCCGCGGCCTTGGCCGGGTCGTAATCCACACCATGGCCCTGCTCGTGCATGACGCCAAGTGTCCTGATCGCCGAGGGCATCCCGGCTTTCGCGGCGCGGCGGGTCCAGAGCGCGTGCAGGTTCGGGTTGGCCGCGACACCGTTCTCGTCATTGGCGTAAAGCGCGGCCAGATCCACCGCGGCCGATAGATTGCCCTGTATCGCGGCGCGGCCCAGAAGACGGGTGGCCTGATCGGGGGCCGGCAGTCCGAGAGCCTCGGCCTCCTCTGCGGGGATGCCCTCGGGGTTGAGCATCACTTCCGCAAGGCGCACCTGCGCGAAATGATAGCCTTGATCCGAAGCTGCGCGCAGCAGGTCCAGGGCCTTCGCATTATCCTGCTCCACGCCGCGCCCGAGTCGGTACATGATCGCAAGCGTTGTCATCCCGGCAGCATCGCCCTGTTCGGCCGCCTTGCGATATTCGGCAATGGCACGGTCCAGATCCTCGTCAATCCTGCCAATTCCGAAATTGTAATAGTCACCCAGCTTGGTATGCGCGGCCGCCACGCCGGATTGCGCGGCGCGATCGAACAGATCCACGGCTTCGCCGTGCTTGCCGCTGCGTTGCCGGATCACGCCGACCTGGAAAAGGGCGTCCGGTGCCGGCGGATCAAGCGTGATCGCCTCCTCGCAGGCAGCGCGCGCATCGCTCAAGGCGCCGAGATAGGCATCGAGTGCCTCACGGCTGACGGGAGTGCCGGCGTCCGGTGGACCTGCGGCCTCCCGGCAGCGTTTGTCCGCGTCTACGATCGAAACGCTGGCCACCGCCGGCAGCGCCGTCACGCCGAGACAGATCAGGATCGCCGAAGAAATTCGTGTCCGGAAACGCATTGAAATCCCCCGCCTGGTTCAGATTCGTGCGCAGTCTGCCGTGTCTGGCGCTGCGTGGAAAGCCGATTCGCCAATTCGCCACGACCCTTGCGGCAAGGGCGCATGGCTGCGGCGTGGGCGGCGGTGCCATGCTCCGTCCGCCAACACGTGACATGCCTCCGGATCCGCTCGGAACGGCGGTTTCCCGCCATTGTGGCTGTTCCCCGCTCACGCCTGACGTTGCCTTATTGTGAAGTTAAGTGTTCACTCATAGAGGGACAGTCATGAGAATCATCGCAGATATCAAAGGCGCCACGCGTGCCGCCCGGACCCGCGCACACACCGTATCGGTTGCCCCGCGCGCCATTCTCGTCGGGGCTGGTCTGGCACTGGCGGGATGCGGCTTCGTCATTGGCCTCAACTCCGGAAACACGCAGATCACGAAACCGCGGCCCGTTGCGGCGCTGGCGCCTGCCGCTCCGCGGATCGTCGGCACGCTGCGCGCCGGCGTGTCCCCCGATCTGCCGCAGGTCACGCCCATCCGGCGCCCGCAGGCATCGCGCCCGGACATGGCCGCGCCGCGCCCCGACGCACCGATGGCTGGAAATGCGACCCGGCCCTTCTACCCGCCGCGGCTTTACGCGGGGGCGCCGCCGGTGGTCCCGCCCGCGCGGCCCGACCGGTTCACGTTTGACGGTCCGCGGCCGCGTCTGCGGCCGGAAACCCTGGTGCCGGAGACGCTTTTGGCCCGGCTTGATGCCCCGGCCGCCTCCGACGGTGCGCACGCCGCGCCGTCCCCGGTCGAGGCCCCCGTGGCCGAAGTGGAAGATGGCCAGGAACGGCGGGCCGGGCTCGGCACGTCCCTGCGCCCGCGCCTGCGTCCGGACAGCCTGAACACCACGGTCACGGTCAGCGCCCCCGAACCGGCGGAGGCTGTTGTTACCGCGGCCACGGCGCCCGAGGCCGGTGATGGCGCCCCGGATACCGCGCCACCGCCGGTGCTGCATGATCCAACCCTGCAATTGGCGCAGGGCGTGGGCAACTGTCCGCGCCGTCTTACCCGCGACATGCCCCGCCGGTCCGGAAACGCCCCGGATGGCACAGCCTTCATGGCACAGCTTGCCTCGGTCGGCGGCACCGTGCGTGACCGCCACGTGACCGGGCAGATCCTGTCCGGCAACATGCCCGACACGATGCGCCGTCTCGCCCCGGTCAGTGTCACCGGGCGTCTGCGTGACGGCAGCCGCGCGACCCTGACACTCTGTGTCACGCCGGATTACCTTGCGCTTGGCGGCAACCGCGATTTTGTAAGGGTGCCGCTCGGGCTGCGCGCCGCCACCCGCATCGCGGAGCGGTTCGACATGCTCTTGCCCACGGCGCAGATGGTTGATCTCATCTACCGTGCCGCTGATCTGCGTCTGACGCCCCGCCCGATGACGCCGGGCCCGCGGATGACGTCGACCGCTTATCTGGTCAAGCACAATGCCACCGTCGAGGGTCAGCGCAGGCGCGCCGGCGCCGGGGCGACGGCGTTGATCTCGGGGCACAAGAAGGATCTCGTGCTGACCAACCGTATCACACGCAATCCAAGCCGCGTGGCGATCTATGGCTGGCACCGGCCCGGCGGCAAGCCTATCCAGCCGCTCAGCACCGTGCACGGCGCCGCCTATGCCGATTACAGCCACGGTATCCGTCTGGTCAGCCGAACGGCGTATCTTGACGGGCGTGCCGTGGATCTGCGTCAGCTGATGTCGGACCCGGCCTATTCGGCGCTTGTGAGCAGGGAAGGTCCGATCCGTGGTCCGCGCCTCCTGATGGCGTCATTGGCCGGCAACTGACCACTCGTCCCGGAATGGCGGGCAGCACGAACGTCAACGGCGGCCGCGGGCCGCCGTTTCGCGTTTCCGGCCCGGCCCACCGTGTTGTAGCGTGTTGCATTCAATCGGAAACGGTCCGGAGACAGGCGGGGGACTCCGATCCGGCGCAACGCACTCTAGCGTACGTCCTTGAAACAGCGGAACCCCAAGTGATAATTGCGATGGCTGTGCCCGGCCATCACCCGGCTTCCGTGCCAATAGGGCGCGCGCCAGCGGCTCCAGTGGGTATGCGCGCGGACGGTGTCCCAGATGAACCAGCTTCCCTTCATCTCGGTCACGCCCAGTTTGCGGCTGCCACGGCTGGCCATCTCGGCCGGGGACCGGGGAAGGTTCATGTGTTCGGCGGCATTGCCGTCAAGATCGTAGACGCCGAAGGGGCTCTTGCATCCCGGAAAGCTGCCGGCCGGATAGGTGTTTGATCCGCACCCCGTGAAACTGCCGCCATTGCAACTGCCGGATTTGTGACTGCCTGTGGCGCAAACCCCGCGCCGCCATTGTTTGCCGATGCTGTAACGGGCCGACGACTGGTATTTTGCATTGTGGCGGGCCCGGGCCGCCTGCACGCTCATGCCGAAGAAATAATCCGGCTCGGTCAGCGCGCCATGCGCGGCACCCTCCCACTCGTGGGCGTCACCCATGCGTTTGCCTTCTGCCCAGCAAAGCTCGGCCGCTTCCTTGGCGCGCACCCATGTCACCGGGTACATGCCGGGCACGTTGGGATACTCGAACATGTCCACGCAGACCTCGGCGTCGCCGGGCGATTCAATGGCCGGATCGTAAAGCGGGGCCATGTATCTCTCGCCGCAGATTCGTTCGAATCCGGGATTGCGATAGTAGCGTTTCGGATCGGTGCCCAGTTTCGCCTCCAGTTGTTGGCGGCTCATCGGATGCCGCGTCACCGCCGGGTTGCCCTGCCCGATAAAGCGCGATCCGGCGAATATGCCCCGTATTTTCGACATTTCCGCATTGCTCAGCCCGCGCGCCGCCTGCATCTCCCGGAACATCGCTTCGTTGTTGGCTTTCAGGCTTTGCGCGTTGGCGATCCCGGCGAAGGTCAGCATCGTGCCAAGGGCCAGCCCGGCTGTAGCAAGTTTCAACATCCTCGATCTCCCGTCATTTGCGAAGCAGGTAGAAAAAATCCCTGTTGTCGGAATAGCCGATGAAACGCGGGATGGGGGTGCCATCACGGCGGCGGCCATCGACCGCGGACATCCGGCTGACCAGATGGCGTGCCCTAAGCCCGCCGTTTGTCTGTGTGTAGAGCGCCATGTAGGTGTGCTCCTGCGAGTTCATGTCCAGAAGCATCGCGTAGCGGCAGCCATAGGCCTGGAAGGTGCGTGCCATGGCCGAGGGCGTGGCGGTGGAGAAATAGGCGTAAATCAGGAACTGCCGTCCAGAAACGTCCTTCATGCAGGCGCCCGCGCGCAAGGTCCGAAGATCCGCGTTGGCCGAACCCGACCAGTTGCCGCCGCCCCAACTGCGCACGAACCGCCCTGGCACGCCCTTGCCGGTTTCGGGATCGGGCGCGATCAGGGGAACGCCGTTCTGGCGGGCGAAACGGAGTTTCGGCAGAAGCTTGCGGTCCGCCTCGGTCCATGTGCGCATGTGGATGCTGCCATCCTCCATCAGGAAGAGGGTCGAAAGATTGGGTTGCAGCTTGCTGAGGATCACGCCCTTGGTCATGAAGCCGTAGTGGTGGCCATGATTGAACGTCGCGTAATCGCTGAACTTGAAGGCACCGTGATCGCGTTTGAAACCGCCGGTAAACGTGGCCGCCACCCGCTCGGTCAGTGACGGGCTCAGCATCCCGGTCCGCACCAGCGGATCAGACCTGTCTATGCCGTCGGGACCAGGAATGTTCCAGTTGCGTCCGGCCCCGCGTGGGCGGGATGACCAGCCCAGGCGCGGGTGGTCGGTCCCGACCTCGTAGCCGATCTCGAATTCGGCGAGATCAAAGGCCACGAGGTAGACATCCGCCCGTCGCTCGACGGAATCGAGGTAATTGGTCTCGCCCCTCCGGTTGAGGATGTCGGGGTGGATCATGCCCGGCTGCATTGCACTGGCATAGATGCCGGGGGCATCCTTGATGGCGTACCAGCTTCCGGCCTCCATCCGGCCGTTCGATGTCCCTTCCAGATCCCAGCCGAAATAGGCCTGCATCACGGGGTGGCTGGCCAGCCTTGCCCGCCCCAGCGACCCGGCGACATCACCGCCTTCGGCCCCGTCCAGAAGCGGCCCCGACTGCATGAAAGCATCCTCGTAGAAGGCCCCCTTGATCATGTTCACGATGCTGTCTCCGAACACCACGTTGTCGCGCAGGAATTCGGCCACCGCCTCGCGGCTCGTGCGCGACCCCGAGACCCTGTTGCGCAGATAGGCGCGGCCGCCGCAGATCGGCGCGTAGGGCAGGCCGGTCGCCTCCGCCTTTTCCAGTTCCGCTGACTTTTCTTCCCATGGACGACAGGCGTGTCGGCTGCTGTCGCTCCGGAAGACAAGTTCGGGATTGCCGCCACCACTCAGGGTGATGCGCCACTTTTGCGGATCCGCGTTCTCGATATGGTATGCCGCGGCACGGTCGCGCCACGAGTCCGCTGGCTCGACTTCAAGCAGGTACCACCAATCGTTTGCGGGATTCATCGAGGTCAGGGTGAGTTGCAATCCATCCGGCCCGGTGGCCGTCATTTCTTCGCGGAAAGGTTGCAATTCGATGGATGTCTTCGGTACGACGGCCTCGAACTGTTCCATCTGCTTTCGCAAGATGTCGGCCCGGTCGGGCCTTGCTTCCGAAGCCAGGGCAAGGGCCGGCACGGCCATGACCATCAAAAAGGCGCCCCGATGAAGACACGCGGCGAGTCCCCCAAGTGCAAACTTCAAAATCCACCTCCGTTCAATGGTTGGCAGGGCATCTGCGCATGGCAGCATGCGCGTGAAGGAACAAATGGTCCGAAGCCCGCCGATCCCGACTGCAAAAACTCTAGAACGCGCCTGCGCGTATCTCAAGCGAAGCGTTGCCGCCGGGACTGGATTGGCGCGGAATCCGGCAGGTGGGCACCCGGCGTGTTTCCGGTATTCCGGCCAGCACACCGCGCTGATGCGGCGAAACCGCGATGCCGGGCTGTCCCGGACTCGGCCCGACGAAGAATCGCCAGCCCGGTTTCGCCTCCCGCGGCCTGAAACGGGTGGTCTCCGTGGATCGGATTGTGCCCGTCTTGTTCGAGGGCAGGACAGGGCCGCCGGTCCCCGGGATTTCCGGGAAGATCGAAGTCGAGATGATGCACAACCGGGCAAGAATTCGAAATTCCCGAACCGATACAGCAAAATAATTCGTTTTCAGGAATTGAAATTCTGTGGCAGCGTTCGGCGGCGTCCCGACGGATCGGCAACACCGCACGGACAGGATGTTCGGGGAGTCCGCGGACTGGCGCCGCGGGGAACTGCATAAGCGCCCTGCACGGGATCGCCATCTCGGTGACGGCGGCCGCCACGAACGGCACCGCAGGCCCGGAAAAGCCGCATGTGGCGGCGTATGGCTGATCGTTGGGTCGCGGAAAGCTCGGAGGGCGAATGGTGCAAGATTACAAGATGCTGATCGACGGTGAATGGGTCGACGCCTCCGGCGGGGCGACCTTCCCGAGTTTGAACCCGGCCACGAGCGAGGTCTGGGCGACTGTCCCCGAAGCCGGCGCCGAGGATGTGGACCGCGCGGTGCGCGCGGCGCACTGGGCCTGTCACGAGGGGCCATGGGCCAAGATGAGCGCCACCGAGCGCGGCCATTGCCTGCGTCGGTTGGCCGATCTTCTGGCCGACCGGTCAGAGCATCTGGGCGAGGTCGAGACCCGCGACACCGGCAAGATGTTCCGCGAAACCCGCTGGCAGGCGAAGTATATCAGCGAGTTCTACCACTTCTATGCCGGGGCGGCGGACAAGATCGCGGGCGATACCCTGCCTGTCGACAAGCCCGACATGTTCGTTTTCACCAACCGCGAGCCGCTTGGCGTGATCGCCGCCGTGGTGCCCTGGAACAGCCAGCTCTTCCTGGCAGCGGTGAAGATCGGCCCGGCCCTGGCGGCCGGCAATTCCGTCGTGCTCAAGACGTCTGAGCACGCCCCGGCGGTGATCCTCGAATTCGGCAGGCTTCTTGCAGAGGCGGGTATCCCCGATGGCGTGGTGAACATCGTGACCGGCCATGGCGACCCTTGCGGCAAAGTTCTGACCTCTCATCCCTTGGTGGCACGCATATCGTTTACCGGCGGTCCCGTGGCGGCACGCCACGTGCTGATGAACGCGGCCAGCAACTTTGCCGAGGTGAGCCTGGAACTGGGCGGCAAATCGCCCTTCATCGTGTTCGGGGACGCGGATATCGAAAGCGCCGTCAACGGTGCCGTGGCGGGGATCTTCGGGGCGTCGGGCCAGAGCTGCGTCGCCGGCTCGCGCCTCATCGTGCACGAGGACGTGGCCGACGATTTCATTGCCCGGATGGAACGGGTCGCGACCGGTATCCGCATTGGCGATCCGATGGCCGAGGACACCGAGATGGGGCCGCTCTGCACCCGCGGGCAGCTCGAGACCATCGAGCGCGAGGTCGCCCGCGCGCTGGAGGAAGGCGCGCGGCTTGTCTGCGGCGGCCGTCGCGCCGAGGCGGCCGGCGAGATGTTCTACGAACCGACGATCCTCGACTGCCCGCGCCCGGACCTGCGCATCGTCGACACCGAGCTTTTCGGCCCGGTTCTGAGTGTTCTGCGGTTCCGGACCGAGCAAGAGGCGCTGGAACTGGCAAACGACACGGTGCACGGGCTGGCCGCCGGCATCTTCACCCGCGACAGCGCGCGGGCGCTGCGGATGTCGCGTGCCGTCCGCGCCGGGATCGTCTGGGTCAACACTTATCGCGCGATCTCGCCGGTGGCCGAGTTCGGCGGCATGAAGAATTCCGGCCACGGCCGCGAAAGCGGGTTTCAGGCCGTCTATGACTACACGCGGCCCAAGACGGTGTGGATGAACATATCGCAAGATCCGGTGGCCAACCCGTTCCAGCCACGCTGACACAAGGGAGATCCGACATGAAATTCCATCTGGCGATCAACATGGAGCGTATGACCCCCGGAACGGACATCCGCGCGGTGCGCGACCATACGCTGGAAATGGTGCAGATGGCCGATGCCGCCGGGTTCAGGATCGCCTGGGCCGCCGAACACCACGCGCTGGAGATGACGATCGCGCCCAACCCCTTCCAGATCCTGACGTGGTGGGGGGAGCACACCCGCAACATCCGGCTGGGCGTGGGTGTTGTGAATGCGGCTTACTGGCATCCGATCAACCTTGCCGGCGAGGCGGCGCTTCTCGACGTGCTCAGCGACGGGCGGCTGGAATTCGGCATCGGTTCGGGCGCCTACCAGCGCGAGTTCGACCGGATGAAACCCGGCCTCGATCAGAAGGACAGCTGGCGTTACATGCAGGAAATGCTGCCCGTGGTGCGCGAGTTGTGGAAAGGCGACCATGAACACAACGGCGAATACTGGCAGTTTCCCCGCGCGACGTCCTGCCCCAAGCCGGTGCAGGACGAGGTGCCGGTCTGGGTGGCGGCGCGCGCGCCGATCACCTTCGACTACGCGGTCAAGCACGGCTGCAACATCCTCAGCTGGCCGCTGACCATGCCGTTCTCGGAGGCCGAGACCTACCGCGCCCGGCTCGATGATTCGATCGCCAGGAATGGCGGCCGCTATGACGGCACCTGGGCGCTGATGCGCCACACCGCCGTTTACGAGACCGAAGAGGACCGGCGCAGCGCCATCGCCGCGGTCCGCCACGTTCTGGGGCAGTTCGGCAACCTGATGATGAAAAAGGGCGAGGTCATCAACGGCTTCCCCGAGCAGGTCCCTCTGGAAGAGCTTGACGGCAACGCCCGTGTCGATCCCGCGATGCTGGAGGACAACCTGATGTTCGGATCTCCCGATCAGGTCGCCGAGAAGCTCAGGATGTACGAGGGTATCGGCGTGGATGCCTTCCTCTACTATGCCTCGATGGGCATGGACATGGAGCAGCAGAAGCGTTCCCTGCAACTGTTCATCGACAAGGTTCTCCCGGAATTCCGGGAAAACGAGATGGCCCATGCCGGGGGAACCACGCCGCACGCCCGCGCCGATCCGGACCCCCCATCGTGACCGGGGGCAAGGGCGCGCCCGCCGATAGTGAGACCGCCGTGGTGCCCGCCGCCATGGCGACCCCGACCCGGGGCACACGATGACGGCAACAGAGGCGGGCACCGACCATGATCTGGCCATGACCTGGCCTGCTCACGCGCCGGCCCGGAGCCAAAGGCGCGCTCGGAAGGCGCGCACCCGGTTTTCATCGGCGTCAGCCTGCAGTTTGCGCCCAGGGGACACCACCGGCGGGAGTATTTGGGGAAAGATGAAGGGCGCGGGCCGCGCGACGGCGGTTCAGGTGTTGAAAAGAAAATGCAGGACGTCGCCGTCCTTGACGATGTAGGATTTTCCCTCGGCGCGCATCTTGCCGGCTTCCTTGGCCGCCTGTTCGCCGCCCAGGGCCACGAAATCGTCACAGGCGATGGTCTCGGCGCGGATGAACCCCTTTTCGAAATCGCCGTGGATCACGCCGGCGGCCTGCGGGGCGCGGGTGCCGGCCGGCACCGTCCAGGCCCGGGTTTCCTTGGGGCCGACGGTGAAATAGGTTTCAAGATGCAGGAGTTCGTAGCCTGCCTTGATCAGCCGGTCGAGGCCCGGCTCCTCGAGCCCCATCTCCTCGAGGAACATTCCGGCCTCCTCGGCGTCGAGCTGGCTGATTTCCTCCTCGATGCGGGCGCTGATCACCACGCTTGCCGCGCCCTGGGTGGACGCCATGCGTTCCACCTGCGCCGAGAAGGCGTTGCCGTGTGCCGCGCTTGCCTCGTCCACGTTGCACACGTAGAGGATCGGTTTGGTGGTGAGAAGCTGAAGGCCGGTCCAGGCGCGCGTGTCCTCGGCATCGACCTCGACCACGCGCGCGGGCCGGCCGTCTTCGAGGGCGGCCTGCGCGGCGGCCAGCAACCTGTCCTGCTGCACCGCCTCCTTGTCACCGCCCTTGAGCTTGCGTACCAGGCCGGCGCGGCGTTTCTCGATGCTTTCCAGATCGGCGATCATCAGTTCGGTCTCGATCGTCTCGGCATCCGAGACCGGATCGACACGGCCCTCCACATGGGTCACGTCCCCGTCCTCGAAGCAGCGCAGCACATGGGCGATCGCATCGACCTCGCGGATATTGGCGAGGAACTGGTTGCCCAGCCCCTCGCCCTTGCTGGCCCCCTTCACCAGCCCGGCGATATCGACGAAGGTCATGCGCGTGGGGATGACCTGTTTCGACCTGGCGATCTCGGCCAGCCGGTCGAGCCGCCTGTCCGGCACTGCCACCTCGCCGACGTTCGGCTCGATCGTGCAAAAGGGAAAGTTCGCGGCCTGGGCGGCGGCGGTCCGCGTCAGCGCGTTGAAGAGAGTGGACTTGCCCACATTGGGCAGCCCCACGATTCCCATCCTGAAACCCATCGGTCGTCTCCCGTTTGCCTCGGCGCGCTTCTATGCGCCGCGAAGCCGCTGTGCAAGCGCGTGTCGTTCCGGGGCGAATCGGGCGCGGCATGTGGCGTTCCGTGCAATCGGAGGATTGATTTTCCCGCGCCGTTTCTGCACATCGGTGCGACGCATGGCAAAGGATCGCCCGATGACCCGGATAGACGAAAAGTTCGCCACTCTGAAGCAGGAAGGCAGGAAAGCCTTCGTCGCCTATGTGATGGCGGGGGACCCGGATTACGAGACGTCGCTGGAGGTGGTGAAGGGGCTGCCCGGTGCCGGCGTGGACATCATCGAGCTGGGTCTGCCCTTCACTGACCCTATGGCCGACGGACCCACGATCCAGCTCGCCGGACAGCGCGCCCTTGAGGCCGGCCAGACGCTGGAGAGGACGCTGGCCATGGCGGCCGAATTCCGCAAGGACGACAACATCACGCCGATCGTGCTGATGGGGTACTACAACCCGATCTACAATCGTGGCGTGGGGCGGTTCCTGAAGGATGCGAAGGCGGCGGGCATCGACGGTCTGATCGTGGTCGATCTGCCCCCGGAAGAGGATGACGAACTCTGCATTCCCGCACAGGCGGAAGGGCTGAACTTCATTCGCCTCGCAACGCCGACGACAGACGACAGGCGCCTGCCCAAGGTCCTGCAGAATACCAGCGGATTCGTGTACTACGTGTCCATCACCGGAATTACCGGTGCCGCGGCCGCGGAGGCCGCTGATGTCGGCCCCGAGGTGGCCCGTATCAAGGCGCAGACCGACCTGCCGGTGATCGTTGGCTTCGGTATCCGGGATCCTCAAACCTCGCGCGACATCGCCTCGGTGGCGGATGGTGCCGTGGTCGGCTCCGCGATCGTGGGCAGGATCGGTGACGGGCACAGCCCGGCGCAGGTTCTGGATTTCGTCAGGGGACTGGCCGAGGGCGCGCATGACGCCTGAACCGCCCCGTGGCCGGTATTGTGAGAATCATGAACGCGGTTCCTGGGCCGGGGAGGGGTTCATTCAAGACCCGTGTCAGAACCCTTCATTCCGTTCGGAACGCTCAGACCCGCCGGGCCGGGATAAGCTGCTGCAGGATACCCGCGAACAGCAGGTAGAGCGAGGTTGTCACCAGCCCCCAATGGGCCCAGCTTTCAGGGTGGAAATCCACCCATGCCGCCCACCCGGCAAAAAAGGTCCAGGCGAAGGCGACCGGTAGCGAAAGCGCCCGCCAGCGGGCGGTGCGCACAGGGTGGATGAACTTGAGCGGCAGGAACATGGTCACTGAAAGCGCGGTGACAATGAACAGGATCAGCCAGAAATTGGGTTGTGTCGCGAACAGGACAAGGATCAGCATGTTCCAGGCTCCAGGAAAGCCGGAGAACGAATTATCCTTTGTTTTCATGCTTGTATCGGCAAAATACATCGCACTTGCATAAGTGATGATGATGATCGCGACCCACCCGGTCCATCCGGGTAGCAGATCGGATTTGAAAAGCGCGAAGGCGGGGATGAACACATAGGTCAGGTAATCTATGATCAGGTCCAGAAGCACCCCGTCGAAGCGCCTTGCGTTGACCCACACGAGGTAACGCCGCGCAAGAGGCCCGTCGATCCCGTCCACCGCGAAGGCGATCACCAGCCAAAGGAACATCATGTCCCATTTTTCGTCCACCGCGGCCAGCATCGCCAGCATGGCGAAAACCGCCCCGGTTGCGGTAAGAAGGTGTACCGCCAATGCCTTGAATTCACGTGTCATGAGTCCGTCATGCCGGAAATCCCGGCGGGGCGCAATCACGCCCTCGGGTGCGCGCGCGCGTAGACATCCGCGAGCCGTGCGCCATCCACCTCGGTATAGGCCTGCGTGGTCGACAGGGAGGCATGGCCCAGAAGCTCCTGTATGGCACGCAAGTCCCCACCTGCATTCAGCAAATGGGTGGCAAAGCTGTGCCGCATCGCATGTGGGGTCGCACTTGCGGGGAGGCCAAGCTGCGCGCGGGTCCGGGCCACGGTCTGTTGAACGGCGCGGGCGCCCAGCCGGCCCCCGCGAAGCCCGTAGAACAGGGGCTTTCCACGCTCTATCGGGTGTGGGCACAAGCGGGCGTAGCGGGCCACCGCTGTTTGAGCCACGGCCAGGACCGGCACCATCCGTTCCTTGCCGCCCTTGCCGCGAATACGCAGCGAGTCGCCCATCGGGTGCACGCCGCCATCAAGGCCAAGCGCCTCGGAAATCCGCAAGCCGCAGCCATAGAGCAATGTCACGACGGCCTGATCACGGGCCGCGATCCAGGGGGACTGCGATTGAAGTTCGAGGTTTTCGATCATGTCGCGCGCTGCGTCGGTGGCCAGCGGCCGGGGCAGCTTGCGTTGATATCTCGGCGCGCGCGTGGTCAGCACCGGTGTGGGATCGAAGCCTTCCCGCTCCGCGAGCCAACGATAGAAGGATTTGACCGCGGAGAGCTTGCGCGCCAGCGACCGCGCGCCGATCCCCCGGCCACGCTGATGTGCCATCCAGCTGCGCATATCGCCGACACGCACCCGGGAAAGCGGTGCCAATCCCTGTTGCGCGCCTTCGTGCGCGGTCAGGAAGGCAAGAAATTCTGCCACGTCACGCGCGTAGGCGTCGATGGTATTGGCAGAGACATCCCGCAGAGCCTTCTGCGCATCCAGCCAACCCTGCAGCGCATCGCGGGCGGCCGCCGAGATCATGACAGCCAGCGGCGCATCGCCCGTTCAAAGACACCGGCAAAGAAAGACAGCAGGTCCGTGCCTTGTTTGGGTGTGAACTGATGCGGATCCTCGGCGCCGAGGACCAGCATGCCCGGCAGGCGACCCTCGCCAAAATCAAGCCGCAGGCAGGCTTCGGAACGGATGAAGCCAGCCTTGTTGCCATGAATGCGGTTCTCGCCCTCACTGGTCTGGCGCAGGATAACCGGACGGTGTGGTGCCCCGTTTCCGCCGGCCAGATAATCCTCGATGAACCCCGGTTCCGCGATCGAAAGGACATCCCCCATGCGGCGCACCGCCGGATCCTCGTCGTTCTGGACCGACTCCAGCACAAGCCGGACGCTGTCCACCCGCAGGATTTCCGCAACTTCGCCACCCAGATCGGTCAGGAACCCCTCGAAAGTGACCGGATCCATCATCCGCAGGATTGCCCGATGCACCTGGTTGGTGCCGGCCAGGTTGTCGTATGCGGCCGCTATCACGCTGCGGTGGGTGTCTTCCAGACGGTCCAGCCGCGCCTCCAGCCGTTCCATCGCGATCCCCCTGAGATCAACGATGTTGCCCCCCATGGACCGCTCGTTCGCCGCGATCAGGGCGCGCATAAGATCTTGATCTTCAAGGATGACATCCGGCTGTGCAATGATGCGTTCGCGCATCGTGTCATCAATCTGGGGTATGCTGCTCATCAGAACCTCAACGCGTCGTATCCGGGATGGCCTGTAATTCGTTCAGGGGTTTATAGCACGTCCTTAAAGTATTTTCTGCCCCGTTTTTTCCCAATCGCTGAGAAATGCGTCCAGTCCCTTGTCCGTCAGCGGATGTGCGGCCATCTTGTGGATCACATCGGGCGGAGCGGTCATCACGTCCGCCCCGATGCGTGCGGCGTCGCAGGCGTGGTTCACGTTGCGGATCGAGGCCGCGAGGATCTGCGTGTCGAACCCGAAATTGTCATAGATTGTCCGGATATCGGCAATCAATTCCATTCCGTCCAGGTTGATATCATCCAGCCGCCCGATGAAGGGGCTGATGAAAGTGGCGCCGGCCTTGGCGGCAAGCAACGCCTGGTTGGCTGAGAAACACAGCGTCACGTTGACCATGTTACCCTCTCCCGACAGAACCTTGCAGGCCTTCAGCCCGTCCCATGTCAGCGGCACCTTCACCGCGATGTTGTCGGCGATGGTGGCCAGCTTGCGCCCTTCTTCGATCATCGCGTCGGCTTCGATCGCGACCACCTCGGCGCTCACGGGGCCGTCCACCATCGCCGCGATCTCCTTTGTGACCTCAAGAATGTCGCGTCCCGATTTCATGATCAGGGAAGGATTCGTGGTGACGCCGTCGACCATGCCCAGCTCGTTGAGTTCGGCGATCTGATCGACCTCGGCAGTATCTACGAAAAATTTCATCTCGGTATGCCCCTTTGCATGGCTTTGGGTTTTTCCCCGATGCGTTTACCCCATAGGATGGGAGCCCGAAACCCCTTTGACGGAGGCCGCAGTGACAAGTCACGGCGCGGATTTCTACGACGCGGGCGCGTTGGTGGCCGTGCTGACGACACAGCCGCTGGACCGCTTGCTGGATTACCGGGCGCCGGAAGGCGGATGCCATCCCGGCGCTTTCGTGGAAGTCCCTCTCGGGTCGCGCAAGGTGCCGGGTGTTGTCTGGGGGCCGGGCCGGGGCGATTTCGACCTGAGCAAGGTGCGCGCGGTGATCCGGGTTCTCGACGTTGCGCCGATGCGCGAGGAAATGCAGGAATTCCTGCGCCGGGCGGCCGATTACACGCTGACGCCGATGCCGGCGATGCTGCGCCTTGCGACGCGGGCGCCCGGCCTTGGTGATCCACCCTCGATGCGCAAGATCTATCGCCGGGGCGAGGGGCAGCCGGACCGCGCCACAAAGGCCCGTTCGCGGGTTCTGCAAACGCTGGAGGATTACGGCGGGCTGGCCTTCACCATGCGGGAACTGGCAGAGGCGGCGGATGTTTCGACTTCGGTCGTCAAGGGATTGGTGGCGCAGGGCGTGGTGCGCGAGGAGGACACGCCGCGCGACCGTCCTTACCCGCATCTTGATCCGGCCCGTGTGCCAAGGGTGCTCACCGCGGAGCAGGAGGAGGCAGCGCAGACGCTCAGGGCCGCGGTGCGGACGGGTGTCTATGGCACCACGCTGCTGCGCGGGGTGACGGGCTCGGGCAAGACAGAGGTCTATCTGGAAGCCGTGGCAGAGGTTCTGCGGCAAGGTCGGCAGGCGCTCGTGCTGTTGCCCGAGATCGCCCTGACCGCCGAATTCCTGACCCGGATCGAGGCCCGTTTCGGTGCCCGCCCGGCGGAATGGCATTCAGGTGTCACCATGACCGAGCGCCGCCGCGCATGGAAAATGGTGGGTCAGGGAGGTGCGCAGGTGGTGGTTGGTGCGCGGTCGGCCCTTTTCCTGCCATTCCGAGATCTGGGCCTGATCGTCGTGGATGAGGAGCACGACAGCTCCTACAAGCAGGAGGACGGCGTGCTCTATAACGCGCGCGACATGGCGGTGTTGCGCGCCTCGCTGTGCAGCGCGCGGGTTGTACTGGCCTCGGCCACCCCAAGCCTGGAAAGCTGGGCCAATGCGGAAGCCGGCAAATACGACAAGCTGGAACTGGCCGCGCGCTTCGGCGACGCGGTCCTGCCCGAGATACGCGCAGTCGACATGCGTGGTGTCAAGCTGACGGCGGACCGCTGGATTTCACCGACCCTTCAACGGGCCGTCGAGGCGCGGATCGCGGCCGGTGAGCAGGCGCTCCTGTTTCTCAATCGCCGTGGCTATGCGCCGGTGACTCTGTGCCGGGCCTGCGGTCACCAGATCGGGTGTGACCATTGCGATGCGCGGATGGTGGAACACAGGTTTCAAGCGCGGCTTGTGTGCCATCAATGCGGTGAGACACGGCCGATCCCGACGCATTGTCCTTCCTGCGAGGCCGAGGGCCGGCTTGCCGCTGTCGGCCCCGGGGTGGAGCGGTTGGGAGAGGAGGCGGCGGCCACATTTCCCGATGCGCGGATCGAAACTCTGTCCTCCGATCTGTTCGGTTCGGCGCGCGCCCTCAAGGACCGTATCCGGCAAATCGCGGACGGCGGGGCGGACATCATCATCGGCACACAGCTTGTCGCCAAGGGACACAATTTTCCCTTTCTGACCCTCGTGGGCGTGATTGATGCCGATCTCGGATTGCAGGGATCTGACCTGCGCGCGGCAGAACGCACGTTTCAGTTGATGCGGCAGGTTGCGGGCCGCGCCGGGCGGGCCGAAAGGCGCGGTGTGGCCATGTTGCAGACCTTCCAGCCGGAACATCCGGTGATCCGCGCGATCCTGTCGGGGGACGAGGACGGGTTCTGGCGTGCCGAGGCGGAGGAGCGGCGCCATGCCGGGATGCCGCCTTACGGACGCATGGCCGGGATCATCCTTTCGTCGCCCGACATGCAGTCGGTGTTCGACATGGGCAACAGGCTGGCGCGGCAGGACGGCCCGATTCAGCGGGCCGGCGCACAGGTGTTCGGCCCGGCGCCCGCCCCGATTGCCCGTATCCGCGGGCGTCACCGGGTACGGCTTCTGGTCAGGGCGCCCAGAAGCGCACCGCTTCAGGCGGCGGTTTCGGAATGGGTGGCGCAATTCAACCTGCCGCCGCAACTGCGGCTCAGCGTGGACATTGATCCGCAGAGCTTTTTCTGAGTGACGCAAGGTCGCACACGGTTGTAAAGATTCGCGGGCTGAATAGCTTCGACGGGAACGCGGATTCAACGACGAGGAGTATTTCGCATGGCAGACAGAACCGGAAGCATCGAGAATCTTCAGACCGCGCTTTCGATGGAACTTACCGCGGTGCATCAGTATCTCCTGCATGTTCACACGCTGGAGGACTGGGGGATCGACAAGCTGGCCGCCCGGATGCGCGATGAAATGCAGGAAGAGCTGGGCCATGCGGGATCATTCATCGACCGTATCATGTTTCTGGGCGGCACGCCCCGGCTGGAGCCGTCAAAGACGCCCGCGAAGGCGGAAACCCTCACGGAACTGTTCGAGGCTGACAAGGCCGAGGAGCAGGGCGCGATCGAGTTCTATACCCGTGCGGCACGGGAAGCCTTCGACAATGACGATATCGGAACCCGCGCCCTTTTCGAGCGAATCGTCCAGGATGAGGAGGGCCACTGGGAGTGGCTGGATCTGCAACTGGACCTGCTGAAGAAGCTGGGAGAGCCCTCTTTCATGACCAATTACATGAGCGGCACCACCACCACAGCCGAGTGAGTGAAATCCGTTGCAATGACATGCAGGACGGACCCGGCGCGTTCAAAGCCGGGTCCATTCCCCCGCGGTCATTGGCATTTCTGATGCTTGGGTGGGTCCGGCGACAACACCGGTGATCATGCCCGCCCGGCCCCGTGCACCAGATCGGGTGGCGGTGTCAGGCCACCTGCCGGCCCGCGCGGCTTTGGTCGACCAGAAAGTCGGTCGCCATGGCGCCGACCCACATTGCCACCAGTGACAGCCATGCCGTGCCCGCGAAAACCGAACTTCCCGTCACTCCGTTTCCGATCGCACAGCCCCCGGCCAGCATGCCGCCGAATCCCATCAATGCGGCCCCAGTCATTGCGCGCCGCATGCTCGCGGGGCCGTCAAAACCCTGAAGCCGGAACTCACCGGCGATCATGGACGCCAGGAAGGCACCAACAAAGACACCGGGAACCAATCCGATGTCGAATTCCAGGATTGCCGACCGGTCGAGAAAGAACATCAGCGTATTCGCCGAAGGGCCGGTGAACGTGGCGCTTTCAACCTGCATCGGTTCGAAGGAAATCTGCGAAAGCGAGAATGTCGCGACCCACCCCACGGCCACGGCGAACCCCACGCCGGATGCAAAGACAAGGCGTGATGCGCCGATCCTGTTGCGGCGCGAGATCACCAGGGCCACCACCGCGAAACCCAAACCGAGTATCAGGCCGCCTGCCTGCGGCAGGCCGGTCGCGGCCAGAAGATCGAGATTTTGGCCCCCGCCCGTGACCCACAGCGCGGCAAGCGAATTGCGCAGGGGGGCCAGCCATCCTGCCAAACTCATCTGCGCGACCACGGCAAAGATCAGGCCCGAGATGAGGGAGCGGAGGTTTCCGGTGGCCGCCAGAACCAGAAGCCGCCCGGAACAGCCGCGCGCCAGCACCATGCCGATGCCGAACACGAGCCCGCCGAGCACCGCGCCGGACCAGCTTCCGGGGACGGCCATGATGCGCGCATCGCCGCTGCGCATCCATCCCATCAGGTCCGCCGCCTGCACCCAGACCATGGCCGTGGAAAAGGTAAGCAACCAGACGGCAACCCTGTCGCCCATCCGACCGCGTGCGAACTCGACCGTGGCGGCGCGCAGACAAAAACGCGACCGCTGTGCCGCGACCCCGAAAATCGTGCCGGTCAGAAGCCCCAGAAGTGCCGCTGCCGGCGCCTCGCCGATTCGTTCCACAAGTGCCAAAAGGTCCATGAGCCGCCTTTCCTTGCCGGTTGGCCTTCTTGCACGACGGGTTGGCCGCGTCATTGATCCAGATCAGACCCTCGCCATTCCCGTATGCTGGGCGTAAGGAAGGGCATGACCCGGACTTTCCCCTTGGCCAATGCGCGTGATCTGCCGTTCTGGCGGCGGCCGGTTACGCTTCTCTTCCTGATGGCGGCGGCGATGCCTGTTGCCTTCGCCACTTGGTCGGCTCTGCTAAACAACTTCGTCATCGAGGTGGCGGGCTTCGATGGTTCGGATATCGGCTGGCTGCATACGGTGCGGGAAATTCCCGGCTTCCTGGCGGTTGGTGTGATCGCGGTCATCATCTTCATGCATGAGCAGGTCCTCGGCCTCGTCTCGCTGGTCCTGCTGGGGGTGGCAACTGCGCTGACCGCGCAGTTCCCCTCGCTTGCCGGTATCCTGACAATCACCATGCTCAGTTCCATCGGCTTTCATTATTACGAGACGGTCAACCAGTCGCTTCAGCTTCAGTGGATCGACAAGCTGCGCGCGCCCAAGGTTCTGGGCTGGATGGTGGCGGCCGGATCCGCGGCTACCCTGGCGGCCTACCTGCTCATCGTCACGACGTGGGAAACGCTCGGGCTGACATTCAACATGGTCTACATGCTGGCTGGCGGATTCACTGCGGTGGTCGCCTTGCTTTGCATGGTTGCCTATCCCAGGTTCGAGGCGCCGAACCCGCAGGTCAAGCGGATGATCCTGCGCCGGCGCTACTGGTTATACTACGCCCTGCAGTTCATGGCTGGGGCCCGGCGGCAGATCTTCGTGGTCTTCGCGGGGTTCATGATGGTGGAAAAATTCGGTTTCGAGGTGCACGAGGTCACGGGCCTGTTCCTTGTCAATCTGCTCGCCAACATGATCTTTGCACCACTCATGGGGCGGGCGGTTTTTTCCTACGGAGAGCGCGCCACGCTGGCCTTCGAATATGCGGGGCTGATTATTGTCTTCCTCGCTTATGGCGGCATCTATTATTTCGGCTGGGGTGTGGTGCTGGCGGCATCGCTTTACGTTGTGGATCACCTGCTCTTCGCGTTGGCGCTGGCCCTCAAGACATATTTCCAGAAGATCGCGGACCCGGGCGATATCGCGCCGACCGCGGCAGTGGCCTTCACCATCAACCATATAGCAGCGGTTTTCCTGCCGGCGCTTTTGGGGTATCTCTGGCTCGTCTCTCCGGGCGGCGTTTTCATCCTGGCCGCGGCAATGGCGGGTGTTTCGCTGTTTCTGTCGTTGCTGATTCCGCGGCATCCCCGGCCGGGGCAGGAGACGATACTTTCCCGCAGTGATCCCGCTCCGGCGGAATAGACCGCCAGGTCTGACAGGAGGAGGCAACTGGATGCCGACGTTCACGGCACTGACAACCTTGAAGGGCCAAGACGCGGCCGAAGCCCTGGGCGAGGCCATGGAACGGCTGTCCCCGGCGCCCACCGGTGTGGGCGTTTTCGAACTGGAGGACGGGTCCGGACTGTGGGAAGTCGGCGGCTATTTCAACGAAGAGCCGGATGGGGCGGGGCTCGCGCTGCTGGCCACGATGCATGATGCTCGAACGTTCGCGGTGTCGGAACTGCCCGAGGTGGACTGGGTGGCGAAGGTGCGGCGTGAACTTGCGCCGGTCGAGGCCGGCCGTTTCTTCGTTTACGGCAGCCATGACGCGGACAAGGTGCCGGACAACCGTGTCGCCCTCTTGATCGAGGCGGCGATGGCTTTTGGCACCGGGCACCACGGAACCACGCAGGGATGTCTTCTGGCGCTGGATCGGCTGGCCGGAGAGGGCGTCTCGGCCCGGTCGGTTCTGGATGTGGGATGTGGCACCGCCGTTCTGGCGATGGCCGCGGCGCGGATCTGGCCGGGGCCGGTCCTTGCGAGTGATATCGACGACGTCGCGATCGAGGTGGCGCATTCGAACGTGACGGCCAACGCTCTGGAAGGACGTGTGAGATGCCTTCGGGCGGATGGCCTGGATCATGAAGATATCGAACGCGCCGCGCCCTTTGATCTTGTGTTCGCCAACATACTCAAGGCGCCATTGATCGCCCTTGCACCGGCGATCACCGCGCGCATGCGTCCGGGTGGGCATGTGATTCTTTCGGGTATTCTCAATGATCAGGCAGAAGAGGTCCGCCGGGTTTATTCAAGTCTTGGAAACGATGTGATCCATCTTGACAGGATTGGTGACTGGGCAACGCTCACTGTGAAAAACGTGGCCCAAATGTAGCCGAAATTTTGCCGAAATGTGGCAACTGCCTTGAAATTGCCACATTCCAAACGGAATTTAGTGTCCGGATTGGGCGGGGGTGTCTGATCTGGATGCCGAAAATGGATTCCACGCGCCAAGACTTTGAACAACGTTGCATGCGGGTTGGTCGCATGCGCAAGCGTCTCTCGGACGGGTATATCACCGAAATCGGGTCGGACGGGTTGATCCGATGTCGGCCACGTCCAAGGCGCCCGAGCTATCGAGCTCCGTGGCGTGGCCTTTTTCTGTCAGTGATCACGATAATCTGCATCAAGGGTGCTCTTATCGCCCATCTGGGGATGAGCGATTACACCACTCGTGTGGAGCGTCTTGAAAGGGGAACGACGATAGATCGTGTCGGAGCGGTCCTGATGCATCCCGAACCGCTGTCGCTTGGGATTGCGAAAAAGCTGGGGCCTTTCCTTTGACCGGATGAATGCCACTGCCGATGAAAAGGCCCCGCGCCGGGGGACGGATGCGGGGCCTTTTCGAAGCAACCGAGTGGGCTGCTTGTTCTCATGCCCGTGCCGAAATCCGGGCGATGTCACCACGGCAGATTCCGATATCGTCAAGCTCGCGATCCGAAAGGCGGGACAGGGCGTTGCGCGTCACGCGCTCGTCGTTCCAGTTTTTCAATGCCACAAGGGCACGGCCAAGGGCATCGCCAAGAACGAAGGTCGGGGCGTTGTGCGGGCGGGAGGTGTCGATAGCAGCCATTGGATAAGCTCCTTTTGATGAATGACGGAATGTCGAGAGGCTCTGACCGGCATCTAGTCGCCCGCGCTTTGCCAAGCAAGTGAGCGCACTGCATAGTCCTTATGCAGTTCCTGCATGGGTCATCACGGATGCTTGCCGGGTGCGCTCGGGATGCCCTGTCGACTTCCGCTTGGTGTCTGTTCCCCTTTCGTGCTAACCAATGAAAAAGACCAGAAACGAGGGCAGGACATGCGGGTAATTGGTATAGATCCCGGATTGCGCCAGATGGGCTGGGGCGTGATAGACGTGGATGGAAGCCGGCTTGCCCATGTGGCGAGCGGCATCTGTTCTTCGGGGGCCGGTGAGCTTGCGGCACGGTTGCTTGAATTGCACCGGCAGCTTACGGAAGTCGTGGCGATTTACCGCCCGCATGCAGCCGCGGTCGAGCAGACTTTCGTCAACCGTGACGCGGCCGGTACGCTCAAGCTCGGTCAGGCGCGCGGGGTTGCCCTCCTGGTACCGGCGCAAGCCGGGCTGCAGGTCGGGGAATATGCGCCCAACACCGTCAAGAAGACCGTGGTCGGTGTCGGTCACGCCGCGAAGGCGCAAATCCTGCACATGGTCCGCCTGCAATTGCCCGGTGCGGCGCCTGACACTCCTGATGCGGCGGATGCGTTGGCCGTGGCGATCTGTCATGCGCACCATGCGCAGCCGGACCGGCGGGTGCGCGCATGATCGGCCGTATCGCAGGACGCATCGACTATCGCGCCCCCGATCACGTCCTCATTGATGTAGGCGGACTTGGTTATCTGGTCCATTGTTCCGAGCGCACACTCCAGGCCTTGCCGGCCACGGGCGAGCATACGGCACTCTATACCGATCTCGTGGTGCGGGAGGATCTGATGCAACTCGTCGGCTTCACGACACTGGTCGAAAAGGAGTGGCACCGCCTCCTGACCGGTGTGCAGGGCGTCGGAACGAAGGCTTCCCTGGCCATACTGGGGTCTCTTGGTCCCGACGGTGTCGCGCGGGCGGTTGCGCTTGGTGACTGGAACGCCGTGAAGGTTGCGAAAGGGATCGGGCCAAAGACCGCGCAGCGCGTCGTCAATGAACTCAAGGACCGCGCCGCGGAAGTTATGGCAATGGGCGGGCCGGGCGGTGGCGCACAGGCAGCGCCGGAGGTGACGGGGGGCACGGAGTCGATGCCTCCGGCCACGTCGGCGAATCCGCCACCGGAGGCCGGCACGAACGCACAGGCTGAAGCGCTTTCGGCTCTTACCAACCTCGGGTACGGGCCCGGGGACGGCGCGGCGGCTGTGGCCCGAGTGGCTGGCGATAATCCCGGCGCCGATACCGCGGTTCTGATACGATCGGCTCTTAAGATTTTGGCGCCAAAGGAATAAGACATGTCCGACCCGGATCCGACCCTGCGTCCCGATCCCTTGCCCGAGGACACTGACCGTTCGCTCCGGCCGAAATCCATGGATGCGTTCATCGGTCAGGCCGAGGCGCGTGCCAACCTCAAGATATTCATCCAGTCGGCCCGGCAGCGCGGTGAAGCGATGGATCACACGCTGTTTCACGGACCACCCGGATTGGGCAAGACGACACTGGCGCAGATCATGGCGGCGGAACTGGGGGTCGGGTTTCGCATGACATCGGGGCCGGTCCTGGCGAAGGCCGGCGACCTGGCGGCGATATTGACCAACCTGGAGGCCCGAGACGTCCTGTTCATCGACGAGATTCATCGTCTCAACCCCGCGGTCGAAGAGGTTCTTTACCCCGCGCTTGAGGATTTCGAGTTGGATCTCGTGATCGGTGAAGGCCCCGCAGCGCGTACGGTTCGCATCGAATTGCAACCCTTTACGCTGGTCGGCGCCACCACCCGGCTGGGCCTGCTGACAACGCCTTTGCGCGATCGGTTCGGGATTCCCACGCGGCTCGAGTTCTACAGCACCGAAGAGCTGCACGAGATCGTCACGCGCAATGCCGATCTGATGAGAACACCGGCAGAGCCGGAAGGGGCCCGGGAAATCGCGCGCCGGTCGCGCGGGACCCCTCGTATCGCCGGACGGCTGCTCCGGCGCGTTGCCGATTTCGCGGTGGTCGAGGGGGATGGCCGGATAACGCGCGCCCTTGCCGACGGTGCGCTGACACGTCTGGGGGTTGACGGTTTGGGCCTCGACGGCGCCGACCGCCGGTATCTTCGTCTGATCGCAGAGGCTTACCAGGGTGGCCCTGTCGGGATCGAGACGATCGGTGCGGCCCTGAGCGAAAGCCGGGACGCGCTGGAGGAGGTGATCGAGCCCTTCCTGCTGCAACAGGGGCTGATCCAGCGCACCCCGCGCGGGCGGATGCTGGCCCAAGGCGGATGGCGCCATCTGGGCATTGTCCCGCCAAGCGGCCCCGGAAAAGACCTTTTCGGCAAGTGACCTGCACGTGGTGAAGACTTTGAACAAGGAATTCGAAATGTCCCGCGCACACGTCGCCGGGCCGTCTCCGATTGAACGCAACACGCCCTCAACCTCTCGGAGGCGTTGCGCCATCGGTGTGGCGGGCCATCCTGTCCGCTCCGATGAAGGTCCGGACCGGGCACGGGGCGCTTGCGCTGAAGCACAGGATTGGTAGGCAGACGGTATGACGGACGAGATCACCCCGGACGAAATCCAGTCGCTGTTCACCCGCGGTGACGGCCAGTATGTGTTCGCGCGGTGGGGGCGTCCAATCGTTCCGGTTGTGTTCGGTGTGGATGACGCGACGATCGGAACCGTCAAGGGTGCGGTCGAAGCCGTGGTCACGCTGGCAGGGCACGCGATTGCCGAAACGGACCCCGAACTTGGTGTCAACCTGATGATCTTTTTCTTCCGCGACTGGCGGGAGTTGCCGGAGGTGCCCGATCTCGACCGGATGATCCCCGACCTCGGGCCCCTGGTGGAGCGGCTGGAGGCGGCGGATGCCAACCAGTATCGGATATTCCGTTTCGACGAGGAGGGGGCGATCCGCGCCTGTTTCGTTTTCCTGCGCATGGACCGGGAGCTGCGCGCGGTGCCCGCAGAAACCCTCGCGCTGAGCCAGATCGTGCAGACAGCGCTGCTGTGGTCGGACCTGGCCTTCACCGAGAGATCACCGCTGGCCCGGGTGCCCGAGACCGGCGCGGTGATTCTGCGCCCCGAGATCGCCGGGTTGATCCGCGCGGCCTACGATCCGGTTTTGCCGGCGGTGGCAGATGATCCGGCGCACGCGCTCAGGTTGTTTGCGCGCCTGCGTCCGCACTGAAATCCCTTGGCGATTCAACAGTCTGCAATTCGGTGCCGCGCCCCGGGGCTGACCCCGCGTCAGGAAAATTTCGCACAAGGCAGTCAGAAGGCTTGACCGGAGCCCCCCGGATATCGTTATTTCCACTTCATATTGGGGGATAGTGACATGCGGAACACCATTTTTAGTGGTCTGCTGCTGGTGTGTGGGCTACTGGGTTTGCCAGCCGCGGCACAGACATGCGGCGGCACCTACACCGTGAAGCCTGGCGACAGCCTGTCAGAGATCGCCGACCGGCATTACAAGAACGCGTCGATGTGGACGGCGATCCATTCCAACAACCTGGAGGTCATCGGAGAACGGGTGGACACGATCCGTGTCGGGATGACCCTGTCGCTGGGTTGCATCGACGGACACCCGACTGGATTGCCGGGTGGCGTGCCCGTCGGGAGCGCGGCGGCCGCCGATCAAGCGGTTCCGGCGCTGCGGGAAGGCAGCGGAACCGCGGCCACGCGCAGCCGTATCAATCTTCTGACCGCGGGCGACTTCGAACCCTTCACCGATCGTGACCTGCCCAATGGCGGGCTGTTGGCGGATGTCGTCAACGCCGCGATGGACAAGGCCGATCCCGCGGCAGGCTATGCCATTCACTGGGTCGAGGACTGGGGGTCGCATCTGGAGCCGCTTCTTTCCAACGCGCTTCTGGATCTGGGGTTCCCGTGGTACCGGCCCGATTGCGCCGGCACGCCGGACAGTTACCGCTGCGCCGATTTCCTGTTCTCGGACCCGATGTTCGAGATGTTGATCCTGCTGTTCACCCGCAAGTCCGACCCGATCGCGTTCGAGTCGGATGCCGACATTCCCGGCCGGACCCTGTGCCGTCCGCGCGGCTATTTCACTCATGATCTGGATCGTCAGGGCCGCCGGTGGATCAGCGAGGAGCGGATCACATTACGCCGGCCGCAGGCGGTGGCCGACTGTTTCGAGATGCTGATGGAGGGGGAGGTGGACGCCGTGGCCCTCAACGAGTTCACCGGCCGCACCGCGCTGCGTGATCTGGGCCTCAAGGACTCCGTAGAGATCGTGCAGGCCCGTCCGCTGTCGATCGAGGGGCTTCACGTGGTCGTCCACAAGAGCCATCCGCAGGCACAGGCGATGCTTGGAACGATCAACGCGGGCCTGCGCGGGATCAAGGAAGACGGCACCTATCAGGCCATCATCGACCGGCACATGACCCGTGTCTGGGCCGGGTTCTGAGCAATGGCCGTGATCCGGGATCTCCTCCCCCGACTCACCCGCGCGTTGCCCGTGCTTGCGCTGTCGCTGCTGCCCGGCACCGCGGCGGCCCTGTGCGACGTGACACACAAGGTGCAGCCGGGCGATACGCTGTTCACGATTTCCGAACAGCACTACGGTTCCCGCGACCGGTGGACCCTGATCTATTATGCGAATCAGGGTATTCTGGCGGGTGGCGGCCGCGAGCTGGAACCGGGGCGCGAGGTCTATGTGCCCTGTCCGGCCGGAGACGTGGCGCCGGATGCCACGCCGCTACGGCAGGCGGATGCGCAGATGACCCTGCTGACCGGCAGCAATTATTCGCCCTTCACCGACCGGGCCTGGCCGGGGCGCGGGATGGTGATCGAACTTGTCAACGCGGCGCTGGAACTGAGCCCGTCGCCGGTGCCCTATTCGATCGGGTGGGAGGATGACTGGTCGCGGCACCTGTTCCCGATGCTGGACGGCAAGGAATACGACATGGGATTTCCGTGGCTTCGCCCTGATTGCGAGGCAACACCGGACGATGAGCGATGCGCGGGATTTCATTTTTCCGACCCGTTGATGGAACTGCCGGTGATGCTGTTCACGCGCGCCGCAAGCGATTTCACCTACGAGAGCGATGCCGACATCCCGGGCCGGACACTGTGCCGCCCCGCGGGGTATTTCACCCATGATCTGGACCGCGACGACCGCCGCTGGCTGAGCGGGGGACGGATCGAGCTTGTTCGGGCCGAAAGCCCCGAAGCCTGTTTCGAGCGCCTGATGGCCGGAGACGTGGACGCGGTGACTGTGAACGCGTTCCTCGGGGCCTCCAAGATCGTTGCAATGGGACTGCGCGGAAAGGCCGTGCCGGTGGAAAAACCATTGTCCCACGAGGCGCTGCATGTGATCATCTCGAAGACGCACTGGCGCGGGACGGCACATCTCTACCGCGTCAATGCCGGGCTTCGGGCGCTGCGCGCTTCGGGCCGCTACAACGAGATCGTCTCGAAGCATCTCAGGATCTTCTGGGACCAGTTGAACTAGGGCAATGGCATGCGCCTGTTCGTGTCGATACCGATTTCCGGCTCGGCTGCCGGAGAGTTGGCGCGCCTGCAAGCGGATCTTTCGACGGGTCGGCATGTGGAGCCCGGGAATTTTCACGTGACCCTTGCCTTTCTGGGTGATCAGGACGTCGCCACCGCCGAGGCGGTCCACGAGTTGTTGTCGGAAATCGACATGCCCGGCTTTCACCTCGGGATTGGTGGCCTGGGAGTGTTCGGGGACCGCAATCCGAGGCTTGTCCACGCCATGGTGGAAAAATGCCCCTGGCTGGTCAGGCTGCGGGAAAAGGTGCGGGGTGCGATCCGCACCGGCGGGGTGGAGATGCCGCGCGAGAGGTTCCGCCCGCATGTGACGCTGGCGCGCTTCCCCAGGCAGATGGAGCCGCAGGACCGTGATAGGCTGGGCCGGTTCCTGCAGGCGCATGGCGACCTGTCGTTGCCGCCTTTCCCGGTCGAGGAGTTTCACTTCTGCCGTTCGCATCTGGGTCCCGCGGGCCCGGATTATGAGGCACTGGCGGAATATCCTCTCCGGGCGCCGGAAAACGCCTGAGCGGACATGAAGGCCGGCAAGGGTCCGGCTTGCGCGCCGGTCGGGCACGGCCTACGGTCAGCCCGCACTCACCGGGACCGTACCATGACTCACCGTTTCGCGATCCGCGTCCATTACGAAGATACCGACATGGGCGGTATCGTCTATCACGCCAATTACCTCAAGTTCATCGAACGTGCGCGCAGCGACTGGGTGCGGCAGATGGGCATCGACCAAGTCGCGATGAAGGCAGACTCGGGGCGCGTTTTCGCGGTCCACCGTATCGAATGCGATTACCTTGCGACCGCCGGCTTCGACGATCGTCTGGAGGTGGCGACGCGGGTGCAGTCGGTCAGCGGTGCGCGTTTGGTGATGGAGCAGAAGGTATGGCGCGACCATACCCTCCTTTTCACCGCTTTGGTGACCGTGGTGTGCATCACGGATGCCGGGCAGCCGGCGCGATTGCCGGCGAATATCCGCCGCATCCTCCACTGAGGCCGCCAAAACGGGGCCGTTGACAGGATCGTGTTGGCTTTCACGGTGGAATTCCTGTAGCGTCCCGTGCAAGGCGGTCAGCCCAAAAAGGCCGTGGACAAAAACGAGCAGGCAGATGGAAGCAGAAACCCTGGCAATGGCGCAGGAGATTGATTTCTCCATGTGGGCCCTTTTCGCGCGCGCCACGATAATCGTGAAACTGGTCATGCTGATGCTGATCATCGCGTCGTTCTGGGCGTGGTCGATCATCATCCAGAAACTGATCACATATCGCGCGGCACGACGCGAGGCGGATCAGTTCGACGCGCGGTTCTGGTCCGGCGAGCCGCTGGATGAACTGTTCGACGAGATCGGCCCTGATCCGGCCGGGCGGTCCGAGCGAATTTTTGCGGCCGGCATGATGGAATGGCGCCGCAGCCACCGGACCGACGGCGCGCTGATCGCCGGCGCCACGGCCAGGATCGATCGCAGCATGGACGTGGCCATCGCCAAGGAGGCCGAGGACCTGCAAGGTGGGCTTTCGGTTCTGGCGACCGTGGGGTCCACGGCGCCTTTCGTGGGGCTTTTCGGCACCGTCTGGGGCATCATGCATGCCTTCATCGGCATTGCCGAGCAGCAGAGCACCAACCTTGCCGTAGTGGCGCCGGGCATCGCCGAGGCCCTTCTGGCCACGGGCCTTGGTCTGCTGGCGGCGATCCCGGCGGTGATTTTCTACAACAAGCTGAGTGCGGATGCGGATCGGATCGTGGCGGGCTACGAGGCGTTCGCGGATGAATTCGCCACCATTCTCAGCCGGCAGCTGGACAGCTGATATCATGGGATCGAAGGACGCATCATCGATATTCGGGCGTGTGGACAGGTTCGCGCCCGCCCCCGAGGGTGGGTGCGGCGGGGTCTGCGCCGCTCATGTTCCAACACGAAGCCGTCCCGTATCCTTGGGACGTCCGGACAATTCGCGCCCGCCGTCTTTGGGGAATCACGCCGGAGCCGTGCTTGGGGCGGGGCCGGGCGCGAACCGGAGCGTAGGCGGTCCGTGGCATTTCGTTGCCGTGACGGGTTTTTCGGAGTCGGGGGCCTAAGCGATGGCGGGTGGCGTGGTTCAGAAGACGGGTGATGGCGAAGGGCGGAGGCGCCGGGGCCGCGGCCGGACGCGGCCGATGGCCGAGATCAACGTCACGCCGTTCGTGGACGTGATGCTTGTGCTGCTGATCATATTCATGGTGGCGGCGCCGCTGATGACGGTGGGCGTTCCGGTCGAGCTTCCGAAAACCGCCGCGGAGGCGCTGCCGGCCGATCAGGAGGAACCCCTGACCGTGACGGTGACGGGCGAGGGCGCAGTCATGATCCAGAAAACCGAGGTGGAACGCGATGCGCTCTTGCCCAAGCTGCGGGCCATCGCCGCCGAGCGGGACAGCAAACGCGTGTACCTGCGCGCGGACGGGCGGGTGCCTTATGAACAGGTGGTTCAGGTCATGGGGGCGCTGAACCGGGGCGGTTTCGCGGATATAGGGCTGGTGACGGATACCGGCGGGCCGGACCTTGAGTCCGGCGGTTCACAGGTTGAATAGGGGCGCGGATGAACGCGGGCCAGTTCATATCCGGTGCCGGTCATCTGGGCCTGATCGGCTGGGCGTTGGCGGGCAATCTCTTTGCGCCCGATACGCCGCCCTTCGAGGTAACGGAGGTGACGGCGATTTCGGCTGAGGAATACGCGGCGCTGACGCAATCCGAGACGGTGCCCGAGGCGATCGCGGATGTGGCGATTCTGGATGCGCCCGACCCGGGCGGGCCCGCGCCTGACCTGTCCTCGCGCGCCGATGCGGCCCCCGAGCGTGCGCGCCCCGAAGAGGCGGATGCGTCCGCGCCCGACAGGGCACCCGAAACCCTGCCCGAAGCGCCCCCGCCGCCCCGGGCCGGTGATGTCCCGGGTGCGGCCCCGCAGGCGCCCGCGGCCCCGCCTGAAGAGAGTGCGGCACTGCTGCCCGACGCCGACCCGCAGCCGCGCGCGGCGCCGCGGGTCAGGCCCGATCCTGTTGCGCCACCCGAGCCCGACACCCTGACCGAGGAAACGTCGCGTGATGAACGTGCGCCGGATCCCGAAGCCGATGCGCCGGCGGAGCCGGGTGAAGCTGCGGCGCCGGAGGCCGCCACGACCGAAATCGTGACCGAGGCCGAGAAGGCCGCGGCGGCGCCGGAACGGTCATTGCGCCCCCGTGCGCGGCCCGGGGCGCCCGCGGATGCCCCCGAGGAGCCTGCGCCGGAGGCGGAACCGCCCGACGATGCGGCGGTGGATGCGGCGATTGCAGAGGCGCTTGGCGGGGACGCGCCAGACCCGGCGCCGGCGCCTGCCGGGCCCCCGCTCAGCCGCGGCGAGAGGGAGGCTTTGCGCGTGGCGGTCGGCCGATGCTGGAATGTCGGATCCCTGAGTACCGATGCGTTGGGGACCACGGTTGTCGTGGGCCTCGAGATGTCGCGCGACGGCACGCCGGTCAACTCTTCCATCCGCATGGTCGGTGCGACCGGCGGTTCGGGCGAGGCTTCGCGCCAGGCCTTCGAAGCGGCGCGCCGGGCAATCATCCGGTGTGGTGCGCGGGGTTTCGATCTGCCGCCGGAGAAGTATGATCGGTGGCGTGACATCGAAATGACATTCAATCCGGAGAACATGAGAACCAAATGATGACACGTTTCCTGCCTCTCCTTGCCCTGCTCGTGACCTGGGCCCTTCCGGCCGCTGCGCAAGACGAGAACCGTGGCCCGCTCCGGATCGAGATAACCGAGGGTGTGATCGAGCCGCTGCCCTTCGCGGTGCCCCGTTTCATCGCCGACAGCGCCGGAGGGCGCGACTTGGCCGAGCGCATCACCCGGGTGATCGCCGCCGATCTCAGCGGGACGGGGCTTTTCCGGGAAATCCGGAAAGACGCGTTCATCAGCCCGATCACCAGTTTTTCCAGTCCGGTGCAGTTCTCCGACTGGAAAGCCATCAATGCGCAGGCGCTGGTCACCGGGTCGGTGAGCCTTGAGGCTTCGGGGCGGCTGGTGGTGCAGTTCCGGCTTTACGACGTATTCGCCGGGCAGGAGATGGGCAACGGCCTGCAATTCGTGGGGACCGAGGAGGGGTGGCGCCGAATGGCCCACAAGGTCGCCGATCAGGTCTATAGCCGGATCACCGGGGAGGGTGGTTATTTCGACAGCCGGGTGGTGTTCGTGGCCGAAAGCGGCCCCAAGGATGATCGAGCCAAGCGGCTCGCGCTGATGGACTACGATGGTGCCAACGTGAAATACCTGACCGACAGTTCGGCGCTCGTGCTCGCGCCGCGCTTCTCGCCCACGGGAGACAGGATCCTTTACACCAGCTACGAGACGGGCCGGCCGCGCATCTATGTCCTTGATGTGGCGAGCGTGCGGCGCCGGGCGCTGGAAGCGCAGGACGGCGCGATGAGTTTCGCCCCGCGCTTCGGGCCGGACGGCCGGACGGTGGTCTACTCGCTGACCCGTGGCGGAAATACCGACCTCTACCGGATGGACATCGCGACGGGCGAGAGTACCCGTCTGACGAGCGCCCCCTCGATCGAGACGGCGCCAAGCTTCTCGCCCGACGGGAAGCGGATCGTCTTCGAGAGCGACCGCAGCGGCAGCCGGCAGATCTACATCATGCCGGCGCAGGGCGGCCCGGCCGAACGGATCAGCAGCGGCGCCGGCCTTTACGGCACGCCGGTCTGGTCGCCGCGCGGTGATCTGATTGCGTTCACCAAGCAATCCAAGCGGCGGTTTCATATCGGAGTGATGCGCGTGGACGGCAGCGAGGAACGGCTTCTGACGGCATCCTTCCTGGACGAGGGGCCGACATGGTCACCCAACGGGCGCGTGATCATGTTCACCCGCGAAACCCAGGGGGCACAGGGCCGTGCGAACCTCTACTCGGTGGATATCACCGGGCGGAACCTGCGCAAGGTGCCGACCGATACCGGAGCAAGCGATCCATCGTGGTCACCGCTGCTGGACTGAGGCCGCGGTGCGGAGGAAACCCGCCGAAAGCAGGCCGCGTACATGCGGTGATGCGTTCCAATGCGGTCCACACTGTGCTAGAAACCGAAAACAGACGCGCGGAAAAGCGTGCTGCGGGCGTAATGGCGCATGATTTGACGAAACGGGCAAATGATCGAGCGGGGCATAGACATGAAATTCTTGAGCAGGCTTCTTATCCTGATGGCGGCAATGGCGCTGAGCGCATGTGGCGGCGCGGCACGGTTCGGGGATGACAACACCGTGAACCTGAACGGCGCGAATGCCGGCGTGGACGATCCCACGTCGCCTGCCTATTTCGAGCAGGCGGTCGGTGATCGTGTTCTCTTCGAGGTCGATCAGCACACCCTCACCACGCAGGCGCGGCAGGTGCTGGACGGACAGGCAGACTGGTTGTTGCGCAATGCCGATTACGATGCCGTGATCGAGGGCCATGCCGATGAACAGGGGACGCGGGAATACAACCTGGCACTGGGGGCGCGGCGCGCGAATTCGGTTCTTGAATACCTGCTCAGCCGCGGTGTCCCGGCCGAACGGCTCGATGTGGTGAGCTATGGCAAGGAGCGCCCGATCGAGATTTGCAGTGCCGAAAGCTGCTATGCCAAGAACCGCCGTGCCGTGACCGTGATCACGGCCGGTGTCACCGGCTGATCGCGGGGTGATGGACGGATGCGTGGCATGAAGGCATTTCTTTGCGGGCTCGCTGTGCTGGCCGCGCTGGCCTGTGTGCCGCGTCCGGGCCTGGCGCAGGATCGCGATGCAACCCTTGCCGACATCCGTCAGGAACTTTCGGTTCTTTACGTCGAGCTGCGCAGGTTGCGGCGGGAACTCAGCACCACGGGAGGCACCGGAGAGCTGGTGACAGGCGGATCGGTTCTGGACCGCCTTTCGGCGATCGAGGGTGAGTTGCAACGCCTTACCGCGCAGACCGAGGAATTGGAACTCAGGATCGAAGGCGTCGTGCGCGACGGCACCAACCGGATCGGGGATCTTGAGTTCCGCCTGTGCGAACTGGAGCCGGACTGCGATATCGCCACGCTGGGCGAGACGCCGACACTGGGCGGTGCCGGGGCGCCGGGCCCGGTGCCGGGCGCCGCGCCCCCCGATGACGCCGCGGATGCCGACGGCGCAGCGGAACCGGAGCTGGCCGTCGGCGAGAAAGAGGATTTCGAGAATGCCGAGGCGGCGCTGGAAGATGGCGAATATGCCGAGGCCGCCGATCTTCTGCGGGGGTTCCGCGAAACCTATCCCGGAAGTCCGCTGGCGGGCCGTGCCGGCCTGCTTCTGGGCCGGGCGCTTGAGGGTGCGGGTGATACCAGCGGCGCCGCGCGCGCCTTCCTGGATACGTTCAGCGCCGCACCGGCCGGTCCGTCAGCGCCGCAGGCGCTGTATAGGCTGGGCGCCGCGCTTGGCCAGCTCGGCAAGGTCGATGAGGCTTGCGTCACCCTCGGAGAGGTCGGGCCGCGTTATCCGCAGGCAGCCGATGTGGTCGAGGCCGCGCGCGACGAGATGCGCGAACTGGGATGTCCTTGAGCGTCACCCCGGCGGTGGCATTGCGCGACAGGATCGCAGATCATTTTCTGCCCGACGCGCCGCCATGCCTGGCAGTGGGTGTTTCAGGGGGCAGCGACTCGCTTGCCCTTCTGGTGCTTCTCAGCGACTGGCGCGATCGGGGCGGCCCCGAGATCAGCGCAGTGACCGTCGATCATGGCCTGCGGCCTGAATCGGCGGCGGAGGCACGGCAGGTTTCCGATGTCTGTGCCGGTCTGGCCGTACCGCATGAGACCCTGGAATGGAGTGGCTGGGACGGCCGCGGCAACCTGCCCGACAAGGCAAGGCGGGCGCGCTATGGGCTGATTGCCGGGTGGGCGCTGTCGCACGGGTTTGCCGATGTCGCGCTGGCCCACACGGCCGACGATCAGGCCGAGACCGTCCTGATGCGGCTTGCACGCGAGGCCGGGCTTGACGGGTTGTCCGCGATGGCACCAAGGCGCCACGATGCGGGCGTGACATGGCATCGTCCCGCACTTCCGGTCACCCGGGAGGCCCTGCGCGGGGTGCTGCGGGCGCGTGGCATGACGTGGGCCGATGATCCCGGCAATGCCGACCCTGCCTATGAGCGGGTGCGGGCGCGGCAGGCCCTCGCGGAGCTGGCGCCATTGGGAATCACCGCCGAGGGGTTGAGTGCGGTGGCGCGGCATTTACGCGCGGCGCGGGTGGAGCTGGGGCTGCAGGCCGAGGCGGCGGCACGCTCGATCGTGGCCGTTGACCAGGGCGACCTGTTGATCGAGGGCGAGGGCTTTGCGGCGCTTTCGGACGAATTGGCGCGGCGCATTGTGCAGGCGGCTCTCATGTGGATCAGCGGGGCGGATTATGTGCCGCGGGGACGGGCCCAGATGCGGCTCGTGGACACGTTGCGCGCCGGGCGCGGCATGACATTGCATGGCTGCCTGATCGGTGTGGGGCGCGGGCAGATCCGCATGAGCCGGGAATACAGGGCGGTATCGGGGCTTCGCGTACCGCCCGACGGTATCTGGGACGGGCGCTGGCGGCTTTCCGGGCCCGACGCGCCGGGCGCGGAGATCAAGGCCCTTGGTCCGGAGGGGCTGGCGCGGTGTCCCGGGCGTCATCGGACCGGGCTTCCCGCGGCCTCGATGGCGGCGTCACCGGCGCTCTGGCGGGGGGCGGAGCTGCTGTCGGCGCCGCTGGCCGGGCTGAACAATGGATGGTCGGCCCGGCTCTCACGGGGGGGCGAGGACTATTTTGCCACGTTGCGTGGCGATTGGCCGCCGCATTGAAGTGGGCTGCATGATGTCTATTTAAGAAGGGTGGCCCTTGTGGTAGGCGCAGGGTCAACCGATTTTTTGGGAGAGTTTCCTTGGGCAACGCAAGAAATATCGCCTTCTGGCTGGTCCTGTTCCTGTTGATCCTCGCTCTGTTCAATTTGTTCAGCGGATCCGGGAACACGCTGCAAAGCAAGCAGCTCAGTTATTCCGAGTTCCTGACCGCGCTGGAGCAAGGCAATGTCAGCCAGGCGACACTGGATGGCGAGACGATCCGCTTTCGCGGGCAGGACGGCCAGAATTACGTCACGATCAAACCGGAAGATGCCAAGATCACCGATCGCCTGATCGAGGAAGGCATCCCGGTGAGCGCCGAGAGCCAGGAGCAGTCAGGGTTCCAGACATTCCTGATCTCGCTTCTGCCGTTCCTGTTGCTGATCGGGGTCTGGATCTACTTCATGAACCGCATGCAGGGCGGCGGCAAGGGCGGTGCCATGGGCTTCGGCAAGTCCAAGGCCAAGATGCTGACCGAGAAACAGGGCCGGGTGACGTTCGATGACGTGGCCGGCATTGACGAGGCCAAGGAAGAGCTTGAGGAGATCGTGGAATTCCTGCGCAATCCGCAGAAGTTCTCGCGGCTCGGCGGGCAGATTCCGAAGGGGGCGCTGCTTGTGGGCCCGCCGGGCACAGGCAAGACGCTTCTGGCGCGTGCGATCGCCGGCGAGGCGGGGGTGCCGTTCTTCACCATTTCCGGGTCCGACTTCGTGGAGATGTTCGTGGGTGTCGGCGCATCCCGTGTGCGCGACATGTTCGAACAGGCCAAGAAGAACGCGCCCTGCATCGTCTTCATCGATGAGATCGACGCCGTGGGACGGCATCGCGGCGCCGGATATGGCGGCGGCAATGACGAGCGTGAACAGACGCTCAACCAGCTTCTTGTGGAAATGGACGGGTTCGAGTCCAACGAGGGCGTGATCATCGTGGCCGCGACGAACCGCAAGGACGTGCTTGACCCCGCGCTCCTGCGCCCCGGCCGGTTTGACCGTCAGATCACCGTGCCCAACCCCGACATCAAGGGCCGGGAAAAGATCCTTGGCGTGCACGCCCGCAAGACGCCGCTCGGCCCGGACGTGGACCTGCGCATCATCGCCCGCGGCACGCCGGGTTTCTCGGGGGCCGATCTGGCCAACCTCGTCAACGAAGCGGCGCTGATGGCGGCGCGGATCGGGCGGCGCTACGTCTCGATGGTGGATTTCGAGATGGCCAAGGACAAGGTGATGATGGGCGCGGAACGGCGGTCGATGGTGCTGACCCCGGAACAAAAGGAAAAGACCGCGTACCACGAGGCCGGACATGCCATCGTGGGGCTGGAACTTCCCAAGTGCGATCCCGTCTACAAGGCTACGATCATTCCGCGCGGCGGTGCGCTTGGCATGGTTGTCAGCCTGCCTGAAATCGACCGGCTGAACTGGCACAAGTCGGAATGTGAGGAAAAGCTGGCGATGACGATGGCCGGCAAGGCCGCCGAAATCCTGAGATACGGAGAAGGCAATGTCAGCAACGGCCCGGCCGGTGACATTCAGCAGGCCAGCGGACTGGCGCGCGCCATGGTTCTTCGGTGGGGTATGTCCGACAAGGTGGGCAATGTCGATTACGAGCAGGCGCACGAGGGGTACATGGGCAATGCCGCCGGCGGTTTCTCGATCTCGGCCCACACCAAGGAGTTGATCGAGGACGAGGTCAAGCGCCTGATCGACGAAGCCTATGACCGGGCAAAGCAGATACTAACCGACAAGCGTCAGGAGTGGGAACGCCTGGCAGAAGGGCTTCTGGAATACGAGACCCTGACCGGCGAGGAGATCAATCGCGTCATTCGGGGCGAACCACCCGAGTCGGATGACCACGGTGGCGATTCCCCGGCCGAAGAGGACAAGCCGTCTTTCGCGGCGATCCCCAAGACCAAACCCAAGTCGCCCCCCAAGGACGGCGGGCTGGAACCCGAACCCTCGACGTGAGCGCCAAGGCGAAAAGCGACTGGAATCCCGGAGCCTATGCAAGGTTCCGGGATTTGCGCATGCGCCCGGCACTGGACCTGCTGAACGCGGTCGGGCAGATGGGCGCGGGTGACGTGATCGACCTTGGCTGCGGCAATGGCACGATGGGCGAGGCTTTGTCGGCACGCGCCGGCGGGCGTGCGGTCATCGGCGTCGATGCATCGCCCGCGATGCTGGAAAAGGCGCGCGCCGCGACGGGGTATGACAAGCTGCAGCAGGTGGATATCGCGGATTGGCACCCGCATCGTGCGCCGGGCCTGATCTTTTCCAATGCGGCGCTGCACTGGGTCGGCAACCATGAGGTTCTGATGCCGCGGCTGGCGGCGATGCCGGGGCGCGGCGGGACCCTTGCGGTGCAGATGCCGCATCAGAACAAGGCTCCGTCGCACCGCGTCTGGCTGAACCTTGTCGAAGAGATGTTTCCCGGCCGCGTCGAGAAGATGGGTACCCCCGGGCTCATGGCGCCGGCGAAATACGAGGCGTTGCTTGAACCGCTGGGGCGGTTCCGCCTTTGGGAAACGGAATATTATCAAAGGTTGATGGCCGAAGCCGGAAGCCACCCGGTGCGGCGATTCACCGAAAGCACCTATGCGCGGCCCGTGCTGGCGGCGCTTGACCCCGATGAGAAGGCGGCACTCGTGCAGCGCTATGAGGAGGCCATGCAGGCCGCCTATCCGGTGCGCGCCGATGGATCGGTGCTGTTTCCCTTCCGGCGCTTGTTCTTCACGCTGACGGTGTGACCGCCCCGCCGGGGCGGGGGCGTCCGGCGCAGGGGCGCGTCTGCACGGGTGCCGTCTGTTTCCGATGCGAAACGGGGCCGCGGCAACCCGCCGCAAGCGGGGGTGGAAATGTCGGAATCGCGTTCTGTATGCTGTCGCGGACCGGATAAGAGCGGCCACAGCATCACCGGCCGGCCGGCAGAACGAGGACCAAGGACATGGCATTCAAATCCGATATCGAGATCGCCCGCGCGGCGAAGAAGAAACCGATTCAGGAAATCGGTGACAACCTCGGCATTCCCGCCGAGCACCTGCTGCCTTATGGCCATGACAAGGCCAAGGTAAGCCAGGAGTACATCAACGCCGTTCAGAAGAACGACAATGGCAAGCTGATCCTCGTGACCGCGATCAACCCGACCCCGGCGGGCGAAGGCAAGACCACGACGACCGTGGGGCTTGGCGACGGGCTGAACCGGATCGGCAAGAAGGCCATGATCTGCATCCGCGAGGCCAGCCTTGGCCCCAACTTCGGAATGAAGGGCGGCGCCGCGGGCGGCGGGCATGCGCAGGTTGTGCCGATGGAGGACATGAACCTGCACTTCACGGGTGATTTCCATGCCATCACCAGCGCGCACAGCCTCCTGAGCGCGATGATCGACAACCACATCTACTGGGGCAACGCGGAGGAAATCGACGTGCGCCGGGTTCAGTGGCGCCGCGTGGTGGACATGAACGACCGGGCCCTGCGGCAGATAAACGTGTCGCTGGGCGGGGTCGCAAACGGCTTCCCGCGCGAGGGGGGCTTCGACATCACCGTCGCCTCCGAAGTCATGGCGATCCTGTGCCTGGCCAGCGACCTGAAGGACCTGGAGGACCGCCTGGGCGCCATGATCGTCGCCTACCGGCGCGACCGCACGCCGGTCTATTGCCGCGACATCAAGGCCGAGGGCGCGATGGCGGTGCTGCTCAAGGACGCGATGCAGCCCAACCTGGTGCAGACGCTGGAAAACAACCCCGCCTTCGTGCACGGCGGGCCGTTCGCCAACATCGCTCATGGTTGCAACTCGGTCACCGCCACCAAGACGGCGCTGAAGATCTCGGACTACGTGGTCACGGAGGCCGGATTCGGTGCCGATCTGGGTGCCGAGAAGTTCATGAACATCAAGTGCCGCAAGGCCGGACTGGCGCCCGATTGCGTGGTCCTGGTGGCCACCGTGCGGGCCATGAAGATGAATGGCGGGATCAGCAAGGAGAACCTCGGCGAGGAAAACGTGGAGGCCGTGAAGGAAGGCTGTGCCAACCTGGGCCGCCATATCGGGAACCTGAAGTCCTTCGGGGTGCCGGTGGTCGTGGCGATCAACCATTTCGTCAAGGACACCGAGGCCGAGATCGAGGCCGTTAAAGACTACGTCGCCGGCCAGGGCAGCGAAGCGATCGTCAGCCGCCACTGGGAACTGGGCGGCGAGGGCGCGGAAGATCTGGCGCAGCGGGTGGCCGAGGTGGCCGACAGCGGCCAGAGCCAGTTCGCGCCGCTCTATCGCGATGACCTGCCGCTTTTCGAGAAGATCGAGCGGGTGGCGAAGTCGATCTACCGGGCTGACGAGGTGATCGCGGACAAGAAGATCCGCGACCAGCTCAAGCTCTGGGAAGAGCAAGGATACGGAAACCTGCCGGTCTGCATGGCAAAGACCCAATACAGCTTTTCCACCGACCCCGGCTTGCGCGGCGCGCCCACCGGGCACAGTGTCCCGGTGCGCGAAGTGCGTCTGAGTGCCGGTGCGGGATTCGTGGTTGTGGTCTGCGGCGAGATCATGACCATGCCGGGCCTGCCCAGCAAGCCGGCTGCGGAATCGATCCGCCTCAACGACGCGGGCGAGATCGAGGGCCTGTTCTGAACACGGGACGGGCCGGACGGTGCATGGCCCCGCCCGGCCCGGTCGCCGCCCGATGGCGGCTCCGCCTCCGGCGGGAGTATTTTGGGAAAGATGAAGGGACCGCAAAATGACGGCCGAGATCATTGACGGCAAGGCGCTCGCGGCCACGGTACGCGAAAAGGTGGCAGGACAGGTTGCACGCCTGAAGGAGAATCACCAAATCACTCCCGGCCTTGCCGTGGTTCTGGTGGGCGAGGATCCGGCCAGCCAGGTCTATGTCCGTTCGAAGGGCAAGCAGACGGTCGAGACCGGCATGAACTCCTACGAGCACAAGCTGGAAGCCGACACCCCGGAAGCGGATCTTCTGGCTTTGATCGACACGCTCAACAACGACCCGGAAGTACATGGAATTCTCGTGCAGCTTCCGCTGCCCGGGCATCTGGACGAGGATCTGGTGATCAACTCAATCAGCCCTGAAAAGGATGTCGACGGGTTCCATGTCTCGAATGTCGGCCGTCTGGGCACCGGGCAGAAATCCATGGTGCCGTGCACACCGCTTGGCTGCCTGATGATGCTCCGCGAACACCATGGCCGCCTGAGCGGCATGGACGCGGTGGTGATCGGACGCTCCAATATCGTCGGCAAGCCCATGGCGCAGCTTCTGCTGGGGGACAGCTGCACCGTCACGATCGCCCATTCACGCACCAGGGATCTGCCTGGAACGGTCCGGCGGGCCGATATCGTGGTGGCGGCCGTTGGCCGGCCGCAGATGGTGCCGGGTGACTGGATCAAGCCGGGTGCGACCGTGATCGATGTCGGTATCAACCGCATCGCCGCGCCCGAGCGCGGTGTGAACGAGGATGGAAGCCCCAAGAGCCGGCTGGTGGGCGACGTGGATTTCGAGTCCGCGGCGGCGGTTGCGGGGGCGATCACGCCCGTGCCGGGCGGCGTCGGGCCTATGACCATCGCTTGCCTTCTGGCCAACACGGTTACCGCCTGTTGTCGGGCCAATGGGCTGGATGAGCCCGAGGGGCTGACCGCCTGAAACCCGGCCGTCAGCCGCCCATGAGGACGGCATGCATCAGGCGGCCCGGCAGAAGTGTGAAGACCCCGGCGCCGATCAGGGCGATCCACACGAGTTGCAGCATCGTTCGCCGGTGATCGGCCACGCGGTGGCGGCGTGCGGCCGACACCCCGTAAGCGAGCCCGGCCAGTGTGGCGAGAGAGAGCAGGTGAATGAGGCTGAACGGCCCGAACTGGCCAATCGTGTGTATCCAAAAGCTGCTGACAGCGATAACGAGCATTGCGATCACCCATATCCAGCCGAGGACGCGATGCGCCCGGCGCCCGCGCGGGAGCATGAAGATGGCCCCCGTAAGGCACAGCACCGCGAGCGCGGTGAGGGCGTGAAGCTGTATTGCCGCTGTGGTATTCAGGAGGGGTTGAAGTGTCATGATGCGTCTCCCGTGCCGGTGATGTCTGGATCTGGATGTCCAGGCCGGTATCGGGCAGGCGCGGCGGTCCGCGCCAGAGCGCATGCGCGGCCGTCAAACCGGCTACGTGGGTGACGGGCAATGCAATGCGCGCTTCGTGAACTGCACCGCTGGCGGCTGCCGCTCGGGATCTGGGCAATCCTGAGCGTGCTGGCCGGGGTGGCCGGCCCCTTCGGTACGTTCGAAGCACTCGCCCCCACGGCCAGGCTGGCCTACTGGGCCGGCATCGTGGGGATTTCTGTCAGCCTGGGGTTGCTTGCGGTGAGGTTGTCCGCCGGCCTTTCGGAGTGGGGCGGCATCGCGGCGCGGTCCGCCGGGTCGATCATCCTTGCATTGGCGATTCACGGAATTAATGCGGCCGTCTTCGACGGCTGGGGTAGCTGGGAGGATCTGGTCTACATGGTTGGACTGGTGTTCCTGATCACGCTGATGGTCGAAGCCGCGGCGAGGCTGCTGGGACCATTCAGCGCGCCGCGACCGGGCAAGGCCCCGCCAGAACGGTCAGGGGGCACGGCCGAACCATCGCCGGCCACCGTGTTCCTGCGGCGTTTGCCATCGGACAGGCGTGGGCCTCTCATCCGCATCGAAGCGCAGGACCATTACCTGAAGGTCGTGACGGCGGCCGGACATGCGCTGATCCTGATGCGCCTTGCGGATGCGGAGGCCGAGCTGGACGGGGCGGGCGGCCTTCGCGTTCACCGCTCGCACTGGATCATGATCCGGCAGGCGAGCGGGCACCGCCGGCGCCGTGGCCGGGACCTTGTCGTGATGGCCGATGGTGCCGAGGTGCCGGTAAGCCGCTCCCAGAGACCCGCGGCACGTGCCGCGGGATTGATCTAGTGCAAGCTGCGCCAGATCGGATGCATCCATCCGTCGCAACCGCGACGGGCACGCAACCGCCCCGAGGCGGGCGCGTGCCGGAGCCGCCGGAACCACCGGGGCGGCCGGGCGCACGTCTGCGGATCGGGTCCGGTCAACAGTGAAAGACTTCAGCCGGGGAGGATCGGAACCATGGTGCCGGTCATGAGCGCGACATGGGTTTCAGTCCCGTCCGCGCGGGCGTGGATGTCAGCCTGCACGATGACAAGCCTGCGGCCCGGTTTGATCACCCGTCCGCGTGCGATCAGAACGTCGCCGCGTGCCGGAGCCAGAAGGTGGATCTTCATCTCGGAGGTCAGCACTTCGGCCCCATCCGGCATCACGCTGAGGGCCGCGTAGCCGGCTGCGCTGTCACCGATCGAGAAGGTTAGCCCGGCATGGGCATAGCCGTGCTGCTGAAGGCTACCGGGAAGAATTGGCGCATGTATTTCGGCCTCGCCCTCGCCGGCCTTGGCAAGGGTGGCGCCAAGCGTGGCCATCATCGACTGGGCGGCGAAGCTGGCCTGCAATTCTTCAATTTTTCGTGATCGCGGGCACACGTCAGAATTGTTTCCCTTGTGGCTGGATGTGCTACCCCTTGCTTCTAGCGTTCGGCGCGGGAGCTGTGAACAGAAATTCGCGCCGTTTTTTGGTTCGGGCCCTTTCGGGCAAGTGGAAGCGGTGAGATCTTGTCACGCAAGAGGGAAGAGGACCTGAGGGCTGCATTCAGGGAAAGTTACGGGTCGCTTCTCAGCCCGTTGACCATTCACATATGGCTGATCGCTGTCATGGTCGCGATCCTGGCAGCGCCGTTCGGTACGGACCGGACGATGAGTTTCGAAGGCCGCGCGCTCTATTGGCTGGTGATCGTGACGGTGTCCATCGTGGCGGGCTGCGGAGTGAGGACAACGGTGAAGGGGCTGGTCGGCACGGAACGGCCGATCCTTTTCGATGTTTCGGCGGTACTCATGATGACAGCGGTTTTCTCGCCGGTTCCGTGGCTTGCCAAAAGGGGCCTGGCGTTGCCGGGCGCCGAACCCGATACCCCGTTTCTGCATACCGCGCTGAATGTCCTGATCATCTCGGTCGGGGTATTCGTCGCGCGGCGCCTGATCCCCGGCGTCGAACCGGGGAGCTACTTCACCTCCGGCACGAGTGACGCCTGCGTCCGCGTTTCCCCGCGTGCAGACGCGCACGGACCCGAGGCGGCGCGGCTGTTGCGGCGCTTGCCCAGGGAGGATCGTGCGCCGATCCTCTACCTTTGCGCGCGGGATCATTTTGTCGAAGTGGTCACCGAAGGTGGCCGGCACACATTGCGCATGCGTCTTGGTGACGCAATGGACGAGATGGAGCCGGTGGAAGGGTTCTGCACGCACCGGTCCTTCTGGGTAGCGCGGAGGGCCATTGCCGGAATGGAACGTGAGAACGCGCACCGGTTCTTCGTCATTGTGACAAATGGCGATCGTCTGCCGGTCAGCCGGAAATACCGGTCCGACCTCGAGGCTTCGGGTATCATCCATACCGGCGAGAACGCCTTGGCGCGAAGCGCATGACCTTCAGCGCGGCATCGGAATCACGACCGGAGCAGCCCCTGTCAGGACCGCGACGGCGGACTCCCGCATCAGCCCGGCAAGGGCGGGATCATCGCTGCGCAGGCCGCCCGTATAGGTGCCGAAAGCGGGCAGGATGACCCTGTCGTTGTCAATCAGGAAGGCCGGCCGCGACATGCGGCGTCCGCCCAGCCCGATCGTGGCCTTGGGGTGGTAGTGCCCCGATATCTCGCCTGTCCGGTCGCGACGGGCGATGTGGCGGAAGGAAAGCGGGGGCAGCGCCATTTCGTCTAGATGCGTGCCGCCCAGCTCCACCGGGCCCGGATCGTGATTGCCCTCGATCCAGATCCAGCGTCTGCCGGCCTGTAGCGCCGTGATCCTGAGTTTTTCTTCCTCGGGCAAGTCCCTCGCGGCGGCGTTGTCGTCAAAACTGTCGCCAAGACATACCACGGTTCCGGCGCCGGTATGGTGCAGCGCTGTTTCCAGCCGTTCAAGCGTGTCGCGTGTCTCATAGGGGGGTAGCGGGGCGCCGCCGAGGCGCAACCGCCGGCCGGACTTGCCGAGATGCAGGTCCGAAACACAGAGCAGGTCATGCGCGGGCCAATGCAGGGCGCCGCTGCCGAGCGCGACGAGATGCGCGCCGGAAAGGGTGAAACCATGTCCCGTCATGGCCCCTGATTGGAGCGCCGGCACCGAAGTTGCAAGCCTGTCACGGGAGGCTGTCAATCGTTCAGTCCAGCCGCGTTCATCAGCTTCTGCGCCTGTTGGGCCATCAGGCGCTCCTGACCCGTGCCCTCGACCGGTGTGCGCCCGGCCTCGAGAAGAAGGGGCGCCGCGAAAGGGGATACCCGTTTCAGGCGGCGATGGTCTATCCGCCCGCCAATCCGTTCCAGCATTTCGGTGACGCGCCCGAAATCGATCAACCCGCGCATCGCCTCCTGCCGGGTAACGCGCAGCAGCAGGTGACCGGGATCGTGCCGGTGCAGGGTGTCGTAGAGAATGTCGGAAGAGAACGTCGCCTGGCGGCCGGATTTCCGTGAGCCCGGCGCGTTGCGCTGGATCAGGCCGGCGATGGTGGCCGACGCACGAAAGGTGCGTTTCATCAGGGCGTTCTGCGCGAGCCATGTATCAAGCCCGGCGCGCAGCGCCTCGGGCTGGAAAAGCGGCGCCGGATCCTGTACCGGCTCCAGCCCCCAGATCAGCGTGGCGTAATCGGTGGCCACGAAACCGAGCGGCGCAAGGCCCGTCTCCTCCATCCGTTTGGTCAGAAGCAAGCCGAGTGTCTGTTGCGCGTTGCGCCCGGCAAAGCCGTAAATGCAGGTATGTTCCCGGCTTTCATGTCGAAAACTCTCGATCAGCAGGCGGCCGGCGCGTGGTAATTGCGACACTTGATGCTGAAGCTGGAGCCAGTCGCGGGTATGTTCGGGCAGGTCTCGCCAGTCCCCTCCCGCCAGAAGCTTGAGGATACGTTGGGAAAGTTGTGTGGATGTGGCGAACTTGGTGCCGGAAAACACCGCGATCCTGGGTTGGCGTGCGGCATCGCGGCTGACCTCTACGGTCATTTCGCGCAGCGACTCGTAACGCACCACCTGCCCGCCGATCAAAAAGGTGTCGCCCGGCGTCAGAGAGGCGGCGAATCCTTCCTCGACCTCGCCCAGGGGTTTGCCGCCGCGTTTGCGTTTCAGGCGCACCTTGAGCTTGTCGGCATCCTGGATGGTGCCAATGTTCATCCGTATGAGGCGCGCACTGCGCGGGTCACGCAGGCGCCATAAACCGTCCGAATCCTGTTTCAGCCGCCGCCACTGGTCGTAGGCCCGGAGCGCGTAGCCGCCGGTGGCACAGAATTCCAGGCAATCATCGAAATCGGCGCGTGACAGAGAGGCATAGGGCCCCGCGCGCCTCACCTCGTCAAAGAGGTAATCCGCCGCGACGGGCCCCGCGCAGGCGGTGACGAGAATGTGCTGACACAAGACGTCGAGCGGCCCGGGCCCTCTTGGCTCGCCATCCAGAGCATGCGCGCGGACCGCTTCCAGAGCGGCACGGCATTCGAGCTCCTCGAACCGGTTGGCGGGCACCAGAAGCGCCTTGGAGGGAGCATTGTAGCGATGGTTTGCCCGTCCGATACGCTGCACCAGACGCTTGACGTTCTTGGGGGCGCCGACCTGTATCACCAGGTCCACATCGCCCCAGTCGAGCCCTAGATCAAGGCTGCCGGTGCAAACGATGGCGCGCAGTTCACCGCGGCTCATGGCCGCCTCCACACGCTCCCGCTGCGCGCGGTCCAGGCTGCCGTGGTGGATGCCGATCGGCAAGCCCTCTTCATTGGCCAGCCACAGGTTGCGGAAGAAGATCTCGGCCTGGGCGCGGGTATTGTGAAAGATCAGGGTCGTTCGGTGGGCCCGGATCTGTTCCAGGATCTCCGGTATCGCGTGGATGGCCCCGCCGCCTGCCCAGGGGGGCGGAACGCGCGTTTCCAGGGTGGCGATATCCGGGTCCGGGCCAGGATCGGCGGCAAGGATGGCGCATGGTTCTGGATGCGGCGCCAGGAATGCCGCGATCGCCCCGGGATCCTCCACGGTGGCCGAAAGGCCCACGCGCCGCAGCCCGGGGCAGAGCGCCTGAAGTCGCGCGAGCGCCAGCATAAGCTGATCGCCGCGCCTGGATTCGGCCAGCGCGTGAACCTCGTCCACGACCACGCGCCGCAGCCCCGCGAATATCTGCGGCGCATCGGCATAGGATGTCAGCAGCGCCAGGCTTTCGGGTGTCGTCAGCAAGATGTGCGGAGGGGCCGCGCGTTGCCTCCGTCGTGTATGCGAGGATGTGTCTCCGGTTCGATCCTCGACCCGGATTGGCAGGTCCAGTTCGGTTATCGGCGTGACCAGATTGCGCCGTATATCCGCGGCGAGGGCCTTGAGCGGCGAGATATAAAGCGTGTGCAACCCGTCATGCCCGCCATCGGCCAGCTCTGCCAGGGTGGGCAGAAAGCCCGCCATCGTCTTGCCGCCGCCGGTGGGCGCAATCAGCAAGGTGGCGGGGTCGCCGGCCCGTGCGAGCATCTCGCGCTGATGCGGGTGAAGCGACCAGCCACGCGTGGTGAACCAGTCCGAAATGAGCGGGGGCAAAGCTTTCATGGGCGGCAAGCTAGGGGCGCGGGCGCGGAAAGCAAAGACGTGGCCGAAGAGAGCGGTGGCGCGCCCGCAGGGCGATCTGCGATCAGGGCCGGAAGCCGCACGTTTATTCCGGCCCGAGGAGCGGGCCGGGCCGCGCCACCGCCGTCAGTGGATGATCTCTTCCTCGCGGACGAACATGTTGGCCCAGGCACGTTCTATCAGTTCGGGCGTCATCTGGTACTGGATGCCCTCGAACTCACATATCGCGATCATCTGGTCGATCAGGAAAATCGGCTGGTAGTTTGCGTACACGTTATTGATTTCCGGATATTTCTTGCGGATCAGATGGACAAGCGACGCCTCGTCGAGCGGCATCTTCTTTTTCTTGGCCACCATTGCGAAGATCTTGAGGAAATCGGCCTGGCAGGGACCGTCGATCTTGATCTTGTAGAAGATGCGGCGGAGGGCGGCCTGGTCGAAGATCTCGTTCGGGTGGAAATTGGTCGAGAAGATCGCAAGCGTGTCGAAGGGCACCTCGAATTTTTCACCCGACTGCAGGGCGAGGATGTCCTTTCCTTCCTCCAGCGGCACGATCCAGCGGTTTATCAGGCTTTGCGGCGGCTCGGATTGGCGGCCAAGGTCATCGACGATGAAGATCCCGCCGGTGGCCTTGAACTGAAGCGGCGCCTGGTATGTCCGGGCCGTGGGGTTGTACACCAGATCAAGCATGTCGAGCGTCAGTTCCCCGCCGGTGATCACGGTCGGACGTTCGCAGCGCACGTAGCGCGCGTCGAATGTGCGGCGCCGGCGCAGGGCGTTGGGGTCGTCCTGTTCCGCTTCTGCCGCGGAATGCACGATGGGGTCGTAAACAGTGATCACCTGGCCGGCGTACTCGATCGCGCGGGGGACATAGATCTTGTCGCCAAGGGCGTCGCGGATGCCATTCGAGATCGAGGACTTGCCGTTACCCGGCGGGCCGTACATCAGGATCGAGCGCCCCGCGCTGACCGCCGGACCCAGGTGATCGAGCAGCGAGTCGGGCAGTACCAGATGCCCCATCGCGCGGGTCAGTTCATCCCGGGTGATCTGGATATTGCGGATTGACTGCCGACGGACCTGCTCGGCGTAAACCGCGAGCGGCACAGGCATGGCGCCGAAATACTCTGACTGGCTGAGCGCGTCGAGGGCGCGGGACTTGCCCGCATCCGTGAGCTGGAAACCCATCTCGTTGCCGGAGTTGGCGTTGAGCGTGCCGGTCGCCTCGAGCAGGCGTTGTTCGCGGGCAGTGTCCACGAGTTCCTGGGTGACGGCGCGCGGCAGGCAGAGCGCGGTGGCGATATCCGAGGCGGTATTGGTATTCTTGCGGAAGATCGTTTTCAGCAGGATGTCGCGCATCATCACCGGGGGGAGGCGCATGTCCTCGATGGTGCTGGGTGGCGGGGGTGGTTGTACCCCGGTTGCAGGGGCTTGCATGTTCATCACGTCGATCCTGTGCTTGCATGGTGCGTCGCGTGGATGATGCCGGCGAAAGATGCAGGAAATGTGGTATCCCCGGGGCAGGTCCGGGGCGGTGCCGGCTCAGGCGCCGTATGCTGCCGCAAGGCCGAGGTAGATCGCCAGGGATCCCCCCAGCGACAGGCCCATTGGGAATTTCTTGCCGCGTGACCAGCTTTCCCAGTCGGGGGCGAGACGGCGCAGGCCGCTGTACTTGGCGATTCGATGGGCGGCGAAGGCGGCAAGCAGGTTGGCGGCCATGATCAGGGTCAGCAATGTGATATCACCGGGGGCGATGAAGGGGGCGGCAGCAGCAACGAACTTGGCGTCGCCCGCCCCCACGAGCCCGCCCGCGTTCAGTGCGATGCCGATCACGAGCGCCGCAGGAAGGTGGGCCAGCCGCCAGCCGTAATCCTCCAGTGGCAGGACCAGCGGACCCACGATCACGAAGATGGCGGCAAGCGTGATCACAGCCGTGTTCCGGATCCGCATCAGCTTGAGATCGGTCCAGGCCACCCAGAGACAGACCGGCAGGACAAAGGGCAGGAACCAGAGGGCCTCGGTGGCGGTTATGTGCATCGGTGGCTCCGGTCCGGTCCCTTGGCGGGCAAATCAATTGACGACGTTGCTTTCGAGCGCGCGCAAGCTGCGGGCGGCTTCCTCGAAATGCTGGGGATGGGTGTCGACCGCTTCCTGAAGAAGCCCGCGACCGGTTGTAACGTCATCCTGCTTGATCGCAGAAAGCCCGAGCGTGTAGAGCAGTTGCGCACGTTCGGTCTGGGTCACCGGCATCACCGGCAGGGTATAATTGCGCTGTGCTCCGCGGGCCAGGACAAGGTTGTTCTTGGCGGTGAACAGCGTTCCGTCAAGGCGTATGGCGTCAGAGAACAGCCTTTCAGCCTCGGCAAATTCGCCGCGCGAAAGTTTGGAATAACCCCAGTTGTTCAGAACTCCGGCAGGGCGGGTCGTCAGACCCGCGGCGGTTTCATAGAAACTGTCGGCGCTTTTCCAGTCCTTGTTGCTGTCGGCGACCATCGCTTCGAGCCGGTAGCGCTTGAAGGTCTCGAAGGTTGGCGGGATGGCATCAAGCACCTTCTCGGCCTCGTCCCAGTCATTGTTCCGGATAAGCGCATCGGCCAGGTTGACACGGTCTTCGTCGGTGGCCTTTTCATGCTTGGTGACTTTTTTCCAGGCGGTTATCGCTTCTGTGTGGCGCTTGGCGCGGATCAGGGATTTGGCCAAGCCGCGCCGAAGGTCGATGCGATCCGGCTGCTCCTGGGTGGTGCGTTGAAAATAGGTCACGGCCTCGTTCGGGTCCGCCGCCGTGAGCATGACGTCGTTGAGATTTGTCTCGTCAACGACATTCACGCCCTGAAAGGCGCGGTCGACATCGTCACCGCTGTCCTTTTCACAGCCAGACACCAGGACCGCGCCAGCGGCGCAGAGCGAAAATAGGATGGGGTGGCGCATTTTTGCGTCCTTTTACTGCCTTCGCCTCGTCATGGTATCTTGCGGATCAGGTAATCGCTGCTGCCCCGCCGTACCAATTTGTAATCTTGTTCCTTGCCAACAACATAACCGGGATTTTCCAATTTTGCGAGGGCCAAGCGAAGATTATCGCGAATCGCGTCACTTTCGCCATTGTCGATCGCGTATGCGTGACGGAAAATCCGGGATGCCTCGGCCGTCTTGCCCCGTTCCATGAGGACGACGCCGAGATTGTTCCAGGTTTCCGGCACGGCATCTTCGCTTTCGATCGCGTCTCTCAACAGGTCCTCGGCCTGACCGAGCCGTCCGAGCGCAAGATTTGCGCTGCCAAGTGCGGCAAGGATATCAGGCGTTATTCCGTGTTCGGACGCGGCGCGGGTAAAAGCCTCGAGCGCCAGTTCGTGTTCGCCCGCGCGCATCATGCGGTGCCCCACGGTCAAGCCGTCCACAGACGTGCCGGAGGGAGCGATACCCGGTGCGTAGGGTCCATTCGAGGGATCGCCCGGGTTACAGCCCGCCAGCGCCAGCGCGATCACCAGAATTGCCCCTGCCCGTGCCATTCGGCCCTGTTTTTTTCGATCCGCGTGTCACTTTGACATTGCCGTGAGTTCCATCAGCCCGATCACCGAAGGCCCCACCAGGATGATAAGAAGTGGGGGAACTGTAAGCGTCATGGTGACCAATGTCATCTTCGTGGGAAGCTTGTTGGCCTTTTCCTCGGCTCGCATGACCCGTTTGTCACGCATTTCGCCGGCGTAGACCCGCAGCGCGTCGGCGATCGACGTGCCGAAACTCTGCGACTGGATCAGAACGGTCACGAAGCTCGATATGTCCTGCACGCCACAACGTTCGGACATTTCTGTCAACACCGAAGGTTTGTCACGGCCCGCTTTGATCTGCTGTGACACGATCTCGTATTCTTCCGAAAGGGCCGGAAAGGACGGTTTGATTTCATGGGCGACGCGTATGATTGCCTGATCGAGTGATTGACCGGCCTCGACACAAATCAGCATCATGTCGAGGCTGTCGGGAAAGCCCTCCTCGATCTCCTCCTGCCGTTTCTGCTGGCGCTTGGTGATCCAGTACTTGGGCAGCATGTAGCCCACGCCACCCGGACCCAGGATATACATCAGTGTCTGCTGGGTCGTCGTGTCGGTACCCGACACGAACATGACGTAGTAAACAACCCCGATAACCAGGAACCCGATCCCGAGCGCGAACTGGGCGAAGTGGAAATAGCGCACGGCATCGCGGCCCCGATAGCCCGCCTGCATCAGCGTGCGCTTCATCTCGGAAAGCTGTTCCTCGTCCTGCGGCTCAAGGAAATTGGCGTATTTGTCGAGCTTTTCATTGCGCCCGCGGCTGCGCAGGGATTGCTGCTTGTCCTTGGACTTGCCTGTGTCCGGCCGGGCGTTCTTCTTGAGTTTGTCAAGCGGATCAGCACGCTGATTGATCATCAGCAGAACCGTCCCGAGGATCAGGAAGACGCCCAGCATGCCGATCGCGATCACCGGGCCGAAGGGGCCCAGCGTCGTGGTCAGCATGTCGATGATCAGGCGCATGGTTTTTCCTTCAGACCTTGATGTTCACGAGGGCACGCATCACGAACAGGTTGGCGACAAGAAACGCCCCGACAGCAAGGCAGGCGGGGATGAAGAAGGGGTGCTCCATCGCCTCGTCATAATAATTCGGGTCCAGCATGTTGATCGCGATCAGCGCGAGCACGGGAAATGCCGACAGGAAGTTGCCTGACCATTTCGCCTCGGCGGTGATCGCCTTGACCCTGCGAAACAGACGGAACCGGGCCCGGATCACCCTGGCGAGACCGGCAAGGATCTCGGCCAGGTTGCCGCCCGATTGCTGCTGGATCGTCACAGCCACGGCCAGAAAGCGCAGGTCCTGCATGTCGAGACGGTTGGACATTTCCTTGAGCGCCTCGCTCATGTCGCGGCCATAGGCGGCTTCGTCGGCGATCATTCCGAATTCGGTCGCCAACGGGTCCGCAACCTCGTTGGCGACGATCGATATGGCCGACGAGAACGGATGCCCCACCTTTAGCGAGCGCACCATCAGTTCGATCGCGTCGGGAAGTTGTTCCTCAAGCAGGGCCGTCCGCTTGCCGGCCTTGATGTTGATCCAAAGGATCACGCCCCCCACGCCCATCCCGACAGAAATCGCCGCGCGCACCGGCACCTCGGTCTCGGTGCCGATGGACAATGCCACGAAGGCCGCCGAGGCCAGCCCGAACATCAGCAGGACAAGCTGTTGCGGCGTGAAAGCGATCGCGGCCTTCTGCGCCTTGCTGGCAAGCATGGAATAAAGCGGTATCCGCTGCGATCGCAGATGCTGCTCCATTTCCTTGCGGAGCTTTTCCATCACCTCCTGCCGGGCGGCGCCCTTTTCCAGCATGTCGAGGCGTCGATTTACCCTGCTGTTGAGGCTGATGGACTTGCCGAAGACCGTCAGGTAGATGCCTTCCACAAGGACCAGCACCCCGACGAAAATAAGGCCATAGATTATGGGTTCCGGGCTGATTGTCATCCCGGTTACTCCGCCGCCACTGGTTCGAAGATGGCAGGCGGCAGGTCGTAGCCCCAAAGCCGGAAACGTTCCGTGAAGTGCGAACGCACCCCCGCGCCGGTGAAGTGGCCGATGATCTTGTTTTCGGGTGTCAGGCCGACACGCTGGAAACGAAATATCTCCTGCATCGAGATCACGTCACCCTCCATCCCGGTGATCTCGGTGATCGAGGTCATGCGGCGCGACCCGTCCTGAAGGCGGCTGGCCTGCACGATCAGGTGCACGGCCGAAGCGATCTGGCTTCGTACCGCCTTGAGCGGCATTTCGATCCCGGCCATTGCGATCATGTTCTCCAGACGGCTGACCGCATCGCGGGCATTGTTGGCGTGGATCGTGGTCATCGAGCCGTCATGGCCGGTGTTCATGGCCTGCAGCATGTCGATAACCTCCTCGCCGCGGGTCTCACCCACGATGATCCGGTCGGGGCGCATCCTGAGCGCGTTCTTGAGGCAGTCCCGCGCGCTCACCTCGCCCTTGCCCTCGACGTTGGGTGGACGGCTTTCCATCCGGCCCACGTGAATCTGCTGAAGCTGCAGTTCGGCCGTGTCCTCGATGGTCAGTATGCGTTCGGAATTGTCGATGAACGACGACAGCGCGTTGAGTGTGGTGGTCTTGCCGGACCCGGTTCCGCCCGAGACGATGATGTTCAGACGGCAGGCCACCGCGGCCTGAAGGTAAGCGGCCATTTCCTCGTTGAAGGCGCCGAAATTCACCAGGTCGTCGATGCCCAGCTTGTCCTTCTTGAATTTCCTGATCGACACGAGGCTTCCATCCACGGCGATCGGCGGGACCATGGCGTTGAAACGTGAACCATCCGCAAGGCGCGCGTCGACATAGGGGTTGGACTCGTCCACCCGGCGGCCAACCGCCGAGACGATCTTGTCGATGATGCGAAGCAGATGCCTTTCATCCTTGAAGGTGACGTCGGAAAGTTCGAGCTGACCGGCGCGTTCGACGAATATCTGCTGCGGACCATTGACGAGAATGTCGTTCACGGTGTCGTCCTGAAGCAATGTCTCCAGCGGCCCGAGTCCGCGAACCTCGTCATAGAGTTCCTGCGTGAGGGTATGGCGTTCCTCGCGGTTGAGCACGATGCTGCGCTCCTCGAGAACCTCGCTGGCGATGGAACTGATCTCGGCGCGCAGATCCGCCTCGCTGGCGGAATCAAGAGCAGAGAGGTTGAGATTGTCCAGAAGGGCGCGGTGCAGGTCCAGCTTGATCTCGGCCAGACGCTCCTTGCGCTTGCGGTCCTTGTCGGCGCTGGCGGGAACAGCCTTGGCCTTCTGCGGTGCGCGCCGCAGGGTCGGCTTGGCCTCGGGCGCCTTTTGCGGGGCGGCCGGTCCGGGCTGATCGTTGGCCGGTTTCGGCGCCGAGGTCTTGACTGCCCCTGGCGTGGATTTCTTGTATCTGGAAAACATGCGTGCCCCTTGTTCTACGCGGCCTCGGCATCATTCTTGCCGATTTCATGCAGCGAAGCGGCGAGCTTCGCGATTTCCCTGCGCAGCGGATTTTTCGGAGCCGATTCTGCCAAGGGCAACCCGTGATCGCCCCCCTGCGCAACCGGCCGCCCGCCATCCGGCAGTTGCAGTTCGATGCCGATTTCGAGGCTCTCCGACATGCGCTTGACCCGTGAGCGTCCGGTCAGGTCGGTGAATTTCGGCGCCCGGTTGAGACAGTATCGCAAACGCTCCAGGGGCAACTCCTCGGCCTTGAGTGCGCGTTTGAAGCGCAGGGTGTTCTGGGCCGACCGCATGTCCATTTCCAGGGTCACGAAATAGAGCTGTGCGGAGCTGAGGACGGCTTCGGACCACTGGACCAGCGTCGAGGGCATATCCACGACCACGTAATCGAAGTGGCGGCGGGCCTGCTCCAGAACCCGGGTGACGTCTTCGGGTGTGATCATGTCGAGGGGCAGCATTTCGGGAGGCGCCGTGAGAACCCACAGCTTGTCCTGGAAACTGACGAGGGCCTGTTTGAACACCTCGTCATCCATCGAGTCGATATCCGACCACATCTCGTAAACCGCTTCGCGGCGGGGCAGGTCGAGGAAGGTCGCCACTGCCCCGTACTGAAGGTCGAGGTCGAGTATGCAGACTTTGGGCGGGTCTTCGGCCGCCACGCTGACCAGTTCCCAGCCAAGATTGACGGCCAGCGTCGAAGCCCCGGTCCCTCCGGCGAGTCCATGCACGCCCAGAAGAACACCCTCTTCGCCCGAGGCATCGGGTGCGGCCACGGTGCTGGCCGGGGCCGGCTCGGGTTTCTGCAGGCGTTCGATGGCCGCCTGCAGCTCGTTCTCCGGCAGTGGATAGGGCACGAATTCATCCGCGCCCTGGCGCAGCAGCTGATGCAGGGCTGCCGGGCTCACGTCCTCGGCGATAAGGATCACCTTGATTCCGCGACTGCGTGCGAGGGTGATTATCTGCCCCAGAAGCGCGATATCAGCCTCGTCGGTTTCGTCGATTGCAAGGGCGACGAACTTGAGGGTGTCGGCCTCTGGCTGGTTGAAGAATGCAAGCGCCTCGGAGAATCCCAGGTCGCCCCAACTTTCGCCGAGGGCGGCCTCCATGTCTTCGATCAGGAGGTCGAAATTCTGGACATCCCTGCTGATCGTGCAGGCGATGATCGGACTCGGATCTGCCTGTTGCATGCCATTACTCGCCATCGAACGTCTGTCCTATCCTGTTTGCCCCCTGCGAAGGGCGCCTCAATTCCGTCTGGGGCCGCAATTTCCTGTCAAATGCGCATTCCCCCGATCGCCGGTCACCTCGACCTCGAGCAAGGGGCTATGGGGCCGGCAGACATCAATGTCGCTGAAAATCTGGGCGATATTTAGGCCAAAAGATCGAATTTGTGGGATCACCAGGGACAAAGAAAAACCCGCCCTTCCGGGCGGGCTCAAGGTGGTCCGGTGACTGTCCGGACTGGGAGAATGGGTTTACTCGCCGCCTTCGCCGGTTGTCGCGCCACCGCCGGTGACCATCTTAAGATCCGAATCCGGTTTGGCGCTTTCGATCGTTTCGCGGTACACGACCTCGGCATAGCGCCCGTCCATGATGACCGGATGCGATTTCAGGAACCCCGAAACCTCGGTGACCGTCCGGCGGTTGCGGCGTTCGCGCCCCTGGGCAACGATCAGCGGCTGGGTTTCGCCGAATGAGACAACGGCCTCCAGCCGGTTGCGGCTGATTCCCTGCGAGGCGAGATAGGAAACGACCGCCCGTGCACGGCGCAGCCCGAGCCGTTTGTTATAGGCGGTCGACCCGACGGCATCGGTATGACCGTAGACGCGGAACCGGACTTCGGGGAATTGCTTGATCCAGGCTGCCTGTTCGCGCAACGTGTCGCGCGCGCCTGCGTCCAGACGCGCGGAATTGAAGGCAAAGTTCACCGTCGTCATGACCTCGGTCGCGAAGCGATTCGAAAGATCGATGGCAAAGACTTTCTCACCACTCATGATCTGGCGATTGTTGGTGTCGGCGGCGCCGAAGCTCCCGCCGTCGAGGATCCCGCCGGCTTCGGAATAGGAGCGATAGACCTCTCCGGACGGTCCTGCACAGGCGGTTAAAAAAGATACGCCTGCAATCGCAACAAGTTGTCTCATGTGCCCCCGCCTCCGTGTCAATCCATCACGTACCCGTAAGAGCCGCTGAAGTCCTGTTTGGCAACCTCGCCGGCCCCGCCCTTTTCGGGGGGCGTCACTTCACGCGCCACACGCCCGTTGAGGAACAGATCCTTTTCGGACGGCAGACGCACCCGGTCCGTTGGCAGGGCCAGCGCCTCGCCCTGTGTCGGCGTGACAAGATGCGCCGTGACGATGATCACCAGTTCCGTCTGGGATCTCTGGAAATCCGCGCTGCGGAAAAGCGCCCCGAGGACGGGTACGTCACCCAGCCAGGGCACCTGCCCGGCGGTGTCGCGGAAATCGTCCTGAAGCAGCCCGGCGATGGCAAAGCTTTCACCGTCGCGCAGCGCCACCGTTGTCGAGGTGTCGCGGCGGCGGAAGGCATCAATCGAAAATCCGCCGGTGGCCGTGATCCCGTTACTGGGATCCAGAGACGAGACGGCCGCGGCCATTTCTAGGTTGATCACCCCGTCGGCCAGCACCCGGGGCACGAAGTTCATTTCGACACCGAATGGTTTGAACTCGATCGTGATCTGATCATTTTCCTGGGCGACGGGAACGGGATATTCGCCGCCAGCAAGGAATTTGGCCTCCTGGCCCGAAAGCGCGGTCAGGTTCGGCTGGGCCAGAGTGCGCACGACGCCCTTGCTTTCAAGGGCTTCCAGAAGAATGCCCACCTGGGTGGAGCCGAAACCGAAGCCGAAGGAAATCGCCCCTTCGACCCCGCTCTGGGTGCCGGCCAGCGGGTTGTTGATGGTGCTGCCACCGTCAAGAAATGTTCCGGTTTCACTCAGGACGCCAACTTCGCCGCCCGGCGCGCTGACCCCCACTGAAGAGCTGAGCTGCTTGGAAACGCTCCGCTGCATCTCGGCGAACCGGACCTTGAGCATCACCTGCTGTTTGCCGGAAACCGTCATCAGGTTCGATACCCGCTCGGGCGCGTAACGCTCGGCAAGATCAAGCGCGCGCTGCATGTCACTGGTGCTTGAAACACTTCCGGAAAGGACGATGCCGTCATTCGCGGTCCTGACCTCGATTTTCTCGTTTGGCAGGATCTGCCTCAGCCGTTCCTTGAACTCGGCGATGTCGTTGGTGACGCGCACCTCGACATTGGTAATCAGCCGCCCGGTTTCGTCCAGCAATGTCAAAGAGGTGCGCCCCGGCGACTTGCCGAGAACGTATATCGTCCGGTCCGAAAGGGTGAAGAAGTCCGCGATGGCCGGATTGGCGATGTTGATCTCGGAAAAAATCACGTCGCTCTCGACGACAACTGCCCGGTTGACCGGGACGTTCAGGTCGCGCGAGGTGCTGCTGCGCATGACATGGATCGTTTGGGCCGCGACCGGCCCAGAAGGCGCCCCGGCAGCCAATGACACCCCCAAAAGGGCAGCCGCGAAAACAGTCAAGATTTTCATGTGACCTGCCTTTTCCGATCACGCCTCAAAAACGGGTCTTTTTGCCCGCTGTTCCCGACACTGTGCGATATTTTCGGATTCTTTGCAACTATCAATGGGTTTTCCTGCATTCTTGCAGTGACCGCTCCACGCAGGATCGGCAAAAACGCAACGGGCTGCGCAATGCGCAGCCACGCGCCGCTACGCTTTCACGGCACATCAATTGGTGCAGGGGATCTGCGTTTCGATCACCTCGGACCCGCGGCGCGTGCGGATCGTGCATACTTCCTTTTTCGGCGCTTCGGGGGCTTCCGGGGCCGCTTCGGCGATGCCCAGAAGCCGCCGCTGATCGACCTCGACCACCTCCGAGACGCTGGTGTCTCCGACTCCGACCAAAGACAGGCTGAGCCGTCCGGTGGCCTGGGCCTGGGCAAGCGCGGCAACCTGTTGCGGGCGGGCCGAAACGGTCACTGTCCGGGCGTCGATGGCGCCGGTGGTGTTCGTGTCCGAGACCTGATCGACCGCGATCAGTTCCATGCCGCCCTCGATGAGCTTGGTCACTTCTCCAGTGGAATCACCTTCGGTCCGAAGCCGCTCTGATCCGACCTTGCCGGTCCAGTAGATATCCACGTAGTCACCGGGCCGCAGGAAGCCCGAAACACCGCTTGACAGATCGACCTTGATCGCGAAGGCGCGCATTCCGCGCTTGAGCTTTGTCGTGATTCCGGCACTGGCGCCGGGTTCGGTGACCTTTGATGCAAGCAGCACCTCGTTCTCGGCCAGGCTGCGCAGCACGGTGCGCGGCTTCTCTTCACCCTCGGGCAGAAGAATTTCAACACTCTCGAACGTGCCTTCGGGCAGCGCATCCACCGGGAACTTGACCCGGCGGACATCCTCTTGGGTGATACGGTCACCATATGCCAGCGGGCGCCCGGCCACGATCACGTCGGTGGTCTTGATCGCCGGAGCGCGTTGCTTGCGTTCCTTTTCAAGCTGGGTCTGATAGGACTGGATGTAATTCTTTGCCATGTAGACGGCAAAACCGGCCAGGCCGAGCCCCAGAACAAGAACAAGTCCGAATACCAAACGCATGTCTATCCTTTCAGGGTAACGCACCCGTTTCCAAACGCCCGTTGCGGGCGCACCTGTCTGGTATTTCAATGCCAACCGAATGTGGCGAAAAAACGGAAACGCGACGGCCCTTTCCGGGCCGGACTTGCCATTCGGATCATTGCACCGAGCGTGTGGACAGGTTGCTTTCGACCTTGCCGCCGAGTGCCTCTATACCCGTCAGCGTGGCGGTGGCACCGCCCGCGGCGAGACCGATCATCGTTGCCGTCAGAACGACCCAGTCCACGGTGACGGCGCCATCTTCATCGGCACCACGAGATTTGAGAAATCCGAACATCTGAAACTGTCTTCCTGTTGCGTCGCATAATTCTAGGCAACGAGCGGAGCGATAGAAAGAGACGGATGATTAAAATGGAGTCCATCCGAGTGAAGGGCGTCGATTTCAAGTGATCTTGGGTGCGAGAGGCCGCAAATCGGGGATTTGCGGCCTCAGGCAATTCCGTCGCAGGTGGTTGCCTGCTATTAGCGAACGGTTTCGTCAGAGACGCCGCTGCTGATGGACGACGCCAGGCCGTCAACGCCGCCTTCGACGGTCGACACGGCTGCAACGCCCAGGCCCACGATGGCTGCGGTCAGCACAACCCAGTCAACAGTAACGGCGCCGTCTTCGTCATTGCGGAAGTTCTTGATGAAGTTGATCATTGTTTGTCCCTCCAAAGGATCAGGTTACTCAGGTTACAACCGCTTCACCGTTCATTGAGCCGTACTCTCTGTTTGGCTCGTTGGCGCCGCGGTATGGGGAGATATAGCCAGCGAATTCAGGCGGGAATTTGGCGCGAATGGCGCCTTTTTGTTGCGGGTTCATTTTTTTGCAAATGCAATCATTAAGGTACTGAAAAACATTAACAAAAAATTACGCGCCGCGTGAATTCGGCTTGAACGGAGTGTCGCGGCAGGCATCCTGGAGGGGTGATTCAGGGTGTTTTCGGCCTGTCACGAGCGACTCGCGCCTTCATGAATCAGGGAAATCGGGATGCGCGGTATGGTAGCAAAAGGCGCGCGGAGCCCAGAGAGCCGCGGCAGATCGCGCGGGCACGGCGCGGTTGGTGCGCCGTGCCCTGGTTGTCAGACGATTGCGGCGTCGGTCGCGGCGCGGAGTTCTTCCTCGGTGACGCCGTCGGCGGTCTCGACTATCCTCAACCCACCCTCGACAACGTCAAGAACGCCCAGGTTGGTGATGATCCTGTTCACCACGCCGGTCCCGGTTAACGGCAGAGTGCATTCCTTGAGCACCTTCGACTGACCGTGCTTGTTGGTGTGGTCCATCACGACGACGACCCGGCGCACCCCGGCAACCAGATCCATCGCGCCGCCCATGCCCTTTACCAGCTTACCGGGGATCATCCAGTTTGCCAGATCACCGTTTCCGGCCACCTCCATCGCGCCGAGTATCGCCATCGCGATCTTGCCGCCCCGGATCATCCCGAAGCTGGTTGCGCTGTCGAAATAGGATGTGTTGGGCAACTCGGTTATCGTCTGCTTGCCGGCATTGATGAGATCGGGGTCCAGCTCGTCCTCGGTGGGGAAAGGTCCCATCCCCAACATCCCGTTTTCAGACTGCAGAGTCACGTGCACGCCCTCGGGGATGAAGTTCGGCACGAGTGTGGGAATACCGATGCCGAGGTTGACGTAGGTTCCGTCTTCAAGCTCCTGTGCCGCGCGCGCGGCCATCTGGTTGCGGTCCCAAGGCATGGCTCAGCCCTCCCTCAAAGTGCGTTTCTCGATACGCTTCTCGTGCTCACCCTGGATCAGGCGGTGCACGTAGATGCCGGGCAGGTGGATGCAGTCCGGGTCGAGGCTGCCTGTCGGCACGATCTCCTCGACCTCCATCACGCAGGTGCGCCCGCACATCGCCGCCGGCGGGTTGAAGTTGCGGGCTGTCTTGCGAAAGATGGCGTTCCCGGTCTCGTCGGCCTTCCAGGCCTTCACGATGGAAAGATCGGCAAAAATCCCGCGTTCCAGAATGTAGGGCTCGCCGTCGAACTCCTTGACCTCCTTGCCCTCGGCGATCTGCGTGCCGTAGCCCGTCTTGGTATAGAAGCCGGGAATGCCCGCCCCGCCAGCGCGCATGCGTTCGGCCAGCGTACCCTGCGGGTTGAATTCCAGTTCCAGATCGCCGGAAAGATATTGCTGCATGAACGTGTCATTCTCGCCCACATAGGAAGACATCATTTTCCTGACCTGACGGGTCTGGAGCAGGATGCCGATGCCGAAGTCGTCAACCCCGGCATTGTTGGACGCGAAAGTGAGGTTCTTCGTGCCGGCCTCCTTGATGGCCTGCAACAGCAGTTCGGGAATGCCGCAGAGGCCGAAGCCACCTGCCGCGATCAACATCCCGTCATGCAGCAGACCGTCGAGTGCATCGGTGGCGTTCGCATATATTTTCTTCATGGAAAACTCCCCTTGAGAGGTATTCGCCACGGGTATGTGCCGGGGCGGCCCCCAAAGTCAACGCGTGGCCGTGCCTGACAACACGGCATAAGGATTTCTACTTAGGTGCCGGCGCCGCTACTTGCGCGCCGTCGCCTTCTTTGCCGGTGCCTTGCGCCCCTTGCCCTTCTTTGCTGCCTTCTCGTCGATCAGGGCAACTGCCATGTCCATGGTCACGTCCGCGGGTTCGGTGCCCTTGGGCAGCGTGGCATTGATCTTGTCCCACTTGACATAGGGCCCGTAGCGGCCGTCCATGACATTGACCGGACCGCCATTGTCAGGATGCTCGCCCAGTTCCTTTAGCGGCTTTGCCGCAGCCCCCCGTCCCTTGCCGCGGCTGGCAGCCTTCTTGGCAAGTTCCTCGACCGCGCGGTTCATGCCGATCGTCCAGGCCTCATCAACCTCCTTGAGATTGGCGTAAAGCCGGCCATGCTTGACGTAAGGCCCGTAACGGCCGATGCCGGCCTCGATCGGTTCGCCATCCTCGGGGTGGTGTCCGATTTCGCGCGGAAGACTCAGCAGCATGAGCGCCTTTTCAAGATCCATGTCCTCGGGTTTCCACCCCTTGGGCAGGGAGGCGCGCGGCGGCTTCTTGTTTTCCTCGGTTGCCTCGCCGCGCTGCACATAGGGGCCAAAACGCCCCGAACGCAGGCTGATCTCGTCGCCCTGATCCTCGCCAAGCACACGATCGCCGGCCTGATCGGCATCCCCGCCGATCGGGCGTGTATAGCGGCATTCGGGGTAATTGCCGCAGCCCACGAAGCCGCCGGTACGGGACGTCTTGAGGTGCAGCCGCCCTTCGCCACAGAGCGGGCAGATACGCGGATCGCCGCCATCCTCGCGCGGCGGATAAAGCTGATCGCTGAGCGCCTCATCCAGAACGTCGAGGACTTCCGTGATCCTCAAATCGCTCGTCTCGGCAATGGCGGCCGAGAAATCACGCCAGAAATTGTTCAGGACTTCCTTGTAATCAGCGTCTCCCGCGCTGACCCTGTCAAGTTCCTCCTCCAGGTTGGCGGTAAATTCGTAGCCCACGTATTTGCGGAAGAAATTGAGCAGGAAGACCGTCACGATCCGGCCCTTGTCCTCGGGGATCAGGCGATTGCCTTCCTTGCGGACGTATTCACGGTCCTGGATCGTGGTGACGATGCTGGCATATGTTGACGGACGGCCAATCCCGAGTTCCTCCATCCGCTTGACCAAAGTCGCCTCGGTGTAGCGCGGCGGCGGCTGGGTGAAATGCTGTTCCGGCGTCACCTCGCGTTTCTCGGCCGGTTCGCCTTCGGCGATCTGGGGCAGGCGATTGTCGTCATCGTCCACGACCGTGTCGTCACGGCCTTCTTCATAAATGCGCAGGAACCCGTCGAAAAGCACCACCTGCCCGGTCGCGCGCAGGCCGACCTGCCGGTCGGCGCTGTTGATCTGCACCGTGGTGCGTTCAAGTCGCGCGGCCTCCATCTGGCAAGCCAGGGTGCGTTTCCAGATCAGATCATAAAGCTTGCGCTGATCGGCGTCTGTGGTCCTGATCGCGGCGGCATCGCGGGTCATCTCGGTGGGACGGATGCATTCATGCGCTTCCTGCGCATTCTTGGCCTTGTTCTTGTACATGCGCGGGGATTTGGGCACGTACTCGGCGCCGAAACGGTCGCGGATGGCATCACGCGCTGCATGTACGGCCTCTGGCGCCATGTCGATTCCGTCGGTCCGCATGTACGTGATGTAACCCGCCTCGTAGAGCCGTTGTGCCGCGCTCATCGCCTGACGGGCGCCCATTCCGAACTTGCGCGATGCCTCCTGCTGGAGGGTCGAGGTCATGAAGGGCGCGGACGGATTCCGGGTGCCCGGCTTGGCCTCGACAGAGGTGACCGACAGGTCGCGACTCCGGATCGCCTGCACGGCCATTTCCGCGCTGGTGCCATTCTCGATGTCGTACTTGTCAAGCTTTTTGCCCGCCAGGGTGACCAGACGGGCGTCGAATTCCTGTCCCCTCGGGGTGGAAAGGCGGGCCTTGACCGACCAGTACTCGCGGGGTTTGAACGCTTCGATCTCCATCTCGCGCTCGACGATGAGCCGCAGGCAGACCGATTGCACCCGCCCCGCGGACTTGGCCCCGGGCAGCTTGCGCCACAGGACCGGGCTGAGGTTGAACCCGACGAGATAGTCGAGTGCCCGGCGGGCCAGATAGGCCTCGACAAGATCCTCGTCGATCCCGCGCGGGTTGGCCATCGCTTCGGTGACCGCCGACTTGGTGATGGCGTTGAAGACAACCCGGCTGACCGGCGTGTCCTTCTTGATCGCCCGGCGCTTGCGCAGCGCCTCTTCAAGGTGCCAGCTGATTGCCTCGCCTTCGCGGTCCGGGTCGGTTGCGAGGATCAGTTCGGGGTCGGACTGGAGCGCGTCGGCGATCGCCTTGACATGTTTGCGACTGTCTGTCCCGACCTCCCATTTCATGTCGAAGCCGGCTTCGGGGTCAACGGATCCGTCCTTCGGCGGAAGATCCCGGACGTGCCCGTAAGACGCCAGTACCGTGTAATCGGACCCAAGATATTTGTTTATTGTCTTTGCCTTGGCTGGCGATTCGACAACGACGACCGGCATGAAAATTCCTTTCGACTCACCACGATATCCGTGGCGGCGGACCATGTGGTGCCGGGGCCGTGAATGTCAATGCAGCGCAACTCGGCGGCTTCATGTCACGATGCCGGGTGATCCGGGCTCACTCAGGCTTCACTTCGAGCGCGATAATAGCCCACCGGGTTGGCGGTGGACGCGCCCCTCGAGCTCGAGCTCCAGAAGGGCCGGTGCAACCCTGTGCGCGGACGCCGAGAGATCGCGGATGAGCTGATCCTCGGCCAATGGAGACGGACCAAGCCGGTCGAGGATGCGGCGGTGCAGTTCCGCGGTTTCACGCAGGCTGCGGGTTTCCGGTGGGGCGTTGGCCTGGGGCGGCGCCGGGCACGCGGGGCGTTGAGGTATTGCACCGGAATCGCATGGTGCTTTGGTGGCGTGATCCCGCGGTGCCGCGGTCTCGAGCGTTTCCAGTACGTCATTGGCGCTGCGCACCAGCAGGGCACCGTCACGGATCAGCATGTTGCACCCGGCGGCGCGGGCATCGAATGGATGACCGGGCACCGCCAGCACCTCGCGGCCCTGATCCAGCGCCGTGCGCGCGGTGATCAGGCTGCCGGATTTCGCCGCCGCCTCCACGACAACCACGGCAAGTGCCATGCCGCTGATGATCCGGTTGCGGCGCGGGAAATGACGTGCCTGAGGCGTGAGTCCCATCGGCTGCTCGGAAATTCTAAGGCCGCCGCGGTCGCAGATGTCGTTGGCCAGACGTGCGTTTTCCGCCGGGTACAGCACGTCAACACCACCTGCCATCACCGCGACGGTGCCGTTTTCGAGCGCCGCCAGATGTGCCGCGGTGTCGATGCCGCGGGCCAGGCCGGAAACGATGACCTTTCCCGCCTCTCCCAGTTCGGCAGACAGCGCGCGCGCCATCCGGGTGCCCAGAGAGGACGCGTTGCGCGCCCCGACGAGCGCGATCGCCGGACGCGGGCAAATTTCGGCTTCACCCACTGCCCAGAGAAGCGGCGGCGGATCGGAAATCCCGCGGAGGGCGATCGGGTAATCAGGGTCAGGCAGGCAAATCATGCGTGCCCCGGCCTTTTTCGCCGCGTCCATTTCCGCCCTCGCGGCGGCGTCGGTTGAGGGATGGTAATCCTTGACGCCGGCGTTCCGGGCGATCGCGGGCAGCGCGTCCAGCGCGGCCGGTGCGCTGCCGTGTTCGGCCATCAGACGGTAGAAGGTGGCCGGCCCGACCCGGCGGGAGCGCAACAGACGAAGCCACGAAGCCCGATCATCTTCCGTGGTGGGTGGGAGTAGGGGGTGAGTGGAAGGATGACTATCCACGGTCAACGCGACTCCGCCTGATTGCAGGACCAGTGATAGAGGCGAGTGGTTAATGGCGCGTAAATCAGGTTTCTTTTCGCAAAAAACATCCGCAAAGCATTGAACTGATGGCAGAAAATTTATCACAGATTGCCCGCGGGGTACCACAGCGCGGGTTTCTTCGTTTCCGTCCGGGTCGGATGCCGATACTCCTCCCGCGGCTTCCGGACCGGTTGCGGATCGTTTGAAGCCGGCTTTCGATCCTTTCCCGCCCACGCGTTTTCTGTTCGCCCGCACCGCGGTCGGGTCCGGGGAAAGTCCCCGCTCTTGTGCGACGGCCATGACCCGGCCATTCATCCCGGACAGGGCCGCTGCTGTCAGGCTGCGGAACCGCCCACCGTCAGCCCGCCGATCATCACGGTGGGTTGCCCCACGCCGACCGGCACCCATTGCCCGTCCTTGCCGCAGTTGCCCATACCGGGATCAAGGGCCATGTCATTACCGAGCCCGCGGATTTTCTGCAGCGCGGTGGCGCCATCACCGATCAGGGTGGCACCCTTGACCGGGGCGCCGACCTTGCCGTCCTGCACACGATACGCCTCCGTGCAGGAGAAGACGAACTTGCCGTTGGTGATATCCACCTGGCCGCCGCCGAAGCCCACAGCGTAAATCCCGTCGTCCAGATCGGCGAGGATATCGCCCGGATCACTCTCTCCCCCCAGCATGAGGGTGTTGGTCATCCGCGGCATCGGCAGGTGGGCGTAGCTTTCGCGCCGGCCGTTGCCTGTTACCCCGACGCCCATCAGCCGGGCATTCTGGCGGTCCTGCATGAAGCCGGTGAGGATGCCGTCTTCGATCAGCACGTTGCGGCGCGAGGGCGTCCCCTCGTCATCCACTGTGATCGAGCCGCGCCTGTCCGGTATCGTGCCGTCATCCACCACCGTGACACCGGGCGCTGCGATGCGGCTGCCCATCAGGCCGGCGAAGGCCGACGTGCCCTTGCGGTTGAAATCGCCTTCCAGCCCATGACCCACCGCCTCGTGCAACAGTATGCCGGGCCATCCGGGGCCAAGCACCACGTCCATCACACCGGCCGGGGCATCCTCGGCCGAGAGGTTGACGCGCGCTATGCGCAACGCCTCGCGGGTCTTTTCCCGCCAGTCCTCCGCGGCAATCAACCCCCCCAGGCCCACGCGCCCGCCGCCGCCGGCGGTGCCGGATTCACGGCGCCCGTTCTCTTCGACGATGACCGACACGTTGAGGCGCACCATCGGGCGGCTGTCGGAAACCTGGGTGCCGTCGGGGCGAAGGATCACGACCTCCTGATGGGAGGCGGAGATGGTGGCCGAAACCTGCACGACACGCGGATCGAGGCCGCGGCCGAACGCGTCGATCTCGCGCAGGGTGTCGATCTTCACGGGCAGGGACGCCCCGGCAATCGGATCGGCATCGGTGTAGAGCCGGCGGTTCGTCGACACCGGTGGCGGGGCGAGCACGCCGCCGCCGGCGCCCACGGCAAGCCTAGCCGTTTCGACAGCGCGGCCCAAAGCCGGTTCGGAGATCTCGGAGGTATGGGCATATCCCGACACCTCGCCATGCACGGCGCGCAGGCCGAAGCCCTCGGAAGCATCGTAGCTGGCCGTTTTCAACCGTCCGTCGTCAAAGACGAGGGCCTCCGACCGGCGCCGTTCGAGGAAGAGTTCACCGTCATCGGCGCCGTCAGTCGCCTCTCGCAGGTGGCGCAGAGCCGCGTCACGGTCAAGCGAGGTTTCGAAGGGTGCAAAGCCGTCATCGGGCATCCGTGCTCCAGTTCTTCAGGGGGCGGCAATTTGATCTGAGTCAAAAAAAGCGTCCGTTTGCCGCAATGGTCTTTCTTGTCTGCCGGATCAGAATATGGTTTCTAACGACGACGAAACAACGGGATTGTACCACGGTAGGGGTCGATCCCTTATGCCGACGACAATGACCCGCTTCAACCGATCAGGATGCATCATGCGACTATTCTCTTCCCTGACGGCCCTGATGGCCGCCGTTTCCGCCCTTCCAGCGCAGGCGCAGGAGGGGCTCGAGATCATCGGCAAGCCGGAACAGGGCGCAATGGGCTTTCAGCCCGCTGCGACCGAGCTGGCGCGCGATCTGCAATGGCTCGATGGTCTGATCCTGGTGATCATCACCGCCATCGTGATATTTGTCTGCGCACTGCTCGTGATCGTGATGGTGCGCTACAACCGCAGGGCAAATCCGAATTCGGCCAGCTTCACGCACAACTCGCCGATCGAAGTGGCGTGGACGGTTGTTCCGATCGTGATCCTGGTGTTCATCGGGGCGTTTTCGTTGCCGGTGCTGTTCAAGCAGCAGGAGATTCCCGAAGGTGACGTCAACATCAAGGTGACCGGCTACCAGTGGTACTGGGGGTATGAGTACACCGACCACGATTTCGGTTTCGAAAGTTTCATGATCGGGGAGGGCAAGGTCCTCAACGACGAGGTCGCGGCGGAACTGGAAGCGGCGGGCTACACCGAGGATGAATTCCTGCTGGCCACTGACACTGCGGTGGTGGTGCCTGTCGGCAAGACGGTCGTGATGCGGGTGACCGGCGCCGACGTGATCCATTCCTGGACCATTCCGGCCTTCGGCGTGAAGCAGGATGCGGTGCCGGGCCGCCTGGCCGAGCTCTGGTTCGAGGCCGAGAAGGAAGGCGTCTATTTCGGTCAGTGCAGCGAGCTTTGCGGCAAGGACCACGCCTACATGCCGATCACCGTCAAGGTGGTGAGCCAGGAGGAATACGATCTCTGGCTCAAGGGAGCGGTGGAGGAGTATGCCGGCGACCCGTCGAGCCTGCCTGACCGTGTCCGGCGCATGGCGGCGGTCGAGTGACATGATGACGCGGGCGTGTGGGCGTGACGGCCCCATGCACCGACACTGAGGCGTTGAAGGATGCGGGCGGTCACGTGCCCGCCCGGAGGTTCGGAATGAGCGACGCGAGCATGAATACCTCTGCCCCGGCCCAGACCGGTGATGCGGGCTTCGCCGATTTCTTCGCCCTGCTCAAGCCACGGGTGATGACGCTGGTGGTGTTCACCGCTCTGGCTGGGCTGATCGCGGCGCCCGGGGGTATCCATCCCGTCGTGGGCTTTGCAGCGATCCTGTTCATCGCCGTCGGTGGTGGCGCGTCGGGGGCGCTCAACATGTGGTGGGATGCCGACATCGACGGGATAATGAAACGTACCCGGCGCCGCCCGGTACCGGCCGGACGGATCGGTCCTGATGAAGCGTTCGGGTTCGGGATGGCGCTGGCCGGGTTCTCGGTGGTCATGCTGGGGCTTGCGACCAATCTTCTGGCCGCCGGACTGCTGGCCTTCACGATTTTCTTTTACGTGGTCATCTACTCCATGTGGCTCAAGCGGAGCACGCCGCAAAACATAGTCATCGGTGGCGCCGCCGGTGCCTTTCCGCCGATGATCGGCTGGGCGGCGGTGACCGGTGGTGTCGCGATGGAATCGGTTCTGATGTTCGCCCTGATCTTCATGTGGACACCGCCGCATTTCTGGGCACTCGCCCTGTTCATGAAGTCCGATTATGACGACGCGGGCGTGCCGATGCTGACGGTGACCCACGGCCGTCGTTCAACCCGGGCGCATGTACTGGTCTACACGCTGCTCCTGGCACCGGTGGCCCTCGGTCTCGGGGTGACTGCCATAGGCGGGCCGGTATACATGGCGGTGGCTGTCATCCTGAACGCGATGTTCCTCAAGGGCGCGTGGACCGTGTGGCGACGCAACGAGGAAATTGCGGAGGGCGACGGTTACCGCGCCGAGAAGAAACTTTTCGGCCTGTCGCTCTATTATCTCTTTGCCCATTTCGGCGCGATCATGCTTGAGGCGGCATTGGCACCGTTCGGGCTGGGAGGCTGGTGATGGCACTTAGCCGGCAGCATGAGATCCACAAGCGCCGTTTCAGCCGCAACCTGGGGCTTGGGCTGGTGCTTGCCGGGTTTGTCGGGCTGATCTTCGGGCTGACGGTGGCCAAGGTCGGCACTGACGGCTTCAACGTCCAGAGCGAAAGCGGAGTGGATGACTGATGGCACAGAACGCGAATACCAAAACGGTGACACGGCTGGTCGGCGTCGTCCTGCTGATGGGTGGGCTGGCGTGGGCCTCGGTTCCGTTCTACGACTGGTTCTGCAGGGTGACGGGGTTCGGCGGAGAGCCGGGCGTGGCCACCGCGGGCTCCGATGAGATCCTTGACCGGACTATGAAGATCCGGTTCGATGCCTCCAAGGAACGTGACATGCCCTGGGAGTTCAAACCCGTCGAACGCGAGATGGTCGTGCGCATCGGCGAGACAGGGCTGGCCTTCTACGAGGCTTACAACCCCACTGACAAGCCGGTGGCGGGCAGTGCGAGTTACAATGTCACTCCGTACGAGGCTGGCGGTTTCTTTACCAAGATTGACTGTTTCTGCTTCGAAGAACAGATCCTGCAACCGGGCGAACGGGTCGAAATGCCCGTGACATTCTATGTCGATCCCGAGATTGTCGAGGACCGCGACGCCAAGTACACGCGCCGCATCACCCTTTCCTACACCTTCCACGAAATAGACCTGCCCGAAACGCAGGCAGCCCTTGACCGGAAGGGCGAAACCGGGACAAACGTGAACTGAGCCTTCCAGCGAGGGAATACCGAAGATGGCACATGAGAAAAACCACGATTATCACATTCTGAACCCTTCGGTCTGGCCATTCATCGGGGCCGTGGCAGGGTTTGTCATGCTCTTCGGGGCCGTGCTGATGTTCCACGGCAACGGCCCGTGGATGTTCCTGGCCGGCTTGGTGGGCGTGCTTTACGTGATGTTCGGCTGGTGGGCCGATGTGGTGGCGGAAAGCCAGGAAGGCGATCACACCCCGGTGGTGAGGATTGGCCTGCGCTACGGCTTCATCATGTTCATCATGTCGGAGGTGATGTTCTTTGCCGCGTGGTTCTGGAGTTTCTTCAAGCACGCGATGTACCCGATGGGGCCCATGTCACCGATCAAGGACGGCCAGTGGCCGCCGGCGGGGATCGAGACGTTTGATCCCTGGCACCTGCCGCTCATCAACACGCTGATCCTGCTTTGCTCGGGCGCTGCCGCCACGTGGGCGCACCATGCTCTGGTGCATGAAAACAACCGCGAAGACATGAAATGGGGACTGATCCTGGCGATCGCTTTGGGTGCGTTGTTCACGGTTTTCCAGATCTACGAGTATACCCACGCGGGGTTCGGATTCTCCGGCAATATTTACGGCGCCAATTTTTTCATGGCGACGGGATTCCACGGTGCGCATGTGATCATCGGAACGATATTCCTGTTCGTTTGCCTGATACGGCTGATGCGCGGTCATTTCACTCCGGAACGGCATGTCGGGTTCGAGGCCGCCGCGTGGTACTGGCATTTCGTCGACGTGGTCTGGCTTTTCCTTTTCGCCGCGATCTACATCTGGGGCGCCTGAAGGCATTTCGAAATCAGCCGCCTCCGTCGGGAGCGTTTCGGCCAAGAAGACGACAGGATGCGGGGGGCTGCCTTCCGCATCTTTGCTTCAAGGGGATAACATGCGAGCGAGGATTGTGGCGCCGGTAATCTTCGGACTTGCGGGGGCGGCCGTCCTGATCGCACTTGGTGTCTGGCAGATGCAGCGGCTGGCGTGGAAAGAGGGTGTGCTCGCCGATATCGAGACCCGCATCGCCGCTGATCCGGTGGCCCTGCCGGAAACGCTCGATCCCGAGGCCGACAAGTACCTGCCGGTGACGGTGACCGGACGGTTCGGTGACGGTGCCCTGCGGGTGCTTGTCAGCCGCAAGCGGATCGGTGCGGGCTACCGTGTGATTTCGCCGCTGGACACCGGGGATCGGGTCATCCTGGTCGACCGTGGCTTCGTGAAGGTGGCGCGCGAGATACCCTCACCGCCCGATAAGCCGGTTACCGTGATCGGGAATCTGCACTGGCCCGACGATCGCAACGCGTCCACCCCGGAAAATGACATCTCCGAAAACACCTGGTTCGCGCGCGATCTTCCGGAGATGGCACAGGTGCTGGGCGCACGCCCCGTCCTATTGGTCGCGCGGGAATTGTCGTATTCCGGCGCCCCGGTGACGCCTTTGCCGGTCGACACCCGCGGCATTCCGAACGATCACCTTGAATACGCGATAACCTGGTTTTCACTGGCCGCGATCTGGCTGGCGATGACCTTCTATCTCATTGTGCGGATGCGCCGTGGCGCGAAGGACGGACCGACATGAACTACATCTCCACGAGGGGTCAGGCGCCCGTCCTGGGCTTCGAAGACGCCATGATGACCGGGCTGGCACGCGATGGCGGCCTTTACCTGCCCCAGTTCATTCCACAAATGTCGCGCGCCGACATCGCCGCGCTTCAGGGTGTGTCCTACGAGGAGGCGGCCTTCCGGATCATGCGCCCGTTCATTGGCGACGCCTTCACCGAGGCGGAATTCCAGGACATCATCACGCGGGCCTATGCCGGTTTCGATCATGCGGCCCGGGCCCCGCTGGTGCAACTGGACTCCGGTCATTTCCTGCTGGAACTTTTTCACGGCCCGACACTGGCGTTCAAGGATTTCGCCATGCAGCTGATCGGGCAACTCTTCGAGGCGGCGCTCAAGCGATCCGGCCAGCGGGTGTGCATCGTGGGCGCGACCAGCGGCGATACCGGCAGTGCGGCGATCGAGGCGTTTCGCGGTCTGGATGCGGCGGATGTGTTCATCCTGTATCCCGAAGGCCGGGTTTCCGAGGTCCAGCGGCGACAGATGACCACCCCTGCGGAGGCCAATGTGCATGCCCTGGCCGTCGAAGGGCATTTCGACGACTGCCAGGCGCGTGTGAAGGGCATGTTCAATGATTTTGCCTTCCGCGACTCGGTCGGGCTGGCTGGTGTCAATTCGATCAACTGGGCGCGTGTGCTGGCGCAGGTGGTCTACTATTTCACCGCCGCCGTCAGCCTGGGCGCGCCGCACCGCGCGGTCAGTTTCACTGTGCCCACGGGCAATTTCGGGGATGTGTTCGCGGGATATGTCGCGCGGCGCATGGGCTTGCCCATCGACCGGCTGGTGGTGGCCACCAACCAGAACGATATCCTGCATCGTTGCCTGAGCGGCGGGGAATACCGGCCCTCCGGCGTGGTGCCCTCGATCAGCCCGTCGATGGACATCCAGGTGAGCTCGAATTTCGAGCGGGCCTTGTTCCATGCCTATGGACAGGATGGCAGAGCCGTTGCCCAGCTCATGGACGAACTTGCAGCCGGTGGTTTCAGCGTCAGCCAGGGTGCGCTGGAGGCCCTGCGCGAGGCGTTCGACAGCGGCGTCTGCAACGAGGATGACACCCGTGCCACCATCGCGGGTCTTTGGCGGACGACAGGAGAACTCCTGTGTCCGCATTCCGCTGTCGGGGCGAAGGTCGCGCAGGAGCAGCGGGTGCCGGGCACGCCGATGATCACCCTCGCCACTGCACACCCGGCCAAGTTTCCCGATGCGGTAGCGGCGGCCACCGGCATCCGTCCCCCCTTGCCCGAGCGCATGTCGGACCTGTATGAGCGACCCGAGCGGATCACCGGGGTCGCCAACGACCTGGCCATGCTGGAAACACTCATCAAGGAGCGCACCGGGAATTGACAGTAAATCTCACGACCCTGCCGAACGGGTTCCGCGTCGTCACCGAGCACATGCCGGGGATGAAATCCGCTGCCATCGGTGTCTGGGTGCTGGCCGGGGCGCGCCACGAGCGGGCCGAGCAGAACGGAATCGCGCATTTCCTCGAACACATGGCCTTCAAGGGGACCGCGCGCCGCTCGGCACTGCAGATCGCCGAGGCCATCGAGGACGTCGGCGGTTACATGAACGCGTATACAAGCCGCGAGGTCACGGCCTATTATGCCCGCGTGCTGGGAGAAGACGTGCCGCTGGCACTCGATGTGGTGGCCGACATCCTGCGCCATCCGGCATTCGATTCCGGTGAGATCGAGGTCGAAAGGGGCGTCATCCTTCAGGAGATCGGGCAGGCCCATGACACTCCGGACGACATCATCTTCGACTGGTTGCAGGAGCAGGCCTATCCCGATCACCCGCTGGGCCGCACGATCCTCGGACCCGAGGCACGGGTGAAAACCTTTGACCGACCTGATCTGGAAGGCTTCGTTGACAGCCACTACCACCCGGGGCAGATGATCCTTTCGGCCGCCGGCGCGGTGGACCACGATGCGATCGCGGCGGAGGCCGAGAAGCTGTTCGGTGACATGCCCGGCCGTGCGGCGGCGGCGCCCCCGCTGGCTTGTTTCAAGGGGGGAGAAACACGTCACGCCAAGGATCTGGAACAGGCGCATTTCGCGCTGGCCTTCGAAAGCCCGCATTATTGTGATCCGCGAATCCACGCGGCGCAGGTCTATGCCAGCGCGCTGGGCGGCTCAATGTCGTCGCGGTTGTTTCAGGAAATCCGCGAACGCCGGGGCCTGTGCTATACCATCTTCGCGCAGGCCGGGGCCTATGCGGATACCGGCATGCTGACGATATATGCGGGAACCAGTGGCGATCAGATGGCCGGGCTGGCCGAGATAACCGTAGACGAATTGCGGCGCACCGCCGACGACATGAGCGCCGCCGAGGTGGAGCGCGCCCGCGCACAGATGAAAGCGGGGCTTCTGATGGGGTTGGAAAGCCCCTCGAACAGGGCCGAGCGCATGGCGCGGATGCTCCAGATCTGGGGGCGTGTGCCGCCGCTGGAGGAAGTCGTTGGCCATATCGAAGCGGTCACCCTGCAGGATGTGCGCGAGATTGCCGGGGATATCGCACTGCGTGCACCGGCGGCGATGGCGCTTTATGGGCCCGTGGACGCCGCGCCGACGCTGGAGGCTCTGCAGGAAAGGCGTGCAGCCTGATGTTCCTGCCGCGCAGGAAGATCAGGCTCGAAACCGAGCGGCTGACCCTGCGCCCTCCTGCCTTGACCGATTTCCGCCACTGGAGCGGATTGCGCCGGGCCAGCACGGATTTCCTCACTCCCTGGGAACCGAGCTGGGCCGCCGATCATCTTGCGCGCAAGGGTTTCACCAACCGTGTTTACTGGGCTCAAAGGTCCATCGCAGGTGGGGCGGCCCTGCCGCTTTTTCTCTTCCGCCGCGATGATGACACCCTTCTGGGGGCGATAACGCTTGACAACATCCGCCGCGGCCCTGCGCAATCGGGCACGCTTGGGTACTGGATAGGGCAACCCCATGCGCGGCAGGGATACATGTGCGAAGCCATTCTCGCTGTTGTGCATCATGCCTTTACCCGGATGGACCTGAGCCGGATCGAGGCCGCCTGCCTGCCCGAGAATGCCGCGTCGCGGGCTTTGCTTGAAAAATGCGGGTTCAAATATGAAGGGGTCGCACAGAGCTACCTTCAGATTAACGGCCGCTGGCGCACACATGTCCTCTATGCGGCACTGCGCGCGGACCGGCGAGGGCGGACCGAGGCGGGTTGAAGTGAAAGCCGCGGTGACGCCGCAGAATTTTGCGCTATGTTTTTTGGCGGAGGTGGCGCAGATGATCCGACTGATCCTTTTCCTGACCATGTTCTCCCTGCCCGCAATGGCGCAGGAACGCCGTCCAAGCCATTGTATCGCTATCGGACAGGACACCCCCGGGGTGGAATATCTGCACCGGGCTTCGTTTCGCGATCCGGTGCCTGATCAGGCGGTGCGCATCACATACGTGGCTCATGCGGCTTTCCTGATCCAGACGGTCGACGGGTTGTCGGCGGTCACGGACTACACCGGGTTTGTGGGCAACGTGGATTTCATACCCGACGTGGTGACGATGAACCACGCCCATTCCACGCACTGGACGCCCTATCCGGATCCGGCCATTCCGCATGTCCTGCGAGGTTGGGGCGAGCCCGGCGAGCGGGCCGAACATCATCTGGATCTTGGCGGCATGCTGATCCGTAACGTGCCGACCGACATCCGGTCGGGCATGGGTGTGGAGCGCGATGGCAATTCCATCTTCATCTTCGAGGCAGCGGGCCTTTGCATCGGGCACCTGGGCCATCTCCATCACGAACCGACGCCGGAACAATACGCCGCCATCGGCCGGCTTGATGTGGTCATGGCCGCCGTCGACGGGGGGATAACGCTGGATCTTCCGACGATGATCGACGTGCTTCAGCGCCTCCGCGCCTCCGTGGTAATCCCGATGCACTGGTTCTCGGAGGCCGGCCTGATGCGGTTTCTCGACGGGATGTCGGAGGATTACGCGATCAGGGACAACGGGGCCAACGCGCTGACGGTGTCCTTGCGGGACCTTCCCTCCCGGCCGACGATCACGGTGCTGCGGCCCGAATACCTTCGGGATCCCTGAGCTTCTGTCAGCCGCTGGACGGAGGGTGCGCATGTGTTAAGTGTCACGTATGGCCCTGACCCCCGCTGACAGTACTTTCGTCGAGGCGCTGCGCGCGGCGCTGCCGGGGCTGGACATGTGCGCGCCCGAGCCGCATCATCTGGAAGAACCGCGCAGCCGTTGGCACGGTCAGGCCGGTATCGTCGTGCGGCCACGCAGTACCAAAGAGGTCGCGGCAACCGTCGGGGCCGCTGCCCGTGCGAAGGTGCCGGTGGTGCCCTATGGCGGTGGCACCGGCCTCGTGGGTGGGCAGATCATGCCGGACGGGCCGGCGCCTCTCCTGCTGAGCCTTGAGCGAATGAACGCGATCCGCGCGATTCACCCAGAGGAAAACGTGCTGGAGGCCGAGGCGGGCGCGGTGCTGGCCGACATTCAGGCAGCCGCCGATGCGGCCGGACGGCTCTTCCCGCTCAGCATCGCGGCACGGGGCAGCGCGCAGATCGGCGGCAACCTGGCCACCAATGCCGGTGGGGTCAACGTACTGCGCTATGGCAACGCCCGCGACCTGTGCCTTGGGCTGGAGGCGGTGCTGCCGGACGGGCGGGTGTGGAACGGCCTCAAGCGTCTGCGGAAGGACAACACCGGCTATGACCTGCGGAACCTTCTGATCGGGGCTGAAGGCACGCTGGGCGTGATCACCGCCGCGGCATTGAAGCTGGCGCCGCGCCCGGCGGGCGAGGGCACCGCGCTGATGATCGTACCGGACCCCGCGGCGGCACTGAAGTTGCTGGCGCTGGCGCGTGCGCACATGGCCGAGGGCATCAGCGCCTTCGAGATCATTCACCGGCAAGGGCTGGAATTTCTGGCCGAAACAGTTCCGGACCTGCGCCAACCCTTTGCCGCGCCCCCCGATTGGTTCGTCCTGATCGACGTGGGGCTGGCGCGCGGGTTGGACCCTGCACAGGCGCTGGAGCGGCTGTTTGCCGAGGGGCTGGACGCGGGCATTGTCAGCGATGGACTGATCGCGCGGTCGGAGGCGCAGCGCCATCAGTTCTGGGAAACGCGTGAACAGATCCCCGAGGCAAATCGCCGTATCGGGGCAGTCAGTTCACATGACATATCGCTGCCCATGGGCGCGGTGCCGGACTTCATCGAGAAGGGGCGTGCGGTGATCGCGGAAATCGGGGAGTTCCGGATCAACTGCTTCGGCCATCTGGGGGACGGGAACCTGCATTACAACGTTTTTCCGATGCCGGGCAAAACCCGCGCCGACCATCGGGGCAAGCGCGATGCGATCAAGCGTGCGGTGCATGATCTGGTGGACGAGATGGGTGGATCGGTCAGCGCCGAACATGGTATCGGGCGCCTGAAAGTGGCCGACCTGGAGCGTTACGGCGATCCGGTGAAGCTGGATGCAATGCGTGCGATCAAGACTGCACTGGACCCGGCGGGCATAATGAACCCGGGCGCCGTTCTGCGCCCGGGTCCCTAAAAGGGGTGAAACCCGATGACCCCCCGGGTCAATCCCAACCGACTTCGTTGAATATCGCCTGCGCCGCCTTGGCATTGCGGCTGAACGCGGCGGTCGGGGTCGTGCTGTCGGCTATGAAGAAGCCCAGGCGTGCGGTGTCCTCGTCCAGCCCGACACCCGGTACGGCGGGGTACTCATTGTTCTGACCGGCAAAGTGCTTTTGTGCCGTCTCGCTTGTCATGAACTCCAGCAGGGCACGCGCGGCTTCGGGGTTGGGGGCCGATGCGGTCATGCCAGCCGCCGCAAGGTTCACATGCGCCCCGCGTTCGGCCTGGTTCGGCCAGATCCAGCCAAGCTTCTCTATTCCGTCGGTGAGTCCGGAAATGTCACGATCAAATCCGCGCAGGAAATAGTAGTGATTGGCCACCGCGATGTCGCATTCTCCCGAGATCAGGCCGCGCAGCTGATCGGTATCGCCACCTTGCGGAGCACGGGCCATGTTGTCCACGATCCCCGCGGCCCAGTCACGCGCAGCGTCCTCGCCATGGGTTTCTATGATCGAGGCCAGAAGCGACTGATTGTAGACGTTGCTTGAAGACCGGATGCAGATTCGATCCTTCCATTCCGGGTCAGTCAAGGCCTCGTAGGTGCGGGGCGGATTCTCGACACGGTCCTCGTGGTAGAAGATGATCCTGGCCCGCTGAGAGATGCCGAACCACAGGTCGTCGGGATGACGCAGATGTGGTGGCACGCGCGTGGTGATCACTTCCGAGTCGAACGGTTGCAGAACGCCGGCCTCTTCGGCGCGGCTCATCCGGCCGGCGTCCACGGCCAGGAAAACGTCGGCGGGGCTGTTGTCGCCTTCCGCCGAAAGGCGCGCGATCAGTTCATCGGCGCCGCCCTCGATCCGGTTGACGGTGATGCCGGTCTGGTCGGTGAAAGCGTCGTAAAGCTCTGCATCCGAATCATAATGGCGACTGGAATAGATGTTCACTTCCTGCGCGATGGCAGGGGTGGCGCCAATGGCAAGGATCAGAGCCGCGCCGAGAGCACGGAAGGGGGCCGGGGAAGTCATGTTGTCTCCTTTTCTGTTTTCCGACTACTTCTGTCAGCAATTTCTGCTTATTCCGATAAAAAGAGTCAACAGAAATCCGGGACCATGTTTCCATTCACGCGGCAAAAGGGCGCCATGGCCGGGGTCGCTTTTCGGGGCAAAATCCAAAACCTCTTTGGCAAAAGGGGTTTGCGACATCATCCCGCCATGTGAACGTTGCGTAAAACTTGCGTGGTGCGCCGTTCATGCCCATGCTCATCAGAGGAGGGCGCCACAGTCAGGGCGCGATGGGGAGGACAGACATGACATTCGCCTCGCGGCAGGACGCGCTGGATATCGAACGGGAAACACCCTGGGAGTCGCGCGAGCGCCCCGAGACACTCTACAGGATGCTCAAGGACACGGCGGAAACCTTTCCGGATCGCCCGGCGGTCAGTTTCCAGCTTCTTTCGGGACCTCGCGACAATTCCCGGACACTGACCTGGATGCAGTTTCACGAACAGGTCTGCCGTGCGGCGAACCTTTTCCGCAGTCTTCGGATCAAGGAGGACGATGTCGTCTCTCTGGTTTTGCCCAACAGCCTCGAAACGGCGGTGGCGACAGTCGGCGCGGCCGTGGCGGGGATCGTCAATCCGATCAACCCGCTTCTGGAACCCGAACAGATATCCGCCATCCTGCGCGAAACGGATGCCAAGGTTGTCGTCACCCTGAAGGCGTTTCCGAAAACGGACATCGCCCAGAAATGCGCCGAAGCGGTGCGCCATGCCCCTTCGGTTCACACGGTTCTGGAAGTCGATCTCAACACCTATCTCAGCCCGCCGAAAAGCTGGATCGTGCCGCTGGTGCGGCCGAAAAACCCGGATAATCACCATGCCGATCTGAAGGATTTCGCCGTTGAAATGAGGGCGCAGAGCGTCACCCCGGATTTTCCGGAAACGGGCGAGGACAGGGTCGCGGCATATTTTCATACCGGGGGCACCACGGGCATGCCGAAGGTTGCGCAGCACCGGTATTCCGGCATGGTCTACAATGGCTGGCTGGGGCATCAGCTTCTGTTCACCGAAGAGGACTCGATCATGTGTCCTCTGCCGCTTTTTCATGTCTTTGCCTGCCACGTGATCCTGATGGCGATGATCAAGTCCGGGGCCCATGGCGTTTTTCCAACCCCTGCCGGCTATCGCGGGGATGGTGTGTTCGACAATTTCTGGAAGCTGTGCGAACGTTGGAAGACCACCTTCGTGATCACCGTTCCCACGGCAGTTTCGGCGCTCATGCAGCGGGGCGTGGATGCGGATATCTCGACGGTTAAAAACGCGTTTTCGGGGTCCGCGCCGATGCCGCTGGAACTGTTCAGGAGATTCGAGAGTGCCACCGGCATGACGGTGATCGAAGGGTACGGTTTGACCGAGGCAACATGCCTCGTCTCCTGCAATCCGCCCGAAGGACAGAAAAAGGTCGGGTCGGTCGGGGTGCCGTTCCCTTACACCGACGTTCGCATTTATCAGGACGGACCTGACGGGCCGGTGGAATGCGCGATCGACGAAGTGGGCGAGATCTGCATCTCGAATCCCGGGGTCAATGTGGGCAACACTTATACCGAGGCGGCGAAGAACCATGACCTGTATTATCATGGCGAATACCTGCGCACCGGAGATCTCGGCCGGATGGACGAGGACGGATACCTCTGGATCACGGGCCGTGCCAAGGATCTGATCATCCGTGGCGGGCACAATATCGATCCGGCCGACATCGAGGAGGCATTGATGGCCCACAATGCCGTGGCTGTCGCCGGTGCCATTGGCCAGCCCGACGCGCATTCGGGCGAAATTCCCTGCGCCTATGTGGAGCTTGTCGAGGGTGGCAGCGTTACGGGCGAGGAACTGCGCGAGCACTGCAAGGTGCATGTCCATGAGCGCGCGGCGATTCCGCGTCATGTCGAGATCCTGGACGAGTTGCCCAAGACCGCGGTCGGCAAGGTCTTCAAGCCGGACCTGCGCAAGCGCGCGATAACACGAGTCTACGACGCCGCGCTCACGGAGGCCGGGCTGCAGGCACGCGTGGCGCAGGTTGTAGACAGCAAGAAGCGCGGCCTGGTGGCCCAGCTGGAACGGACCGGCGAGGTGGAGGAAGACGCCATCGATCATGTGCTGGGCCAGCTCGTGCGGCCCTGGGAATGGGCGGAGTGACGAATGCAACGGAAAGACAGATGGCGGACATTGATTTCCGTCATCCGGCAGAGTCTTAAGATTGCGAACCATCGGAAATGACCGCGCCGGAGGCGTTCACCACCGGCGACAGGACCGAGCAGAACAAAACGGTCTTCTCCTCCGCGGACTAATCTAACTGCCCGGACCTCCGGGAATGCGCCACGTGCCGGGAAGAATTCCATGACGGCTACCCGGTGGACGAGATGATGACGGCCGGCGCGGGGCGGTCACGCTAATCCATCCCGCCAGGAGGATCGGGACATGTATCAAGGCCGATCCGTTCTTGATCACCAAAAGGGCCGGCCCTGCTTCCGGGAAATCGCCGAGACGCTGCGCAAGTTCTGCATGATTGCAGTTTAGGACGGGCCGGGCCGTGTCGGGGCGGCGCCCGCCTTTTGTCTGGGTTGGCTCTTTCAGGATCGAGCGCCCTTCGGGCGCGCTTTAACTCTCGTCACCCGACTTCGGTGGTTTCCTCGGGGCGCCTCCGGCGGGAGTATTTCCGGAAAGATGAAGCAGGGACGGCGCCGCCCGAGGGCAGGGGGGTGATGCGCGATCAGGCCTGTGCGGCGACGCTGCGCCCGTGGCGGGCCCGGTGGTGGCAACCGCGCTCCGGTCCCGGCGCCGGATCCTGCCGCCTCACGCGGTGAGCACCCGGTGTGCCGCCTGCTGCATCATCATCACGTAGCGCGCCTGGTCCCATCCGCAGCTCTGGGTCAGGAGCTCCCAGTTGGTGATTGACAGCTGCGTCCAGAGCCAATCCGTTGATTCCTCCTGCGTCATCGCGGCGGTCAGTTGCCCGTCGCGTGCCAGCACCGTCACCACGGTTGAGCAAGCCTCGCGGAAATCACCCATCCTCTCGTTCCAGGCGCGGGCGGCCTCCTCGTCTGTTTCCTTGAGCACCATCAGCGTTTTGGCCATGCCGAAGATGTGCGGGATATACGCGCCCCAGGTCGCGACGAGGGCCGCGAGCCTGTCTGTGCCCCGGCCGCTGCAAATACCGGCATCCAGTGCCGCGTGCAGACCGTGCGCGATGTCCTGATGCCGGGTCGCGGCGATGAAAAGCTCGGTCCGGTTCGGAAAGTGCAGGTAGAGCGCCTGCCGGCTGACGCCCGCGCGTTTCGCGATGTCCGACATGCGCGCACCAGTGCCCGGGGTCGATTCCAGCAACTCGCACGTGGCGTCGAGGATACGGGTGCGGGTTGTCGGATTTGTACTTGACATAGCGTAAAGCCCTCCCTAATTGACAGCGTGTCAATAGACACGATGTAAAGTCAATGGAGAAACCCTCATGACCCGCAAGATCTTCATATGGGTGGCGCATCCCAAGCCTGGCTCCCTCAGTGCTGCGCTGGCGGACGCATATGAGAAGGGGGCTGCGGCCCGCGGTGCCGAAATCCGACGCATGGACCTCGCGGGGATGAGCTTCGATCCGGCCTTCGAGGGGTACGGGGCCGACCCTCGTGCGCTTGAGCCGGACCTTCTGCAATGGCGGGAAAACCTGGCCTGGGCCGAACATGTGCTTCTGCTGCACCCGTATTGGTGGGGTGCGATGCCCGCGCGCGCCAAGGCGGTTCTGGACCGGGCCCTGACCTCGGGATTCGCCTTCAGGTACCACGATCGCGGCATGGGATGGGACAAGCTGTTGACAGGTCGCACGGCGGATACCTTCATCACCTCCGACACCCCGCCGTGGCTGGATGTCTTGCTGTACCGCAAGCCGGGCCGGCGAGTGCTGCGCAATCAGGTTCTGGGCTTTTGCGGTATCAGGACACGCCGGCAAGTGCAGTTCGGGCCGGTAAAGCTGGCCGATCCGGGAAAGATCGCCGGCTGGCTCGGACGGGCCGAATCCCTTGGCCGTTCCGCAGCCTGACCGATTGGGACAGGTACAGCACAAGCGAATCATGCAATCGGAATGACAATATTTTCCGGAGCCGCCCCTCTGACAGGATTGGTCTCACGGCGGGCCCAAACTGCAGCGGGGCCTGACTCCATGCGGCCCAAGAACCGGACGGGATATTCCGAGGTCTTTCCGGTCTGGCTTGCGGGGGAGAGAGCCGGTCTCGGGCGGGCTTGCAAGACATGTGCTGACATTCTTGAAGCGCCCGCCGGGAGACCGGTTCGCGGCGGGCGCCGGCCCCTTGGGCCCCCGATGCAGCCAGGCAACGGGCCGACGGGCCGGCCCTCAGGACACGTCCTTGTAGCTCACCTCGGGGGTGTCGCCGCCGGTCCTCTCGCGCCGCACGAGGAGGCGGTTGAGCGCGTGAACATACGCCTTGGCCGAAGCGACGACGGTATCGGTGTCGGCCGATTGGCCCGTCACGATCCGTCCGTCCTCTTCCATCCGTACGCTGACGGTGGCCTGGGCGTCCGTGCCTTCGGTCACGGCATGGACCTGGTAGAGTTGCAGACGTGCATCATGGGCAAAGATCGCCCTGACCGCGTTGAAGGTGGCATCAACCGGGCCGTCGCCCGTGGCCTCGGTCGATTTCTCCTCGCCGTCGACCGTCATTACGAGGTGCGCGGTCTGGGGGCCGTCGGTGCCGCACATCACCTTGAGGGATTTGATCTTCAGCCGGTCGCTTTCGCCGTCGGTGCCGGCATGGACGAGCGCGATCAGGTCCTCGTCATAGATCTCTTTCTTGCGGTCCGCGAGTTCCTTGAACCGGTAGAAGACATCTCCAAGCTGGTTCTCGGCCAGATCGTAGCCCAGCTCCCTGATCTTCGAGCGCAGCGCGGCACGGCCGGAATGCTTGCCCATCACGATATTGGTCTCGCTGAGACCCACATCCTCGGGCCGCATGATCTCGAACGTCTCGGCGTTCTTGAGCATGCCGTCCTGATGGATGCCGGATTCATGCGCAAAGGCGTTCTTGCCGACAATCGCCTTGTTGAACTGCACCGGAAACCCCGACACGGTGGCGACCCGGCGCGAGATGTTCATGATCTTGCGTGTGTCGACGCCGGTTGCAAAGGGCATGATGTCACCCCGCACCTTGAGCGCCATCACCACCTCTTCGAGCGCGGTGTTGCCGGCCCTCTCGCCAAGCCCGTTGATCGTGCATTCGATCTGCCGGGCGCCGCCTTCGACGGCGGCCAGCGCATTGGCCGTGGCCATGCCAAGATCGTTGTGGCAATGCGTGGCAAAGATGATCTCGTCCGCGCCCGGCACCTCGGCGATCAGGCGGCGGATCAGGTCGGCGCTTTCCACCGGGGCGGTGTAGCCCACGGTGTCGGGGATGTTGATGGTGGTGGCGCCGGCCGCGATCGCGATCCCGACGACGCGCTTGAGGTAATCCCACTCGGTGCGCGTGGCGTCCATGGGCGACCATTGTACATTCTCGCACAGGTTGCGGGCATGGGTCACCGTCTCGTGGATGCGCTCGGCCATCTCTTCCTGGGTAAGGTCCGGGATCGCGCGATGCAGCGGCGAGGTGCCGATGAAGGTATGGATGCGCGGACGCCTGGCATGCTGCACCGCTTCCCAACAACGGTCGATATCCTTGAGATTGGCCCGTGCCAGCCCGCATATAACGGCATTTTCCGCCCGTTCCGCGATCTCCTTCACGGCGCGGAAATCACCTTCGGAGGCGATCGGAAACCCGGCCTCGATGATGTCCACGCCCATCTCGTCGAGCAGCCCCGCGATTTCGAGCTTTTCGTCATGGGTCATGGTCGCGCCGGGGCTTTGCTCACCATCGCGCAGGGTGGTGTCGAAGATCATCACGCGATCCTTGCCGGGCTCCGGCGAAACGCGGTTCTTGTCGGTCTGTATCATGTCGGGTCTCTTTTGATTGTCCTAAGCCTGTCGGCGCGAAATGGGCACATCCTCTGAGCGGTCGCGCCGGATCACGGCACGCTCAGAGGCGGCTTAGGAGCAGCAGGGCGGCGACAGCACAAGGCGCCGGCCGGATGGACGGTGCGATTACGGTATGGCTGTGACCCTGCGTTCGCATGCCGGTTATTATAGGCTTGACGGCGGCTGTTGGAAACCCCGGAATTTGCCCCCGGGCATTCACCGAACGGGCTTGATACCCGAGGTCGCGCAGCTACTTGCCCTTGTCATGGAAACAGCTCTCATCATAGGCGCTTCGGGCGGTATCGGCAGCGCTTTATCCGGGGCGCTCGAGGCGCGGAGCGTCAGGGTTACCCGCCTCTCCCGGCGCAAGGATGGCCTAGACGTGACAGACGAAGCGTCGGTCAAGGCGGCACTCGGGCGCCTGGATGGCGTGTTCGACCTTGTCTTCGTGGCGACTGGCGCTCTGGAGATTGATGGCGCGCAGCCTGAAAAGGCCCTGTCGCAGGTGACGTCTAGGGCGATGGCGGATCAGTTCATGCTCAACTGCGTAGGGCCTTCTCTGGTGCTCGGACATGCGCGGCACCTTCTGCCGCGCGACCGCTCGTCGGTCTTTGCGGCGCTGTCGGCGCGGGTCGGGTCGATCGGTGACAACCGGATGGGTGGCTGGTATTCCTATCGCACGTCCAAGGCCGCGCTGAACCAGATGATCCGTGGCGCCTCGATCGAATTGGCACGCACGCACCCGAAAGCGGCCTGCGTGGCGCTGCACCCCGGAACTGTCGCAACCGCCTTTACCGAGAAATACCTTGGCCGGCATCCTTCGGTGACCCCGCAGGAGGCAGCACAGAACCTGCTGATGGTGATTGACGGGCTCGACGCCGAGGACACCGGTGGTTTCTACGACTGGCAGGGCGAGACGGTGCCATGGTGAACCGGTTGATCCTGGTTCTTGGCGATCAGCTTTCGCATGCGCTGTCGGCGCTGCGCGACGGTGACAGGTCAGGTGATCTGGTGGTCATGGCCGAAGTGGCCGATGAGGCAGCCTATGTGCCCCATCACCCGGCCAAGATCGCACTCGTGCTGTCTGCGATGCGTCATTTCGCGGAAGAACTGCGGGCGGATGGCTGGCAGGTGGCTTATACCCGGTTCGACGATCCCGGCGCGGCAACATCCATCGTTGGCGAGCTGCTGCGGCGCGGGCAGGATCATGCAACCGACAAGATCATTGTCACCCGTCCCGGCGAATGGCGGCTGATAGAAGCGCTGGAAGATGCGCCGCTGACCGTCACGATGTTGCCGGACGACCGTTTCATTTGCCCGACCGAAGTTTTCGATCAGTGGGCGGAGGGGCGCAAGACCTTGCGCATGGAGTACTTCTATCGAGAGATGAGGCGGCGCACCGGGCTTCTCATGGAAGATGGCACGCCGGCGGGTGGCAAGTGGAATTTCGACCATGACAACCGCAAGCCCGCAGCGGCCGACATGCTGCGACCCGGACCGAAGCGGTTTGTGCCAGACGCTGTGACCGAGGAGGTGCTCGATCTTGTCGAGGCGCGCTTTGGCGGCAACTTCGGCCGGCTGCGCCCCTTCTGCCTGGCCGTCACCAGATCCGAAGCCCTGGACGCGCTGAATCACTTCTCCACAAATCTGCTTGCGGGGTTCGGGGATTATCAGGATGCGATGCTGAACGATGACCGTTTCCTTCATCATTCGGTGCTGTCGCCCTATCTCAACATCGGGCTTCTGGAGCCGATGGAGGTGTGCGAGCGCGTGGAGCACGAATGGCGTGCCGGGAACGTACCGATCAACGCCGCCGAGGGGTTCATACGCCAGATCATCGGCTGGCGGGAATACATGCGCGGGATCTATTTCCGCGAAGGACCCGGCTACACACGCCGCAATGCGCTTGGTCACCGCCGTGACCTTCCGGCGATGTACTGGGGCGCGGAAACCGGCATGGCCTGCATGCGCAGCGCCATCGCCCAGACCCGCGAGGAGGCGTACGCGCACCACATCCAGCGGCTGATGGTCACCGGCAACTTCGCCCTCCTGGCCGGGGTGGACCCGCATCAGGTGCATCAGTGGTATCTGTCTGTCTATGCCGATGCGTTCGAATGGGTGGAGGCACCCAACACAGTTGGCATGAGCCAGTTCGCCGATGGGGGCATCATCGCCAGCAAGCCTTACGTGAGTTCGGGAAACTACATCGACCGGATGTCGAATTACTGCGGTAGCTGCGCGTATTCGGTGAAGGAAAAGACCGGTGAGCGCGCGTGCCCCTTCAACCTGCTTTATTGGGATTTCATGGACCGGCACCGTGATCGCTTCGAAGCCAACCCGCGCATGGCTCAGATGTATCGGGGCTGGGACCGCATGAGCAGCCAAAAGCGCGCGGCGGTGCGGGAAGGCGCCGGCAGAATCCTGGCGCGCCTGGATGCGGACGAACCTGTCTGAATCGGCTCAAAGCATGTTGCGCCAGATCGGATTTCACCCGCCCGTCGTGCCAGCGACGGGCACGCGCCGGCCCGCCCCAACCCGTCCCCCGGCCGTCTCCGATTGAACGCCATACGCCCTGGGCGGCGGTGGTTGGTCATGCGTGCCTTTGCCTCGCTTGGAGGGGCAGTGCCGTGGCCGGCCGTGGAACTGAAAAACCGTCGCGGGTTCCGGGAAGGTCCGGAGCATTTGGGTGCCCGCTTCGGTGGCCGCGCCAACCGCCTTCATCCCGGTTCGCGGGCGCCAAGGTCATGCCCTGGAACATCTTCTCGCATGACCGCCGTATCCCTGACGGTTGCCACGTGCCCGAACGCCTGCGCCGCCGATTTCCCCGCGGCGCCGGTCGACACATGACCCGGCAGGTTGCCCCGGCGGAGAAGGCAGACGGGCCTTGTGTGAATCGGGCTCGACACCGGCAGGCTCCTTGCGCCGCGATGAAAGAAAGAACGACGTCGCGATGCCAGTGTCGTTTGATCCGCGCCGAAGGCGGTTACTCGGCGGTTTCTTCCGCGCCGGCGTCCTGCGGTTCGGGATCGGTCCGGGCCAGGCTCCCGTCCTGCCACTGGCCGCTTTCCTCTTCGCCGGAGGCATAGCGCATCGTACCTTCGCCCTGGCGCTTGCCCTTGAGGAACATCCCCTCGTAGACGTCACCATTGGCATAGGTGGCCACGCCGCGGCCTGAAATCTCACCGTTGCGCCATTCACCGGTGTAACGGAAACCCCCGGGCATAACGATCTCGCCCTCGCCATGGCGTTGCCCCTCTCGGAAGTCGCCGGTATAGACCGTGCCATCGGGGTATGTGGCCTTGCCCTCGCCGTGGCGCTTGCCCTCTTTCCATTCACCTTCGTACCTGTAGCCATCCTCGTAGGTCATGACACCGAAGCCGTGGTTCTTGGCGTCCTTGAACCCACCCTCGTAGACCAGACCGTTGGGATAGGTTGCCCGGCCCTCGCCCTCGATCACGCCGTCCACCCATTCGCCCTCGTAGGTTGCACCGTCAGGATAGGTGATCTTGCCCTCGCCATTGGCGAGATCGTTGCGGAATTCACCCTCGTAGACCGATCCGTCAGGGTAGGTCACGCGGCCCTGCCCCGAGATCTGTCCGGCCACCCAGGTGCCCACGTACTTGTAGCCGTCGGTACCGGTGAAGGTGCCCTGTCCGTGGCGCTTGTCATCCTTGAATTCACCTTCGTAGACATCGCCGTTGGCATAGGTAACGCGCCCTTCGCCTTCGCGGCGGCCGCTTACCAGCGTGCCTTCGTAGACATCGCCGTTGGGCTGGGTCAGTTTGCCTTTGCCGTCTATCTGTCCGTCCTGCCAGCGCCCCTCGTACACCAGCCCGTCCGGCATTGTCAGGGTGCCCTCTCCATGCCGCGCCCCCTGCTTGACCTCGCCTTCATATGTCGCGCCATCCGGGTAGGTGATGCGCGCCTGGCCGTCCTTCACGCCGTTGTCCCAGTCGCCCTCGTAGACGTAACCGCCGGGCGATTCCATCACCCCCTCGCCGTGATGCATGGCGTTGCGGAACTCGCCCTCGTAGCGCACCCCGTTGGCATAGACCGCCACGCCGCGCCCGGTGATCTTGCCGTCCTGCCAGGTACCCTCGTAAGTGCCGCCGTCCGTGAACACGATCTTCCCCACGCCATGCGGCTTGCCGGCCTCGAACTCGCCCTCGTAGACCGATCCGTTCGGAAACCTGGCCACGCCGCGGCCCCTGATCTGCCCCTCGACCCATTCGCCGGTGTATTCGTAGCCATTTGGCAAAGTGTAGGTGCCGGTGCCATGCTGAAGGCCATTCTTGAAAGTGCCCTCATAGACCCCGCCGTCGTCATACTGCTTGGTGCGCACCTCGCCATCCTGCGCCTGCGCCTGCAAGTTGCCGGATGCGGCGAGGATAGCCGTCAGGATAATCGTTTTCGTCAGAGATCTAACCATTTCTGCCCCGGATGCCCCAACACCGTGCGCCCAAGCCCGGCGGATGCCGGAAATCTAGAGGACCGGCGGCAGGCTGACAACGGGTTTTGCTCAATTCGGCTTTCCCTTGCCTTTCAATCTGCTAAATCGGTCCTCAGGTTGCAATGGAAGGGGATGAACATGGCAGACCGCTTCCGCCTGACGCTGGCACAGCTCAACCCGACAGTCGGGGATATCGACGGCAACGCGGCGCGCGCGCACGCCGCGTGGCAAGACGGACGGGCCGCCGGGGCCGATCTGGTCGCGTTGCCCGAAATGTTCGTCACGGGGTACAATACGCAGGATCTGGTGATGAAACCGGTTTTTCACCAGACCGCGATCGCCGCGATCGAGGGGCTGGCGCGCGATTGTGCCCAGGGTCCCGCCTTGGCGATCGGTGGTCCGGCGCTGGTGGGGGCAGAGCTTTACAACGCCTATTACATTCTTGCCGGCGGGCATATCACGGCGCGGGTTCTCAAGCATCATTTGCCCAACGAGACCGTGTTCGACGAAAAGCGCCTGTACGCCTCCGGGCCGGTCGGCGGGCCCTATTCGGTGGGCGACACGCGGATCGGCAGCCCGATCTGCGAGGACAGCTGGTACGAGGACGTGGCCGAGACCCTTGCCGAAACAGGGGCCGAATTCCTGCTGGTGCCCAACGGCTCGCCCTATTACCGCGGCAAGCTGGAGGTGCGTCAGACCCTGATGGTCTCGCGTGTGGTCGAAACGGGGCTGCCGTTGATCTATCTAAACCTTGTGGGCGCGCAGGACGATCAGGTCTTCGACGGCGGCACATTCGTGGTCAATCCGCACGGAGAGCTGGCCCTTCAGATGCCTCTGTTCGAAGAAGCGGTCGCGCATCTGGACATGGTCTGCGGCGAGGATGGCTGGACAGCGCAAAAGGGTCCGCTCGCGCACGTGCCGGATCTCTTGGAGCAGGATTACAACGCGATGGTCCTGGCCTTGCGCGATTACATGCGCAAGACGGGTTTCTCGAAGGTGCTTCTGGGCCTTTCAGGCGGTGTGGACAGTGCGATCGTGGCCACGATCGCGGCGGATGCCCTCGGCCCCGGAAACGTACGTTGCGTGATGCTGCCCTCGGAATACACGTCCGAGGCCTCGCTGGCGGACGCGAAGGCCGTGGCCGAAAACCTCGGCTGTCATTATGATTTCGTGCCGATTGCGGAAGGCCGGGCCGCGATCACGAATACCCTGGCGCCATTGTTCGCGGACGCCCAACCGGATATCACCGAAGAGAACATACAGTCACGCCTCCGCGGTCTGCTGCTCATGGCCATGTCCAACAAGTTCGGCGAGATGCTGCTGACCACCGGCAACAAATCCGAAGTGGCGGTAGGATATGCCACGATTTACGGCGATATGGCCGGTGGCTACAATCCTATCAAGGATCTCTACAAGACCCGGGTGTTCGATATCTGCAGGTGGCGCAACGCCAATCACCGCCAATGGATGAAGGCCCCCGAGGGGCCGGTCATCCCCGCGAATGTCATTAACAAAGCCCCGTCGGCGGAACTGCGGGAGGATCAGAAAGACAGCGATTCTCTTCCCGATTATCCGGTGCTCGACAGCATTCTCGATATCCTCGTGGACCGAGACGGCTCAATCTCGGATTGTGTTGCCGCGGGTCATGACCGGGCCGATGCGCAGAAGGTTGAGCATCTGCTTTACATCAGCGAATACAAGCGGTTCCAGTCCGCGCCGGGTACACGCCTGTCGAAAAAGGCGTTCTGGCTTGACCGGCGTTACCCGATCGCGAACCGCTGGCGCGACAGAGGCTGACCGCCGGTGCGCCTCAAGCGGATTGAAGCGCGCGGGCCTCGTGGGCGCGCAGGCATTGGCGCGCCGTCTGGCCATACCCGTTCGGATTGCTTCGCAAGTCCGGAAAGAGCTGGAAAAGCTCCTCGCGTGCCGGACCCGCAACCGCGCTGAGCCCGATCTGGCCGGGGTGGAAGCTTTCGCTCGGGCAGCCCTCCGCGAAAATGATTTCGTGCCGGTCGAAAAGCAGGTGCACATATTCAATGCTTTCGGTTTCCTCTTGGACGATCGAACTGCCGTTGATCAGATGCTTGGCGGGGATCAGTACCTCGGGGCTGTCGAAATATAGCGTCGCGACCGCCGAACAATGCAGCATCCGGTGCTGGGGCGACACCAGAAGCGCCCGGTCATTCCCCATTGTTTGCGCGTTGATACGGATCGGGGCGAAACGTCCGGTGCCCGCCACGCGCCGACGTCCCGCCCATCGTACAGCCTGTACGCCATTGTCGCGTGTCACGACCGCGTCACCGGGTGCGAGATCCTCGACCGGGCGCTGGCCCCGAGGCGTGAGAATGCGCGTGCCCGTGGTGAAACAGATCACCACATCCTCGATATTGGAGAAACTGACAATGGTGCCGTCGTTCAGCGTAGCTGTGCCCGACATGCCGCCCGGACCGGGATCGGTGTTGGAGTAGCTGATGTTGTTTGCCGTGACGAAACCGCTCAGGTCCAGCGTATCCCCCGCCGTTTCGTCCTCCTCGCCCCCGTCCACGGTGACTGTGCCGCCACCCGTCAGGGCCGCGGCGTCGATTACGAAGGTGTCGTCGCCGCCGCCGCCGAGCGCGGTATCGCCGCCGCCGATATTGAGGATGTCGTCCCCTCCGGCGCCATCCATCAGGTCGGCGCCGGCGCCCCCTGTGAGGGTATCGTCACCGCCGGGCGCGGCAGGTGGACCGGAGATCAGCGAGCTGTTCAACAAGTTTGTGGTCGTGCCGTCCGGTGTGGTGACATCCGATGACAGGACCTGCCCGCCACCGTTTTCCCAATAGCGGATTTCGATCGTGTATGTTTCGCCCGCCGTCAGATCGACGTCGCCCCATCGCGTCGTCGGTGCCTGGTGCTGGTCGTTGTCCATGAACGGCCCGGTCGTGCCGCCCTGGTTGGTGAAGGTGACGGGGTTTCCGTCGGAATCGAGTATCCGGATGGTGGAGCCGTCATCGGAGGTGGTATCGAATCGGTGGGTTCCGGTGTCTGCTGCGGTGAGCGTCGAGGTGTAGATGACGCCGAAATCCTCGGGATTGTTGCCGCTACCGCGAACTTGCTGCGCAAGCCCCTCGACATCGAAATCGTCCGTGTACCCTTCTTCGGCAAGCGTGCCATCCTCGATGTCGAAAGCCTGACCGTCGGCGCTGGTGAAGTCCTTGTCGTAGAACGCGTATTGCCAGTCGTTGCCGGGCGGCTGGTCATCACCGTAGAGCGTGTCATCGCCTTGCTCGCCGCTCAGGCTGTCATTGCCTGCACCGCCCGTCACGGTGTCGTCGCCCAGGCCGGCAAGAACCGTGTCCTGGCCCTCGCCGGCCTCGATCGAGTCGTCGTCGGCACCTGTCGGGATGGTATCGAAATGTACATCCGTGATGTTGAGGCCCTGGCCGTCAGTGCCGCCGTTGTCGTATTCGATCTCGACGCTGGAAACCGGGCCGGCGATGGTAAAGAGCGCCGAGCCGTCGTTCTGGCCGGCAGTGTTGTTCACCCCTCCGCCGCCAGTCACGGTGTCGCCGCTGACGGTGTCGGACGTGTTCCCGCTAAGGTCCACGTTCACGGTGACGGGATTGCCCTCCGGGTCGAAGGCGCGGACGGTCACGATGTCCTGCCAGCCGCCTTCGTCAATGTCGTTGGCACGGAACTGCACGTTCTCCACCGCATCGGCATAGCCTGATCCCGCCACTGCCGAGAAATCCAGCGTGGTGGTGACCGTGTCCGAGCCGGAATGCGTGCCGAACAGATAGGCCGATGAATTGCTGTCGAACGGCTCTCCGGTTCCGACGAACTGGGTTCCGGTCTCCACTGCAATCGTATCGGTCGTCGGGCTCTGGTCAAAGGTGACAGCGACCTCGATGCCGCCGGTATCCTGCGTGAACCCACCCGAGATGTCCTGCCCGTCGCCGCCCTCGGCTGTCCAGTTCAGGCTCAGCGATGTGGCGGACGCACCGGGCGCATCGCCGCCATCCACCACGTCGCCGTCATCGTCTCCCGAATAGGCACCGTCGATCAGGTCATCATTGGCAGTGCCGCTCACGATGCCGTCGGTCAGATCGTCCTCGGAGACGAAATTGGCATACGTGAAGACAGTCCCGTCCCCGTTTTCCGGCAGGGAGTCGGAGTTGAGCGTCTCGTAGGTCCGCCCCGCGACAAGCGGCTTTTCCGACAGTGTGTAATTCCCGGCCGCCGCCCCGCCCTCGATTTCAAGCTGCACGACATTGAAGACCTCGCCGGTCACGGTGTCCCGAATCGTCCAGCCCCACTCGGCATCGGCAGTGACGCCGGTCGAGGTATTGCCCCCGATCGTCGCATCGGCGGTGGTGCCGCCCTCGCCGCGGTTGTCGTCAGTCAGTTCAAGGCCGTCCACACCCGACCCGGTGTCGAATATGGTCAGGGTGCCGTCGGCGCTGCCGGGACCGGTGTAGACGGCGGTGCCGCCGGTCGCATTGCTGAAGATCGACCGCGGGTCTACATCATAGAATTGAAGGCCACTGTATGTGGGCATGGGTATTCGCCTGTATCTGCGCTCTGTCGGCGCTTGTCATGGGTCTGTTCGTCTGCTCGGGCGCTTCGGGAGGCTTCATGCCCTCTCTTCTCGCGGCCTTTCTTGTCAACAGCCTGATCTTCCGCCGGAAAATCAAGCACGATCAACGATAACTCCTGAATTGCGTTTCGGCAAGCGCGTTCCCGCATCGCGGTGCCCCATCGTGGTGCCGCAACTACGATGCGTGCTGCGCGCGGCTGATGAATCCTCATGCGGTTAAGGAATATTTAATAAATGATTCGTTAACTGCACCCGCTTAGGTAGAAACCGGCGGCGGTGATAACCATGTCAATCCAGAGTCAGACAGGCCAGGCAGACACGATGCGGATGCTGGGGCTTATCGGCCGCGACCGTCCGCTATTCGTCGCCGATATCGAGGCGCAAGAGGCCCGCTTGCGCCATCTCGTGGGCGTGTCACGCTTTCTTGTCATCGGAGGTGCGGGCTCCATCGGGCAGGCGGTCACCCGCGAAATCTTCAGGCGCTGTCCCCGCACTCTCCACATTGTCGACATAAGCGAGAACAACATGGTCGAACTGGTGCGCGACCTTCGCAGCACACTGGGCTACAACGGGGCCGATTTCCGCACTTTCGCAATAGATTGTGGCAGCAGGGAATTCAGGGCCCTGATGAAAGCCGACGCCGGCTACGATTACGTGCTCAACCTTTCCGCGCTCAAGCATGTGCGAAGCGAACGGGATCCCTTCACCCTGATGCGGTTGATCGAGGTCAACATACTCAACACCATCGCGACCATGCGCGCGGCCCGCGAAACGGGCACCCGGAAGTATTTCTGCGTGTCCAGTGACAAGGCCGTCAAGCCGGCGAACATGATGGGCGCCAGCAAGCGGATCATGGAGCTGTTCCTGATGCGCGAAAGCCTGGAACTGCCGGTCTCGATGGCCCGGTTCGCCAATGTCGCGTTTTCGGACGGCTCGCTTCTTCACGGCTTCAATCAGCGTCTGGCCAAGAACCAGCCGATTTCGGCTCCTGACGATGTATGGCGGTATTTCATGACACCGCGCGAAGCAGGCGAGCTGTGCCTGATGTCCTGCCTGCTTGGCGGCAATCGCGACATCTTCTTTCCAAAGCTCGGCCCGGCTCTTGGCCTCACGCGGTTTTCCGACATCGCGGCGCGGTATCTGCGTACCCACGGGTACGAGCCCCATGAATGCGCGACCGAGGACGAGGCCCGCGACAGCGCCGCCGACCTGATCCCGAAAGGCAGATGGCCGGTCTATTTCTTCGCCAGCGACACGACGGGTGAAAAGGATTTCGAGGAATTCTTCACCGCGTCGGAAAACCTGGACATGGAGCGGTTCGAAGCTCTCGGTGTGATCCGGAACGACGCCGTTTTCGATGCGGCCCGGCTTGATCGGTTCCTGTCCGGCATTCGCCGCATCCGTGTTTGTGATCATCGAGACAAGCCCGAAATCCTTGCCCTCTTCGACGCGATGATCCCGGATTTCAACCATGTCGAAACCGGCAGAAACCTCGACAACAGGATGTGAGAGCCATGCAACGCCTTCTGGATATAGCCCTTTCCACCATCGCTCTGGTTGCCCTTTCTCCGCTTCTGGTGCCCGTGATCGTGATCCTTCGCATCACCGGGGAGGGTGAGGTTTTCTTTCGTCAGGAGCGCGTGGGGCGCGGCGGCCGGATGTTCGGGCTGATCAAGTTCGCAACCATGCTGAAAAACAGCCCGGAGATCGGCACCGGAACAATCACGCTCCAGGATGACCCGCGGGTGCTGCCGTTCGGGCGTCTCCTGCGGGCTACCAAGATCAACGAACTGCCACAGCTCTTCAATATCCTTCTGGGTGACATGAGCATCATCGGCCCCCGCCCCCAGACCCGGCGCTGTTTCAACGCCTTTCCTCGGCGGTCGCAGGCCGTCATCGTGAAGGTCCGGCCGGGCCTGTCCGGCATCGGATCGGTCGTGTTCCGTGACGAAGCCGCGATGATGGCCGCCAGCGTGCAACCTTCGCGGTTCTATGACAGGGCGATCATGCCCTACAAGGGGATGCTGGAGGAGTGGTACGTTGCGCGGCAATCGGTGGTCACCGACCTGTTGCTGATCTGCGTGACAGCCTGGGTGGTGGTGTTCCCGTACTCGATGATCGCCTGGCGTGTCTTCCCGGACCTGCCGGCCATGCCCGAGGCTCTTTCCAGCGGAGTGGCCGTGAACGGGGCTCGCCGTGCAACGTGATCCGCAGGCATACCGTCAGATCGCCGCGTTGCATATGTCCTGCCTTGATCAGGGGTTCCTTGCCACGCTCGGACCACGGTTTCTTGCCCTTCTCTATCGGTGCATGGACGCAAGCGCCGAAAGCGCGCTCATCACCGAATCCCGGGATGGCAGGATCGTGGGGTTCGTGTCGGGCGGTTGCGGCATGGGGCCGGTCTACGGGCAGTTGATCCGCGCCTGGCCGCGGCTGGCGGTGTCGCTCGCGCCTCTCGCGCTGCAACCGCGCCAGCTTCTGGGCGTGGCCGAAATCCTGCGTCACTCTGGCGCCCGGCCGCACGGCATTGACCTGCCGGAGCATGAGATGTTCAGCCTTGCCGTCGAAAAAGCCGCACGGGGCACCGGCGTCGCCGGGCGGCTTTACCGCGCGTTCGAGGCGCATTGCCGTCGCCGCGGCGTGTCTGCCTACAGGTTCTTCGTGGGCGAAAGCCTTGTGGCGGCGCACGGTTTTCACACCGTGATGGGGGCGCGGCCGGTAGCGCAAACAGAGGTCCACAAGGGGCGCAAGTCAACCATCTACGTGCGGGATCTGTGATGCGCGCGGTGGCCCTGATGCTTCTCTTCGCGCTTTCGGCGTGCTCCGAGGGTTTCGTGACCTTTCCCGTTACCCAGGCAGGTCAGGCTGCGGCCCCCGAGGATGTCGAGATCATCCGCCTTGATGCCGGCAACATCGCCACCTTCGCGGCCTCCGGTCGCGACCATTTGCCGGCGCAGATTCCGTCGGGGCGGGCCTGGGATTATCGTGTCGGGTCTGGCGACGTTCTCAACGTGATCGTATTCGACCACCCAGAACTGACGCTGCCGGCTGGCAGCGACCGCAGCGCCGAGCAAAGCGGTTTCCGCGTCCAGTCCGATGGCAGTTTCTTCTATCCGTTCATTGGCCAGGTCGAGGCGGCGGGCAGTACGACCGGCATGATCCGCACGGAGATCGCGACCCGGCTGGCCGAATACATTCCCGCCCCCCAGGTCGAAGTGCGCGTGGCGGCCTTCAATTCCCAGAGCGTCATCGTCGCGGGTGAAGTGGAGGCGCCGAAACGGCAGCCACTGACCACGGTGCCGCTGACGCTGGTTGCGGCGGTGAACGCGGCGGGCGGGCTGACCGATACCGGCGATCCGGGCGGCATCACGATACAACGCGGCAACCGGCGATACCGTGTCGACATGGCCGGTTTCCTCGACGGCGGGTTGCGGCGCAACAACCCCGTGCTGCACGACGGCGATGTGGTTAATGTGCCGCGGCGTCGGGCACAGGAAGCCTATCTTCTGGGTGAACTTGTCGAGCCGGGGGTGATCGACCTGTCGCTGGACAGGGTAACCCTCACGCAGGCTCTGGCGCGCCGTGGAGGTCTCGACGAGGTGCGTGCCGATGCGCGGGGCATCTTCGTGTTCCGCCAGCGCGGGAACACGCCCGCCGGGAAGATCACCGTGTTCCAGCTCAAAACCAGTTCGCCATCGGGCATGCTTCTGGGCACACGGTTCGTGCTCGAACCGCGCGATGTGGTTTATGTGGTACGGTCGCCGCTGACCCGCTGGAACGACACGATCCGCGTATTGCTGCCCACTGTCCTCGCCACCAGCCAGTTCGGTGACATCGCCGATGATGACTGAACGTCCCGGACCCGCCAGCCGCGCGTTGACCGCCCGGTGCGATCCTTACACTTCGTCATGGTGCGCACGGTATTCATAGCGGTGGTACTGCGTATATCCATCGCCCGGCATTCCGGTGACGCGGCGTGGATCGAACGCATTCAGGATTGCCCCGGAAAGCCTGATGCCCGCCCCCTCCAGCGTACGTTGCATCGCTTCGATTTCCGCAATTGGCGTGACATCGTGGCGAACCACGGCGATCGTCGCGCCGGTGGCGCGTCCGACGATCACCGGGTCGGTGACCGCCAGAACCGGCGGGCAATCCACAATCGAAAGGTCGCAGACCCCGTTCAGCCGTGTCACCAGTTCGTGCAGGCGCGGGCGCATCAGGAGTTCGGAGGGATTGGGCGGGTAGCGGCCGGTTGTGATGACATGCAGCCCGGGCACGCCAGTCTCGGCCACGGCTTCCTCGAGGTCGATTTCGCCCGATAGATATTCGGAAAGGCCGGGCGTGTCCCGGCCGAGGCCGAACAGCTTGCGCAGGCGTCCTTGCCGCAGATCCGCATCGACAAGACAGACACTTTGCCCGGCCTGCGCGGTGATGACACCGAGATTGGCGGCGACAAAGCTCTTGCCCGCGTTCGGGGCCGCTGACGTTATGGCCAGCGATCGTGTCTCGGCATCGAGCATGCCGAAATGCAGGCTTGTCCGAAGCGAGCGGAAGGCTTCCGCCGCAATGGAGGCCGGTTGGGCCAGCGCCAGCAATCCGGGCGTACCATGCGATGTTCCGGTCTCTGCCTCGGCCTCGGTGGCGCCGGGCGTGAAGTTGATCGTGGCGAAGACCGGCAGCCCGACCGCCTCAAGCTCCTCGCTGCCCTGCACACCCCGGCGCAACCATTGGCTCCCGAGAACCACGCAGGTCCCGAGGAAGACGCCCAGAACGACGGACAGCCCGAGGATCAGGGGCCGGCGCGGTGCGATCGGGTCCGGCGCGGTCTGGGCCGTGTCGAGGATACGCACGTTACCGACCGTCGAGGCGCGCAAAACGCGAACCTCCTGCGCCCGCGTCTGAAGCTGGGTGTATATCTCCTGCTTGAGTTGAACCGCGCGGTTCAGGTTGACGACTTCGCGCTGCGTTTCGGGGAGATTGTCCACTTCGATGCGGACCTCGGACAGTCGCGTGCGCAGACGCGTCATGCGGGTCAGGAGCTGCTGATAGACCGGGTGGCTCTTGGTGTAGCGTTCGCTGACCTCGTCCTCTCTGGCCCGCAGCGCCCTGAGCTCTGCCTCGAGGCGGGTAATCTGGGTCAGGAGGCTTTCTGTCTCGAAACTTATGTCCACCGATTTCTGACGTTGCCGGTAGTCGTTGAGCGCGGCTTCGGCTGTCCGCAGTTCCGCCCGGGCGTTAGGCAACTGCTTCTCTATGAAAGCGAGGCTGTTTTCGACCTCCGCGGCCGACCGCGCGATGTTCTGGTCCAGATACGCCTCGGTGACGCCGTTGAGCACCCTTTCCGCCTGGCGCATGTCGCGGGCTTCGTAGGTCAGCCGCAGGATACCCGTATCCCGGCCTTTCTCGCGAACGCCCAGCGACCGGCGCAGCGCGATGACCGTTGCAAGGTCGGCTTCCTGCACAAGTTCGTATCTTCGCCCGGACGGCGCGTCGATCCGCCCGATCCGGATCAGGAGTCCCGCCTCGTCCACCATGAGGGGTTGTCCGACCTTGCCCTCGTGCTCATGGCCGTCCGGCGTCATGATCCGGTAGCGGTGTCGATCCAGGACGATCAGCCTGATCGGCAGACCGATCCACCGTGGCGGCACGCGCAAGCTCCGTAGGTCTATGCTTTCGCCCGGACGGGAATATCGGCGCAGAAATCCGGCGTCGGGTACCGGCAGGCGGTATCGTTGCATTATCGACCCGATCAGGGGCAGGCGCGCGGGAGTTGCACGCCAATCGAGATTCAGTTCCGCAACGACATCGGACAACACCATGCGCGAGGTCAGGATCTCGATCTCGGCATCAGTCCGCGGGTCGTTGGAGACAAGATCTTCCAGGCCGTCCGGCAGGGTCAGTGATCCGCCCCGCTGCTCCAGTTGGACGGTTGCGTCGGCCCGGTATGTCGGCGGCATCGCGATGGTCAGGAAAACCGCGATTGCAAGTGCGGCAAGGGTCCAGGCCGTGATGACGCCACGGCCCGCCCAGACGATTGCGATCAGCCGTCCGACATCCACATCGTCACTGGCCCGGCCGGTCTTTGGCTGATCTGAACCTGCTGTCATGATGGATGAGGCTTTCATGGGTGATGCCGGCGAAGTGGCTGAACCGCAGTTTATAAGGCATGGCCCCGGTGGCTGCGCCCTAAGCGGTAAATCGTCCTCGTCTCTTCGCAGGGTGCCGGTGCCAAACACGCCCGCCGCAGGGTTGGAGATGAATGTTCTGACATCGGGAGCTTACAACCTATACATGCAATAGTAAATTCACTTGGGCAGTGGTCTGAAAAATAACCTTTCCCAGTGCCCCCGAGAACATGAGGTTTCTTTAAGGTTGCGTGGCGCGCTGCTGCCGCGCCGATCATGCGCCCGCGCCGGCCTATCATGAAACCGCTGCCGTGGCGGAGCGGCCGCGGCTTGCCACCTGGCAAATCACACTTCCCGCCGGGGCTTTCCGGGATGCCGAGGCATGAAATGGCGTTGTCAAGTTGGGAATCCCGATGCTGAGCAAGCTTGACTTGATGACGGTTAAGCCGGACGATCACAGGAACGTTATTTCTAAATGGAATAGATGCATGAAGGGGTTTTTCTGGAACCTGCTGGTTTTCCTGTTCGGGATCGCGGTGCCGACATTCCTGATTCTCCTTGGCGGTGGCCGGCTGAACCTGGAAACGACCATCGCGCTGTCGGCGGGTGCCTCGGCCTTCTCGCTCATGGCGATCAATCTGTTCCTGTCCACCCGTCCGCCGCTTTTGGAGCGCTGGATCGGCGGGCTTGACCGGCTTTACGTGACCCACAAATGGACCGGCATTTCAGTGCTTTTCCTGGCCATCGCGCATGAACGTATCGGGATGGACTTCGAAAAGGGACAGGTGGCCACGGTCGGGTTGGCCGCTTTGGCGGTGGAGGTGGCCGAAGTTGCCTTTTACATGCTCCTGGTGCTGCTGCTCGTCAGCTGGATGAAACGCTGGCCCAAGCTGATCCGCAGGTTCATGCCCTGGCCCGGTGGGGGCAACGGCGATCTGCTGCCATATGCGCTTTGGCGTTGGACGCACCGGGCGCTCGGGCTGGTGTTCATGGCGCTGTCCTTTCATCAGCTCTTCGTGCGCGTGCCCTTCGAGGCCAACACGGTGGCTGACAGTTACCTCAACAGCATGGCCGCTTTCGGTATCGTCTGTTTCCTTTACACGCAGTTCGGGTGGCTGCTGCGCCGACGCAGCTACACCGTCACCGACGTGACACCCCACCCTGCGGCAACCATCATCCAGGCGACGCCCAAACGCCGGGGGATCTCGGCTCGTCCGGGCGCCTTCGCGGTGATCTCCGCAGGCCGTGCCGGTCTGCGCGAGCCGCACCCCTTCACCGTCTCCGGAGCGTCCGAGGACGGCGGTCTGCAATTCTCGATCCGGGGGCTGGGCGATTACACACGCCGGGTGCGCGAACGGTTGCAGGTCGGTGATACCCTTTATGTCGACGGGTGCTATGGCACATTCGATTATCGCAAGGGTCCGGCGCGGCAACTCTGGCTCGCCGGCGGTATCGGCATCACGCCCTTCCTGAGTTTCGCCGACAACCTGACCGCCGAAGAACAGCGCGAAATCATGCTCGTCTACGCGGTAACGACGCAGGACGAGGCGGTCGGTCTGGAACGGCTCGATGCCGCGGCACTGCGCTGTCGGGGTTTCAGCTTCGTTGTGCATCAAAGCGACACGGACGGCCGTTTGACATCAGAGAAACTGGCCGAATACGCGCCCTTCCCCCTGCGTGATGCAGGATTGTGGTTCTGCGGGCCGGCGCCGATGCGCGAGGCTATCCTTTCCCAGCTTCGCAAGGACGGCAACGCGCCGCGCGAAGTCCATTTCGAACAGTTTGAATTCAGATGAGCCGGGCAGCACCCGGTCAGGAGGTCGAAGATGAGACGAATTTTCAGAATGCTGGGCCTGGTGGCATCACTGAGCTGTTTCTTTGGCATCAATGACGCCCACGCACAGATACTTTTCGAAGAGGGCGCCCACGCGGCGTATCGTCCCGACATCAAGAACGGCGAGCGTCTCTTCAACGCCGCCGGATGCGCCACCTGCCACGGGATCGACGGATCGGACCAGATCCTTGCCGGCGGGCGGGTGATCGAAACCACGTTCGGGGATCTCTATTCGCCGAACATAACGCACGACAAGGAACACGGTATCGGCGACTGGACCAACGCCGCGTTCCTCAATGCGGTGATCAACGGCGTGGCACCTGACGGAGATCGCTATTTCGGTGCCGTTTTCCCTTATCCTTCCTATGCGCGGATGACGCCCGAGGATGTGCTGGACCTTCGCGGATATCTCGCGACGCTGCCAACCAGCGACGCGCCCAGCAAGGAGCATGACATCAGCTACATGAGCCAGACGATCCTCGATCTGTGGTCCTCTGAACGCGACCCTCTCGAGCCGATGTCCCACAATCAGATGAAGCGCGGGCAGTACCTGGTCGAGGCGGTGGGGCATTGCGCCGAATGCCATACCCCGCGCGACACCGGCATGGGCCTCAGTTACGAGCTGGACATGAATAGGCCTTACGAGGGCTACATGGGCCTTCTCGGGGAATTCGCCCCTTCGATAACGCCCGCGAAACTCAGGCGGTTCGGCCCGGAGGCGTTCGTGTTCAACGCCCTCGGCGAGGCCAGGAAGCTCAGCGGGCAGCCAATGGTCGCCGCATCGATGCGGCGGATGTCGCGGTTGATGTCCCGGCTTCCGATCGAGGACCGGTTGGCGATGTACGCCTATCTGACCGGTGAACCCTATGACATGGACGCCCTCGAAATTCCCCGGGGTCTCGTGACCGAGGAAGTGACGGAAGAAACCGGCGCCGCGGGCGGGTCCGTGACCGAGGACGCCGCGGGTGCTGCCGGGAAGGTGACGGTGGTCAAGCAGACCGTCACGATCCCCGATGAGGTGACACCCCCCCGCAGCGATGCCCGCCAGATGCCGGACCGCACGGCCGCCGGTGGCCTGATGTCGCAGATCAACCAGTATTGTGAGGCGCAGGCGCCCGAAGTGATCGAAACCCTCCCTCTGGAAACCGTTCCCGCGCCGAAACCGGAGCCTAAGGCGACACTGGTCGGGGCCGGGGGCGATGTGGACCCGCAGATCGAGGCCGCGGCCGACGATTTCGTCGAGACCTATTGCAGACAGTGTCATGCCCCCGGCAAGACCAACTCCGGCGTCTTTCTGACAGACTCGCTGGTCGCGATGAGCTTCGATCCCAATGTCCTGACACCCGGCGAACCGGACAGATCCCCGCTTTACACATCGGTGGTCAACGGGTCGATGCCCTACGGCAAGAAGCCGAGCGCCGAGGAATTGGAGGCGCTGCGGCAATGGATCATCGACCTTGGCGATCCGGACAGCGGCGAGGCCATGGCCACGGCGGCCGCCGAGCCCGCCCCCGAGGTCCGCAGGAAAGAAAAGGCCAGGGCGGCCACCCGCGCCGTCGAAGTGCCCTATCCGGATTTCGCCGGTCCCGGCTTTGCCGAACGGATGGCCGCGATCATGGCCGATCTTTCGCAGATCGAACGCCGCGATCAGGAGTTCGTTCGCTATGTCTCCCTTGCCTTCATGCCGCTGCCCGAGATCGACTGTTCGGAAACCGGCGCGATGCGAAACCCGATGCATTACCTACAGGCAGGCGTGAACAAGTTCATCAACTCCATTTCACTCGGACCGAAGATCGTGCCGGGCGTGCCGGTGCGCGGCACCGATGGTTCGGTCCTCCGGATCGACCTGCGTGATTACCGTTGGACCCCCGGACATTGGGATGCGCTGACGACCGGGGCGTATAACCGGGCGGCCGAACGAACCGCCTTCTCGGCCGACGCATGGAGGGATCTGGCCGTGGTCTATCCCTACGCCATCGACCCGGCAAGCGACCCGATGACTGGCGTGATTTCCGAGGCGACCGGCGCTGTAGTGCCGGTGATCCGCGGTGACTGGATGCTCCGCTTTGCCTCCGAGGCGCCATATTATGACATGTTCCTCGGCCTCACGGATCAGATCAGCGACCTGGAGCGCCGCCTCGGTCTCGACGTGAGCTTCGAGATTCAGAACGGCCGGGTGATCCGCGCCGGGGTCGGCGAGGGACGGTCGGGCGTGTCGGATCACAACCGCATGCTGGAACGCTTCGATCTTCCGCGCGGCGGCTATTACTGGAAGTCCTACGACTTCGCCGAGGATGTCGGGCGCCAGTCACTGGTGCTGCATCCCGATGGCCCGCCCGAACTTGACCGGACCTATTCGGGGACCGAACCGTTCGAGCATGATGGCGGCGAGATGATCTTTTCACTGCCCAACGGGCTGCAAGGCTTCTACCTTTCGACAGCGGCCGGGGATCGCCTGACGATCGGGCCCACCTCGATCGTGTCGTTCCGCAAGCGACAGATCGGCAAGGGCGTTGAAATCGTAAATGCACGGTCGTGCTTTGACTGTCATGCCAACGGCATCATTTCAAAATCGGACCAGATCCGTGACCAGATCATCGCGGCCCGCCGCTATGACCGTGAAACGACGGATCGCTTGCTTGAGATGTACATCGACAACGACAGGCTTTCCCAAGTCTATCAGCAGGACCGGTCCGCCTATCTTTCGTCCCTCTCGGAACTGGGCGCGACCGAAATCAACGTGGGCGGTCAGCCGGTCAGTCTGATCGCGCCCGACAGCGTCGGCTCGGGAGAGATATTCACCTATGTCGCGGACCAGCATTTCGAACAGCTTCGGCTGATCGACGTGGCCCGCGAATTCCACCTTGACCCCGAGGTTTTCCGTGACCGCGCCCGCCGGATCGCCGATCCGGCCCTGGCCCAGGTGATGCGCGACTGGCTCAGCCGGCTTGACAGCGGCCTGACCATCCACCGCAGCGAGGTGGGCGAGCATTATCCTCGGCTTCTTGGACGGATGACCGACGTTCGCGCGCTCAAGCCCGGCGAGGGCGCCGAAGCCAGGATCGTTGCCGGAGCGGAGGCGGACATTGAGGAAAAGGCGGAACAGGCGGTCCTTGCCAAGGCCAGGGTCGGGGAAAAGCCGTTCGAGCCGGCCGAGAAGGGCAAATCGGACTTCGTCCCGCCAAAGAAGGTTACCGACAAGATCAAGCTTGCCATAACCGTGCCCGAGACAGAGGTGCGCGTGGATGACCTGCTGGTTTTCGATATTTCCACCAACAAGAGCTGTGAATTGCAGATTTTCTATGTCGAGGAGAATGAAACCGTCGAAGAGATCATTCCCGAGATCATCGGGCCGGCGATCCTAGAGGCCGGCGAGACGCGCCGCATCCCGTTCCGGGATTCGGGTTTCCGGCTGCGCTTCGACACCCCGGGCAAAGGCGAGACGATGTTCGCATTCTGCCGTGTCGGCGGACTTGGAAAGGAGCGGCTGCATGCCGATACCGTGCTGGACTTTGCGGCGGAGCGCTCGATCACCCCGCTGCGCGGAATCAGCCAGGAGGCGGTGGCCCGGGTCCAGAAGGACGAAGGTCAGAGCGGCTTCAATTTCGTCACCTTCAACGTTCATCCTTGAGGAGCTGCGAGATGCTGAAACGGATCCCCCTCGTCTTCTGCCTCGTTGCCGCGCCGGCGGCGGCCGGGGCTGCATGCGACACGGCCCTTTCCGGGCTTCGGAACCAGATCGACGCGGGTTCGGTCCCGATGATGCGGCTGGCGCTGGATCGGCTCGATGCGGAGGGTTGCAATCGTCCGACCCAACGCGCGGCGGCCCGGCGGGTGGCGGGTGCCATGGCGCGCCAGGCCCAGGGTCATATCCGTGAGGGGCGGCTTGACCAGGCACAGGAGATCCTTCGGCAGGTGCCCGCGCTGCACTGGCTGGTGCAATCAAGCCGCGCGGATATCGCCATGGCGCGGGGCCAGCACGGCGAAGCCGCGAATCTGTACAACGACGCTCTGGATACATTGAGCGATCCGGCCCTCACCGTGCAGCGCCGGGAACTGGTGCCGGTGATCCGCACGATTGCACAGCTGGCCCAGGAAAACATGATGCTCGCCGGTACCATGTCCGCAACCCTGAGCCCCCGGGGCGAGCCGAGCGGCCTGATGGGCGTGCTGCAACGGGGTATAAAGCAGGAGAAAGTGCCGGTTGCCGCAGCACCGGTCGTCGGGGCCGAGACCGTGGATCGCGCCGAGCCTGAGGTCGCCGATGCCGGCGGCGCGCAGGACCGGCACGATACCGCTGAGTTGGAAACCGAACCCCGGCAGGATGCCGCGGACCACCTCACCGACCAGGCCGGACATCTCGCGTCGCCGCCCCGCGAACCGGTCTTTTCCGCCGCCGCCGAAGCGGCCAGGACGCTGCCGGGCTTTTATCTGCCGGTTCAGTTCGAATTCGATTCGGATCGCCTTGATCCTTCCGGTGTGCGCGAGGCATCGGCACTGGCCGCCTTCCTGCACAAACTCGAAATTCACAGCTTCACCCTCGTGGGCCATACCGACGAGGTCGGAAGCGCGTCCTATAATCTCGATCTGTCGTTGCGCCGTGCCCGGACTGTGCGCGCCTTCCTGGTCAGCCAGGGGATTCATGCGCGGATCCATGTGGAAGGTCGCGGCGAAGGGGATCCGCCCGAACTCAAGGGAGTCGCCCTTTACAATGACGAACAACGCCGCGCCATCGCGCGCCGGGTTGAATTGGTGGTGCCGAAAAATGCTTTCTAGACCGTATTCTCTTGCTTTTGCCGCGCTTGCGGTCATGACGCTCGCGGAACCCGCGCAGGCCAAGGAATATGGCCTGGTGGTGGGTGTGAACGAGTACCGCGCCTTCGAGGCTTGGTCACCCGACAAGCCGGCCGGTCTGTATGACCTTCAGGGTGCGGTCAACGATGCCGAGCGGATCGCCCGCGCCATGCGACGGAGTGGCGTGGACCTGCCCGATCGCCGCCTGCTTCTGGATGACCGCGCCACGAAACAGGGGTTCCTGGATGCCTGGGCGTCGCTTTTGCGGGAGGCGGCGCCGGGCGACACGCTGATCGTGACCTATGCGGGCCATGGTGGGCAGGAGCGCGAGGTTTCCGCACCGATGGACGAGGCGGACGGTAAGGACGAAACCCTGATGTTTCATGATTTTGACCCTGATCGCCCGCGCGAAGGCCGCCTCAATGATGATGAACTGCGCACCTTGCTGGAACAGGCCGCCGCCTACAACGTGATTTGGGTCATGGATTCGTGCCATTCGGCGGGGTTGTCGCGGTCTTCCTCCGCGCGCAACATTATGGGCCAGACGCGGTCGGGCGGGCTTTACGACATTCCCGACGAACCGGCGCTGACTGAAATCAAGGCCGATGCCGGGGACGAATCCGGTGACATCCTGCCCCACGTGACCCAGATCCTCGCGACCGAAACCGAAAGCAAACTGGTCCAGGAAACCCGGATCGGCGGCAAGCTGCACGGCGCGTTGTCCTATTACTTTGCCGATGCGGTGGCAGGGTCCGCCGATCTGGACGGCGACGGGATCATGACCCGCTCTGAACTGGCGGCGTTCATCGAGGATCGCGTCTTTGCCCGGATGAACCAGACACAGCAACCGCGCATCCTGCCACGTGGCGATGCCCGCCCGGTTTTCCCCGCACCGCAGACAGCGCCCCTGCCGGTTGCCGACCGGCCGTTCAGCCCTCCGAAACTGCCCGTGCATGTGATTGGCGCCGCGCCACCCGGGCTTGATCCGGGCCGAACCGAAAAGGTTGCGACCGGTGCGTTGCTGACCTTCGAGGCACAGGATGGTGTCTGGAATGTCTTCAACCACACGGGAGACCGTATCACCACCATTTCCGGCGGCGCCGAAAGGCTCGTGGCCCGCGCCACGGTCCTCGACGGGCTGGATGCGCTCAAGTCCACGGCGCTCCCGCCGGTCGGGATCGAGGCGGCCCAAAGTGTCGAGTCCCAGAAGGTCGGCAGCCTTGTCGGCTTCACCTTCTTCCCGCCCGACGAGAAGTTGCGCCACCTGACTCTCTTCAACCTCGCCAGTGACGGGACGTTGCAATACCCGCTTGCCGACGAGCACAAGCCGATCTCCATGAACGGGCACAGCCTTCTCTTTTCCGTGACGCCGCCGACCGGCGCCGATCAACTCGTGGCGGTGTTCTGCAGCCGTCCGCCGCTTGACCTGCGCGCGGCGCTCCGGCGCGGCGCGGGGCGTACCGTTTCCCCCGGACTGCTGGACGCGCTCAGTGACCAGAGTTGCCAGATCGGGCGGATCGGGCTTTTCACGGTATCCGACTGACGGTGACAACGGTGTGCGCGATATCAACCCTTGCAGGCGCCGTGCCGTCGGTGCCGGCCGGGGGCAGGACAGCGGCAAGAACCAGGGAATTGTCGGATTTCCGTTATCGGGGTATGTTGAGAAAAAATTTTGGGGGGAGGTCGCGATGCGACTGTATTTCATTCTTTGTGCGGTTCTCTTTCATGTCATGGCAATGCCTGCTGCCGCCGAACGTTATGCGCTGGTGATCGGCAACGGGGCCTATGACGAACTCGAGGATCTCCGGAACACCCATGCCGATGCCAAGGCCTATCGTGATGCCTTCAAGAGCATGGGATTCGAGACGATGTTCTTCACCGATCTCGATCTCAACGCCGCGCTTGGTGCTCTCGATGGTCTGATCGGGCGTGTGCGCCCCGGTGACGAGGTCGCTTTCGTATATTCCGGGCATGGATGGAGCGACGGACAGATCAATTACCTGATCCCCACCGATGCGCCCAAACAGGCCAGTGACCGGATGCTGAAACGATCATCCATCGCCCTGCGTGACGGGCGCTCCGGTGTTCTCGACGAGCTGGAGCGTGCCGGAGTGCGCCTTACCGTGGCGGTGATCGACGCCTGCCGTGACAACCCGTTCGATCCTGCCGAAGGAACGCGCTCAGCCTCGATGGCACGCGGGCTGGCGCCGATCTCGGCACCGCAGGGCACCTTCGTGATCTTTTCGGCCGGGGCGCGGCAACAGGCGCTTGACCGTCTCCCGGACGATCCGCCGGACGAACGCCTTTCGGTCTTCACACGGGTCTTCCTGCCGCGACTGACCAGCGGTGTTTCACTGGAGGATGCAATTTCCGAGGCACAGGTCGAAACCGCGAAGCTGGCGCTCAGGTTCAATGGCCATCAGCAGCATCCGGCCTATTACGACCAGACGCTTGGCGAGACATGTCTGCTGGAGAATTGCGACAAGCCCACGCAAACTGCGCTCGTGGTGCCCGACACGCCTGAACCGGTCGCCCCGACATTCGTTGTTGATGCCCGTGGTGGCGGCGATTACCGGAGTATCCGGCGGGCCGTGGATGCCGCGGGCAGCGGCACCCGCATCGAGGTCCGGCCGGGCCGATACACCGAGGGCGCGGATGTGGACAAGCCGCTCACGATCGTGGGTGTGGGCGACAGGGCGTCTATCGTGTGGGAAGTGGCCAATGACAACGTGATCCGCTGGACGGCGCCGGGGGGGCGTATCGAGAACCTGACGATCCGGCAAGCGGGTGGCGATAGTTTTGGCGTGGATTTCGATGGGGGCTCGGCCGAGTTCGTCGGCAATGATGCCAGTTCGCAGGGGCTGGCGATCGTCGCGATACGCAATGGCGCTGATCCCCTGCTGCGCGACAACACCCTCCACGACAGCGCCGAGGGCGGTGTTTTTGTCTATGACAACGCGCACGGGACAATCGCCGACAACGTGATCGAGCACAACACCTTCGCCGGGATCGAGGTCCGGGGTGGGTCCGACCCGACGATCCGCGACAACACGATCCGCGACGGCAAGGGTGGCGGCATATTCCTGCAGGACAATTCCGGCGGTCTGATCGAGAACAATGTGATAGAGCGCAACACCTATGCCGGCATCGAGGTCAAGAACCGCTCCGAACCCACGATCCGCGGCAACACCGTCCGTGCGGGCAAGGCCGGCGGCATCTTTCTTCAGGAAAATGCGCGCGGCCTGATCGAGGACAACGTGATCGAACAGAACGCCTTTGCCGGCATCGAGGTCAAGACGGGATCGGCCCCGACGATCCGCAACAACAAGATCCGCAACGGCAAGACAAGCGGCATCTTCCTGCAGGAGAACGCCCGCGGCCTGATCGAGGCCAACGTGATCGAGCGCAACGGCTTTTCGGGAATAGAGATAAAGACGGGATCGGCCCCGACAATCCGCAACAACAAGCTTCTGGACGGTGCCCAGAGCGGCATTTTCGTGCAGGAGAACGGGAAGGGCCTGATCGAGGGCAACGTGATCGAGCGCAGCGGCTTTGCCGGGATCTCGGTCGATACCGGCGGGGCGCCCACCATCCGTGACAACCGGATCAATGACGGCAAGGAAAGCGGTATCTTCCTTCAGGGCAAGGCCGGTGGCCTGATCGAGAACAATGTCATTGCCCGCAATGGTCTGGCAGGCATCGAGATCAAGACCGGCGCCGCGCCGACAATCCGCAACAACCGGATTCTCGATGGCAAGCAGGGCGGAATCTACCTCCAGGATAACGGCCTTGGCGTGATAGAGGACAATATCATCGAAGGCAGCACCTATGCGGGGGTCGAGATCCGTACCGGATCGGATCCCACGGTGCGCGGCAACACCATCCGAAACGGCAAGGCGGGCGGCGTGTTCGTGCATGACAACGGGCGCGGCCTGATCGAACGCAATGTCATCGACGGCAATGCCTATACCGGGGTCGAGGTCACGAAGGGCGGCGATCCCACGATCCGCGACAACACGATAACCGGCAGCGGGTATCAGGCCGTCTGGGTCTACGAGGGTGGCAAGGCCACTGTCGTCAACAACGACCTCAGGGGCAATACGTACGGCGGTTTCCGTATCGAGGCGACGGCCGGCCGCGTGTCGCGCTCGGGCAACCGCGAATAGCTGGCCCGAGCCATGATCCGATGGGGGCGTGGCGCCAGTCCCGCCGGGTCACATGACGCGGATCACGTCCTTGTCGATGGCAAGGACATAGCCCTGCCGCGCGATGTTCTTGACCAGCAGTTCGCTGACCAGCTGATTGCCAAGCGTGTCGCGCAGCCGCTTTATGCGCGTGGCACCTGCCGCCTCTTCGCAGTCGGCCGCCCTGCGTCCTGAAATCGTCGCCTCGATCTCGGCCCCGGTCAGGACATCCCCATCCATGCGCGCCTCGGCGAGCACCGAAAGCGTCTCGAGCGCCGCGTCGGTCAGCTTGAACCCCATGTTATTGAGGTAGACGGCCTTTTCCGCCCGGCTGATCAGCAATGAACTGACCTGGATCCCGGTACTTTCGATCTTGGCCACGCGGCGGTTGATCACAACCAGCATCACCAGAAAGACCAGCGAGGCGACCAACAGACCGGTGGCAAAGACCAGCAGCACGAAAATCACCATCCGGTAACTGGCCAGTGTATCGGAAAAGGCGGTGCCCGACTGGGCCAGTATCTTCAGAAGCGCGATTTCCGCATCGCCTGTCAGGTCGTCATTCTCAAGAAATATCCGCGCCACGCGTTCGTTGAACGCATTGGCATCGGGCAGATTCATGAACAGAAACACCGCCGCGACCAGCAGGATGAGAACAACGGTCAGGATCCCCACGGTCACGACACGGCTGACCGAGCGCCGGGTGTCCGTCGCCATGATCCCGTCATCGGTGGATGAGCCGTTATTCGCTCCTGACAGAAATGATCTGAATATCATTCCATCCCTTGCTCCTGAGCCTTGAAACCACATGGGGCCGGACCGCAGCCCTTGTACATGTGTTACCGGGAACCTTCATCACACCGTAGGTCAAATCGAAGGGATTGTCTCGCACGGCCTTGTATTCGGCGATACATGCCGCTTGCGCGACGGTTCCGGCAAAGGTCAGGGCCATTGCGGCCAGAAGAGAGCGCAGCGAATTTTTCATGCGCTCAAAGATGCGCCGGATGTTACCGATATTCAATATCCCGTCACTGCCGGTGGGCGTGTTATCAAATAACCGGGCGCGGTTATTGCCTGACTCCGGGCCAAGGCCGATATTTGTTTCATCAGCGCCGGCCCGCATCCGGCACGAGACTGGAACAAGATTCGAAACCTGCATTGCCTGAAAGGAAACAAACCCATGCCACGTAACTTCATTGCCATCATATTGGCAGCCGCCGTTGCCGTCACGAGCCTGAGCGCCGCCCCGGCCCGGGCAGGAAGCGATGATTTCGCCCGCGCCCTCGCCGGAGTGGCGGCTGTGGCCATCATCGGCTCTGCCATCGCGAACAACAACCGGGACGGACATGTTTCGCGTCACTATCAGCACAATTACGGTCACAAACGCTCCTACGGGTACAAGAAACGCGCCTACGGCCACAAGAAGCGCCATTACGGCCACAAGCGGCGTCATTACGGCCACAAACGCCACGGCTACAAGCGCCATGGTTACCGGAGTGGTTACAGGCATCATGGATACCGGGGCAATGGCTACTATGGCCGGTACAACCATGCAATGCGCCGCTAAGCCGTCGCCGCCGCTGGACGACCAAGGGGGAGGGGCATTCGGCCCTTCCCCTTTTCTTTGCTTTCCGGGGTATGTTGTGATTTCCCGGACCTCATGAACGGCCCCGATTTCAATCTTGAGCGCGAAGCCGCGGCGGCGGGGGCCGTCCGCGTGGCCGGTGTGGACGAGGTTGGCCGCGGTCCGTTGGCGGGCCCCGTGACCGCCGCCGCGGTCATCCTTGACCCGATGCGCATTCCACCGGGACTGGCCGATTCCAAGCGCCTCACGGCAGGACGGCGGGTGGCACTGGCGGCGCGCATAATCGCCTGCGCCGAGGTCTGCGTAGCCCATGCCAGCGTGGATGAAATCGAGGAACTGAACATTCTGCGCGCATCTCATCTGGCCATGGAGCGTGCCGTGGCCGGCTTGACCCATCCGCCATGCATGGTGCTGATCGACGGCAACGCCCTGCCGACCGGATTGCAGGTTCCGGCCCGGGCCGTGGTGCGCGGCGACACGCGCAGCGTGTCGATCGCCGCCGCGTCGATCATGGCCAAGACATGCCGCGATGCGCTGATGCGGGATCTCGCGCAGCAGTTTCCCGGCTACGGATGGGAAACCAACGCCGGATATCCGTCGCGTCACCACAGGATGGCCCTGCTAGATCTGGGGGTCACGCCTTACCATAGACGGTCGTTCAAGCCCGTCCACAATATATTGTATCAAGAAAATTAAATAACCTCCTGATTCAAAAAAGAAATTGACGGCGAATCGGCTTTGACTCATCTTGTCCCTCAACGATCAGAGCGCACAAAGCGCCGGGACAGAGGCAGAGACGATGAAAAGCACCACGGCGACGGGCGCGCAGGCGCTTCCGCTCAACACGATTCTTTCCGGCGATTGCGTCGAGGTGATGAACGGCCTTCCCGAGGCATCGGTGGACCTGATCTTTGCCGATCCGCCCTACAACCTTCAGCTTCGCGGAGATCTGCACCGCCCCGAGGGCAGCCAGGTCGATGCGGTGGATGACGCCTGGGACAGCTTTGCCTCGTTCGACGCCTATGACGGTTTTACCCGGTCATGGCTGATGGCGGCGCGGCGGGTGCTCAAGCCCGGCGGTGCGATCTGGGTCATCGGGTCCTACCACAACATCTTTCGCGTCGGCGCAATGATGCAGAACGCGGGGTTCTGGATTCTCAATGATGTCGTTTGGCGCAAGACGAACCCGATGCCGAACTTTCGCGGCAAGCGGCTGACAAACGCGCATGAGACGATGATATGGGCCTCCCGCGAGGAGGGAGCCAGATACACATTCAACTACGAGGCGCTAAAATCCCTCAATGATGGCCTGCAAATGCGCAGTGACTGGGTGCTGCCGATCTGCAACGGGCATGAGCGGCTCAAGAACGACGCGGGCGAAAAGGCGCATCCGACCCAGAAACCCGAAAGCCTTCTGCACCGCGTCCTCGTGGGAAGCAGCAACCCGGGCGATGTGGTGCTCGATCCGTTTTTCGGTACCGGCACGACCGGCGCCGTGGCCAAGATGCTGGGCCGCGATTACATCGGCATCGAGCGCGAGGCGGCCTATCGCGCGGTGGCCGAGAAACGCCTTGCCGGTGTGCGACGCTATGACCGTGACTCGCTGCAGGTTTCGGCGTCCCGCCGTGCCGCGCCGCGGATCCCTTTCGGACAACTTATAGAACGCGGTATGCTGCGTCCCGGTGAGGTGCTCACCTCGGCCAACGGCAAGTCGGCCGCCAAGGTGCGTGCCGACGGAACGCTGGTTGCCGATGGCGTGAACGGCTCGATCCACCAGGTCGGCGCGGCGCTTGAAGGCGCGCCAAGCTGCAACGGCTGGACCTATTGGTGCATCAATCGAGACGGCAAGCGGGTGCCGATCGACATATTCCGCCAGCAGATACGCGCCGAATTGGCCGAAAGGCCCAATTAGACAAGACCTTCCTCATACCTCCGGTGCCCGTGGCTTGATACGGGGCGCCTAACTTGCCCCGCTCCTCCAGGCGGGGCTTTTTTCGGGTCCGCCGAATGCCCGGGCCCGGTGGGCATGGCATGGTCTTCGGCTCTTTCGGCCCGTGTCCCGGTTACGCGGATCTCAGGCGCCGCGCGGCATCGGGTTCTCGGCGTTGTTATAGGCGCGCCAGTCGGTGATCTCGGGGTAATAAAGCTCTCGCCAGCGCCGCACACGCTTGTTCATCACCCGACGCCACACCGGCGGCACCATCGCCGCCATGGTCATGATCGGGTAGCCGTAGGGAAGTTGCGGCGCCTCTGAATGGGTATAGGTCTGCAGCAGCGGAAAGCGCCGATCCGGTTTGTAATGATGGTCCGAATGGCGTTGCAGGTTGATCAGAAGCCAGTTCGACGCCTTGTGCGCCGCGTTCCAGCTGTGCTGCGGTTTGACGTGCTCGTAGCGGCCGTCACCCAGGTGTTTGCGCGTCAGGCCGTAATGTTCGACGTAATTCACCAGTTCAAGCTGCCAGATCGCGACGCCCGCCTGCCACAGGAACAGAAGCAGGCCGGTCCCGCCACCCAGCAGGACCGCCAGCAGCAGCATGAATCCCTGCAGGGCCCAGTACCGGAAGAACGGGTTGGAAAGGTCTGTCCACGGTTTGCCCCGCCGCGCCAGCATTGCCTTTTCCGCCCCGAAGGCGGACAGCAAGGACTGCTTCAGCACCCGCGGATAGAACCGGTGAAACCCTTCGTTGTAGCGCGCTGTCACCGGATCGCGCGGGGTGCCGACGTGGCGGTGATGGACCAGAAGGTGTTCGGACCGGAAATGTGAATAGAGCACCATCGCCAGCAGCGCGTCGGCCAGGAACCGCTCACCCCGATCGCGCTGATGCATGAGCTCGTGGGCATAGTTGATTCCCACCGTCCCGGTGATCACACCCACGCCGAAGAAAAGAACGACTGTTTCCAGCGCGGAAAGATGCGCGTCGCCCGGCCCGGTCACGTACCAGATCATCCACATCAGCAGTGCGAACTGCAGCGGAGGCCAGATCAGGGTGATCGCCTTGTACCAGCTCAGGCGGGTTTCCGGCGTGTCCGGGTCGGCGTTTTCCAGGTTCAGGCCAAGCACCGCGTCGAGCGCCGAGAAGAAATACCATGTCGCAACCGGAAGCAGGATCACGGTCCAGCCGCCATGAACGGCCCCGATCACCGCCAGCGGGATCAGCAATAGCGACATCCAGAAGGGCATGGCATCGCCGATGGCGCCGGTGCGTTTTGAGAAAGCGGAAGAAGAGGTCATGGGAACACTCCGGAGATTCAGGGGCGATTGCGCCCGTCCCGATCATCATTTTCCAGCCTCGGATGCGCAAGGTCAAACACCTTGCGCATCACCGTGGGCAGTTGTGCGGGGCTGAAACGCGCAGGAGGGACGAATTCCCCGAATTCGGCCCGGGCGCCGACGGGAACCCGCGCCGTTTCGATGCGCAGGCGCAGGTGGAAATGCGTGAATGTGTGGCGCGCTTCGGCGGGAAGGGGCGACCAGTCAGCCTTCAGGGGCGGGGCTGGAACGGGCTCGGTGTCCTCGGTCCACGTGCTGCCGGGCCAGCCCAGCATGCCACCCAGAAGGCCCTTTTCTGGCCGTCGCTCCAGCAGCAGGGCGCCGTCCTCGCGGAGCGCAACATAGGCGATGCCGTGGCGCACAGGCTTGGGTGTCTTCGGTTTTTTGGCAGGCAGCCCGGCGGCGGTGCCGGCCCTGTGTGCTGCGCAGGCCGGTTGCCAGGGGCATATCCCGCAGGCCGGGGCGCGCGGCGTGCAGATCGTGGCCCCCAGGTCCATTACCGCCTGTGCATAATCGCCCGGCCGCCTGCCTGGGCTCAGCGCGGCGGCAGCCGCTGTCAACTCGGGTTTGGCGCCGGGCAGGGGCGCACGGATATCGTGCAGACGCGCCATTACCCGTTCCACGTTTCCGTCTACGACCGTTTCCGGCCGGTCGAATGCAATGGCGGCGATCGCGGCCGCGGTGTAGGGTCCGATGCCGGGCAATTCCTGCAGGCCGGGGCGGGTATCGGGGAACCTTCCGCCATGATCTTCCGCGACGATGCGCGCGCATTTCAGAAGGTTGCGCGCCCGTGCATAATATCCCAGCCCGGCCCATTCGCCCATCACGTCCGCGTCTTCGGCTGCCGCCAGTGCATCGACATCGGGCCAGCGTTTCGTGAAGCGCGCGAAATACCCCTTCACCGCCGCAACCGTGGTCTGCTGCAGCATGATCTCCGACAGCCACACGGCATACGGATCGGGGCGCGCCCCCGCCGCCCGCGCTGAAGGCCCCACACGCCACGGAAGATCGCGGGCATGGGTGTCATACCAGTCCAGAAGGGTCTCGGGCAGCGGTGCATCACGCATTCTTTATTCCCGGAAATGGGGATGGGGGGCTGGCAAGCGCGGTCATAACTCTTAAACTATATATCCTGAACAGGAGTCCATGGATGACCGGGCGCAAGGCCACCACCAAGGGGTTCGCACGGACCTCGACAGTGCTCAGGGAACGGATCCGGCGCGCCTCGGAAAGCCGCGGGTTTGCCGTGTCGCGCCTGCTCACCCACTGGCCCGAGGCCGTCGGCCCCGAAATCGCCAGCATGGCCAGACCCGTTGATATCGGATACGGGCGGCAAGGGTTCGGCGCCACGCTCACTGTGCTGACCACCGGGGCGCAGGCGCCGCTTCTGGAAATGCAGAAGGAAACCCTGCGCCAGCGTGTGAACGCGGTCTACGGATACAACGCCATCTCGCGGGTGCGCATCACCCAGACATCGGCATCCGGTTTCGCCGAGGGGCGTGCGGATTTCGATCACCGTCCCGGACGGGCAAAATCCGGCACCGCGCCGGATCCGCAAACCACCAAGGCGGCGGCGGACCTCGCCGCGCCGGTCGAAAATGAAAATCTGCGCCGGGCGCTTGAAGACCTGGCCCGGAACGTTCTATCCAAGACCCGACAATGACCCGAAAGGTGCCGAAAATGTCCAGACTGATCCTCGCCGGGGCTGCCGCCCTCGGCCTTGCCGCCGGCGCCGCCTTCTGGCTGTCGGATGCCCGCGCGCCAGCCCCGGACACGGCGCTTGCCCTGCCGGGTGCGGCCAATGCGCAGGAAGCCGATGCCGAGCCAGCCGGCGAGGCTCCCGAGATCACCGAAATGACCATGGGGCCGGACGATGCGCCACTGACTTTCATCGAGTATGCCAGTTTCACCTGCCCGCATTGCGCAAGCTTCCATCAGGACCAGTTCAAGAAGCTCAAGGCGGATTACATCGACACCGGGAAGATCCGCTTTGTTTATCGCGATGTCTATTTCGACCGTTTCGGCCTCTGGGCCTCGATGGTTGCCCGCTGCGGCGGCGAGGGCCGTTTTTTCGGCATAACCGACATGATCTACGAACAGCAGAAGGACTGGATCGCCGGCGGCGATCCCGTGCAGATCGCCAACAATCTGCGCCGGATCGGCAAGGTTGCCGGGCTTGAATCCGACACTATCGAGGCGTGCCTCAACGACGAGGCCAAGGCCAAGGCACTGGTCGCGTGGTTCCAGGAAAACGCCGAAGAGGACAACGTGAATTCCACGCCGACGCTGATCATCGGCGGCGAAACCTATTCGAACATGGCCTATGACGAGCTTTCGGCGATCATCGACGAGAAGCTGGCCGGGGAATGACCACCACGCTTGACGGTCTGAAGGTCGTCGAACTGGCGCGTATCCTGGCCGGTCCCTGGGCTGGCCAGACGCTTGCGGATCTCGGCGCGGAGGTGATCAAGGTCGAAAGCCCCGATGGGGACGATACCCGCAACTGGGGTCCGCCCTTCATCGACCGCGAAGATGACCGGTCGGCGGCCTATTTCCATTCCTGCAACCGCGGCAAGGCCAGCATCACCTGCGATTTCCGCACCCCGCAAGGGCAGGAACAGGTGCGCGACCTGATCCGTGGCGCCGATGTGGTGATAGAGAATTTCAAGCTTGGCGGGCTGGCGAAATACGGGCTGGATTACGAAAGCCTGGCGCAGATCAACCCGGGTCTCATCTACTGTTCGATCACCGGCTTCGGGCAGGACGGGCCCTATGCGCATCGCGCCGGGTACGATTACATCATCCAGGGTATGTCGGGCCTGATGTCGATCACCGGTGCGCCGGACGGACAACCCACCAAGGTCGGCGTGGCGATCACCGATATCTTCACCGGGGTCTATGCCACAACCGCGATCCTGGCCGCGCTGCACCGGCGCCACGCCACCGGCACGGGACAGCACATCGACATGGCCCTGTTCGACGTGGCGGTTGCGGTGACAGCCAACCAGGCGATGAATTACCTTGCCACCGGGACACCCCCCTGCCGACTGGGAAATTTCCATCCCAATCTTTGTCCCTATCAGGTGTTCGACTGCTCTGACGGCCACATCATCATCGCCACCGGCAATGACCGGCAGTATGGGCGCCTTTGCGAGCTTCTGGGACGGCCGGACCTGGCCGAAGCGCCGGATTACCGCAGCAATGCCGACAGGGTCGCCAACCGCGAACGGCTTTCCGCGCTGTTGACAGAGGCCACGCGGCGCTTTTCGCGGGCCGATCTTCTGGCCACCTGCGAGGCCGAGGGGGTGCCCGCCGGACCCATCAACGACATGGCCGAGGTGTTCGACGATCCGCAGGTCAAGGCACGCGGCCTGAAAGTATCGCCGGGGGGCGTGCCCGGGGTGCGGGCGCCATTCCGTTTTTCCGATGCCGATCTCGCGCTTGAGCGCCCGTCCCCGAAACTGGGCGAGGACGGCTGAGATACGCCCCGCCGGTCACTCCGCCAGTGCCCCGGTGAGCGCGGCGTGCAGGACCGGCCCCGCGGCCACCACACCGTTCACCTTGGGCACCGGGTTGTTGAACCTGAGCGGTCCCGCCCGGCGGTCCGATACCTGTGCGCCCGCCTCCCGCAGGATAAGCTCCCCCGCCGCCACGTCCCATTCCCAGCTGTCACGCAGCGTCATCATCGCGTCGTAACGCCCCTCTGCCACGAGGCTCAGCCGGTAGGCCAGCGACGGCCGGTAGGCGCGGCTCAGCTCGGGCACCGCCCCGCGCCAGTTATGCGCGTCGTAACTGGGTTTCGCCGCCAGAACATGCGCGCCGGTCAACTCGGTCCGGGCCGTCACCCGGATGGGCCGGCCGTTGAGGGTGGCCCCCCGGCCCGCCGCGGCGGCATAAAGCTTGTCGAGCCTTGGAAGATGGATTGCCGCCGCGATCACCCGCCCGTGTTCGACCACCGCAAGCGCGTGTGCCCATGCACGTCCGCCACCGATGAACTCGCGCGTGCCGTCGATCGGATCGACGATGAACACCCTGTCGGAGGCCAGCCGCGCCGGTCCGTCGGTGCTCTCTTCCGACAGCCAGCCATAGCCGGGTCTTGCGGTGCGCAGACGTTCGGCCAGAAGCATATCGACCGCCAGGTCGGCCTCGGTCACAGGGCCGGCACCGCCGGGCTTGTCCCAGCTTTGCGCGCCGTTTTCGGCAAAGCGCAACCCGATTTCTCCCGCCGCCCGCGCCGCCCCGGTCAGCAGGTCCAGATCGTCATCCACCTGCAAGCGTCATCCCCTCAACCAGAAGCGAGGGCACGACCCGCGTCAGGTGCGGGCGCGCGTCATTGGCAGCAGTCATCCGGCGCAGCATTGCGGGCAGGCTGCCGGCGATGGTGCATTCATTGACCGGAAAGGCGATTTCGCCGTTTTCCACCCAGAACCCGGCCGCTCCGCGGGAATAATCGCCTGTATTCGGGTTTATGGTGCTGCCGATCAACGAGGTGACCAGAAATCCGGTGCCCATTTCCGCGATCAGGTCGTCCCGGCTGTGCGTGCCCTGTGTCAGCGCCACGTTCCAGCTTGCCGGCGAGGGCGGGGCAGATGTGCCGCGTTGCGCGTTCCCGGTCGAGGCAAGGCCCAGCTTGCGCGCCGTGGCCAGGTCGAGCACCCAGCCCTTCAGGATGCCGTCGCTCACGATCTCGCGGCGCCGCGCTTGCAATCCTTCGGCGTCGAAGGGCCGCGATCCGAAGGCGCGTTTGCGGCGTGGATCCTCGATCAGGGACAGACCGTCACTCAGCACCGGCGTGTCCATGCGGCCGATAAGCCATGAGGCCCCGCGCGCCACCGACGAGCCATTCGCCGCCACCAGCAGATGCCCGATCAGGGAGGCCGAGACGCGTTCGTCGTAAAGAACGGGCCAAGCCCCGGTGGGCGGACGCCGTGGCGAAATCCGCTCGGCCGCCCGCTGCCCGGCAAGAACGCCTATTTCGGTGGCGCCGCGCATGTCGGTGCGGAATACGCGGGCGTCCCCGTCATGATCGCGCTCCATCCCGGTGCCCTCCCCGGCGATGGCCACGCAATGCAGCGAATTCTCGCTGCGCGCAAAGCCGCCGGAAAACCCGTTGGTGGCCGCCATGTGGATCTGGCGGCGCCCGTGACCGGCACCGGCCTGCTGCACCTGGGTGACGCCCGGCACCGCAAGCGCCGCGGCCTCGGCTTCCAGGGCGTCGCGTTCCAGCGCCTCAGGCGCGGGCTCGGGCGTATCCTCGGACATTTCCAGAGGGCCGGGATCGCGGTCCGCGCAGAGCTCCGAAGCGTCGGCCAGCCCCGCATGAGGATCCTCGGGAGCTTCACGCGCCATGGTCACGGCACGCTCGGCCAGCGCCGCCAGGGTTTCCCGCCGCGTGTCCGATGCCGAAACGCAGGCCTGCCTCCCGCCGATCAGCACCCGCAGGCCAAGATCGGTGGCTTCGGCGCGCTCGGCTTCTTCCAGTGTCCCGGCGCGCACCCCCACGCTTACCGAGCGACCGGAGACGGCGATCGCGTCGGCGGCTTCGGCCCCGGCCATTCGGGCCTCGGACAGAAGTGCGCCGGTCAGGTCTTCGAGAGTGTCGGTCATGCGCGCGGGCCTTTCACTGTTGCCCGCTTCAGGTAGACCGCACGCTCCCGCCGTGCAAGCCCGCGCCGCCGCCACGCGGTGCGCAAGCAGACAGTCGTGTGCGCGAAAGACGGGTTCCGGGACCGCCGCCCCAAGAAATCGCGGCGGCGGTCTTGTCACCCTCGTGGCATCACTTCAGACGCTGTCCATTGGCGAGCACCTGCTTGTCCTCTGTAAACTCGATTTTCGACGTCAGCGTGTCGGGTGCGTCTCCAGGTACCGCGAAAAGGCCCATCATCATGCGCATCCCGTTGGCCTGTTCCTCCGGCATCAGTCCCATGCCCACCAATGTGTCCAGCAGGGTGTTGCCGCCTGTCAGGCTGAGATTCACCTCTCCGATCGGGGCCGGGACACCGTCGTAGCTTTCCAGATCGGTATTGTCGAAAGTGAAGGCGCCCTCTCCGGTCAATTCGGCCCCCACGGCCCTCAAGACCAGCGACTCCAGGTTCAATGAGTGAAGTTCGCCGGGGGCGTCGCCTTCGTCCAGCGCCTCCATCTGTGCGGTATCCAGAAGATCGCTGGTCAGGCGGGCCTCACCCGACATCTCGATTTCAACGGTCGCCGGATCGCGCGGCAGCTCCTCGTCCGGGTCGAAGATGCCCCAGATCATTTCGGACATGGTGAACCCGTCCAGAAGCGCCGTGATCCCGAATTCCTGCGGTTCGTCGGATTTCGACACCGGCATCAGAAGCTCGTAGCCAAAGGACTCGGCCGCCGCCTCCAGCGGAATCGGAACCTCGCTCCCCGCAAGCTGGAGTGTCAGATTGGCGATGCCGGCTCCGTAGAAGAGTTCACTTTCGCTGATTGCCATCTCGAGGGTGCCGCCGTCGCTGGTGGTGGCGCCCTGCATGGTCTCGTCATCTTCCTGGAAGCTGAAGTTCATCTGCCCCGGTCCGGTCTCGTAACCGGCTTTCACGGCAAATCCCGCGCGGGTCGCCGCCGCCATGTCCTCAAGATCGACATCCATCGGCACGGCCGCCTCGGCCTTGGCCTGCAGGCTTTCCATGCCGCCTTCGAAGATAAGGCGTCCGTCGCCGCCTTCGGGGTCGTTGATGTCCAGCATATATGTGATCTGCCCGGTGGATACCTTCTGCGCAAGTTCCCGCACGGTATCGCCGCGAACCTGCGTCAGACCGCTCAGGTTGGTCACGTCAATCCCGGCCCGGCCGATATCCAAGGGTTCGTCCTCGACCACCAGGTCGACCAGGGCCAGCGACAGGCCGGCGGCGCTGTAGGTGTAGGTCATGTCACCGGGGGCGCCGGATACCACCATGGAAAATCCGGTGGTCCTCTGCTCCAGTGTGATATCGGCCTCTTCCACGTCCGGGCCGGCCACGTTGATGACGATCGGCATCTCGGAGGGAAGATCCACGGCAACCGTTCCGTCGCCCCTCTCTGTCAGGGTAATGTCCCCCAGAGAGACGGTGACAGTGGATTGGTCCTCGGGCACGTCCATGCGCATCGAGATATCCGAGATCGTCAGGACGCCATCGACCATCTCGCGGCTGGTTTCCAGGCCGTAGCCAAAGCTGGTCAGATAGGATGTCCAGTTGGCCCAGACTTCCTCGGCGGTGACATCGGCGAGGGCCGGCTGCGCCGTCGCCGAAATGGCGATCAGCGTGCCCGCGGCAACGGTGTTGCGGAAATATTTCATGGCAATCCCCTTTCCAGGTAAATTCTCGGACGCAGCTTCATCCCATGAGAGTTTGCGGTCAAGTGGCCTTGTGGGTGGACCCGCTCCGCCACCGGCGCTACCAAGGGCAACAGGAAACCGGGAGACCCGTCATGAGCATGCAGGACAAGACCGTCTTGATCACCGGCGCGAGCCGCGGCATCGGCGCTGCCGCCGCCCGCGAATTCGCCGCGGCCGGAGCCCAAGTCGCCCTTGCTGCCCGCAATGGCGAGGCCGTGGCCGCGCTTGCCGGGGAAATCGGCGAGCAGGCCATTGCCATCCCCTGTGACGTGTCCCGCTACTGGGAAGTGGAGGGCGCCGTGGCCGCCTGCCTGAAAGCCTTCGGCCGGCTGGACGCGCTGATCGGCAATGCCGGTGTGATCGAACCGATCGCGCCCTTGTCCGCGGCCGACCCCGGGTCGTGGGGGCAACTCATCGACGTGAATCTAAAGGGCGTCTTTCACGGAATGCGCGCCGCGATGCCGGTGATGCAGGAGGCCGGAGGCGGTACCATCATCACCGTCAGCTCAGGGGCCGCGCATCACCCGCTCGAAGGCTGGAGTGCCTATTGCGGCTCCAAGGCCGGGGCCGCGATGCTGACCCGGAGTGCCCACCTGGAAGGGCAGGCGCACGGTCTGAGGGTGATGGGCCTGTCGCCGGGTACCGTGGCCACCGACATGCAGCGGACGATCCGGAAAAGCGGGGTCAATCCGGTCAGTGAACTGGACTGGTCCGAACATATCCCGCCCGAATGGCCGGCAAGGGCGCTCCTGTGGATGTGCGGGCCCGGGGCTGATGCCCATCTGGGCGAGGAATTGTCGCTGCGCGATCCTGAAATCCGCGCCGGGGCAGGGCTCGAATGATCCGGCTCGACCGTGAGGGCGGACTCTGGACGGTAACCATAGACCGTCCCGACAAGGCCAATTCGCTGACCGCCGCGATGCTTGCAGAACTGGCCGACATCGCCGAAGCCGCCCATGAGTCGCGGGCATTGGTCCTCACCGGCGCAGGAAAGGTCTTTTCTGCCGGCGCCGATCTGGACGCGGCCCGTGCCGGCCTTGCTACCAGCCCGGACTGGGAGCGTCTGTCGGGGGCGATCGCAAGGCACCCCGGACTGACTGTCGCGGCCCTGAACGGCACGGTTGCCGGAGGGGCGATGGGAATGGCGCTGGCATGTGATCTGCGGGTGGCGGCGCCCGGTGCAAAGGCATTCTATCCGGTGATGAAGCTTGGATTTCTGCCGCAACCCTCTGATCCGTCGCGGCTTGTCGCGCTCGTGGGGCCTGCCCGGGCGAGGATGATCCTGATGGCGGGACAGAAGATCGATGCCGAAACCGCGCTTTCCTGGGGTCTCTTCGATCGGATCGTGCCCGATGACGACGGCGATGTTCTTGAGGTGGCGGTGTCGCTTACCGCTGACACGGTCGCCGCACCACCCGAACACGCCACCGCGATCAAGCGGCTGATCGGCTGATCGCCGCCGACCGGTTCGAAAGCATTGTCCTCAGGCCTGCGTGATCCAGTCCCGCGCCGTGCCAAGTTCGTCCATGCCGAACGTCCGCAGCCTTGTCGGAAGCAGTGCGCCTGCTGCTTTCGAGACCGGTCCGATCCAGCCGATATCCGATACCACCGCCACGTGGCTGATATGCCGCACATTGCGGAAATCGAATTTCAGCCCTTCCCAGATCAGCGACGGATCATACCCGCCGAAACTGTCCACGATCTCAAGCAATTTCACGGTGCCGTGCCGGTCAATGAACTCCTGAAGCGGCATCACCGCGCGATCGTATTCCTCGGTGGTGATCTTCCCGCCGACACGGATTTCTGCGACCCGGGTGTCATCGTCTTCGTGATAGGCAATCGTCATCTCGGCTCCCCCTTCGCACAGCAACAGCCTACACGGTTTTCCGTCGCGACCAAAGCCGCGATACCCGTTCCCGCTAGGCCCGCGAGACGCCCGGACACGGGCGACGAGCATACCCGCCATTCGCGGTCATGCGGGCGATGGCCGAAGAGTTTCCGGCCGTGCCCGGAATCCCCTTGAAAACCCAGGTTCAAGTTCTTCGGACTGTTCAGATTTCAGTCCAGGCGCCGGGCCTCGTCCAGCAGCATCACCGGAATGCCGTTGCGGATCGGGAAGGCCAGGCCCGCAGCCTCGCTGATGAGTTCCTGCGCCTGCGCGTCGTACCGCAGCACGGACTGTGTCTGCGGACATACAAGAGCCTCCAGCATGCGGCGGTCGAACGGGGTGTCGCAAGGCTGTTCACTCATTGCATGATCTCCTCGTCATCCCCGCCGCGGAGGGCATATTCTATCAGGGTTACAAGAGTTTCACGCCGTGTTGTCAAGGACGGGGCCTCCAGGAGGGCCTGCTTGTCCTCGGGCTCGAACCCAAGCAGCATGGACAGTGAATTGATCAGCAGTTCGTCATCGGCCTGCTCCAGGGTTTCCCAGTCGCTCTGCAGTTCGCGCGCCGAGAAGTATCTGGACAGCAGGTTCAGGAAGCTTTCTCGGTCGAACCCGGGATCCGTATCGGTCGGGCCAAGATCCCGCTCAAAGCCCGACCACGATGCGTGGACCCTCCGGTATGGCGTAAACCCTTCGGTTTCCTCGCAGACCCGGAATCTTGAAATTCCGGTAAGCGTGATCATGTACCGCCCGTCCTCGGTCTCCGAGAATTGCGTCACCCGTCCCGCGCATCCGATCGAGTGGAGGCCATTGCCCGCCCGCCCGGGCACCTCGTTGGGTTGGATCATCCCGATCAACCGCTCGCGCGTCTTGAGCGCATCCTCCAGCATCGCCAGGTAGCGCGGCTCGAACAGGTGCAACGGCAACCGCGACCGGGGCAGCAGAAGCGCCCCGGGCAGTGGAAAAACCGGAATGATCTCAGGCAGATCGGCTTTATTGAACATGCCCCTGACCTAGCCCGCACGACCGTTCAGGCAAATATCATCGAACTCAGCCTGCGGCGCCCGTTGAGGACGATGGGATCATTCGGCTTGAGCGCCTCGAAAATCGTGAAAAGCTGTTGCTTGGCGGCCTCGTCATTCCAGTCCGGTGCACGGCGGAACAGATCCAGAAGCACCTCCACGGCCTCCTCCGTCTGTCCCGACGCATAGAGTGCCTGTGCCAGGTCGAACCGGGCCTGATGATTTTCGGGATCGGCTTCCACAGCGGCGCGCAGGTCGCTCACCGGGCCGGCATCGGCCGCCTGCCGTGCCAGTTCCAGGGCCGCATGCGCGGCCTCCAGTTCCGGTGCCTTGCTGATTTCAGCGGGGGCACCGTTGAGTATTGCCTCGGCCTGATCCAGATCCTCCAGAGCGATATGCGCCCGGACCATCCCGGCATAAGCTTTAGCGTTCTTTGGATCTTCCTGCAGAATCGCGGCAAATGTCTGAACCGCGTCCGTGGCCGCGCCCTGGTCAAGCATCTCTTCAGCGGCTGTCACCGCGTCGTCAAGTCCGCCACCTTCGGCGTCCGCCCCCCCCCCGGCGGCGGCGATGACGCGTTGCACGAAGGCGTCGATCTCGGACCCGGCGATGGCACCCTGGAAGCCGTCGACGGGCTGGCCCTTCCAGAAGGCGTAGACTGTGGGAAGTGACTGGATCTGCAACTGTGCCGCGATCCGCTGGTTCTCATCCACGTTGACCTTGGCCATCTTCACCGAACCGTTGGCTTTCTTGACCGCTGATTCGAGGGCTGGCCCGAGGGTCTTGCAGGGCCCGCACCACGGCGCCCAGAAATCAACGATGACCGGCACGGTATTGGAAGCCTCGATCACATCGGCCATGAAATTGGCTTCCGAGACGTCCTTTACAAGGTCGGTTGCGGGCGGGGTCTGACCACCGAGTTCCAGCATGTCGTGCACTCCAGATCGCTTGATTTCGCCGTTCCGGTTTTACATGGCGTAGCGAAACCCGTGTTGCAAGGGCAGAAGCGGCGCACGGTTGACCTCATCGCGGTCTTACGTCGGGTTCCGGGGTTTCGGATGGCGCGTGTGCGTGGCCTTCACGGCTCTTGAAAGGTTCGCACTCAGAGGTCGAAGGTCGCGAACACCGGTGCGTGGTCCGATGGTTTCTCCCATCCCCGCGCATGGCGCAGGATACGGCTCGAATGTGCCGCGTTGCGAATGTCGCCGGAGGCCCAGACATGATCCAGCCGCCGGCCCTTGTCCGCGGCGTCCCAGTCCCGCGCGCGGTAGCTCCACCAACTGTAAAGCTGCCCCTCGGGGATGTCGGCTCGGGTCACATCGGACCAGCCGCCGGCCTCCTGCGCCGCGCCCAGGTGCTCGACCTCCACCGGGGTGTGGCTGACCACCTTGAGAAGCTGCTTGTGACTCCAGACATCATCTTCGCGCGGGGCGATGTTGAGGTCCCCAACGAGGATCGCCCTTTCAGGCCGGTCGCGATGAAACCAGTCCCGCATCTCGGTCAGGTAATCGAGCTTCTGTCCGAATTTCTCGTTCGCCTCCCGGTCGGGAACGTCGCCGCCCGCCGGAACGTAGAAATTGTGGATCAGAGTGCCGTCCTCCAGCCGTGCCGCGACATGCCGCGCATGCCCGAGCGTGGCGAAATCAAGGTCACCCGCATCCTCGATGGGTCGTTTTGAAAGGATTGCCACGCCATTGTAGCCTTTCTGGCCGCGAGCCACCATGTGACCATATCCCAGTTCGGCAAAGCGCGCCGTGGGGATCTTCTCGACCGGGCTCTTGCACTCCTGGAGGCACAGAAGGTCGGGGCCTTCCTCTTCCAGAAGGCGTGCGACAAGGCCCTCGCGGAGGCGGACCGAGTTGATGTTCCAGGTGGCTATGGTGAAGGGCATGGGCGCTCCGGTTGATCTCGACCCGCATTGGCTAGCAGATGCACGGGCTGCGGACCAGTGACCAGCAGCGCGTACGGGCGCACGCACCCAAAAAAAGGCCCCGGCACGCGGCCGGGGCCAGTCCAACAGGGAGGTGCATGTGATGGGTCCCGCACATGCAACGGGATCCTCGAATTCTTATGCTGCTCAGGCTGCGACAGCCTTGATCTGGAACAACACGGACTGTCTATGCCAGTAACCTGTACCCCCCGGCCTCGGTCACCAGAAGGCGGGCATTGGCGGGATCAGGCTCGATCTTTTGGCGCAGGCGGTAGATATGGGTTTCAAGCGTGTGGGTCGTGACGCCGGCATTGTAGCCCCAGACCTCGTGCAGCAGCACGTCACGCGGTACCACGCCATCGGTGGACCGATAGAGGAACTTTAGGATGTTGGTTTCCTTCTCGGTGAGCCGCACCTTGCGCTCATCCTCGCCCACCAGCACCTTCATCGCGGGACGGAACGTATAGGGCCCGAGCTGGAAAACCGCATCCTCGGACTGTTCGTGCTGGCGAAGTTGCGCGCGGATACGGGCCAGCAGGACCGGGAACTTGAACGGCTTTGTGACGTAGTCGTTGGCGCCCGCATCCAGCCCCAGGATCGTGTCGGCGTCGCCGTCATGACCTGTGAGCATCATGATCGGCGCCTTCACGCCCTGCTTGCGCATGAGCCGGCACAGCTCTCGCCCATCGGTATCCGGAAGACCCACATCGAGAATGACCAGATCATAGATCGCATCCTTGGCCTTGCTCATCGCGTCGGCGCCGTTGGCGGCCTCGAAGACATCGAAATCCTCGGTCATCACCAGCTGTTCGCTGAGCGCCTCGCGCAGGTCCTCGTCATCATCGACCAGCAGTATTTTCTTTAGCTGTCCCATGGATGGCTTCCTTGTGCTGTTTTACCAGACATGAGACAGCGAGATCGCCACGGCAAGGTCTGCAACATGACAATCACGCCGACGTGTTGGCCTGCGAGCGATTATTTCATTCAACGGCAAAAGCCTCTACATGAAAATGAATGTACTCTCAGGATGGCGACGACATGAGCCTTGCCCCCGACATCAACGAGTTGATCGCCCGCGCCAGGGCGGATTTGCGCATGGGTGTGCCGGTTCTTCTTGAGGGCGAGGACGGCGCGGCGCTCGTGCTTGCGGCGGAAACCCTTGAGCCGGCACGCCTGACGGCCCTGTCGAACCTCGGCGGCACGCCGGTGCTCGCGATCAGCGCCCGCCGGGCCGAAACACTGAAGGCGAGGGCCTATGACGGCGATCTGGCCCGGGTCGTGTTGCCCGAGGACGCCACGCCGGGCTGGGTACGTTCCGTGGCCGATCCCGCGGATGATCTGCGCAAACCGATGAAGGGGCCGCTCAGGACGCTGCGCGAGGGACCGGCGCGGATGCACAGGCTGGCGCTGACGCTGGTCAAGTCGGCGCGGCTGTTGCCCGCGGCGCTTGTGCTGGAACTCGGGGCCGATGTGGCATCGGTTGCGGAACCGGGCCTGACGACCTTGGACGCCGAGGTGGCGGCGTCGTCCCTGAAGCAGGTCAGCCCCCTGCACGAGGTGGTGAGCGCCCGGCTGCCGCTGGAAGTGTCGGATGCGGGACGGTTGCATGTCTTTCGCCCCGAGGATGGTGGTGAGGAACATTACGCAATCGAGATCGGCAAGCCACCACGTGACGCGCCGGTCCTGTCGCGGCTGCATTCGGCCTGTTTCACCGGCGACCTGATGGGCAGTCTCAAATGCGATTGCGGCCCGCAGCTGCGCGCGGCGCTTGCGCAAATGGGCGCCGAGGGTGCGGGTATTCTGCTCTATCTCAACCAGGAGGGCCGGGGCATCGGGCTGGCCAACAAGATGCGCGCCTACTCCCTGCAGGACGAGGGCTTTGACACGGTAGAGGCCAATCACCGGCTGGGGTTCGAGGACGACGAGCGCGATTTTCGCATCGGCGCCCAGATCCTCGGGGCGCTCGGTTTCTCTGTCGTGCGGCTCCTGACCAACAATCCCGGCAAGATCGACATCATGCGCCAGCAGGGTATCGAAGTGGCGGAAAGAGTGCCATTGAAGGTTGGCGAAAACGCACATAATCGCGGTTATCTGTCCACCAAGGCTGCAAAATCGGGTCACATGCTCTGAACGGGTCAACCGTAGCGTGCCACGAAATTGCGCAGTATCCTTTCGGGCGCGCATACATCCGCCGCACGGCACATCTCGATCAGGTCGTCGGCCGTCTCGGGCGGGAAATAGCCACGGTGCCGGTAAATCCTGATGCGGGTTTCGAAGCCTGCGGCATCGGCCTCGGGGTGGAACTGCGTCGCATAGACGTGCTGTCCGTGCCGAACCATCTGAAACGGGCAGGCGGGAGACGCGACGAGATGCGCGCATGTGTCGGGCAGGTTTTGCAGCGCCTCCTTGTGGCCGACAAACGCATCGAACCTGGCCGGCACCCCGTCAAGCAGCGGGTCATCCCGGCCGGACGGTGTCAATTCGCAGGCGGATGTGCCGACAGGTTCGGAATAGATGCCCTTGCCGACATCGGCACCAAGATGCTTGCCGAGAATGCCGATCCCGTAGCAGCATCCCAGGAACGGAAAATCCCGGCCGGTTATCGCGGGCATCAGTGACAGGACCGCGGCCTCGATCCGGGCCTCGGTTTCGCTCTTGTCGTGCGGGGCGTCGCTGACGCAGCCCGGTCCACCGCCGACGATCACGCCGGCCAGATCATCAAGGCACAGGTCCGCGGGCAAGGGTGCCTGATCCAGACGAATGCGCCGAACGCGCGCGGCTTCGAGGCCGCCCTTGCGCAAAATTGCGTCAAACTCGTTGTCGGCAGCCTCGTCTTCGGGTCGAAGCTGCAGGACGAGAAACGGTTTTTTCATCGGATTTCCCCCACGAACCGCCTTTCTGGTTGCCCCGTCCTGGCCGTCGGGTCAAGCGCCGGCGGCACGGCTTGACGCCGTCCTGCAAAAGAATACGCTGCGGCCGACGTCAAACCTTTCAAGGATTTTCCAATGGCCCAACGCCTCCATCTTGTCTTCGGTGGTGAGCTGAGCGATCCCACGCGCAATGTCTTCAAGGATGTCGATGACCTGCATATCGTCGGTATCTTCCCGGATTACGACAGTGCCTACAACGCCTGGAAGGCCGAGGCGCAGCGCACCGTGGACAATGCCCATATGCGGTATTTCATCGCCCATCTCCACAAGCTGCGTGATGAAGAATCGGCGGTCTCGCCCACCGAAGAACTCGGCTGAGCGGCGCGATGGGATTTTCGCCGAGTCTGGCCGCATACCTGGCTTGGGCGCGGCGTGGCTCGCAGAGCGACTACAAGATCGAAAGCGAGCGCCCGCAAGGAGAGCTTGTATGGGGCCACGCCACGAGCACGGCGCGTGCCGATGCCCTTTGCCAGTTGGCAGAACGGTTGAGGGTGCATCGCCCCGGCATTCATCTCTTGCTGACGGCCACCGAAGACGTGACGCGGCTTGCGTTCTCACGGGGACCGGTCATCTTGCAACCGTTGCCGGAGGACAGGTTCGGCCCGTGCGAAGCGTTCCTGTCGCATTGGGCCCCGGATATCTGTCTTTGGACCGGCGGGGACTTCAGGCCGACCCTGCTGACATGCGCCCGCCGCCATCGGGTGCCGCTTCACCTGATCGATGCCGATGTAACGCTTTTGTCAGGCCAGCGTTGGCATCGTCTCTGCGATCCGAACAGATCCCTGATCCGGCATTTCTCCGGTATCATGGCGCGATCCGAGGAGGCCGAGCGCCAATTGCGCCGGATCGGTGTGAAAGAGGCGGATATCGCCCTTGGTGGGCTTTTCCAGGCCGGCTCGGTTTCGCTGCCCTGCAACGAAGAGGACCGTGCGGCGGTATCCGCGTCGATGCGCGGGCGGCCGATATGGATGGCGGCAGCCGTGCAGCCCGACGAACTGGAGATCGTTCTGGGCGCGCATAGAAGGGTCACGCGCTTCGCGCACCGGCTGCTTTTGGTCATAGCACCCGCTCGGTCAGGGGATGTCGGGGCCTTTCGGGAAAGGATTGCTGCCGAGGGCTGGCGGCCCACGGTGTGGTCCGAAGGTCAGATGCCCGCCGAGACAACGCAGATAGTCCTGGCTGACACGCCCGAGGAGATGGGCCTCTGGTACAGGCTGGCTTCGGTCACGTTGATGGCCAGTTCGCTGGTGCCCGGGCATGGCGGGCGCGACCCGAATGAACCGGCGGCCCACGGATCGGCAATACTGTATGGCCCGAACAGCGGCCGGTACCTTGAAATATACGATCGTTTCGCCCAGGCAGGGGCTGCGCGGAGGGTGCATGAATCCGAAACGCTTGCCTCGGCCGTCGAGGACCTGATCGCGCCGGACCGATCCGCGGCGATGGCGCATGCCGCATGGGATTTGGCATCGCAGGGGGCAGAGGTGACGGACCGGATCATGGACCTGGTGCAGGACACCCTCGATGTGCTGGCAGCGCGGTGATGCGACCGCCGAAGTTCTGGAATGACCCTCCGGACCGGCTTTCGCCGGCGGCGCGGGTATTGTCACCGCTGGGGCGCCTGCATGCGTGGATCACGGCACGTCGCCTGGCCCGTGGAATGCCCTGTCATCCCGGAATTCCTGTCATTTGTGTGGGAAACTTGAACGCCGGTGGAACAGGAAAGACGCCTGCCGTCATTGCATTGACACACCGGTTGGCGGGGCAGGGCGTCAAGCCCGGCGTGGTTTCGCGCGGGTATGGCGGCAGGCTGCGCGGGCCTGTTCTGGTCGATCCGAAAACCCACACGGCCGAGGACGTCGGCGATGAACCGCTGTTGCTTTCGGCTTTCGCGCCGGTGCATGTGTCGCGGGAGCGGGCGGCGGGGGCACGGGCGGCTCGAGCGGCGGGCGCGGACGTGATCATTCTCGATGACGGGTTTCAAAACCCTCTGATTTCAAGGGATATATCAATAGTTGTCGTGGACGCCTCAGTGGGGTTCGGCAATGGGCTGTGCCTACCTGCGGGACCGTTGCGGGAACCTGTGGAGGCCGGCCTGGCACGGGCCGATCTGGTTCTGTCCGTGGGCGGCAAGGCCGCGCAGGACAGCTTCGATGCGAGATGGGCAAGCCGGGTGACCGTACCACGCATTCGGGGTGAGCTGCGCCCGCTTCGAACCGGTATGGACTGGACCGGTGCGCCGCTTCTGGCATTTGCCGGAATCGGCCATCCGGAAAAGTTTTTCCGGACGCTGCAATCACTCGGGGCAGATCTGTTGCGCGCAGAGGCCCTGGATGATCACCAGGCGCTGACCCCTGCGTTGATGCGCCGGCTTGAGCATGAGGCGCAGGCGGCCGGGGCGCAGATGGTGACCACGGAGAAGGACGCGGTGCGCTTGCCGGCCGAATTCCGGCGCAAGGTTCTGACGCTGCCGGTCCGGCTGGAAATCGACGATCCCGGCCCGCTGGACGCGGCACTGGCGCGGGTTCTGCGGGGCTGAGCACCATGGTCCTGTTCCGGTCATCCCCGGGGTCTTGACGCGGGTTTGTGAACGGAAATGCCGTATCAGCGGGGTATTTGCTTGTAGGGTGTTGCATTCAATCGGAAACGGGCCGGAGACGGGCACGCGTCCATTGGGGTGGGTGCGGAACGCACCTGCCTTGGGGCGAGCAGGCGCGTGCCCGTCGCAGGTGCGCCGGGCGGGTCACTCCTCCGGCGCCACGCACTCTAGATGAAAGGCGAAACAAGCCGGCGCGCGGGGGTCGTCGTGCCTGATCATGTGCCCTGATATCCGGGGCATTGACGGAAAACGGGCGCCCTCTGGGGGCGCCCGCAGGAAATTTCCGCGCGTTCAGGCTAGATCGAAGCGGTCGGCCTCCATGACCTTGGTCCAGGCAGAAACGAAATCACGCACGAACTTCTCGCGGCTGTCATCCTGCGCGTAGAGTTCCGAATAGGCGCGCAGCACCGAATTCGACCCGAAGACCAGATCGACCCGCGTAGCTGTCCATTTCGCCTTGTCCGACTTGCGGTCGCGGATTTCGTAAGTGCCACCTTCGACCGGAACCCAGGTGTTGGCCATGTCGGTGAGGTTGACGAAGAAATCCGTGCTCAGCGCGCCGGGCGAATCGGTGAAAACACCGTGCCCGGTGCCACCGTGGTTGGTGCCCATCACCCGCATTCCGCCCATGAGGACAGTCATTTCCGGCGCGGTGAGGCCCATGAGTTGCGTCCGGTCGAGCAGAAGTTCCTCGGGGCTGACCGCGTAGTCCTTCTTGAGCCAGTTGCGGTAGCCGTCGGCCAGAGGCTCCAGCACGTCGAAGCTTTCGGCGTCGGTCATCTCCTCGGTGGCGTCGCCACGACCGGGATTGAACGGCACGATCACGTCGAACCCGGCGGCCCTTGCTGCCTGCTCGACGCCCACATTGCCGGCCAGCACGATCACGTCGGCAAGCGAGGCGCCGGACTGAGCGGCGATGGGTTCGAGCGCCTTGAGCACCTTGCGCAGGCGTGCGGGTTCGTTGCCTTCCCAGTCGATCTGGGGGGCGAGACGGATACGTGCGCCGTTGGCGCCGCCGCGCATGTCGGAACCGCGGAAGGTGCGGGCACTATCCCATGCGGTGGCGACCAGTTCGCCCACCGGCAGGCCGGTTTCGGCGATCTGGCGCTTGACCCCGCCGATATCGTAATTGGTGGGGCCGGCGGGAACCGGATCCTGCCAGATCAAGTCCTCCTGCGGCACCTCGGGACCGAAATAACGGGCCTTCGGCCCCATGTCCCTGTGGGTCAGCTTGAACCATGCGCGCGCGAACGCCTCGTCGAACTCCTCGGGGTTGTTGTAGAACCGTTCGGAGATCTTGCGGTATTCCGGGTCCATCTTCATCGCCATGTCCGCATCGGTCATGATTGGGTTCAGGCGGATGGAGGGATCCTCCACATCGACGGGCTTGTCTTCTTCCTTGATGTCGACCGGCTCCCACTGGTTGGCCCCGGCGGGCGATTTCCGGAGTTCCCAGTCATAATTGAGAAGCAGGTGGAAATAGCCGTTGTCCCACTTGGTCGGATGTGTCGTCCAGGCGCCCTCGATGCCGGAGGTCACGGTATTGCGCCCCACGCCGCGCGATTTGTGATTGTTCCAGCCCAGACCCTGTTCGAAGACGTCCGCCGCTTCGGGCTCGGGGCCCAGTTCCTCGGCGTCGCCGTTGCCGTGGGTCTTGCCCACGGTGTGTCCGCCGGCAGTGAGCGCCACCGTTTCGTAATCGTCCATCGCCATGCGTGCGAAGGTTTCGCGAACCTGACCGGCCGTCTTCAGGGGGTCCGGATTGCCGTTCACGCCTTCCGGGTTCACGTAGATCAGGCCCATTTGCACCGCGGCCAGCGGGTTCTCCATCGTGGCCGGGTTCTCGACATCGTCATAGCGGTTGTCGGACGGGGCGAGCCATTCCTTTTCGGCGCCCCAGTAGGTGTCCTTTTCCGGGTGCCAGATATCCTCGCGGCCGAAGGAGAATCCGAAAGTCTTGAAGCCCATAGACTCGTAGGCGACGTTTCCGGCGAGGATGAACAGATCGGCCCAGCTGATCTTGTTGCCGTATTTCTTCTTGATCGGCCACAGCAGGCGGCGCGACTTGTCGAGGTTGGTGTTGTCGGGCCAGGAATTGAGCGGTGCGAAACGCTGGTTGCCGGTGCCGCCACCGCCGCGGCCATCCGCCAGACGATAGGATCCTGCCGCGTGCCATGCCATGCGGATCATAAGGCCGCCATAATGGCCCCAGTCGGCCGGCCACCAATCCTGGCTGTCGGTCATCAGAGCGGTAAGATCGGCCTTGAGCGCCTCCACGTCGAGCGCCTTGAGTTCCTCACGGTAGTCGAACTCCGGCGCGAGCGGATCGGTCTTGCGGTCATGCTGATGCAGGATGTCGAGGTTGAGCGCATTGGGCCACCAGTCCATGACGTCGGTCTCGCCGGTCGTGATCGCCCCATGCATGACCGGGCATTTGCCTTTCGTTTCGATATCGTTTCCGTCCATGTCTTTCTCCCGTTCTGGCTGAATGCTGCGGTCCGGGTGGGACCTGTGCGTTACTCGGCGCGCGCGGATACCCGCGCACGCCGCCCTGTCGCGCTGACTCGGTTGTAACAAATGGTTTCGATTAGTTTAAGTTGAATTTTCTGATACTTTGGATAATTTTTCCTTATGGCAGATTTTACCCTCAAGCAGCTCAGATATTTCGAGGCACTTGCGCGGCACGAGCATTTCGGGCGGGCGGCCTCGGCCTGCGCGATCTCTCAGCCGGCCTTGTCGATGCAGATCCGTGACCTTGAGGAAACGCTGGGCGCGGTCCTTTTCGAGCGGGGCGCACGACAGGTGCGGCTGACGATGTTCGGCGAGGAGTTCGCCGACCGGGCGCGCGGCGTATTGCGGTCGGTGGACGAGATGGGCGATCTGGCGCGGGCGTCGCAGGGGCGGCTCATGGGGCGGTTGCGGCTGGGCGTGATTCCGACGATCGCGCCCTATCTGCTGCCGACGTTGATCGGGGAACTGGGCCGGAACCACGAAGGGCTGGACATCCGGGTGCGCGAAACGCTTACGCCGAAACTTATCGCGGAACTGGAGGAGGGACGGCTGGACACCGCAATCGTGGCGCTGCCCGTGGGGGAGCCGGCGCTTGAGGAGGTGCCGCTTTTCGAGGAGGACTTCCTGCTGGTGCGTCCGCTGGCGGATGCCGGCAAGCCGGTGCCGGAGGCGGAGGGTTTGCGCGGGATGCGCCTGCTGTTGCTGGAAGAGGGGCATTGCTTCCGCGACCAGGCGCTTTCATTCTGCAACCTCACCCCGGCGCTGCCACGGGACGGGCTGGACGGAAGCTCGCTTTCGACGCTGGTTCAGATGGTCGGGGCGGGTATCGGCGTCACGCTGATCCCTGAAATGGCCGTGGCGGTCGAAACCCGCTCCGCGGCGGTTTCGGTGACGGGTTTCGATGCGCCGCGGCCGACCCGTACGGTGGGCATGGTGTGGCGGCGGACAAGCCCGTTGGCATCACAGATCAACGAAGTTTCCGAGGCGGTGCGCCGCGCCGCCCATACCCTTCGCGCGGACCATGCCACGTTGCTGGAAAAGGCGGCGCGGACCTCTTGAGCCGGTCGGGCGGCGCGCAACGCGTGACGCGTCTCAACCCGTGCCCGGCCGCATGGCCGCGCGGGCGATCACCAGTTCCTCGTTGGTGGGGATCACCATCACGCGTACCCGCGAGGTGCTGCTGCTTATCACCGTCTCGCCCGCCGCGTTGCGGTCTGCGTCAATCTCCACCCCGATCCAGCCCAGACCGTCGCAGGCACGGGCGCGTATCGGCGCTGCGTTCTCTCCGATGCCGCCGGTAAAAACGACCCCGTCCAGACCGTCCAGGGCTGCGGCCAGCCCGCCCAGTTCACGGCGGATGCGGAAGCAGAAATAATCGATCGCCTCGCCCGCCCGCCGATCATCGGAGGCCAGAAGCGTGCGCATGTCGTGGCTGAGCCCCGACATGCCAAGGAGTCCGGATTGTTTGTAGAGCAGGTCGGAAATCGCCCCGGCGTCCAGCCCTTCCTCCTGCATCAGGTAAAGGACGACGCCGGGATCGAGCTGACCGCAGCGGGTGCCCATCGGCAGCCCGTCCAGCGCGGAAAACCCCATCGACGACGCGATCGACCGCCCTCCGTGAAGCCCGCACATCGACGCGCCATTGCCGAGATGAGCCACCGCCACGCGGCCGTCATGAAGCGCCGGGTCCATCGTGGCCAGAGCACCCGAGATGTATTCGTAGCTCAGCCCGTGGAACCCGTAGCGGCGAACGCCCTTCTCGTAATAGGCGCGCGGCAGGGCGAAGGTATCGTTCACGAACGGGTGCCGGCGGTGAAAGGCGGTATCGAAACAGGCGATCTGGGCTGCGTCGGGAAAGGCGGCGAGGGCTGCGCGGATACCGGCAAGATTGTGCGGCTGGTGCAGTGGCGCGAAGGGCACGAACGCCTCCAGACGCGACAGGATGTCTGGAGTGATGGCGACGGGGGCGGAGAAATCCATGCCGCCATGCACCACCCGATGACCGACCGACATGACATCGGCCTCGGGGAAGGCTTCGCGGATGGCCGCAAGGGCGGCATCCAGCGCGCCCGCATGATCCCGCGCCCTCTCGGGGGGCAGTTCGCATTCCGACAGGGTGGAGTCATCGGCGCCGCGCAGGCGCAATGTCGCCGTTCCGCCGATCCTGTCGATCAGGCCGGTTGCCAGCACCTCGGGGTCGTTGGCCTGCGCGAAGAGTCCGAACTTGAGCGATGACGATCCCGCGTTGAGCACCAGAACATGGGTCATTCGCCGTCCTCCCGCTGCCAGTTGTGATGCAGCGCCGCGACCGCGCAGGAGGCGAGTCGGGACATATCGTCATCGGCGCGGGAATTCAGGATGATCGGCACCTTCGCCCCCAGTACCAGCCCCGCGCCCTCGGCGTGGCTGATATAGGTGAGCTGCTTGGCCAGCATGTTGCCGGCGTCGAGATTTGGCACCACCAGAACCTCGGCATGGCCAGCCACGGGCGAGGTAATGCCCTTGGCTCGGGCGGCGGCGATATCCACGGCATTGTCCATCGCCAGCGGCCCGTCCACCAGCCCGCCGGTGATCTGCCCGCGCTCCGCCATTTTCGACAGGAGCGCGGCATCGACCGATGAGGGTATATCGGGGTTGACGGTCTCGACAGCCGACAGCACGCCCACCTTCGGAGATTCTATCCCGAGGCTGACAGCCAGTTCGATGGCGTTCTGGACGATGTCGACCTTGGTCCTGAGGTCAGGGGCGATGTTGATGGCCGCGTCACTGACCAGCAGGGGGTGGGCCAGCCCCGGCACGTCCATCACGAAGACATGTGTCAGCCGCCGCCCGGCCCGCAATCCCCGTGCCTTGTCGAGCGTGGCGCGCAGCAGTTGATCGGTGTGCAGGTGGCCCTTCATCAGCGCCTCGGCGCGGCCCTCGTTGACCAGTGCCACGGCACGGCGGGCGGCGGCGTCATGGGCCGGCTCGTCCAGGATCTCGATCCCGTCGAGGTCTTCCTCCAGCGCCTCGGCCACCTCCCTGATCTTCGTGGCATTTCCGATCAGGATCGGTTCGATCAGGGTGTGCCGCCGTGCCAGAAGAGCACCGGCCAGAGCGTTCCGCTCCTCGGGGCAGACCACGGCCGTGACCAGCGCGGGCAGCGGTGCGGCGCGCGCAAGGAACTTCTCGAAATGGCGGTGCCGCTGCACCACGAGACCGGGCAGATCGTGGCTGGAATAGCTGAGCTTGCGGCGCGGGGCCTCGACCTCGGCAACGCCCGAAAGGATCAGCGCGTCGTCGGAAAGGCGGCGCACCTCTGTTGCAAGCGTTAGCGTGTAGTCCTTCTCGTTCATGCCGGTGACGGTGACCCGGCTTTCAAGTTCGTCACCCGCATGGGCGCGGTTGTGGAACACGAGGCTCTGGGCACGGTAAAGCGTGCCTGCGCCGGGCAGCAGGTTGCCGATCACCGCCGAAACGAGGGCGCCAACGAACATTCCGGGCGCCACCGCTTCGGGGGTTCCGTCGCCATCGCCGTCGGCATCGAAGATGTGCATCGGGTTGTGATTGCCCGATATGTTGGCGAAAGCGAGCAGATCGTCCTGCGTGCAGAGCCGGCGCAGGCTTTCGCTGCTTCCGGGTTCAAGCTCGTCGAAGGGGCGGTTTTCTATCTTCACGTTCGGGCGACCTTTCCGTTTTTCTGTGCGGGTGCCGCGGCCGGATCGGCGCGGCGGCTGTCCGCAATCATCCGGCAGCACCCGCATGACAGGCCGGTGACACCCCGATGCGACGCGTTGTCCCTGCCCGCGGCGGCACCGGAGCCAATCCTATTTCTGTCCGATCCGGGGCTCTGTCCCGGCCCGCAGACGTTCGACATTCTGGCGGTGGCGCAGAAAGACCAGCAAGGTCAGCACCGCACCCAGAAGAAAGGCGGTTCCGTGTCCCAGCAGCACCAGCCAGATGGTCGAGCTTGCCGCTGCCGTGATCGCGGCCAGCGACGAGATGCGCCCGAGTCCTGCAGTGGCAAGCCACGTCAGGCAGCAGGCGATCCCGGCCGGCCATGCGACGGCCAGCATGATCCCCAGGAATGTAGCAACCCCCTTGCCGCCACGAAAACCAAGCCAGACCGGGAAACAATGCCCGAGGAAGGCCGTGAGGCCGGCCAGCTGTGCCGCGTCGGCGCCCGCCATCCAGCGCGCCATCAGCACCGCCACCGCGCCCTTGGCGGCATCGAGCAGCAGGGTCGCGGCCGCGGCGCCCCTGGACCCGGTGCGAAGCACGTTGGTGGCGCCGATATTGCCCGACCCGATGTTGCGCAGGTTTCCCAGCCCCAGCCCTTGCGCAATGAGCAGGCCGAAAGGGATGGAACCCAGGACGTAACCCAGTATGGCCCAGAGCAGGAGGATCGCGCCTGTGCTTTCGATATCGGGCATCAGCAGGCCTCGTATACGGGACGTCCAGCGACGTAGGTCGCCGCGACTCTACCCTGAAGGCGGGCGCCGTCAAACGGGGTGTTCTTGGATTTAGAGCGCAGCGTTTCGCGGTGCAGTATGAACGGGCGGCCTGCATCGAAGCGCACAAGGTCCGCCGGGGCGCCGGGCGAGAGACGCCCCGCCGCAAGCCCGAGCCGCCGGGCCGGGTTGAGCGACAGCGCCCGAAAGAGCGTTGGCATGTCCAGATCGCCGGCGTGATAGAGCCGGAGCGCGGCGGGCAGCAGGGTCTCGAGCGCCACGGCCCCGCTGGCCGCCTCCTCGAATGGCAGGCGCTTGCTTTCCTCGTCCTGGGGCGTGTGCATCGAACTGATGATATCGATCAGCCCCTCGCGCAGTGCCGTGACGACGGCTTGCCGGTCATCCTCGGAGCGCAACGGCGGCTTGACCTTGAAGAAGGTGCGGTAATCGGCGATGTCGCGATCGTTGAGTGTAAGGTGATGGATCGAGGTGCCGGCGGTAATGTCGAGCCCGTTGCGCCTGGCCCGTTCCAGAGCGGGAAGGGCGCGGGCGGTGGTGATCTGGTCGGCGTGGTACCGCGCGCCGGTCATCTCCAGCAGGGCGATGTCGCGGTCCAGCCCCATCCGCTCGGCCATAGGGGTCACGGCCGGCAGGCCCCTGAGCGAGGCGAACTTGCCCGATGTGGCCGCGGCCCCGCGCGACAGCCCCGGTTCCTGCGGATGCGCGATGACCAGCGCGCCGAGCGCGGCGGCATATGTGAGGGCCCGCGACAGCACCCGAGTGTCCGCGGTGACATGGTCGCAATCGGTAAAGGCCACGGCCCCGGCATCCATGAGAAACCCGATCTCAGTCATCTCGCGGCCTTCCCGGCCCTTGGTGAGCGCGGCCATGGGCAGGACATTCACCGGCGCGGCCGCATTGGCACGGCGGGCGACGAATTCCAGCGCCTCGGGCGTGTCGATGGCGGGCAGGGTATCGGGGCGGGTGGCCATCGTGGTGACACCGCCCGCCGCCGCGGCCAGGCCCGCAGAGCGGAAACTTTCCTTGTGCCGTTCGCCGGGTTCGCACACCTTGACGCCGATATCGACAATGCCGGGTGCAAGGTAATGGCCGCCGCAATCGACCCGCTCGTCCGCCTCTGGCGTGGCGGTCTCGCTGCCGATGGCGCGGATGGTGCGGCCTTCAACCAGAAGCCAGCCCGGCGCATCGGTGCCCTGTTCTGGATCGATCAAGCGGGCGTTGGTGAAAAGCGTCGTGGTCATTCCTCGGCCTCATTCGAACCGGGTTCCTCGTTCCAGTGCTCAGCATTCAGAACGGTTACTCGTTTCGAAAACACGCGATGAAACTGCTCAAGATGTTCTGCCAGCCATTCGTGTTGCCGTTCCCAATCGCCTATCCGCGAGAAATCCACTCCATCTTTGCTGAGACTGATACGGGCGCCCTTTCTTCCCGGAAGTTCGTCCCAGTCTAGTTTTTGCCCGAACGCGGATTCAATTTCCGCACGCTTTTCAAACAGTAGGTGAAAGAACTGTTTTGCATCATCTGAGTACATGAACAGTTCAGCCCGGATTCTGTTTTCACGGCTGTTAACCGAGGCTGTGATACGGAAGCCGGTTCTTCCCACGGAGTAATTCTGCCAGTGCTGCGGCCTTCCAGACCTAGTTTTCAATGGACCGTTACGCCGCTCGATGAGGGTATTGAGCGTTTGCCAGTACTCCAATTGCAAGGCTTTTGTTTCAGTGACTTCATCTCCAGATGCGGCTCGTTTGGCCTCATTCGTACTCCGCGACCAGTCATTCGGCTTACTCACCACGTTGAACTTGGGGGCGGCGGGGCTACCGCCGATACGCCAAAGCTCCACCTCGAGCGCGAAGAAGCGCACCTCGCTGTCGGTGATCTCGTTAAGCCAGTCCATCGCCGCGCGGTGCTCATCCGCCACCCGCGCGGCGATCCAGACGATGGTGACCGCATCGAGTCCGGCGGCATACGTCATCAACTGCCCCAGGTGCGTGTGATCGGTGCGCTCGAGCTGGTTCTCCACCAGCACCCAGCGGTCGGAGAGCGTGTCTTTGCACAGGATATCGGCGCGGAACGGGCCGACGTTTTGTTCCACCGCTTCCAGTTCCAGATCGATGCCTAGCGTTTCGCCAAGAAGTACCAGATTGTCCTCGCGCGCAAGCCACGGAGTGAAATGCTGTGCCTCGCTCTGCCAGATGTCGCGCAGATCCACCCGCTCCAGCCGCCCCAGCCCGCTCATGCCGCCACCCAGACCATGACGGCCGTCAGAGCCGCGATGACCAGAAGTGCAATCATCGCGATGCGGCCCGACATCCTCGGATCCCTGGGTTCCTTCATTGCGGTTCTCCCGATGTCAGGCCGGCGGCGCTGCGAAGTCGCGCCTCGACGCCCGCGCGATCAGCCTGGTACTTGATGAGATGCTTGTCGCCTGAGCGCGTGACCACCTGTACGGCACTGCCGAGGCCGCGGAGCCTCTCGATCTCCGACAGGCGCAAGGCGCGGGTCTGGGGACCGAGAAGGCGCCGGTCGGTCAGGTCCCAGCGGGCCGCGAGCTCGTCCGAGGCGACGTAGAAGGCCCGGACCGCCACCGCGGCCAGCCCGCCCACGGCGCCGGTCCAGAGATGAGGGTTGCCGATCATCCAAAGCACAGCCATGCCGACCGCCATAGCGCCCGCGGCCAGCCAAGCGTGATCGCGCCAGTAGGTCGCCCGGTCGGGATGAAAACTGGCGATCAAGCACTCTCCGTCTTCCAGAGCGGTTGTCGGGGTCATCGCGGAACCGGTGGCGCCATCGGTCATTCCAGCACTCCGAGAATGAAAAGCGCCATCGCCAGCAGCGCCGCGCCGATGAGCAGGAACATGCCCCGGCCGCCGCCCCGCCGATCCTCGGACGAGGGGGGACCGGTGGCGCCGGCATTGCCACGCGCGGCCGCGTCGGGCAACGGATCGAAGGACACGGGCGGGCGGTCCTCGTGGAAGGTGCCGACATGGATCAGCGGCGCGCGAGGCGCGAGCGTCTGGCCCGTGCCCCCGGCAACGGCGCGCGACGGCAGCACCAGGACATGGCCGGTGATCGCGTCGAGGCGGGCGCGCATCGGTGCCAGCTCCTGCTCCGGGATGCCCATGCCCTCGGACAGGTACCCCGAAAGGCCGAGGCCCGCCAGATCGGCGACGTCGAAGACTTCGGCCTCGGCGGCATCGAGATGCCCCGCCCCGAGCGCCGCGGCGGGATCGAAACCGGAGATCCCGGTCGGTGGCAGGTCGATCCGGAAGACCCGGACGGTGCCGGTTTCGTGCGGCTGGATCGTGATTCGTTCGCTCATGCCATCACCGTGTCCGGCGCCGCGCGCATGTTGCGTGCCAGAAGGTCCATCGCCGCCATGCGTACCGCTACTCCCATCTCGACCTGTTCCTGGATGACGCTGCGCGCCGGATCGTCGGCGACTTCCCCGTCGATCTCGACACCGCGGTTCATCGGGCCGGGATGCATCACGATCGCGTCGGGCGCGGCGTGCGACAGCTTGTCGGCGTCGAGACCGTAGCGGAAATAGTACTCGCGTTCCGAGGGGATGAAGCCGCCGTCCATCCGTTCGCGCTGCAGGCGCAGCATCATCACAACGTCGGCGCCGACCAGTCCGCTTTCCATGTCGTGGCATACCTCGACGCCGAAATCCGCGATCCGGGCGGGCATCAGCGTGGGCGGGCCGACGAGGCGGATTCGGTTTTCCATCTTGCCCAACAGAAGGATGTTGGACCGCGCCACGCGGCTATGGGCGATGTCACCGCAGATCGCCACCGTCAGCCGGTGCAGACGCCCCTTGGCGCGGCGGATCGTGAGCGCATCGAGAAGGGCCTGGGTGGGGTGTTCGTGCCGTCCGTCACCGGCGTTGATCACCGCGCAGTTCACCTTTTGCGCCAGCAGGTCCACGGCGCCCGATTGCGGGTGGCGCACGACCAGAAGGTCAGGGTGCATGGCGTTGAGAGTGGTTGCGGTGTCGATCAGGGTTTCGCCCTTGCGGATCGAGCTGGCCTGCATGGCCATGTTCATCACGTCGGCACCGAGGCGCATTCCGGCGAGTTCGAAACTGGCCTGGGTGCGGGTGGAGTTCTCGAAGAACATGTTGATCTGGGTCAGCCCGGCCAGCGCGCCGGCATGTTTCTGATTCCGGCGGTTGAGATCGACATACTGGTCGGCGAGGTCCAGCACCGCCGTGATCTCGGGCGGCGAAAGCGGCTCGATCCCGAGAAGGTGGGCTTGTGTGAAACTCATGCGCTGTGTCTCCCGGGCCGGTCCAACGCCGCTTATAGGAATGCTGCGCGCGGGGGGCAAGGCGCCGCGCGCGATGGTGCCTTTTCCGTGGCGGCGGGGCAGGGTACCCTCCGGGCATGGATTCGCAGCCCGATTTTCACGCCGCGAAGGCGCTTCTGGAATGGCAACTGGAACTCGGCGCGACCGAGGCGATCGGCGATGCGCCGGTAAATCGCTACGAGCTGGCCGGCAGGGAACCGGCGCCACGCGCCACCGGGCGCCTTGAGCCGCGGGCGTCACCGCCCGTGATCGGGAAAGCGGAAGATCCCGTGGCCGCGGCCCGCGCGGCGGCGGAGGCGGCAGGCGACCTGGCGGCGCTGCGCGCCGCGATGGCGGATTTCGAACATTGCGAGCTCAAGAGGGGCGCGCGCAACCTGGTCTTCGCCGATGGCGATCCGGCGGCGCGGGTGATGATCCTGGGCGAGGCGCCCGGCCGCGATGAAGACCGGCAGGGGCTGCCCTTCGTGGGACGGGCCGGGCGGTTGCTGGACCGTATGCTGGAGGCGATCGGACTGGCCCGTCATGCGGAAGCGTGCGGCAAATCGGTCTATATCAGCAATGTGCTTCCGTGGCGTCCTCCGCAGAACCGCGATCCGAAACCGGAAGAGATCGCCATGCTTTTGCCGTTCGTGGAGCGGCATGTGACACTGGTGGCGCCCGAAATCGTGGTTCTGATGGGCAACATCAGCTGTCAGGCGGGAATGGGTCAGCGCGGCATCACCCGGCTGCGCGGCCACTGGGCGCAGGCCTATGGCAAACCGGCGCTGCCGATGTTCCACCCCGCCTACCTGCTGCGCAACCCGGCGGCCAAGCGCGAGGCGTGGGCGGACCTACTGGAGCTGCAGGCAAGGCTGAGGGAAAACATGAAATGAGGATACTGGCGTTCTCCGATCTTCACGCGGTGCGGCATCGGGCAGAAGCAATCGTCGCGGCAAGCCGGGATGCGGATCTGGTGATCGGTGCTGGCGACTTCTGCAACATGCGCCGGGGATTGCCCGGGGCGATGAATCTTCTGTCCGGGCTGGTGGCGCCCATGGTGGCGGTGCCCGGCAACGCCGAAAGTACGGACGAGCTTCGGGACGCGGCCCATGCCGGGACAACGGTCCTGCATGGCGAGGGGATCGAGTTCGGTGGGCTGCACCTGTTCGGGCTGGGGTGCGGCGTGCCGGTGACGCCGTTCGGCGCGTGGTCCTGTGATCTTTCCGAAGCCGAGGCGGCGGCGCTGCTGGCGCCCTGCGTCCAAGCGGATATCATGATCCTGCATTCCCCGCCCCGCGGCGTCGCGGACGTGACCTCGGGTGGGCAATCCGTGGGTTCGGAGGCGATCCGCGCGGCGATCGAGCGCATCCAGCCCCGTTTCGCCGTCTGCGGTCATGTCCATGACAGCTGGGGCACGGCCGGCCGGATCGGGCGCACCGAGGTGATCAACCTCGGGCCGGCGCCCAACCGGTTCGAGGTGGCGCCGTGATCGACCCGGTGCTGCTTCTGGCGTTCGTCCCGGCCGCGCTGGCGCTGAACCTCACGCCGGGGGCGGACATGATGTTCTGCCTCGGGCTCGGCCTGCGCTCGGGGCCGCGGGCTGCGGTGGCGGCGAGTGCGGGCATCGCGGTGGGCGGCATGGTGCATGTCAGCCTCGCCGGGCTGGGCCTTGGTGCAGCGGTGTCGGCGCTGCCTTGGCTGCTGGATGTGATCCGTTGGATCGGGGTGGCCTACCTGCTGTGGCTTGCGGTCTTCGCGCTGCGGCGGGCTTCGCCGGCGGAGATGGCCGCGCCGGCGATCAGGGGGGGGCGGGCGTTCCGCGAGGGGCTTTTGGTCAACCTGCTCAATCCCAAGGTGATCCTTTTCGTGCTGGCCTTCGTGCCGCAATTCGTGGAGCCGGCACGCGGCGCGGTTCTGGTCCAGTTCCTGATCTTCGGCGCGATCCTGAGCCTTGGTGGCCTGGTGATCAACGCGGCGGTCGGACTGTCCGCTGGCGGTGCGGCGCGGCGCATCGCGGGATCGGCACGGTTTACACGTGGACTGGGCTATGCCAGTGCGCTGATATTCGCGGCACTGGCCCTGCGGCTGGCCTTCATGCAAAGGAGCTGATCCATCATGAGCCGGATCGACGAAAGCAAGGATTTCATCCCCGTGCGGATCGCTGTCCTGACCGTCAGCGACAGCCGCGGAATGGAGGAGGACCGTTCCGGCGAGGTGCTGGTGGCGCGGATCGAGGCGGCGGGCCACGTTCTGGCCGACCGGATGATCGTGCGTGACGAGCGTGACCAGATCGCCGGGCATTTGCGCGACTGGATCGCGGACCCTGACGTGGATGTCGTGATTTCGACCGGCGGCACAGGCCTGACCGGGCGTGATGTGACCGTGGAGGCGCATCGCGATGTCTACGAAAAGGAGATCGACGCGTTCGGCACCGTTTTCACGCATGTTAGCCTCGCCAAGATAGGCACAAGCGCGGTGCAGTCGCGTGCCACCGGCGGGGTTGCGGGAGGTACCTACCTGTTCGCGCTGCCCGGAAGCCCGGGCGCCTGCAAGGATGCATGGGACGAGATTCTGGCGCCGCAGTTCGATTACCGGCACCGGCCCTGCAATTTCGTCGAGATCATGCCGCGGCTGGCCGAGCATCAGCGGCGCAAGTAGAGCGCCGCCGGGTTATTTCCGCCCCGTATCGATGGGGCAGTCCGACGGAAAGGATGGCGCGGTGCGTTCAAACAGTGCGCTGAGCTTGGTTTTCCGGGTGATTCGCTTACATTCGCACCATGCGCCCGGCACGGGCGCGACAAGGATTTGGGCCCGATGCGATTTTTGCGCCAGAGTCTGACCGGTCTGCTCATGTTGTCCCTTACACTGGGGCTGCTGGCCTATGCCGGACAGATGATTTTTTCCGCCGTTTCCGAACGTATGGCGAAGGAGCCACAGGTGCCGCAGCGGCGCGAACGCGTTTTCGCCGTCAACCTTGTGAAGGCATCCGAAGGCACGGCCATGCCGGTCCTGAAAGCCTTCGGCGAGATCAGCAGCCGCCGCACGCTTGAGATCCGGGCCAAGACCGGTGGCACCCTGGTCGAGTTGGCGGAGACCTTCGAGGAGGGTGCATCCGTATCCGCGGGGCAGCTTCTGGCGCGGATCGACCCGGCGGATGCACAATCGGCGCTGGAGCGGGCGCGCAGCGATCGCATGGATGCCGAAGCCGAAGTGCGCGATGCGAAACGGGCGTTGGCACTGGCGCGCGATGAACTGGCCGCCGCTCAGTCCCAGGAAGAGCTGCGTGCGAAAGCGCTGACGCGTCAGCGCGATCTCGAAGAGCGCGGCGTTACCACTGCGGCGACGGTCGAAACGGCCGAGCTGGCCTATGCGCAGGCGCGGCAGACGGTGCTTGCCCGGCGCCAGGCCCTGACAGCGGCCGAAGCGCGGACGGATCAGGCGCGCACGCGGCTGAAGCGCGCTGCAATCGCCCTGGCCGAAGCGCGGCGGCGGCTGGAGGACACACGCATCACCGCCGGCTTCACCGGCACGCTGAGCGATGTCGCGGTTGTCGAGGGCGGGTTGGTTTCGGCCAATGAACGGCTGGCCGACCTGATCGATTCGCAGGCCCTGGAAGTGGCTTTCCGGGTGTCCACGCCGCAATATGCACGGCTGCTGGACGGGACTGGCGACCTGCTGACCGCGCCGGTGACGGCGGTTCTGGAATCCTATGGCATGGACCTTGAGGCGCAAGGCCGCATTACAAGAGCCGGCGCGGCGGTGGGCGAAGGGCGCACCGGGCGGGTGATCTTTGCACGGCTGGAAGCGGCACCCGGCCTGAAGCCGGGCGATTTCGTCACCGTTCGGGTCGAGGAGCCGCCGCTGGAGCGGGTGATCCGGCTGCCGGCCTCGGCACTGGGGCCGGATGGCGATGTCCTGGTGATCGACGCGGAGGAGCGGCTGCAATCGATCCCCGTGACGCTGATGCGTCGGCAGGGGGATGACATCCTGGTGCGGGCCGCGGCACTGGACGGGCGCGAGGTGGTGGCCGAACGCACGCCGCTGCTGGGGGCCGGGATCAAGGTGCGGCCGCTGCGCGGCGGGGCGGCGCGCACGAACGCCGGCAAGGATGAACAGCTGGTCGAACTGAGCGCCGACCGGCGGGCGCGTCTTCTGGCCTTCGTGCGCGGGCAGACGGACATGCCCGAAGCGGTGCGCTCGCGGTTGCTGGGCCAGATCGAGAGCGGGCGCGTTTCGGCGCGTGTGATAGAGCGCCTTGAAACCCGGATGGGAGGATAGGGCAGTGGCGCGCCCGATGCCGCAGGCGGCCGGCGGGCTGCTGTCCTATTTCACCCGGCACCGCACCGCGGCCAACCTGCTGCTGGTGGTGCTGATCGTTCTGGGTGTCGCCGCGGTTCCCCGGATGCGCGCGCAATTCTTCCCCGACGTGATCGTCGATTCCGTCAGTGTTTCGGTGATCTGGGAGGGGGCCAGCGCCGAGGATGTGGATTCGGCCGTCGTGCAGCTTCTGGAACCGGTTCTTCTGTCTGTCGAGGGGGTCGAGAGCAGCAGCGCCACCAGCCGTGAGGAGCGCGCCACGATCAGCCTCGAATTCGAACCCGACTGGGATATGGGGCGCGCCGCCGACGAGGTGCAGGCGGCGGTGGACGGGGTCACCACCCTGCCCGAGGAGGCAGAGGAGCCCACGGTGCGGCGCGGCGCTTGGCGCGACCGGGTGACGGACGTGGTCATCACCGGGCCGGTGGACGCCGATCAACTGGGCCTGTTCGCCGATGAACTTGTGGCGCGGCTTTTCGAGGCCGGGGTGACCCGTGCCACGGTCCGCGGCGTCGCGGCGCCCCGAACGGTGATCGAGGTGCCCTCGACCGCGCTGATGGCGCATGACATCTCCATATCCGAGATTGCTGCGGCGGTGGCGCAAGAGGTCGATGCTGATCCGGCGGGCGATGTCACCGGCGCCAACACGCGGGTCCGTACCGGGGTCGAAAAGCGTGATACGCGCCAGATTGCGGCCATCGCCCTGCGCTCAAACCCGGACGGATCGAAGCTGAGGATCGGGGATGTCGCCACCGTGCGTGTCGAGGGCATCGACCGCGAGCGAAGCTATTTCGTGGGCGACGACCCGGCGATGACCATCCGGGTCGAGCGGTCGGCCCGGGGCGATGCCATCGGCATACAGGAGCAGGTCGAGGACGTGGCCGCGCGGATGGAGCGCACCCTGCCCGAAGGCGTCACGATCGACCTGATCCGGACCCGGTCGGATTACATTTCGGGGCGATTGCAGGTGCTGCTGGACAATGCCGCCACCGGGCTGGCGCTGGTGGTGGCACTGCTGTTCCTTTTCCTCAACGCCCGGGTCGCCTTCTGGGTGGCCGCGGGCATCCCGGTGGCTTTGCTCACTGCCGTCGCACTGATGTATGCCGGCGGGCTGACGATCAACGTGGTGTCGCTTTTCGCCTTGATCATCACGCTGGGGATCGTCGTGGACGATGCGATCGTGGTGGGCGAACATGCCGATGCGCGAACCCGCAAGCTGGGCGAGCCGCCGGTGGTGGCCGCCGAGAACGCCGCGCGGCGGATGGCGATGCCTGTCTTCGCGGCGACACTGACCACGATCATTGCCTTTTTCGGGCTGGTGGCCGTCGGTGGCCGGTTCGGCGACCTGATCGCCGATATCCCGTTTACCGTTATCGCGGTGCTGGCCGCATCGCTGATCGAGTGTTTCCTGATCCTGCCCAACCATATGTCGCACGCCCTCAAGCACAGTGTGCGGCACCATTGGTACGACGCCCCGAGCCGGGTGGTGAACGCGGGCTTCGTATGGCTGCGTGAGCGGGCCTTCCGGCCGCTTATGGCAGTGGTCATCCGGCTGCGATATCCGGTATTGGCCGGGGTCGTGGCGATCCTTGCCTCGCAGGTGACCCTGTTCATCAACGGGGATGTGACATGGCGCTTTTTCAACGCGCCGGAACGCAGCAGTGTGACCGGCAATTTCGCCATGGCGCCGGGCGCCACCCGTGCGGATTCGCGCGAGATGATGCGCGAGACGCAGCGCGCCACCGAGGAACTGGGCGCTGAATACGCAGAACGGCACGGCCGCAACCCGCTGAAATACGTTCTCGCACAGGTTGGCGGAACCACCGGACGGGGGCTGTCGGGGGAGGACACCAAGGAGCCGGATCAGCTTGGCGGCATCGCGATCGAACTGATCGACGCGGATCTGCGGCCCTATTCGAGTTTTGCGTTCGTGGGCGAACTTCAGCAACGGGTCGAACAGCATCCGCTGGCTGAAACGGTCAGCTTCCGCTCGTGGCGTTCGGGACCGGGGGGAGATGCCCTGGATGTCGAATTCTACGGGGCGTCGGCGGATACACTGAAGGCCGCGTCGGAGGCGCTGAAGGAGGCGCTTCTGCGCTTCCCCGAGGTTTCGGCGGTGGAGGACAACCTCGCCTATGACAAACAGGAACTGATCCTCGATCTGACTCCGCAGGGGCAGGCGCTCGGTTTCTCGATCGACGGGCTTGGCCGTGTCCTGCGCCACCGGCTTGGCGGGCTGGAGGCGGCGACCTATCCGTCGGGACCGCGCAGCGCCGAGATCCGGGTGGAACTGCCGGAAGGAGAGCTGACGGCCGATTTCCTCGAACGGATGCAGTTGCGCACCCCGGACGGCACCTATGTGCCGCTGGCCGATATAGTGAGTGTCGAGCAGCGTGTCGGCTTTTCAACCGTGCGGCGCGAGAACGGGCTGCGACTGATCAACGTGACCGGTGACATCGCCGAGGACGATCCCGCGCGCGCCGCGGCCGTGCAGACGGCGCTGGAAGAGGAGATTCTGCCCCGCATCGCCGGTGAGACGCAGGTGGAATGGCGCCTTTCGGGCCTGAGCGAGCAGGAGGACGATTTCCTCAACGACGCCCGCACCGGCCTGATCCTGGTGCTGACCGGGATCTACCTTGTGCTGGCCTGGGTCTTCTCGAGCTGGACGCGGCCGATGGTGGTGATGGCGATCGTCCCGTTCGGCCTTGTCGGAACGATATGGGGGCATCATGCGTGGGACGTGCCGCTGAGCATGTTCACTGTGGTCGGTCTGATGGGCATGACGGGGATCATCATCAACGACTCGATCGTGCTGGTGACCACGATCGACGACCACGCGCGGGAGCGCGGCCTGATCCCGTCGATCATCGACGGGGCGGTGGACCGCCTGCGCCCCGTGATGCTGACAACGGCGACGACGGTTCTGGGTTTGACGCCGCTGCTGTTCGAGCGCAGCCAGCAGGCGCAGTTCCTCAAGCCGACGGTGATAACGCTGGTCTACGGCCTCGGGTTCGGGATGTTCGTGGTGCTTCTGGTAGTGCCGGCACTGATGGCCTTGGGGCATGACCTGTTCCGGCTGCGTGTGGCGTTGCGCCGGGGGCTTGGATTCCGGGTCCGGCATGTGCGCGGTACGATGTTGCTCGGGCTCGCCGTCATCCTGGTGTGGCTGGGGGCTACGATGGGTGTGACGATTGCCACCGGCGCCCTGCCGGCGGTCACTCTGACGGCCTTGCCGATGGTTGCGGGCTGGCCCGCGATGCCGGCGGCGCTGGTGCTGTTTGCCGCCGGGGCGGTGATCCTGATCCTGTTGCTCTATGTGGTGCTGGCGGGCGCGCAGGTGCTTTCCGCACGGCGACGGCGGTCGGGGCGGGGTCGTGCGTCGGCATCATGAGCCCGATCAGCCGGACGAGGCGCAGCCGCGGATATCGACCGCGTGATCGCGGCCCAGCACCGTGATCCTCAGGCCCGACCGGTCCAGCATGAAGGACCGGCCCTCGACATGGACAAGCTCGGTTTCGGCGATCAGGCGCGGACCCTGCCGCATGGCCGTGGTCCGTGCCACCCAGACGCGGGGATCAGCGGTTTCGATCACCGCCAGTTCGTCCCCGCCGGCCGACGGCATGGTGATTTCGGCGACCAGGCCAAGGCCGTCCTCGATGGGGCGCAGCCGGCAGGAAACCCTTGAGACCCCGGCCTCGCCGGCTGAAAGCGGACGTTCAGCCAGTGCCGCGACGATGCGCGGGTCGGGCCGGGTGACATCACGCGGGAGATCGGCGGCCACCGTCAGGCGCACCGGCACGCAGATATCCTTGCACACTCCCATTTCCAGCACCCCTTCAAGGCGCACGGGGCGCCCCGTGCGGGACGGGGTCACGGTGAGCGGAAGCGTGACCGCGTCATGGTAGCCGAACGTGAGGAGTCCACCCTGGTCGATGCGCCGCGGCGCGGGCCAGGTGATGGCGGTACCGTCGAGATTGCGCGAGCCGCGCCAGTCGAAGGCCGGCGGAATCCCCGCATCGCCCGGCGCCCGCCAGTAGGTTTTCCATCCGTCCTTGAGGGTGATGTGTATGGCGGCCATGTGCCGCCCGTCCGCCATACGCCAGCCCGGCAGTATCCGTGCCTCCAGCATGCCCGGCGGCGCGTTGGCCTGTACAGGGGTGGCAAAAAGGGCGCCGAGCGCCAGGCAGGTCGCGATCAGTCGTCGTATCATGATCCCGACATGGCGCATCCGACCTGAAATGCCAATTCACTTTCCCACGATCACGTCAGACTTTGACCCGGGTACATGCGACGACGGCGTGCTTGCACTGGACCGCTTTGCGCCCCATGTTCGGGGGGATGGAAACGCCGAACCGGAGATGCGCGTGACGCAGGATCTCGATCTGACCGGAAAGCTGCTGATCGCGATGCCGGGCATGGGCGATCCGCGATTCGGAAATGCCGTCGTATTCGTCTGTGCCCATTCCCCGGACGGGGCGATGGGGCTGATCGTCAACAAGCCGAGCACCGATCTGACGCTGCGCGAGCTTCTGGAGCAGCTGTCGCTGGAGCGCGGACCCGGAGCGCGCGAATTGCCGGTCCATTTCGGTGGTCCGGTCGAGCATGCGCGCGGCTTCGTGTTGCACGGGGGCGATTACAGTTCGGCCATTTCGACGCTGGAGGTGAACGAAACCTTCGCCATGACCGCGACGTTGGACATACTCGAGGAAATGGCCGCGGGCCGGGGGCCGGCCCGGGCCCTTGTGGCACTTGGCTATGCCGGCTGGGGGCCGGGGCAGTTGGAGGCGGAAATCGCGCAGAACGGGTGGTTGACGGCGGATGCCTCGCCGGACCTGGTTTTCGACCGGCCCGACAGGGACAAGTGGGAGGCCGCGCTTTCGGCGATCGGGGTGAGCGCGCTGGCGCTTTCGGCCGATGGCGGCAGGGCCTGATCAGGGCCCGATCCGGTCGCAAGCGGGCTCTCGCGTGGTCAGACTTCGGAGTCGGCCCTGGGGCGCGGCGCCGCCGCGCGTTGCAGCCGGTCATTGATCGCAAGGCCGAGTCCGTTCTGAGGAACCGGGGCCACGGCGATCCGCGCCGCGCCACGCCGATCCAGAGTGTGCAGATGCCCGAAAAGATTGGCCGCGGCTTCGGTCAGGTCGCCCGTGTCGGACAGGTTGAGATCGCAATCCGTTGCTCCGAACCCCAGCAACAGCTCACCGGGCTGCCGCGTCGTGGCATCGAGGCGCAGCGTGGCGCCGGGCGCGTAGTGCGAAGCCATCTGTCCGGGCGCGTCAAGCGGTGCGGTGGCCGCGCGCCGCGTCAGCGGATGGCCGAGTGCCGCCTCGACCGCCTCGGCCGGCAGGCCGCCGGGGCGCAGCAGCACCGGCGCACCGGTCAGTCCGACAATGGTGGATTCGACTCCGACGTCGCAGGCGCCGCCATCCATGACCGCTTCGACCCGCCCATCAAGCCCGGCCAGCACATGGGCCGCGGTGGTGGGGCTGATCCGCCCCGATGGATTGGCCGACGGTGCCGCGACCGGCCCGCCGAACGCCCCGAGCAGCGCCCGCGCCACAGGGTGGGCGGGCACCCGCACCGCCAGCGAGGGCAGCCCTGCCGTGACAAGTTCCGAAAGCCCGCCCCCGGGCCGCACCGGCAGCACCAGTGTCAGCGGACCGGGCCAGAAGGCCTGCGCGAGGATATCGGCCGCTCCGGACCATTCCACCAGATTCCGCGCGGCCGCGACGGTTTCGACATGCACGATGAGGGGATTGAAGCGCGGCCGATCCTTGGCCGCGAAGATGCCGGCCACGGCCTGCCCCTGCCGCGCGTCCGCGCCCAGACCATAGACCGTTTCGGTGGGGAAGGCCACGCGCCCACCCCCCGTCAGGACAGCGGTTGCGCGGGCAAGGCCCGGGGCATCCGGGCGCAGGATTTCGGCGGTCGGTGGCACGGGCTTGTCTTACGTTACGTTTTCGTTGCTGGAAGGGCACGGCTGTCTAGGTTAGGGACAGAAGGCACACATACTAGGGGCGGCCAGCGAATCCAAGCCGTGTGCTGTCCGCACGGCGCCCCGGGAGGAAGAAATGCCCTACAAAGCACCGGTAGAGGAGTTCCGGTTCCTGTTCGACCACGTGGCGGATCTTGCCACGGTGTCAGGCACCGACCGTTTCGCCGAGGCGACACCGGATGTCACCGCCGCGATCCTTACCGAGGCCGGGCGCATGTGCGAAGAGGTGCTCGACCCGCTGCAGCGGGTGGGTGACACGCATCCCGCCCGGCTTGAGAACGGCGTGGTGCGCACGCCGCCGGGCTTTGACGAGGGGTACCGCGCAATCGCGGATGGCGGCTGGGTGTCGATCGGTGCCGATCCGTCGCATGGCGGCATGGGCCTTCCGATGACCCTGACCACGGCGGTCAACGAGATGATGAGCGGCGCCTGCCTGTCGATCCAGCTCAACCCGCTGATGACGCAGGGTCAGATCGAGGCTCTGGAACATCACGCGTCCGACGAGATCAAGGCGCTTTACCTGCCCAAGCTGGTCAGCGGCGAATGGTGCGGGACGATGAACCTGACCGAATCGCAAGCCGGCAGCGATGTGGGCGCGTTGCGCACCAAGGCAGAACCCAACGGAGACGGCACCTACGCGATCAGCGGTCAGAAGATCTATATCAGTTGGGGTGACAACGATTTCACCACCAATGTCTGCCACCTGGTGCTGGCGCGTCTCCCGGACGGGGTGCCGGGCACAAAAGGGATCAGCCTGTTTCTGGTGCCGAAGTATCTGCCTGACGAGGACGGCGCGCCGGGCCGGGCCAATGACCTCAGGGTGGTCAGCCTCGAACACAAGATGGGGCTGCACGGATCGCCCACGGCTGTGATGCAGTATGACGGTGCGACCGGCTGGCTGGTGGGTGAGGAACATGACGGGATGCGCGCCATGTTCACGATGATGAACAATGCGCGCCTCGGGGTTGGCGTGCAGGGGATCGGCGTGGCCGAGGGCGCCTATCAGCACGCGCTGGCCTACGCGATGGACCGCAAGCAGGGCCGCAGCCTGATCGAGAAGGGCACCGGGACGATCATCGACCATGCCAATGTAAGGCGCATGCTGGCGACGATGCGGGCCGAGATCACCGCGGCGCGGTCAATCGCTCTGGCATGTGCGGCGTCGATCGACATGGAGACCGCCACCGGCGACGCGAAATGGGCCGCGCGCGCCGCGTTCCTGACACCGATCACCAAGGCGTTCGGCACCGATACCGGGATCGCGGTGGCCAATACCGGCATGCAGCTTCACGGCGGCATGGGCTATATCGAGGAGACCGGCGCGGCACAGTACCTCCGCGACGTCCGGGTGACGGCGATATACGAGGGCACCAACGGCATTCAGGCGATGGACTTCGTTGCGCGGAAACTGTCGGACGGGGGCGAGGCCGCCCACGCGATCCTGGACGAGATCGAGGCGCAGGCCGAGGCGGCGCGCGAACGGTTTCCCGACCTGGCCGAGCCTGTCTGGCAGGCCGGCGAGACGCTGCGCGAGACGGTGGACTGGATGCTGGCGCAAAAGGACATGAACCAGCGCTTTGCCGGCGCGGTCCCTTACCTGCGCGGTTTCGCGCGGGTGCTGGGAGGGCATTATCACCTGCTTGCGGCCATGGCCGAGGCGCGAGAAGGCGCACGCACGCGTCTGGCGCGGTTCTACATCACGCGGCTGCTGCCCGAGCATGTATCGCTTCTGGCTCATGCCACATCCGGGGCTGATGACCTCTATGCCCTTACACTTGAAGACCTGGGGGCCTGATGGACGGATCGAGCGCCGTAATGCGACACCCCTGGGAGGATCCGCCCGGCCCCGGCGAGGCGACAGAGGTGGCCGAGGGTGTGTTGTGGATCCGTCTGCCGCTGCCGATGGCGCTGGACCATGTGAATGTCTATGCGCTTGACGAGGGCGACAGCTGGACCATCGTCGATACGGGCCTCCATACCGGGCGGTCGGTGCGGCTCTGGGAGGCCATCCTCGACGGACCATTGGCAGGCCGGCCGGTGGGCAGGGTCATCCTGACCCATCATCACCCGGATCACGTTGGCATGGCCGGATGGCTGATAGCGCGTTTCGGCGCCGAACTGGTGACCAGCCGCACCGCGTGGCTGATGGCCCGGATGCTTATCCTGGATGTCGAGGAACGCCCGACCGAACAGGCGATGGCCTATTGGCGCAGCGCGGGGATGGACCCGGCGGTCCTGGAAACCCGCCGTCATGAGCGCCCTTACAATTTCGCCGACAACTGCCACCCCCTGCCGGTGGGATACGGACGGGTTTGTCAGGGCGACACGCTGTCCGCCGGCGGGCGGCAATGGGATGTGCATATGGGCAACGGCCATGCGCCGGAGCATCTGACGCTGTGGAGCCGCGACGACAACCTCGTGCTGGCCGGTGATCAGATTCTCCCGTCGATCAGCCCCAATATCGGCGTCCACCCGACGGAGCCCGAGGCCGATCCCCTGTCGGACTGGTTGGAGGCGTGCCACCGTCTGGCGCAACTGGCACATGCGGATCATCTTGTGCTGTGCGGCCACAAGCGCCCTTTCACCGGGCTGCCGGTGCGGATGCGGCAGTTGATCGACAACCATCACGGGGCGCTCAACCGGCTGCGTGCGCATCTTGCCACGCCGAGAACCGCGTGCGAGTGTTTCGCCCCGCTTTTCAAACGCACGATCAATCACGGTGTTTACGGGTTGGCGATGGTGGAGGCGGTTGCGCATCTCAACCATCTGCATCAGGCTGGAGAAGTGTCGCGCCGCCGCCGTGCGGATGGTGCATGGTTGTGGCAGAGCACGGAGGATGCCGATGGCTAGGAACGAAGATGGGCCGGCGGGCCGCTGCCCCGATGAACCGCATTGCCACGAGGTTCATTCCGATCCCGACATGGCGCAGGGCGCCCCCGACACGAAAACCGTCAAGTCCCGGAAGGTGACCCAGAAAAGCGCCGCGGAATGGGCCTATGAACGCCTGGTCCTCTACATCCAGAACTTCGAGAAGACGCTGGACAATGCGCATGAAATCGCGATGGGCTTTGCCGGCGGCGATGCCGGGGTCCTGAGGATCGAGGGCATGGGGTATTTCGACCCGGATATCGTCACCTTCTACGGCAGCGACGCGACCGGCGCCAGGACCCAGTTGATCCAGCATGTGAGCCAGCTCAGCGTGCTGTTGCGCGCGGTGCCCAAACCGGCCGAGGCCGAGGCGCCTGTGCGGATCGGTTTCCGGCTGGCCGCGGATCTGGATGGGGCCGAAGCGGGGCAAGAGGACACACCCTGACGCCGTTCCTTCGATGCGGCCCTCAAAGCGCGTGACAGCCACGGGATAATGCAGTAACCGACTCGCGCAATTCGGACGAACAGCAGGAAAGGGGAGAGATCCCATGGCGGAGCACAAGCACGGCGAGATGGACACCACCGCTCAAGAGAAGACCTTCGAGGGGTTCGTCAAGGCCTCTGCATGGGTCGCCGGCATTTGCATCCTGTTGCTGATACTGATCGCGATGGTCAACGCCTGACCACGGGCCTCGACGGGAGAACGGCATGCGTATCTGGTTTCTGGCGCTTTGCGCGCTTGCGGGTCTGGCCGGTTGCGCGGCACAGACTGTCGAGTCCCCGCCGGAAGAGGTGGCGCGCGCCGCTTACACCCATGACGGTCCGGCGAAACTCACGCTGTACACGATGCTCAACAATCGCACCGGCGCCGGCGCACACACCTCCCTGATGATCAACGGGCGTCAGCGGGTCATCTTCGATCCTGCGGGATCGTTCAACCAGTCCAAGGTCGTGCCCGAAAGCGGCGATGTGCTTTACGGGATCACGCCCCCCGTGGCCGATGTCTATACCCGCTATCACGCGCGCAAGACATACCATGTGCGCGTACAGGAGCTGGAGGTTTCCCCGGAAATGGCAGATCGTGCGATCGCTGCGGCCGAGGCCTATGGCGCGGTGCCTTCGGCACAATGTTCGCGCAGCACGTCGGTGATCCTGGCAGGGCTGTATCCCGGCAAGGTGAAACCGACCTGGTATCCAAGGCGCCTTTCGGAACAGTTTGCGACTCTTGGCGAAGTGCGTGTTTCCGAGCTTTACGAATACGACAGCGACGACAACAGCAAGGTGCTCGCGGACTGGGATCCCGACAAGGTCGCACGCGCCGCGGTTCCGGCGGAATGATTGCCGCCCATTGTCGGCGCTACCCGGCCAGATAAAGCCCGAAATACAGGCCGGCAGCGCCCGATCCGATGGCCGCGAGGACATTCCGTGTCGCCAGGCCGACCCCGATCGTGATCAGCGCGGCGGCAAGGCGTGGCGCGTCGGGTTGCCCGCCGGTGGCCGCGGGCCAGGCCACCATCGGGGCGACCAGCCCGGGCAACACGGCCACCGCGGTGTAACGCAGGTGCCGAAGTACCCAGGGCGGCAGCGGCCGGTCGCCGATCATGCCGAGAAAGACGAACCGCAGCGCGAAACTCCCCAGACCGAGGCAGGCGATGACGAACCAGAGCGTCGGTGTCTCGATCATGTGCGGATCCCCCGGCGTTCGAGAAGCACTTCTGTCCCGGCGCCGGTCATCATGCCCGCCAGCCCCGCCACCAAGAGCCCGAGACTATAGGGAAGAAACGACAGGGCCAGGGCCGTGACCACAGAAACCAGCGCCGCGGCCATGTGGGCCGGCGTGCGTAACATCGGTGCCGTGAGGGCCAGGAAGGTGATCGGCACCGCGAAATCCAGCGCCAGCCAATCCGGCATCGCCGAGCCCGCCAGTGCCCCGACCAGCGTGGCCAGATACCAAAAAGGGCAAATTGGCGAGACGCAGCCGAAGAAGTAGGCCAGCTTGTGGCGCAGTGTCCAATGCGGGTTGGCCTCGAACGCGAAGACCGAACAGGCGTAACTCTGATCGACAGTGAAATAGGCCACGAGCGCCCTTTGCCAGAGCGGAGCGGCCCCGAGATGCGGCGTGAGTGAGGCCGAATACATCGCCATGCGCAGGTTGACGGCCAGCGCCGAAACGATGGCGATCAGTGTTGGCGCGTCATCGACCAGAAGCTGAAGTGCCGTGAATTGTGCCGCACCGGCAATCACCACTACCGAAAACCCGAGAGCCTCGACCACGTTCAGCCCGGCCTCGGTGGCCACCACCCCGAAGAGCAGCGCGAAAGGCACCACCACCAGAACGAAGGGGGCTGCGTCGCGCACGCCTTTCCAGTAGACGGATTTGACGGTTTCGGTCGGCATCGGGAGATCCTAGATTGGGGGTACGCCCCGCGGCCTCCATACCGACGCGCTTCAGGAGATTCAATTGCCCGGCCAGGATTTCGACGACAGCTACATCATCGCCCCTGATCCAAAGGCGCCACGCCTGACCCGTTTGGTCGAAGGTGTGGATCATGAGGGCGCGCGGATCTCCGCGTCGGTGGTGGAGGAACGGCCGCTGACCATATTCCTCAACGGGCAGGAGATCGTGACCGCGATGACCATCGGGGATTATCCCGAATACCTTGCTGTCGGTTTTCTGCGCAATCAGGGCATGCTGCGCGACGGCGAGACCGTTCAGAGGGTTGATCATGATGAAGATCTGGAAACCGTGGTCGTGCGCACCGACGGGCAGACCAGTTACGAGGAGAAACTGAAGAAGAAGACCCGTACCTCCGGCTGCGCTGTGGGCACCGTGTTCGGCGACATGATGGAAGGGCTGGAGGATGTGCGCCTGCCGGACCTCAAGGTGCGGACATCGGACCTTTACACCCTGGCCAGCCTGATCAACCGGACGCCTTCACTGTATCTGGAGGCGGGTGCGATCCATGGCACGGTCTTGTGCCGCGGCGCACGACCTCTGGTCTACATGGAGGACGTGGGGCGCCACAACGCGGTCGACAAGATCGCCGGCTGGATGCTGACCGAAGGGGTCGGTTCGGCCGACAAGACGCTTTACACGACCGGGCGGCTGACCTCGGAGATGGTGATCAAGACGGCGCTCATGGGCATCCCGGTGCTGGCCTCGCGTTCGGGCTTCACCGCCTGGGGGGTCGAAATCGCACGGCAGGTCGGCTTGACGCTGATCGGTCGGATGCGCGGCAAACGGTTCATTTGCCTGAGCGGCGAGGATCGGCTGCTTCGCGATGTCGATCCGTCGGGTGTGCCCGAAGAGGACAGCAAACACCGCCGCAAGGGGGCAGGAGCATGAAGGCGAAGACCGGCAACTGTCGCGAATCATGGGCGGCACGGATCGTGAAGCGCGTTGTGGAAGAGGTTCCGGAGAAAGGATTTCCGTCCGGGGCAGGGCACGGTGCCGCAGGATGACCCAACCGCTTGGCGTCATTCTGGCCGGCGGATTGGCAACCCGGATGGGTGGCGGAGACAAGGGGCTCCTGCCGCTGGGCCACGGCACGATCATGGATCAGGTGATAGATCGTTTGGCGCCCCAGGTGAACGGCCTGGCGATCAATGCGAATGGCGATCCGGAGCGGTTCGCACCCTTCGGACTGCCCGTCCTGCCGGACTCGGTCGGCCAGCATCCCGGACCGCTGGCCGGCGTTCTGGCCGGGCTTGACTGGGCAGCGGGCGAGGGAGCGGAGGCCGTAGTGACGGTGGCCGCCGACACGCCGTTCTTCCCCTGCGATCTGGTGCCCCGGCTGCAACTGGCCGCCGGGGACATGGCGCATCCGCTGGCCCTGGCGGCTACACCGCGCGGCACGGAAGAGACCAGATCCATGAGCCGGGACGGCCTGATCCGGCACCCCACCTTCGGGCTGTGGCCGGTGGCGCTGCGTGAAGACCTGCGTACCGCGCTGACCGGAGGATTGCGCAAGGTCGTTCTGTGGACCGAGCCGCATGGCGGGCGCGAGGCACTGTTCGATGACGGTGGCGATCCCTTCTTCAACGTCAACACGCCGGAGGACCTCGAAGAAGCGCGCCGGCGGCTGGAGGCGCAGGCATGAAGCTCTTCGGCGTGGCGGGCTGGAAGAACTCCGGCAAGACCGGGCTGATGGAACGGCTGGTGGCCGAGATCACGACGCGGGGATACACGGTGTCCACCGTCAAGCATGCCCATCACGCCTTCGACGTGGACCAGCCCGGAACCGACAGCCACCGCCACCGCGTGGCCGGCGCGCGGGAAGTGATCCTCGCCTCGGGGCGGCGGGTGGCTCTGATGCAGGAGCTGCGGGATGCCCCCGAGCCCGATCTCGATGCCCTTCTGGCGCGGCTCTCCCCGGTCGATCTGGTGCTGATCGAGGGTTACAAGCGCGCGCCTCATCCCAAGATCGAAACCTTCCGCGCCGAGGCGGGCAATGCGCTGATCGCACCCGGGGATCAGACGATCCGCGCGGTGGCCAGCGATGTGCCGCTCGATCTCGATCGCCCGGTTTTCGACCTGAACGATACCGCGGGGATCGCCGATTTCGTATTGGCCGAGGCGGGGCCTTGACAGGGTTCGACAGCGTTCTGGTCGTCGATTGGTCGGCGGCGGGCAAACGCGCGCCCGAGAGGCCGTCCAGGGATGCGATCTGGATGGGGCTTGTCAGGGATGGTGAGCCGCAGGCGCCGGTCTATTGCCGCAGCCGGATCGAGGCCGAGGCACGCATTGCCGCGATATTCGGGCAGGAGATGGAAGCCGGGCGGCGATTGCTGGCCACCTTCGATTTTCCCTTCGGTTATCCGCGCGGCTTTGCACGTCGGCTCACCGGGTCGGACGATCCCCTGTTGCTGTGGGACTGGCTTGCCGCGCGCATCACCGACTCAGAGGATGGGGTGAACAACCGCTTCGACGTGGCCGAGGAAATGAATGCGGCCCTTGATGGCCCCGGCCCGCTCTGGGGCAAGACCCACGGGGACCGCTGGCCTGGCATCCCGTATCGCAAGCAGGATATCGTTTACGCTGAGGTGCCCGAGAAGCGGACATGCGACCGCGTTGCACGCACCTCGAGCAGTTGCTTCCAGCTCTGCTATAATCCGACCGTCGGCAGCCAGATCCTGATGGGGTTGCCGATGCTGTCGCGCCTGCGGCGCATGGACGGGGTCGCTGCATGGCCGTTTGAGGATTGGCAGGGCGCGCGCGTTGTGCTGGCCGAGACCTGGCCGGGCCTGATCGAGCGGGAGGTGAAGCGCGCCGAGGCAGCGGGCGGGATCCGCGACGCGCACCAGGTGCGTCTGCTCGCCCTTGCGCTTGCACGGTTGCCCGCGTCGCGGCTCGGGCGCATGATGACGGACCTGCCGCCCGAGGCGGCCGAGGAAGCCTGGGTGCTGGGCGGCGGGCATGAGGAGGAATTTATGAAAGCCAGCAATGAGCCCTTGAGACCGCCCCCGTTGCGCGACGATTGCTTCGCGCTGCCCGCAGGGGTCGACTGGACACCGGTGGAAGAGGCGCTGGCGATGCTGCGCGAACGGCTGCGCCCGGTGACGGGAGTGGAGGAGATCGAGGTGACGCAAGCCGCCGAGCGGGTCCTTGCGAGGCAGGTGGTGGCGGCACGGGCCAATCCGCCCGCCGCCAATGCCGCTGTGGACGGGTACGGCTTTGCCCATGGCACCCTGCCGCCGGAGGATCCCGTTCTGCCGCTGGTCGGGGGGCGTGCCGCCGCCGGGGCGCCCTTCGCCGGCACCGTGACGCCCGGCCACGCGATCCGCATCCTCACCGGCGCCGCCCTGCCCGCGGGGGTGGATACCGTGGTTCTGGAGGAGGACGTGACCCGCGGCGCGGGCGAGATCGCCTTTCGCAGTGGCATCCGGGCGGGCGCCAACACCCGCAAGGCTGGCGAGGACGTGGAGGCGGGCGCGCCGCTGCTGGAGGCGGGCCGCGCCCTGACGCCCGCCGATCTGGCGCTCCTGTCGGCCACTGGCGTGGGCCGCGTGAGGGTGCGAACGCGATTGCGTGTCGCTGTGCTGTCGACCGGGGACGAGCTGGTCGAACCGGGCGGCGAGGCCGGACCGGGGCAGATCTTCGATGCCAACCGGCCGATGCTTCTGGCGCTGATGCGGCAGGCGGGGTTCGTACCCGTCGACATGGGACGCATCCCCGATGACCGCGCGCAGCTGGCTGCCGCACTTGACCATGCGGCGCAGGATGCTGATGCGATCCTGACCTCCGGTGGCGCGTCGGCGGGCGATGAGGACCACGTATCGGCCCTGCTGCGCGAACGCGGCGCCATGGCGCAGTGGCGCATCGCGATCAAGCCGGGCCGTCCGCTGGCGCTTGGAATGTGGGACGGCGCGCCTGTCTTCGGCCTGCCGGGCAACCCGGTTGCGGCGCTGGTCTGCACGCTGATCTTCGCGCGCCCCGCACTCGGGGTGTTAGCCGGGGAGGGCTGGCGGGCAGCGCAGGCCCTGGCGGTACCCGCGGGTTTCGCAAAGTCGAAGAAGCCGGGGCGTCGCGAGTATCTTCGCGCGCGCCTCCGCGACGGCCGGATCGAGGTTTTCGCCTCGGAAGGATCCGGGCGGATCAGCGGGTTGAGCTGGGCCGAGGGTCTTGTGGAACTGGGCGAACCCGCGCAGGACGTGGCGCCGGGCGATGCGGTTCGGTTCCTGCCCTATGCGGCGCTGATCCGGCCCTGACCCCGGGCGTAGATCGCGATACCTGCCGACACGGTCACGAGAAGGTTCCGGTCACCCTTCCGAGAAGCATGAAGGCCCGCGCGGTGCGGGTGTCGGACAGCTCGGCGATTTCGGCATCGGTGGCGGTCTCGGCGAATTCACTGATCATTCGGTCGAAGCGGCGCAGGAAGTGATGTGCGGCATCGCGGAAGATGGGATCGTTCTTCATCCGCGCCGCGGTCAAGGCCAGCGAGGACCGGTCGCGGATCCCCCCCAAAGGGGCCACGGCGCGCCCGCGTTCGCCATTGGCGAAACGGCGCCAGATTTCGGGACGGGCCGGATCGGGGCGGAGATCGTCCATGTAGATGCCATCGTGAGACATGAGCGTGAGGATGTCCTGCGCCGCGCGGACGAGCTGCGCGGTCGGCCGGTCCCGCAGCGCCCGGCGCAGGGCCGCGAAACCCTCCTTGTCTTCGGCGGTTTCGGGGAAGTTCAAGGCGCGGATGAAATCGGGCCGTTCAAGTGGTGGCCCAAGTTCCTCGGACGGGGTTCCCAATGGAAGATCAACCTGGTCCTCGCCGTCCGTCGTTGCCGTTGCGGGCGGCGGCGCGGACCGCATCGGAGCGGGGCGGCGGGTTGACGAGAAGGTGGCGAGCGCCGTTTCCGTTTTGCGCTGTGCCGCCGCGATTTCGTCCAGCTTCCGGTTGACGGAGAGTTCCTCCGTGGCGGTGCGGTTGCGCTGTTCGGCAATGTAGGATTTGCGGATGGCGTCGATCGCGGCCTGAAGGCGCGCGCTTTCCTCGCGCATCACGCGGCTTGCCCGGGCCGCCATCGCCGCGACCCAGATCATCGCCACGGGCATGAAGACCACCAGCATCGTCAGCAGGAACTGCAGGGTCGAGCCCCGCGCGTCGAAGGAAACCGCGGGCCCGGCCAGTATGAAATACGCCCCCGAAGCGACCAGCCAGATCACCGACAAAACGATTGCCGTGACCTCGATCGCCGTTATCCGGTCCTTGCGGGCCTTGTCGTAGATGCCCAGCGGGGTGGGAGGGGAACCCTCGTTCTCGGACATTGCGGGGTCCTGTCAGGTATAGGCTATCTTCAGCACTTCATAGGATTTTTCACCGCCCGGCGTGCGCACCTCGACGCTGTCGCCCTCTTCCTTGCCGATAAGGGCCCGTGCAATCGGCGATTTTATGTTCAGCAGCCCCTTGTCGATATCGGCCTCGTATTCGCCGACGATCTGCCAGGTTTTCTCTTCGTCGGTATCCTCGTCAACCAGCGTGACCGTGGCGCCGAACTTGATCGGCCCCGAAAGTGCCTTGGGGTCGATGACTTCGGCGAGGCTGATCGCGCCTTCCAGCTCCTTGATGCGGCCCTCGATGAAGGACTGCTTTTCCTTGGCGGAATGGTATTCGGCGTTTTCGGAAAGATCGCCGTGCTCACGCGCCTCGGAAATCGCGCGAATGATCGCCGGGCGTTCCTCGGACTTGAGCTGTTTCAATTCTGCCTCGAGCGCGGCGTGACCACCGCGCGTCATCGGGATCTTTTCCATTCTGGTCGTCCACTCGTCTGGCGGCGCGCGGGCAAGGGAGCCGCCGCGCGCGGCATCGTTTCGCGATTGTCGCGACAGATTGCCCCGAGCGCACGTGCCGATGCAATAGCTGATGCGTCCGCGGTCGGTCAGCGGACTGGAATTGCCGCTTTCGCCGGTGTTTTACGTCGTGTTTGAATTGACCTTCCGGTGGAGGCCGCGCTAACCAGATGCGCAACCCGAAAGCCAGCCGCAAAGCCCGGGGAAAGGATGCAGAATGTCAGACGCAACGCGTGAAGCGATGGAATACGATGTGGTGATCGTGGGCGCCGGTCCGGCCGGCCTGTCCGCCGCGATCCGTCTCAAGCAGCTTGATCCCGATCGCGAGGTCGTGGTGCTGGAAAAGGGCTCGGAAGTGGGGGCGCATATCCTGTCGGGCGCGGTGCTTGATCCTTGTGGACTGGATGCGCTCATCCCCGACTGGAAGGAAAAGGGCGCGCCGCTCAACACCCCAGTCAAGGACGACAACTTCTACATGCTGGGCGAGGCGGGGCGGATCCGCGTGCCCAATTTCCCGATGCCGCCGCTGATGAACAATCACGGCAACTACATCGTCAGCATGGGCAATGTGTGCCGCTGGATGGCCGAACAGGCCGAGGAACTGGGTGTCGAGATTTTCCCCGGCATGGCCTGTTCCGAGATGGTCTATGACGAGGCCGGGAATGTGAAGGGCGTGGTTGCAGGCGAGTTCGGGCTGAACCCCGATGGCACGCCGGGGCCGTCCTACGAACCGGGCATGGAATTGCACGGCAAGTATGTGTTCATCTGCGAAGGCGTGCGCGGCAGTCTGGCCAAGGATCTGATCGCGAAATATGACCTTTCCCAAGGCAAGGAGCCGCAGAAGTTCGGCCTCGGTATGAAGGAAATCTGGGAGGTCGACCCCGAAAAGCACCGTGAAGGCAGTGTCACCCATACGATGGGATGGCCCCTGAACGGCAACGCCGGGGGTGGATCCTTCATTTATCACCTGGAAAACAATCAGGTCTACGTGGGCTTCGTGGTTCACCTGAACTACCGCAACCCGCACCTGTATCCCTACATGGAATTCCAGCGGTTCAAGCATCATCCGATGGTGGCGGACCTGTTGAAGGGCGGTAAACGCGTGGCCTACGGCGCCCGCGCGATTTCCGAGGGCGGCTGGCAGTCGATGCCGAAGATGGTTGCACCGGGTGTTGCGCTTCTGGGCTGTTCGGTGGGCATGGTCAACGTGCCGCGCATCAAGGGCAACCACAACGCGATGCTCTCGGGCAAGGCCGCAGCGGAGGCGGCGCATGAGGCGCTGGAAGCCGGCCGGGCGAGCGACGAACTGGCGGCCTATGAATCCGAGGTGCGCGAAGGTGCCATCGGCAATGATCTCAGGAAGGTCCGCAACGTCAAGCCGATGTGGTCCAAGTGGGGCCTGACCGCCAGCCTCACCCTTGGCGGCCTCGACATGTGGACCAACACGATGGGCTTTTCGCTGTTCGGCACTCTTGGGCACGGCAAATCGGACGCCGCGGCGACCGAACCTGCCGACAAGCACAAGGTTATCGACTATCCCAAACCCGATGGAACACTGAGCTTCGACAGGCTGACCAATGTCAGCTATTCAATGACCAATCACGAGGAAAACCAGCCGGTGCACCTGACCCTGAAAGATCCGGATGTGCCGATTTCGGTGAACCTTCCCGAATATGCGGAGCCCGCGCAGCGATACTGCCCGGCCGGAGTTTACGAGGTCGTCCGCGAAGAGGGCAAGGAGCCGCGTTTCGTCATAAATTTCCAGAACTGCGTGCATTGCAAGACCTGCGACATCAAGGATCCCAGCCAGAATATCCATTGGGTGACGCCGCAGGGCGGGGACGGGCCGAACTACCCCAACATGTAACGCCTGCGTGAAAACGGCGCGCCCGGGAGGGCGGAAATGCCCCGCGTGCATTGCCTTGCAGGTGGTGGCGGTTTAGGTTCCGCCGGTGATCAATTGAAAACCGGGGGCTGCCGCTTTGAAATTCCGACCTCTTGCCGTTCTCGCAGCGGCCGCCTTGCTGCAGGGCACCGGCGCGCCGGTTCTGGCCGATCCGGCCGCCGGCGCTTATCTTGCCGCCCGGCAGGCCCGTTACGTCCACGATTTCGCAGCCGCGGCTGAATACTACACCCGCGCCCTTGCCGATGATCCGGCGAATCCGGCCATCCTCGAAAGCACGGTTCTGGCACAGGTTTCTCTGGGTCGGTTCGATCTTGCGCTTCCGGTTGCGCGGCGTCTCGAGGAGGCCGGATTGCGCAGCCAGGTCGGGCATATGGTTCTCATGGGCAAGGAAGCCAGGCAAGGCGACTTCGACGCTGTGTTGCGCCGGATCGACGACAACCGCGGCATCGGGCAACTGGGCGACGGGCTTCTGGCGGCGTGGGCAACCCTGGGGCAAGGTGACATGACCACGGCGCTGGATCGTTTCGACGACGTGGCCACGCAGCGTGGGCTGCACAGTTTCGCGATCTATCACAAGGCGCTCGCGCTGGCTTCGGTTGGTGATTTCGAGGCCGCCGACGCCATTTTTTCCGGCGATGCCGAAGGGCCGATGCAGACGACCCGGCGGGGCACAATGGCATGGGCCGAAGTACTGAGCCAGCTTGAGCGCAACGACGAGGCCATCACGGTCATCGACGAGACATTCGGGGCCAGCCTTGACCCCGAGCTTGCGGCGTTGCGGGCGCGCCTTGCCCGGGGCGAGCGGATTCCGTTCTCTCGTATCACCGGCGCTGTCGAAGGAATTGCCGAGGTTTATTATTCCCTCGGGCGGGCCCTGATGACCGAAGCCGGAGAGGATTACGTGCTGCTTTATGCGCGCGTTGCGGAATATCTCAGCGAGTCGCACATGGACGCGCGGATGATGTCGGCCGAACTGCTGGAGGCGCTGGAGAGGTTCGACCTCGCGGTCAAGGCTTACAAGCGCATTCCGCGCGACCATCCCAAGTTTCAGAGCGCAGAGCTGGGTCGTGCCGAAGCGCTGCGCCGGTCGGGCAAGGTGCATGCCGCAGTCGAGGTTCTGGAACAGCTTGCCCAAGTTCAACCGGATGAGCCGCCGGTGCATGTGTCACTCGGTGATCTGCACCGCCAGCTCAAGCAGTTCGAGGAAGCCGTCGAAGCCTATGACCGGGCTCTGGATCTTTATGAGGAACGCGGAACGGACCAGTGGTTCGTGCATTACGTGCGCGGGATCAGCTTCGAACGGCTTGGTGAATGGGACCGGGCCGAAACCGATCTGCGTCGCGCGCTCGAGCTGGAGCCGGACCAGCCGCAAGTGTTGAATTACCTTGGCTATTCACTGGTCGAACAGAAGACCAAGCTGGATGAGGCGCTGGAGCTGATCGAACGTGCCGTCTCCGCGCGCCCCGATAGCGGTTATATCGTCGACAGCCTGGGCTGGGTGCTCTACCGGCTGGGCCGCTACGACGAGGCGATCAGCCACATGGAACGCGCCGCCGAGCTGATGCCAGTCGATCCCGTGGTCAACGACCATCTGGGCGATGTTCTGTGGGCCGTCGGACGCAAGACCGAAGCCCGCTTTCAGTGGAAGCGGGCCCTTTCATTCGTGAACAAGGATGATCCCTCCCCGGACGTGGATCCGGCACGCATGCGCCGCAAGCTCGAGGTCGGGCTTGACCGGGTTCTGGAAGAGGAGGGCGCAGGCCCCCTGAAGGTTTCCAATGACGACAGTTGAATCCTTCGCCTCGGCAAAGATCAACCTGACGCTCCATGTCACCGGGCGGCGTGACGACGAGTATCACGAGCTGGACTCACTGGTGATGTTTGCCGATATCGGGGATCGCGTGTCGGCCGCGGCTGCCGAGACGACCTGGCTTTCCGTCGAGGGGCCGATGGCCTCTGGCGTGCCGGGCGATGCCACGAACACGGTCATGCGCGCGGCGCGGATGATGGGCGTCAGCGCCGATATAAGACTGGAAAAGAACCTGCCGCCGGCCGCCGGTATCGGGGGCGGATCCAGTGACGCGGCAGCGACCCTGCGAGCGCTCTCGCGTCTTTCCGGACGTCCGGTGCCCGATGGTGCGGCGCTGGAAATCGGGGCTGATGTTCCGGTTTGCCTGCTGTCGCGCACGGCGCGGATGCGCGGGCTTGGGGATCGGGTCGAACCCGTGGACGGCATGCCGATGCTGCATGTTGTGCTGGTCAACGCGAATGTTCCGGTTTTGACGGTCGAAGTTTTTCGCCGCCTCGAAAAGCATCGGAACCCGGCCATGCCCGACGACCTTCCCGAAGGTCTGGACGCGTCCGGCCTTGCGGGATGGCTCAAGGAGATGCGGAATGATCTGCAGGAGGCCGCGATTGACGCTGAACCCGTGATCGCGCAGGTCTTTTCCACTCTGGAGGCGACGCCGGGATGCCTTCTGGCGAGAATGTCGGGATCGGGCGGAACCTGCTTCGGCATCTACAATGATTCGGAGACCGCGGCCTCGGCTGAAGGCAGGCTGCGCGAACAATTTCCGAGTTGGTGGGTGAAGACAGCCCGCCTGAACGCGTCCGGCTGACCATCATTGGCCTGTATCAGTTGAGCCTCGCCACCACGTACCCGGCGAGATCTTCGAGCATCGACCGCACCGGGTGGCCGGGAAGCGTGCAAATGGCGTCACGGGCACGCCCGGCCCAGGCCAGAGCATCGCGGCGGGTGGCTTCCAGAGCGTCATGGCGGTGCAGAAGTGACAGTGCCTCTTCGAGGTCGGTATCTGCCTGTTTTCCCTTCTCGATTGTGCGGACCCAGAAGGCGCGCTCCCGGGTATCGGCGGCGGCAACCGCCTTGATCACAGGCAAGGTAAGTTTGCGTTCCCGGAAATCATCACCGATGCGCTTGCCGGTCGCGCGGCTGTCCCCCTGATAATCGAGGAGGTCATCCGCGATCTGGAAGGCGACCCCGAGTGCGTCACCATAGGTGGAAAGAGCTCGCACCTGATCATCGGTCGCGCTGGAAATGACACCGCCGACCTCGGTCGCCGCGGCGAAGAGCGCCGCCGTCTTGCCCCGCACGACCTGAAGATAGATATCCTCGGTCGTGGCAAGGTCACGCGCCGCGCTCAATTGCAGAACCTCGCCTTCGGCGATCGTGGCCGACGCGTTGGCAAGTATGTCCAGCACGCGAAGCGACCCGGTTTCGACCATCAGTTGAAAGGAACGGGAAAAAAGGTAGTCACCGACCAGCACGCTGGACTTGTTGTCCCACAGGAGGTTTGCGGCCGGTCGCCCGCGCCGCTGGCTGCTTTCGTCCACCACATCGTCATGCAAAAGCGTTGCGGTATGGATGAACTCGACCGTCGCGGCAAGGCGCACGTCATGATCGCCGCAATATCCGCACATGTCAGCCGCCGCGAGCGTCAGCATAGGGCGCAGGCGCTTGCCGCCGGCGTCGATGAGATGGGCCGTGACTTGCGGAATGCGCGGCGCATGACGCGACGCCATGCGTTCCGCGATGAGGCTGTTCACTGCATCCAGTTTTCCCGCAAGATGCGAGGCAAGACGCTCATGTGGCTTAGAAACGGCTTGGTCCAATCCCATCAAACTCCCGACCTTGGCTCGACAAGGGACGCGCCTGTGCTTAAGTCATCCCCATGAAACACTTGATGCGCAGCAATGATCCGGCAACGCTGGCTTTCGTAAGGGTCCTGCTTCAGGGCGAGGATATAGACTGCTTTGAGATGGACGTAAATATGAGCGTGCTGGAAGGGTCGATCGGGATTCTGCCCCGCCGGATCATGGTCGCCGATGCCGATTACACCCGCGCCCGCCGGGCCTTGACCGATAACGGGATCGAGATTGATGAATGATGGTCCCGCCAGGCTGAGTGTCGATGAATTCCTGGGTGGGCGGATCAGCCTCTCACAGCCGCGCAAGGGGTATCGCGCGGGGATTGATCCGGTTCTTCTTGCTGCGGCTGTGCCGGCACGAACCGGACAAACCGTGCTGGATCTTGGGTGCGGGGCAGGAGCGGCTGCGCTCTGTCTTGCGGCCCGGGTTCCGGGGCTCGATCTGGCCGGACTGGAGCTGCAACCGTTTTATGCCGATCTTGCCCGCCGGAACGCCAAGCGCAACGACATCGCGATGGAGGTTGTCACCGGCGATCTGGCGGAGATGCCGCAAGTGCTCAAACAGCGTCGATTCGATCATGTGGTTGCCAATCCTCCATATCTTGATCGGGCGGCGGGGACCACGGCACATGACGCGGGCCGCGAATCGGCCCTTGCCGGACCGACGCCATTGCATGACTGGATGTGTGCGGCGGCACGTCGCACCCTGCCTGGCGGTCATGTGAGTGTAATCCAGCGTGCGGAAAGGCTGCCGGACCTCATGGCTGCTGTCAGCGCGGCCGGATTGGGCAGCTTCGAGATACTGCCGGTCCTTGCCCGGCGGGGACGGGCGGCCCGGCTGGTTCTGCTGCGGACACGCAAGGGCGGACGGGCGGCCCCGAGGCTTCTGGATGCCTGGGTGCTTCACGATGGGGAAACACATGATGGCGATCGGGATGACTATACCGCACAGACCACCGCGATCCTGCGCGACGGTGCCGCGCTGCATTTCTGATTTTCGGGTCATATGCAATTGGTGGCATTTTTCAGCCGTCGATGCTGCGCATGCAGCGTGACAGCGTGACAGTTTTATGATGCAATCATGATGTTCGGATTTCATCAGAGAGGAGACTGTCCATGAACTTGAGTTCGCATATCGAGGAACTGAAGAAGAAACATCATGCGCTCTCGGAAAAGGTGGAAGAAGCGCAACGCTCTCCGGGCTCCAGCGATCTGGAAATCGCCGAGCTGAAGAAGCAGAAACTGCGACTCAAGGAAGAAATAGAACGGCTTTCTGTAAACGCCTAGGTGATGTGGACATCGTGCGGGTCGATCAGGTCATGATCTGACTCGTGATCCGCGGCCTGCGCGACCTGTTCAACAAGCCAGTGACGGAACGCGGCGATCTGAGGCCGGGTTTCAGAGCCTCTTGCACATAGAAAACGATAATGCGCCAGTGTCCTGAGCGCCGGGCGGAATGGTGCGACCAGGCGCCCCTCGGCCAGGAAACGGGTGGCGAAGCTGACCCGGGCAAGCACGACTCCCGCGCCCGAAAGGGTTGCGTCGATGGCATGATCGGCCTGGGAAAAACGTTGACCGGTCCAATCCCTGGGGGCAAGGCCGGCGGCACGGAACCATGCAGGCCAGTCGCAGGGCGGATCGAGGAAATCTATGTCCTCCTGATGGATGAGAGGCGCTGTTGAAAGGGAGGCCCGGGTCGGGTGGCGTCGGGCCATCTCGGGGGTCATCATCGGTGTGACCCAGTCATCCAGCAGCTTCTCGGAATAGAGTTCGGGCGGGTCAGGCCCGTACCCGAAGCGGATCGCGACATCAACCTCGGTCCGGGTCAGATCGACAAGCCCCAGCCCGGCGCTGAGCCGCAATTCAATATCCGGATGCGCGCGCGCGAAACTGTATAAACGCGGCGCCAGCCATGTGGCCGTGAAGGCCGGGCCGGCCGTCACAGTAAGCGAGGCATGATCGTTCACGCGGTACGCTGCCCTCCAGGCAGCGCCAAGCGCCTCAAACCCGTCCTTGGTTCCGGGGGCAAGCACGCGGCCGGCCTCGGTCAGTCGAACCGAACGGTTGCCCCTGACGAACAGGGGCGCCCCGAGATGTTCCTCAAGGGACTTGATCTGGAATGACAGCGCGGCCGGCGTGACATTGAGTTCCGCCGCAGCATTCTGGAACGACATGTGGCGCGCAGCGGTTTCAAAGGCCCGGAGTGCGGTGAGAGGCGGCATGCGTTTCGACATTTCGGTTAAGTATCACTTGAGTGAAGGGTAAGAAAGTCTCGTTTGTTCGGGCGCACGGGCAAGCGCATATTGAGATCGGAAATGATGATGCCGTCAAGGAGATTCACGATGATCGAAGCCCCCGCGACACCCCGCACCCGTGCCGCCTATGCCGCTGCTCATGCTGCACGTGGAAAAGCATTCGGACGGTTATGGCGCCGCGTCATTTCGGGGGTATCCCCCGGAAGATGATTGCCCGATGCCGCAATTGAAAAGGGCCGGTTCGCGGACCGGCCCTTCGTTTCCGCCTGATCGTCGACTTTTTCAGACGAAGAACTGCCCGCCATTGGCGGAAATGGTGGAGCCGTTGATGAAACTCGCGTCATCCGAGGCAAGGAAAGTGACGCAGCGCGCGATTTCCTCGGGTTCGCCAAGGCGGCCGGCCGGGATCATGCCAATGATCGCCTCACGCACCTTTTCGGGCACCGCCATCACCATCTCGGTGGCGATATATCCCGGGCAGATGGCGTTGGCGGTGATGCCCTTGGCCGCCCCTTCCTGGGCAAGTGTCTTGACGATACCCAGATCACCGGCCTTCGTGGCGGCATAGTTGGCTTGTGCGAACTGGCCCTTCTGGCCGTTGATCGAGGAGATGACCACGATCCGGCCGAAACCCCGTTCGCGCATACCGGGCCAGACCGGATGAATTGTATTGAAAACGCCGGTGAGGTTTGTGTCGATCACTTCGGTCCACTGCTCGGGGGTCATCTTGTGGAAAGGCGCATCACGGGTGATTCCGGCATTCGCCACGACCACGTCGACGGGTCCGAGATCCGCCTCGACCTGTTCGATCCCGGCCTTGGATTGGGCGTAATCGGCGACGTTCCATTTGTATGTCTTGATGCCGGTTTCCTCGGTGAAGGCGGCGGCCTTCTCGTCATTGCCGGCATAAGTTGCTGCAACATCGTAGCCCTCCGCCTTGAGCGCCTTCGAGATTGCCGCGCCTATGCCGCGGCTGCCACCGGTGACGAGTGCGGTTCTTGCCATGTCAATTCTCCTGTCATCTTGTTGCGTCGACGGCGATCGCCGACTGGCTCAGTAATGCTGTTACTATTTCATGAATGGTCGGGCAATATTATTGCGCGCCGGAATCGTCAGGTCGGGCAAGAAATCGGGGCGTCGGTCACGACGCCCCACCGATCCCGCAGCGTTGCGGCGCTGCTGTGGCTCATCCGCGCTCCAGGCACATCGCCACGCCCATGCCACCGCCGATGCACAGGGTGGCCAGCCCGCGCTTGACATCGCGCCGCCGCATTTCGAAAAGGAGGGTGTTGAGAACGCGCGCACCGCTGGCGCCGATCGGATGGCCTATGGCGATGGCGCCACCGTTGACGTTCACGATATCCGGGTTCCATCCCATGTCCTTGTTGACCGCGCAGGCCTGCGCGGCGAAGGCTTCGTTGGCTTCGACGAGGTCAAGGTCATCGACCGACCAACCGGCCTTTTCCAGGGCCTTGCGGCTTGCTTGGATCGGCCCCACGCCCATGATCGAGGGGTCAAGGCCCGCGGTGGCGTAGGAGGCAATGCGCGCCAACGGCTCAATGCCGCGTTTCTCGGCCTGATCCGCGCTCATCAGTAGGGTGGCCGCGGCGCCGTCATTGAGGCCCGAGGCGTTCGCCGCCGTCACCGACCCATCCTTGGTGAAAGCCGCGCGCATCTTCTGCATGGCTTCCAGGGTCGCGCCGTGGCGGATGTATTCGTCCTTGTCGACGACGATATCGCCCTTGCGGGTCTTGACAGTAAACGGAACCACCTCGTCGTCGAATTTGCCGGCCTTCTGGGCGGCTTCCGCCTTGTTCTGGCTGGCAACCGCGAATTCATCCTGCTGTTCACGTCCGATCTGCCATTTCTCGGCGACGTTTTCTGCGGTCTGGCCCATGTGATAGCCGTTGAAGGCGTCCCAGAGGCCATCGCGGATCATCGTATCAATATACTTCATGTCGCCCATCTTGTGTCCGGCACGCAGATGCGCGGCGTGGGGGCTCAGTGTCATGCTTTCCTGGCCGCCCGCTGCCACGATATCGGCATCGCCAAGCTGGATATGCTGCGCGCCAAGGGCCACGGCCCTGAGGCCCGACCCGCAAACCTGGTTGATGCCCCAAGCGGCGCTTTCAATGGGCAGTCCCGCATTGACATGAGCCTGACGCGCCGGGTTCTGGCCCTGGGCCGCGGTCAGAACCTGGCCAAGAATGGTCTCGGAAACTTCGGATTTGTCCACGCCGGCCCGCTCGACGACGGCTTCAAGGACCGCCGCACCAAGGTCATGCGCCGGTGTTGTTGCGAATGCACCGCCAAAAGATCCGACGGCCGTCCGGCCCGCCGATGCGATTACTACGTTGGTCATGGTATCTCCTCCACAAGATTTCCGGGCCGGGATGGGGCGTACAAGATTTGCATGCCCGGAATGCCCCCCTTACCTTTGCCGGACGCATAGCAGAAATGCTGCAGCGCGGCAATGGGGCGAAGATCACAACTCCGGGTTTGGCGCGCCGGTCCGCTCAGGCCCGGATCCGCCGCGCGGAATCTGACATCCAGTCCGGGTTGACGGTCGGAGCTGCGAAATAATAGCCCTGCATGCAGTCGATCCCCGCGTTGGTGAGGTGGGCGGCATCGTCGGCCCGTTCAACGCTTTCGGCCACGCAAAGCATGTCGAACTGCCGTGCAATCGCCATGAGAGCCCCGGTGAGCACCTGATTGTCGGGGTCCGCGGCAATGCCGCGGATGAACTGACCGTCGATCTTGAGAATATCGAAGTAGAAGTCACGAAGGTACCGGAACGACGTGTTGCCGGCTCCGAAATCGTCCAGTGCGAAACAGATACCCCTCCTCTGAAGGTCTTTCATGAAACCAGTCACCAGTTCCGGCACCAGCATGGCCGAGCTTTCGGTGATCTCGAGAATCAGTCTTTCGCCAACGGTCGGATCGGCATCAAGACCCCGGCGCAGTATCCGCATCCATCGCGCATACCCGATGGAGCGTGCCGACATGTTCACCGACAGGCGCAGGCCGGGGTGGTCCGCCAGCGTTCTCAACCCCTTTTCAAGCGCCAGGCAATCGATCACGCGACCGGTTTCGAGGTTTTCAACCGAGTCGATGAAATCGCGTGCGGGAATGATGCGCCCGGTGCTGTCGAGCACCCGGATCAGCCCCTCGTGAAAGGCAGTGCGCCCCGTGTGTCCGGCTGCGACCACAGGCTGAAAGGCCAGCATCACCTCGCCATGGCGGACAGCCGCTTCCACCATTTCGATGACGGAGTCGTCGCGCCGTGTGAGGGCGGCGTTGAGAGGGCTGTCCTGCCCGGCCGGGATATCCGCCCATTTTCGCCTGCGCTGCTGGCCCATCATACCCTCCGTGAGTGATGGCGGAGGGTGACTCGGGCAGGCTAATGAGTGATTAATCCTAGAAATTGAACGATCCGGCTGCGGTCAGAAAGGGCTGATGGATGGAAAGATGCGGATGGGTGGGACAGGACCCCGTTTACGAGGCCTATCACGATATGGAATGGGGCGTGCCCGAACATGACAGCAGGGCGTTGTGGGAAAAGCTGGTTCTCGACGGGTTTCAGGCCGGGCTGAGCTGGATCACGATCCTGCGCAAACGCGACAATTTCCGCGCCGCTTTCTCCGGCTTCGATCCGAACGCCGTCGCCGGCTGGGGCGAAGCCGAGGTCGCCCGTCTGCTGAACGATCCCGGCATCGTCAGGCATCGAGGCAAGATCGAGGCCACGATCGGAAACGCGCGGGCCTGGCAACGCATCGAGGCCAGCCGGGGCTTCGACGAATTCCTGTGGCGTTACGTGGACGGAAAGCCGGTGCAGAACCGATTTGCCACGCTGGCCGAGGTGCCCGCCCGGACAGCCTTGTCGGCGCGCATCTCGAAGGATCTGCGCGCCGAGGGGTTCCGGTTCTGCGGGCCGACCATCGTTTACGCATTCATGCAGGCCGTCGGGATGGTCAACGATCATCTCGTGACATGTCCGCGGCATGATGCCGTGGCGGCATTGGGACGCTGATCCGGCGGGAGGCGTCATGCCCTTTCCCGTCTGCCTTGAACGGCCGCTCAACCCGCCCGATGGGAACCCCGCCCGGCACGGGCGGGGCGCAGGCGCTCAGGCATTGAGGTGTTCACGCAGATCCTGTTCATTGCCAAGGTAGTCACCGTTGGCAAAGACCTGAGGGATGGTCTTGGATTGCGGCAGCCTCTCGCGCAGTTCCAACATGACCTCCGGGTCGCTCACGTCCCGCTCGGCGAAGGGCAGGCCGCGGGCGCGAAGCAACTCCTTTGCCGCCTCGCAGTGGCGACAGCCCGGCCCGGTGAATATCTCGATATCGCTCAGTTCCGGCATGTCGCCCCCTCAGTGATTGATGGACAATTGCGGAGTGACGCCATCGAACATCGGTTCCAGCTTAACGCCGAGCGCATCTCCGAACTTCGAGACAGCAATGTAGGTGGTGATGACAAAGGCGGCATCGACGATTTCCGGTTCAGTCCAGTTCGCGTGCAGCCGCTCCCAGAGCGATTTCGAGACCCGGTTGGCGTCCTCCCCGATCTGGACGCAGAAATCCAGCAGGGCCTTTTCACCTTCGGTGAAATGAGGGCTGTCGCGGTACTTCACACCGTCGATATCGGCGACCTTCTCGGCGGGGATGCCCAGCATGTCACAAAGGCGCTCATGCTGGACAACGCAATACTGGCAGTCATTGCCCTGGGTCGCCTTGAGGATCAGCAGCTCCTTGGTGTTCCAGTCCAGCACACCGTCCTTGAGGATCGCCATGATCGTTTCGGTGAAGACGCGCCCGTATTCAGGCTGGTGTCCGAAAACCTTGAAGATGTTCAGCAGCGCCTGGAACCTTTCCTCGGCGGCATCATAAAATTCGGCCGTTTCCGGCCCGGCCTCTTCTCTTTCCACATATGAAACACTCATCTTTTCCTCCCTGGGTTTTGAACGACCATTCCAAAATGGTCAAATGAAGTCAGTCCAGCATCAGTCGTGCCTGTGCAATCAGGGCTGGCAGGGTGTCCTTGCCGGGCGGGCCGCCCCGCATCAGAACCCGCAGCCCCAGAAACAGCCCGAGTAGCGCGCTCGCGGTGTCGGTGGCCGAAAGGTCTGCCCGGATCGACCCTTCGGCCTGGGCCGCTTCGATCCGGTCTCGAAAGAAATCCTCCACCGCCTGCAGCGCATCTGAAACAAAGGCGCCGACCTGCGCGTCATGCGGGGAAACTTCCAGCGCCGTGTTGACCAGAAGGCATCCCCCCGGCGCATCCACCGGCGGGTGCGCCGCCGTCTCGAAGGCCGCGATGATTGCGTCCCTCGGCGCGTGCTTCAGGGCCACAGTCTCAAGGAACTCGTGGCGGTGCTTGCGATCGTAATGACGCAGTGCGCCAAGGAACAATCCCCGCTTGTCTTCGAAGCCGGCATAGATGCTGCCGCGATTGATGCCCGTGACAGCCACCAGGTCCGACATCGACGTCGCCCTGTATCCCCGTGCCCAGAAGGCGCGCATGGCGCGGTCCAGAACTTCTGTTTCGTTGTAGGATTTTTCCCAGGGCATGCGGTTCACACTGTTCGTTCCCTTTCGATCATGCACGTCTGGAACGGTTGGTCAAATAAAATTTCCTCTGGTACCGTGCCGGATCCGTGGCGTTGCCTGCGTTGGCTTGCCAGCAGAAAGCCGCCGGGCTAAGCGTCCGTGCATGCCCCGCTATGCCCTCAAGGTCGAGTATCATGGTGCGCCGTTCGCCGGTTGGCAGCGCCAGCGCGATCAGCCCTCGGTCCAGGCTGCGGTCGAGTCGGCGCTGGCGCGACTGGAACCGGGTCCGCACGGCATTGGCGCAGCGGGTCGCACCGACGCCGGTGTACATGCGCTTGCTCAGGTGGCTCATTGCGACCTGGCCAAGAACTGGACACCCTTCCGCCTGTCGGAGGCGCTCAACCATCACCTCAAGCCCGATCCGGTGGCCATCACGGACTGTGCGCAAGTAGCACCGGACTGGCATGCGCGGTTCTCGGCGCTGGAGCGGCGTTACCTGTTTCGTTTGCTGATGCGCCGCGCGCCGGCCACCCACATGCGTGGCCTCGTCTGGCAGGTGCCACGGACGCTGGATGTGGCTGCCATGCGGTCCGCGGCCCGCCATTTGGTGGGGCATCATGATTTCACCACCTTCCGGTCGTCGATCTGCCAGGCCGCGAGCCCGATGAAGACCCTTGATGCGCTGGACATCACGGAGACCGAAACCCTGGCCGGCCGCGAACTGCATTTCCGCCTGAGGGCGCGGTCCTTCCTGCACAACCAGGTGCGCAGTATTGTCGGCACTCTGGAACGTGTGGGTGCGGGTGCATGGACCCCCCAAGACGTGAAGTCGGCGCTTGCAGCGCGCGATCGGTCGGCGTGCGGGCCGGTTTGTCCGCCGCAGGGGCTGTACCTCGCCGGAGTTTGTTACGATCCCGACCCGTTTGCCCGAGACGTGTGAATTTGGTCTTTGATCTTGGCGGCCGGCGCGGGTAAAGCTTTGCGCCGCGCGGTCCCGTAGCTCAACCGGATAGAGCAGCTGACTTCTAATCAGCAGGTTGGGGGTTCGAGTCCTCCCGGGATCGCCAATTAACAAAATTGTGTCGATGGGGCATATGGGTGCGCAAAACGGCGCTTTTTGCTGCACACCGTGTCAAGCGTTAATCGGTATGACCGCGCAGAATTGTGACAAAATACTGATACTATTGGGTATTTCAGATGCGCCTCCTCTAAGAGGAAAAACGGTGGCCGTTTTCTGAAAGCCGAAGGTCTGAGCGTTGCTGCGAGCCTCTCAAGCCAAACCATTCTGTCCTCATGGACTCCTGACATTCAGCGAGTCGGCCGGTGAGGACGAAATTCCATTGGTCGGGGCGTCATCATCGCTTCAGGTCAAGAGCTACGAAGGCCGAGATGTGCACGACGCGCAGACCGACAGAGGGAGTCGGCCAAGTAAACTGCACCCGTGGCGCGCTCGAAGACACGAACGGCCCACAGCCGACACTCGAGGCACAGGTTGGCGCCGCGGCGCGGCTTAACCGAACCGTCCAGTCGTGCATTGCGCAGAATTTTCACGGGTCCGAAAATCGGAGTGCTAGCCTTTTGCCGTTCGCCGTGAGTGCTTTGATGACGCCGCAACAATTGGGGCGATAAGGACGAAGGCCGGACCCGACGTTCGCTATGCCGGAGGTGAATGGCTGGATCAACGACGATATCCCGCACGACACGAGCGGCCGCGTGCGGCTGCAGCTCTCTCGGAGCAGTGCGCCGTCGCTTGCTCTTGCAACATCGATCGAGCACGCTGAAGATAGCGGGAGACAGTGCACTATGGCTCATTGTGATAGGCTTCGCTCACCGCCGGCGAAGCAGCCAGACAGGCATTCAAAATAGTAAGGGAATGCTGCATAAGCACGGTACTTCGTTCCGGCTCAAACCACCGGCCATTAAACTTACCGCCATGAAAAAGGTTGTTCCTCACGCGGCGCACATAGATCAGCAGCCTGTCGGACTGAAGATCAGTCTGCGGTGTTGACGCGCTCCATCCCAGAACGCCGCCTTCGACGATCTGCTTTTTCGGTGGATTAGCGAGCATATAGGCGATTGCTTCCGCGAATTCCTCGCTTGCCGGCTCTTCGAAGCTCGCGGCAACGGACTCGGAAAACCTGCGCCAGTTGGCTTTCGCTTCGCCCTCACCCTTGTGAAATTCAGCAGCCTTCAAAGCATACTCGAAGCGCGCGAAGGTCTTGAAGAGTTCTGCGGCGAGTGCGTGCGGGTCGTTACCGGGCATCAGATGTATCGCCTGTAATCAGAACTCATGGACTGCCCTTCACCGATATATTTGAGGACCTCGCCGACCTTGCGTGCAGCCCTAATCGGGATGGGTAGCCGTTGGTTCATCTGCGTCGAGTTCCAGTTGATTTTGGTCAGGGAAAAGACCTCCTCGGCGAGCTGGCTGATTGTGCTATCGCAGCTTTCGTGCGGACAGAGTAGTAGCGGCCGCGGGTCGTAGAGACCGGGATATGTGCCGTAGTACGGGATGCTACCGTTCGTATAAAGAAGACCGCGACCGCCGAAATCGACGAACGTCCCGCGCAGCACCGGATAATTCCCGTCACGCAGAATTTTGACCGAAGCGGACTCCTGGATCCAGACCAGATCTCTGAGCTCGGTTCCGGCTTCCTCAAGCGCCTTCAGGACACCTTCCGCCTCTTCTTCCCGGAAACGCGATGTCTTGAGCAAGAACACGCGTGCCGGAAAGTTCTTGTGGTGGTTCTTGTATTGCGAGAGCGCCTTCGAAATAAGATCGTAGGCATCGTTGAAGGTCATGAAAGGGTGACGGCCACGGCTCTCTGTCTGGGCGCGCCTGCCCTTGAGAATGAAGCCGCGCCCGCGCTCATCGAACATCTGCGCGGCGCTTGTGAAGAGCTGCTGGCCGCCGGCCTCACGGTAGAAGCTGATACCGACATAGCAGGCCGTAAATTCGCCTTCGCGAGCCCTGCGGCGCCAGGGAATGCGCCCCGTGCCCTTATAGTAAAGCGTAGTGAGAAGGTTCCAGCTCCGTCCCGCCTGGTCCTGGATATCGCGGGCCTTGCTCTCCTTCACCTTCTGCGAAAATTTGGCCTTATCGTCGATGACGTCCTCCCAGACAATCTGCACCGGAAAGCTCAGCCCCATCGCCCGAGCCTTGAGCATGCCCCGAAAGTTGGGGGCATCGGAACCGCTGCTGTCCTCTCTTTCGGTCGAGCTCTTGGCATCGACCTTCGCGCTCCAGACGCGCTCGATCAAGCTGACCGGCAGGGCGACAATCGCGACGTCCGGGCTGTGACTGCTCTCATCCAGGGTCTCGAGTTGCGTGATGATGTCGTCGACAGCCATCTCGACGGCTTTCTTGTGATCAGGCTCCTTCCTGATCCTTTCGATCCGACTTTGGGGCAAAGCGAATGATGCCTCCTCGCTGATCTCGAACCGGCAGTTGAACGGGTTGGCGTTGCCCAGCCCCGGAAAATCTGGATGCAGGTTCGGGTGTTTGGCCGACTTGCCCGCAAAGCCTGCCGTTGCGCCCGCGAGAAATCTTCCCGTGTCCTCGACGGTCTTAGCGCTGCCGACCACGCCGATCTTGATCACATCACCGAGCGGCGCCTGCAGCGGACCGGCCTCGACCAGACCGAGCCGCGGGTCCGGATGGTGATGCTTGTCGCCAAACTCCAGCTCCGGCTCGGCGAGGATTTTGCTTTCGAAATTCATCATATTGCGAGCCTTTCCTGGTCGGTGCTCTCCTCCGCCTTCTTTTTCGGAGAGCCCCAAACGTCCTCCGGCACCCGCGAATCCAGAGTGATCTGCGGCGGCTCGGTAAATGCGAGGCACGGTTCTTCAGCCTGCTCAGGCGCGAAGAGATCGTCGCTGGCCCGCTCGTTCTGGGTCAGAAACCTGTGCCACATGATGACCTGCCCGCGCAGCGACCCGCTGTTATCCAGCCGCTTCTTGCCTGACAGAAGCGCGTGCGGATACGAGTGTGGCGTAAAGCCGTTGGTTGTGAAGTAATAAGTCGGGGTGATGACCAGGTACCACTGATCGCCGAGCACCTCGAAGCGCGGCACGAAGGCGTGGTGACGGACATAGGCAACCTGTCCCTCGTCCTTCTTACTGGTCACGACATTGACGACGTCGGCATGCGTCTTGTTCTTCGCTGACTCGTAATAGAACCGTCGCGGCGTGTCGGCAGCGAGTGCTCTGAAATAGAGCAACGCGTTCTCCTTGTGCCAGTTCAGATCGGCACGGACCTGGTGCCTGAGCGCGTTCTTGAGGAGATACGCAAAATGATGCTGCTCGTTCAGGTCCTCATGGAAGGCGAGGTAATTCGTCTCCACGGCCTCAACCTGATCGAGATCGACGATCTCCCGGCATGGCGATGTTCTCGGGTCGTGGAACGACCAGAACGAACCGCCGCGGATCACCCAGTCGAAGCGCGCGGGCTCGTCGCTGTCCAGAAGCAGCGCCGTCGCCTTGCGCCCCGAATACGGGGTCGACGCCACGTAGATTTCCGGCGGCAGAATGAGTGGCAAGATGTTGACCAGCGCCTCTTCGCCGTCGCCCAGCGGGGGTACGTAGTAGCCGGCGCCGACCTTCGGCACAGTCAGCGCGGCGAGGCGGTCGATGGCATTCCTGTCGAGGACGTCCTGCTGCTTGTCGAACTGCAGCCGTCGGTCCTCCGCGCTGACGCCGCGCGGAACTTCCTTCCAGTAGAATGTCTCATCGGAGCGGCGGTAGAGAACGATGATGACAGGCAGGTTTGACGGCCGCCAGTATTCAAGGTCCTTACTCCTGAGTAGATAGGTGAAGCCTTGGTCCGTCTCGGCCGTGTACTTCGCCTCCTCAGTCGCCTTGACCTGCACGGCAATCATCTGCGCCCGCGGCTTCCCGTCGATCATCACTTCGGCGATGCCGTCGATGCCGGCCTCGAGTCTTCCGCGGCCGTCGAACTGAAAGCCCATGTCCAGAAAGCGGCGACGCACCGCCGCCTCGCCGATCTCTCCGAGCATCTGGTTTGGAGTGAGAATCTTGGTCATGGCACCAAGTATAGGACATTTGCGGAACGCTGCACATCATATTGTGCACTGTCCCGCTACGTGGACCTGGACACTCCTGCCTCACACCGTTCCGGCGGCCAGTACGGCCTCGGGACCGCCGAGGGGGGCTCGGCGTAGCCGAGCCATTCGGATCTGCGGAACGGAACGATCCACTGCGCGAACGAAACCTCCGGGACCGACCGTTCGTGGTCGCCATGGAAGGCAAGCTCCCCATCGCGACGCAGGGCCAGCAGCCCGTCGAGGAACAAGCGCCGAAACAGGCCGAACAGCAGCCCCTCATCAGAATTCCAAAGCCGCCGGCGTTCGACCCCGAACGCCTCGCCCCGCATGCGGCCTAAATCTCAGACACGTCGTTTGCGACATCGCTGTGCAGGTGTCTTAAGTAATCAAGCCGCTTTCAGGTCGGCGGTCCCAACCGGGTGATTACAGAATAAGGCACCTTTGCAGCGAACTTCCGCTGTCCGCCCAGGTGACGGGCGTAGCTTCCGGCCCTGACCGGTCATTTAAGGCCGCAGGGCGCCGCTGCGGCGAGGCCTTTCATACCGGACTTTCGCTGCAGGCGCGAGATCGAGCATACGGCGAATTGGCAATGTGCAGACCTGCCCGGTTGTATTTGCCGGTGCTCGAATTCCAGTGCGAAGGAGTATCCAGTAATAAATCATCCATCCGTCCTTACTGATTCCCCGCGCCTGAAATTCCAGCTATTTCAGGTTTATGGATATCGTTCTCGTCACCACTGTCATCGCGTCCCTGTTCCTCGTCATCGGGGCGGCGGAGCCGCTCGCCGCGCGCCTGAAGTTGCCCTACAGCGTGATCCTCGCCGTTCTGGGCGTGCTGATCGGGGCGGCGGCGATCTTTTTTCTGCGGACGGAGCTGACCGATGCGCTCAACCCCGTGGCCGAGGCGATCCTGGGGTTACCGATCCGGTCCAACGTCTTCCTCTATGTTTTCCTGCCGACGCTGCTTTTTCAGGCAACGCTGGGGATGAACCTGCGCCGGATGCTCGACGACTGGGTGCCCATCCTGGTGCTCGCCGTCGTCGCCGTGGTGGTGGGGACGCTGAGCGTCGGCTACGCGCTGTCCTGGGCGAGCGCGCTGCCGCTGGCGGCGTGCCTCTTGATCGGCGCGATCGTGTCCACGACTGATCCCTCGGCGGTCGTCACCATCTTCCGCTCGATCTCGGCGCCGCGCCGGCTCGCGCGGATCATCGAAGGCGAGAGCCTGCTGAACGACGCCGCGGCCATCGCGCTCTTCGGCCTGTTCATGGGCTTCGTCATGCTGGGGATGCCCGATCCCGACCTTGGCGCGGCGCTGGCGCGCTTCCCCATCCTGATCGTCGGCGGCGCATTCACGGGCTGGCTGGCGGCACGGGTGGCGGTCTGGGTCATGGCGCTGTTCTCGCGCCACGAGCTGGCGCAGATCTCGATCTCGGTCGCTCTGCCCTACCTCGCCTATATCGGGGCCGAGCAGAGCATCGGCGCCTCGGGCGTCATCGCCGTGGTGGCCGCTGGACTGACGCTGAACCTGACCGGACCGGGGCGCCTGCCGCCGCAGGCCTGGACGAACCTGCGCGAGCTCTGGGACGTGCTGGCGCATTGGGCCGGGGCGCTGATCTTCATCCTTGCTGCGCTGCTGATCCCGCGGCTGCTGGAGGAGGTGCGCGTCGGGGATTTCGTTCTGGTCGGCGTGGTGATCCTCGCCGCCATCGCCGCGCGCGTGGTGATCCTTTGGGGGCTTCTGCCGCTCCTGACCGCGCTCAGGCTCTCGCCCGCGGTCGAGCGCCCCTACCGCGTCGCGATCCTCTGGGGCGGCCTCCGGGGCGCGGTGACGCTGGCGCTGGCCCTCGCCGTGACGGAAAGCTTCCGCGTGCCCGACGGCATCCAGCGCGTGGTGGCCATCCTGGCCACCGGCTTCACGCTCCTCACGCTGATCGTGCAGGGCACCACGCTCAGGTGGGTGATCGGCAGGCTGGGGCTCGACCGGCTCTCGCCCATCGACGAGGCGCTGTCGCGGCAGGTCGTCGCCGTGGCGCTGCAGACCGTGCGCGAGGACGTGGCGCGCACGACCGAGAATTACGAACTGAGCCACGACACCGTGCGCTCGGAGGCCAAGCGCTTCGGCGAGCGGCTGGAGGCGGCGGTGAAGTCGGCCGAGGACAGCGCGGACATCCTCGACCGCGATCGTGTCACGCTGGGCCTGATCGCACTGGCCGGCCATGAGCGCGACACGATCCTTGCCCGCGTGCGGGAGCGGACGATTTCGGCGCGGATGGCCGAACAGGTCCTGTCAGACGCCGACCGGCTGATCGAGGGCACCCGCAGCCAGGGGCGCAGCGGCTACAACCGCGCCGCGCGGCGCAGCGTCGCCTACGGCCGGGGGTTCCGCATCGCCGTCGTGCTGAACGGCCGTCTGCGCCTGTCGGGGCCGCTGGCGCGCATGACCGCCGACCGGTTCGAGCTTCTGCTCTCGCAGCGGCTGATCCTGCGGGATCTCGGCGCCTTCATCGACGGTCGCATCCGGCGCATTCACGGAAAGCGCGTGGCGGAGCTGCTGCACGAGTTGCTGGCCCGCCGGATCGAGATGGTGGAGACCTCTTTGGAGGGGCTACGCCTGCAATACCCGGGCTATGCCGAGGAACTGGAACGCCGGTTCATCCGGCGCACGGCGCTTCGGCTGGAGGAGCGGGAATACACCGCGATGCGCGAGGACGGGCTGATCGGCGCCGAGGTCTACACCACGTTGATGCAGGACCTCGATGCGCGCAGGGCGGTCGCCGAGGAACGTCCGCATCTCGACATCGCGCTCCAGCGGGCCGAACTGGTCCGGCAGTTCCCGCTCTTTGCCGAACTCGACAATGCCGTGCTCAAGCGCCTCGGTCGTGCGCTCCAGACGCGCTACGTCAACGCCGGCGAGGTCATCATCCGCAAGGACAGTGCTGCGAAAAGCGTGTTCTTCATCGCCTCGGGCGCGGTGGAGATCGAGGCCGCCGGCCAGACCTGGCGACTCGGGCGGGGCGAGATGTTCGGGCAGATGGCGATCCTGCTGCAAAAGGCCCGCCGCGCCGAGGTGCGCGCCATCGCGCCCTCGACGCTGCTGGTGCTCGACGAAGCGCGATTTCGCCGCCTGCTGGAGCGCAGCGAGGCTCTTCAGGATGCCGTCCGCGCGAGCGCCGGGAAACGCGGGGTCGACCCGGCCCAACTGTTCGACGGCACGAACGTCGTGCGCCCGCCAGAAGACCGAACGTCGGGGTAACGTCAGTCCAGGGTCGCGTCGAATTCAATGATGCTGCGTCCGTCGTCTGTCGTCGGCGCGACGATGATTTTCGCGTTGGTGATGCCCGGGCCGGAAAACTCGATCGACCGGTCCAGCAGGTCGTCGGCGCCCTGCGTCACGGGATATCCGTTGCCGCTCAGGCTTTCTTCCCAATCCGCAAAGAGTGCCTCCACATCGGCGCCCGTCGTGATGGAGAAAATTCGCACGGTCGAGCCGATGGCGCGGTCCGTGATGACCTCCGCATCGTCCGGGATCGCGAGCACGTCGGGAATCCAGTCCTGCAGGTGCTCGTCGGCGTAGACGACCGCCGAGGCGGCCAGCACGAGCCACGCTGCAACAAGCGCGTCTTTCAAAGGCAGGCGCGGGAAAACTGCGCGCAGGCTGGCGACGGCTGCTCCGAGGCCAGTGGGAAGGAAAGGGGTCGCGGGGGTGCAGGTCATCGCTGTCATGAACGGAAAGCTATCTGACCTGCGGACATGTTCAAGGTCGCCGGCGCATTTCCGCTGCTATCCTGCCGCGGCACCATTGGCGGAGCGGAAGGCCAGCCGCATCTGCTTTTCGGTCTCGATCAGCCCGAAAAAGACGACGCCGATTGCGACGATAAGCAGCCCGTCGAACAACGGCACGGCTTCGGTTCCGAACACGGCCTGAAGCGGCGGCATATAGGTGACGGCGAATTGGACCGTGGTGACAGCGATAACGCAGGCCCAGACCACCCGCGTTCCCCGTGCCGCCGCCCAAGTGAGAGATGTTCCGTGAATATTGCGAATGAAGAAGAGGTGGAAGATTTCGAGGACCACAAGCGTGTTCATTGCCATGGTCTGAGCGAGCGGAACCGAGTAACCCTTTTCCGTCGCATAGTAATACATGCCGAAGACGGCGACGAGAAACAGCGTCGACACAAGCACGATGTGCCAAACCAGCCCACCGGTCAGCAATGGCTCATCGCGGGGACGCGGCGGGCGGCGCATGGTGCCGGGCTCGGACGGTTCGAAGGCGAGGGCGAGCCCCAACGTGATCGCCGTGACAAGGTTGATCCACAGGATCTGCACCGCCGTGATCGGCAGGGCCATGCCGGCAAAGAGCGCCACGATGATCGTCATCGCCTCGCCCGCGTTTGTGGGCAGCGTCCAGCTGATGACCTTCTTGATGTTGTCATAGACGGTGCGCCCCTCGCGCACGGCGGCGGCGATCGAGGCGAAGTTGTCGTCCGCGAGCACGAGCTCGGCAGCCTCCTTCGCCGCCTCACTCCCCTTGAGTCCCATGGCGATGCCGGCATCGGCGCGCTTTAGCGCGGGCGCGTCGTTCACGCCGTCGCCTGTCATCGCGACGGTCAGCCCGCGCGACTGAAGGGCGGTGACGAGGCGCAGCTTGTGAGCGGGAGAGGTGCGCGCGAAGATGTCGGTCTGCACCGCTGCCTCCGCGAGCGCGGCATCGTCCATCGCTTCAAGATCGGCGCCGGTCAGGACGCGGTCATGGTTTTTGAGGCCGATCATGCCTGCAATCGCCCGCGCGGTGGCGGCATGATCGCCGGTGATCATCTTCACGCGGATGCCGGCGGCGTGGCACTCCGCCACCGCCTCTATGGCCTCGGGGCGCGGCGGGTCGATCAGCCCGATCAGTCCGATGAGCGTAAGTCGCCCCTCCAGATCCGCGGTGTTCAGGATCGTGTGCTCCTGGGGCACCGCCCGGGCCGCCACGGCGATCACCCTCTGCCCCTCGGCTGCCAGATCCTCCACCATCTCGGTCCAGTGATCCGCGTCGAGTGGCTCGGACCCGCCATCAGCGGCGCGCTGATCGGCACAGAGCGCCAGCACCGCCTCCGGCGCGCCCTTGACGTGGATGCAGGCGCGATCTTCGTGGTCGTGGTGGAGGACGGCCATGTACCGATGGGCGGTGTCGAATGGGATCGCATCGGTGCGGGTCCAGTGCCGGAAAGGCGCGCCTCCCTCGCGGGTGATCTTTCCGGCGAGCGCCATCAGCGCGCCCTCCATGGGATCTCCCTCGACTCGCCAACCCGCCTCATGGGCGTGCAGCATTGCGTCGTTGCAAAGCCCCGCAGCCCGCGCGAATTCCATCAGCACGGCATGGTCATCGGGATGTACGTCGGCCTCGCGCCAGCGCACCGCGCCCTCGGGCGCATAGCCATTCCCGCCGACGGAGTAGATATGCCCCGCCGCAGCCAGAGACGCCACCATCATCTCGTTGCGGGTGAGCGTGCCGGTCTTGTCGGAGCAGATCACCGAGACGGAACCCAGGGTCTCGATCGCGGGCAGGCGACGCACGATGGCATTGCGTCGCGCCATGGCCTGAACGCCTACCGCAAGGGTGATCGTGAGCACCGCAGGCAGACCCTCGGGGATGGCCGCAACCGACAGGCCGACAACGTCCTATGTCGGGAAAATCTGGCCGCTTAGGTCAGCAGGTCATGGGGCGTCCGGTGTCCCGGACGCCCTGTTACGGTTGCCCAGACGGGCTCTGCCGTCAAGAAATGATCTCTTCCATAGCAAACACAG
>NZ_QNGB01000030.1 GCF_003298505.1 Roseovarius sp. TE539
TGACGTTTCCATCAGTAACACCTGCTCTTCCTCCGTGCCAAAGCGCACGGATGTTAACAATGCAGGTGGGTCAGTTTTAGATGATCATACCCACCCAAGTGGGTCACTTTTGCATGCCGATTCACAGGCCCGCGTGAGCAAGACCAACAAGCCGGTGGTCAGCGCTGTCGTGAATACCGTCTTCGCCGAGAAGGACCGCGACCAAGCCCATGCCCGCTGGCGCGAGGTCGCTGACAGCTTGCGGGGTCGGTTCCGCGATGTCGCCGAGCTGATGGATGAGGCCGAGCACGACGTCCTCGCCTACATGGCCTTCGACGAAAGCCTGAGATCGAAGCTGCACAGCACCAACCCGCTGGAGCGTGTGAACAAGGAGATCAAGCGGCGCACCAACGTGGTCGGGATCTTTCCGAACCGCGAAGCCGTCATACGCCTCGTGGGAGCGCTGATGCTGGAGCAAAACGACGAATGGGCCGTCTCCCGCCGCTACATGCCGGTGGAAAAGCTGACCGCCATGTGCAACGATCCCGAAGCGGCGGCGATGATCGCCGCTCAGTGAACGAGCAACACCAGCTATGAAGAAGCAGGTGGAAGCCAGTTCCTACACCACTTCCCGGGACACTACCGTCGCCTAAGGGCATGTGGCGGCTCCCATACAGCGAGAACTGAAGCAATTTCTTCTCTTGCCAACCCTTGGTTGCGTTTTTGTATGTCGCTGGCTTTTCGAGCGGGGTAATCTCACTCAGGCTCAAAGCCGAATCATACATTGCAATGCATTGTTCCTGTGCAGTTTTTTTCGCGATTGCGGCACAGGGGGCGATCGAATAGTGCCGCGGCCACGCCCTGCGCGCGTTGAATGGCGGCCATATCAAACGGACTGATGCGCATGGGACTACCACAACGTGTTTTCTACTCTGTTTATGAGGCCGCCGCGCGCTGGGGATGCACGATTTCGGACATCGCGGGCTGGGCAGCGATGGGAACACTCAGGATCGTCACAGGCATCCCACCTGTCGCGTGCGGCGACGCGCGTATCGCCGGGCTGGTCAGGATCGAGCCCATGGACATCCTGCCGATGTTTCGACGCTCCGAGGCCGGCCCACGTGAAGCGCAATTGCGGCGCGTACAGCCACTCGAGGCGCAGGACTGGCTGTACATCACCGCGCCCGAGGAGGGAGTGGCAGTCTCACTCGGGGATCTGATGATCCTCGGCTAGGAGGTGCAGAAATTCGAAGATGCCAACAACCTCTTCGGTCGAATCGCAGAAGGCGCTGGGCTGCGCGAGGACGGCGATTACGACTGGCCGGCGATGCATGTCGAAATCACGCGCCGGGTCTTCGAGGAGGGCTTGCCCGAATCCCAGGGCCAATGGATCCGTGAACTTCAGGACTGGTTTGCTGCGCGATCGGACGATGGCACCTTCCCCGATGAGCGCTCGATCCGGCGGCGCCTCAAACCCATTCTCGATGCCCTCAAGTTCAGGAGGGGGATGCAGTGACATGGCCGGGTCCGCGGCGCGGCTCCGACTGCGTCGCGGCGGCCTCCGCGTCGTGGACCAGTCGAGGCTTGAGGCTGAATGCGCTGGCCACCGCATCGACACCAGCACGCAGCGGCGAATCCATGAGATGCGCATAGCGCTGGGTCGTCTGCATCTGGCTGTGGCCCAGCAGCTTGCCGATCATCTCGAGCGAGGCGCCGCCGCTCACCAGCAGCGACGCGAAGGTGTGGCGCAGGTCATGGATCCGGACATCCTCGATCCCGGTCTCCTTCTGGATGCGCCGCCAGAACCGGCGGATTTCCTGAACGGGCTGACCAGGCGTGTCGCCGGGGAACAGCCAAGGGGGCCCCGCGATCACCGCAAGGCGTCGCTGGCGCACGATCGCGGCGGCCTCATCCGAGATCGGGACCCGGTGCACCCGGCGCTGCTTGGTCGTGGTGGCAGGCTTGGTCCAGCTCAGATGCTCGAGGTTGAAATCCTCGAACCGCGCCTGCCGCACCTCCCCCACGCGCGCACCGGTCAGCATGCACAGCCGGATGATGTCGGCTGCGCGTTTATCCTCAGCCGCATCAAGTGCAGCGGCGAGGCGCGCGATTTCGTCCTGTGACAGGTACCGCTCGCGCGGCGTCTCCATCCGGCGGCGGAACCCCATGGCCGGATTGTCCTCGCGCCAGCCCCATTTGACGGCATAGGCGAACATCTTGCGGACCACCTCGCCGACGCGGTTGGCGCGCACCGGTGTCGGCTTGGCGCCCTGCAGCTTGCGCGCACGGTTGTTTGGCTTGGCCTTGGCGGGCCGCGCGCGCCCCTCGGCGATCCTGGTCAGCAGCAGTTCTACATCATAAGAACTCACCTCCGTCACCAGCATTCGGCCCCAGGCGGATGCGATGAACTTCTCCATCATCGCGCGCTGATCGGCCGCGTTACGCGCGGCCAGATGCGTCAGGTGCACCTCGACGTAGCGCGCGATCAGATCGGCGACGCGGGGCGCCTCGCGGACGGCATCGCGGTTTGCCAGCGGGTCACCCCCGGCATCGATCTCCCGGCGCAACTCCTTGGCGCGGGTGCGCGCCGCCGACACGCTCCAGTCCGGCCAGCGGCCAAAGGTCATCCGGCGCTGCCGGCCAGCGTAGCGGTAATCCAGCGTGAAGGCCCGGCCCCCGCCGCGGTATATGCAGACGGCAAAGCCGCGCAGCTCGGTATCGAATATCTGATAATCCCGGCCCTCCACCGGCACGGCGTCGCGCAGAACCGCCTCGGTCAGTTTCTGCCTGTTCCCCATCTGCGAACCTTTCTCTTGTCCCTCGTGATGACGCGTAAAACGCCGCGTCTATCAAGCAGAACATGGCGCCGGGGGTGGCAGGCAGGCACGGGGTGGCACGCCGGAGACAGGTGGCGTGCCACCCCTTGTTTTAAAGGATCTTGATGGCATCGGCGCCAGACATGGGATTGGCGGCAGTCGAAATGCGGCGCAACTCTCACCGCCAAACAGACCTGCAGAGTGCCAAAGCTAGGTTTAAAACCGCCGGAGCTTGTAAATTCCCAATGAAATCAGGGGGTGGCACGCATTCATGCGCGGTGCCACCCCCTGTTTGAGCCCGAATGCGCGCGACTCTCCTGTAAATCAACGCATGTGCAGCCGAGTGCACGTGAACCGCCACAAGGCGCAGATTGCCGCGTCGCAGCGTCGTTCCGGGTGTTGCGACACCGATCTTCCTCGAAGCCAATAAAACAAGGGGTGGCACGGGGGTGGCGGTTTGCGTGCCACCCCGTGCCTCCCTGCCACCCCAGGCGATCTGTCTCACTGGCACCAGTCGACGCCCGGTGTTCGGGCGCGCCAATGGGAGATGCCTGATGCACACGATGAATGAGACACAGCCACGGCCGAAGACCTCCGAGGGGCTCATGGGCGGCTGGATCAGCCGCCCGGATCTCGCCCGGCAACTGGGGGTGTCTGAAAGCACCCTGCGCCGCTGGGAAGCCGAGCGCTGGGGGCCGCCCTGTATCCGGGCCGGGCGGAAGATCTACTACCGCCGCGCGGCTGTGCTGGACTGGCTCGAGCAGCTGGAAGACCAGGGCTATGGCCGAACCCGGACACGCGGCCACCGCCGCGCGGGAGGCCGTCGATGAGCGTGCCCCTGCCTTTCCGCAAGAGAAGCCACCGCGACGCGGCCCGCCAGGACTGGATCGACGAGCGGCTGCGCGAGGCCCGCATCGTGGTCGCCGACGTGGTCCATCATTCCGATCATCTGGTGCGCCTCGCCTGCAACGTGCTCGTCCGGCACGGCGAGACACCTTCTGAGCGTGAGGATGCCCGGCTTCTGCTGATCGTGCTCGATGCGAAATCGCCAGGGCGCATCGCACGCGCCCGGCCGGACCGGGAGGGCGGGCGATGACGCGACGCATGACACCCGAGGCGGACCTGCAGCGCGCCGTGGTCACCGCGCTGCGCTTCGCCCTGCCCCGCACAGCCATCATCCACCATTGCGTCAACGAGGTCACCGAGGCCGGCCCGCGCGGGGCCAAGCGCCAGGCGATCCTCGTCGGCATGGGCGTGCAGCCCGGGTTTGCCGATCTGATGGTGCTCTGCGACGGCCGCGTGCTGTTTCTGGAGCTCAAGGCTCCGAAGGGCCGGCTTAGTGCCACGCAGACCGCCTTCCGCGATGCGGTCCGGGCGCAGGGCTTCAGCTGGGCTTTGGTGCGCAGCCTCAACGATGCACTGGGCGCGCTGGCGGATCATGGGTTCACGACCCGTGTGGCGAAGCAAGATCCCGCCCAGCGCCAAGCACGGAGGGCAGCCCCATGAGCCATGCCGCCACCAACTGGGCCATCCAGCAGCGGGGTCTCAAGCCCACCACCAAGATCGTCCTCTGGCATCTCTGCGATCGGTTCAACCCGGATTATGGGTGTTTCCCCTCGCAGGACCGGCTGGCCCATGATTGCGAGATCGGCCGCGCGACGCTGAACCGCCATCTCGACGATCTCGAAACCCGCAGGCTCATCCGCCGCATCCGCAATGTCGATGCCAGGACCGGGCGGCAGCGCCCGACGCGCTACCTGCTCGGCTTCGAGCCGGACTTCCCACCGCCCGGGTCCGGCGACCCGGACCCTGCGTCCGGAGCACCGTTCGACACAGACACGGCTGAAATCCCGTGTCCCGATGTGAGACACGGGCCATCATCGGAAAAAGCGCAGTCCTGCAATGACTTGTCGACGGAATCTGCGCCGCGCCCGTGTCTCGAAACGGGACACGGGTCCGTGTCTCAATTTGATACACGCCCGTGTCTCAAAAATGGCGATTCCCGTGTCTCATTTTGGGACACTAACCCTGTAAGGGAACCTTTAAAGGAGGAGGAGGGCCCGCGAGCGCGCGAGTTCGATTTTGATCGGTTCTTTGCAGAGCTGCTCAGCGCGCTGGGCTTTGCCCCCAACGCCACGCTGCCATCGTGGTGGCAGGGCTGGCCAGCCCGCGAACATGTCCGACGCTGGCGCGATGATCTCGGGCTCAGCGCAGAGGCGATCCTCGCCGTGGCCGAGGAAACCCGCCAGGATCACCCCGACCCGCCGGACGGGCCCAAGGCGCTCGATCGCGCCATGCAGCGCGCCGCCCAGCGCCAGGCGCAGCGAGGGCTGGGCTCGCAAAAAGGCACTGAGCACGACGGAAAGCAAAGGAAACGCCGCAAGGTCGCGTCAGGACCTCCACCCAGCGACGACGAGCTGGCGGCCTTCTACGCCGAAATGGTGAACTCCGAGCAGTTCCTGCCCGCCAACATGATCAGCACCACCATGCGCGACGCCATGCTGGCCCGCGGGTTGGTCACGGCGGACCGGATGCGCGAGCGGGGTGTGACATGAGCCGGTTCGATCGCAGGCTGTCCAGGACGCCGGCCCAGCGCGGCGCAGACCGCAAGCTCAAGGGCGCCATGTCCGTCCAGCAGGCGCTGGAATGGGCCTTCGGGGTCGAGAAGGCGCAGCTGGAGCTGCCCGAGCCGTCTGACCCCGAGCGGACGCATCGCTCCGGCGTCGGTCTCGAGTACGTGCTGATGCAGCAGGCGGTGCTGGGCTGCAAGGTCGATGGCGGGCAGTACAAGATCGGCAACGACACCCACCCGGATGCCGAGGTGATCGCCGCCACGGTCGCCGGGCTCCCCGACAGCCTCGGCGGCAAGCGCATGGCGATCCGCGTGGCTGAACTGGCCCGCGCCGGGCTGACGCCGGACTGGATGCCCGGCGCCGTGCCGCGCTGTGTCCCGGTGGAGATGAAGCGCAACCGATACGGTGACCGGGCGCTCAGCATCGTGGTTGGAACTGAGCGGGTCCTGGCCCGTCGTAAATGGCGCACGGTCGAGGTCCGCGCCTGCCCGGTGACCTACTTCCCGCATCCTCAGCAGATCGACTCCGCCCGAACAGCGTATGACGATTGGTGGCAGGCGCTGGGCTGGGTGCGCGACGGGATGATCGCGGGCGGGATGTTGCGGGAGGTCAAGGTGACTGGCGTGATGCCCAAGGCGCGGCCGTGGGAAAAGGAGTGAAGCTAGTGGTGGGGGCGGAACAATACCTTCACCATACCGTATGCTTTCCGCGGGCATAATCGCCAGTACTCATAGAACTTGACCAGTCATCACAAGCCTGCTGGCAAATGTCTGCTTTTGGAAGCAGGCATATGAGCAACGTCATGTCAGTCTGCATTTGTTGTCTGCCGAACAACATTCCCGGGCAATGACGCCACAAGCTTCTTTGTGTAGGGTTCCCTTGGGGCATCCATTACGCGATTGACCGGCCCAGTCTCGATGATGCGACCTTTGTCCAACACGGCGACTCGATCGGCCATCTGGCGGACAACTGCAAGATCATGCGTGACGAAGAGATAGGCCAACCCACGCTCCCGCGCGAGCTGCTTGAGCAGGTTCAGGATCTGCGCCTGCACCGACACGTCGAGCGCCGAGACCGCCTCATCACAGATCAACAGCTTTGGTCCGAGCGCGAGCGCGCGGGCGATGGCAATACGTTGGCGCTCCCCACCAGAAAGCTGCGCCGGGCGCCGGTCGAGATAGGCGGGCGTCAGACCCACCTGTTCCAGCAATGCCGTTTTTTCGGCGTCGTCCCTGTCGGGCCGCTGGTCGGCGTGCAGGATCTCGTCGAAGCACTTGCGAATGCTGTGGCGAGGATTGAGCGTGGCGTAGGGGTCCTGGAAGACGAACTGCACCGCGCGCCGGAAGTCGGCCAGCTCCGTCGCGCTGCCTGTCGCCGGATCGACCACAGCAGCCTCATCCAGCATAATCTTACCCGAATCGGCGCGTTCCAGCCCTACGAGGCAACGCGCGATGGTGCTCTTGCCCGATCCGCTCTCGCCCACGAGACCAAGGCATTCCCCTGTGTAGATCTCAATGTCGATTCCTTCGAGGACCCTTGCCTCGCCAAAATTCTTGGTCAGCCCCGAGATCCGCACCAGCGGGGCACCGGTCGCCTGATCTGCGCCTCGGCCCGCCTCCGCACGGCGGCGTTCCTGGCGTTCGTTCATCTCTGCGCCGATCTCCTCCTGTCGCAGACATGCAGAGCGATGCGCCGCGTCTGCCACTCGCAACACCGCATCAGTGTCAAGACAGGCTGACGCTGCCCACTCGCAACGCGCGGCAAAAGGACAGCCGCCAAGCACGCTTTCAGCGGTCGGAACCGCTCCTGGAATTGCGTAAAGTTCCTCCACTCGCCGATCCGCCGGGGGCTCTGAAAGAAGAAGGCCCAATGTATAGGGATGGCGCGGCTGCGCGGCGACCTCCTCGGTACGTCCCGCTTCCAGCAATGCCCCGGCATAGAGCACAAGAACCCGGTCACAGGTGGAAAATGCCAACCGCAGGTCGTGGGTAATGAGTACCAGCCCCATGCCCCGCTCTCGGCCGGTTTTTCCCAACAGGTCCACGATCTCTGCCTGTGTCGTCACGTCGAGCGCTGTCGAGGGCTCGTCGGCGATCAGAATCTCCGGGTCTTTGGCCAGCGCGGCCGCGAGCCCTACCCGCTGGCGTAGCCCACCCGAAAGCTCGAAAGGATACCGTCCCACGACGGCCGGATCGTGTATGCCGACCTCCTCCAAACGCCGCACGATCTCCCCCGAGTCGGGGCTGCTTAACCCCTCGGCCAGAGTCTCGCCCGCGGTCTGGAGTGGATTGAGCATGGTGAACGGATCCTGGAACATCATGGTGATGCGTTTTCCGCGATATGCCGCCGCCGCACCCGGCCGCAGCAGATCCGTTTCACCGAGGCGCACCTCGCCAGTGGCCTCCAATCCCTCGGGCAACAACCCCATGATCGCCCGCATCGCGATCGACTTGCCCGAGCCACTTTCGCCGACAATCCCGATCGTCTCACCACGTGAGAGAGAAAATCCAAGATCACGCAGCAGCGTGTTTCCAACCTCCGTGCGCACGACGAGGTTGTCGACTGTCAGGAGCTGTCCACTCATTTCGCCACCGCCTCCCGAATCCGGTCGCCCAGCATGTTGATGCTGCCCGCCGTGACAACGATCATCGCCGCCGGCAGAAGAAGCGCGGTGGGGTTGGTGAAAAGGATGTTCCGGTTCTCGAAAAGCATTCGCCCCCAGTCCGCCGTTCCGGGCTCCACCCCAAGCCCAAGGAACGACAGCCCCGCGAGGTTGACCAGCGCGAACGCGAAGTCGAGCACGGCGTAGGAGAGGATAATCGGCATCACATTGGGCAGGATGTGCACGAACAGGATCCTGTGGCGCGGAATGTTCTGAATGCGCGCGGCCTCGATATATGGCTGACTGCGCTGCACCAGCACGGCACTGCGCACAATTCTCGTGTCAGGGGCCACAAAGAGTACTACGAGCACAGATACCGCAGTCCAATAACCGCCTCCTGTCACACCTACCACCACGATAGCTATGAGAGGTCCCGGCAAGGCGAGGATGATATCCACCCCGCGCATGATCACGCTGTCGATCCAGCCGCCGAAATAACCCGCAAGCAGGCCAAGCACTGTAGCGACGGTGAAGGCGCCGGCAGCGACGACCGTTGGCCCGATGAGCGCGGTTCGCGCGCCGACCACTGTCCGCGCCAACACGTCGCGCCCGAGCTTGTCGGTACCTGCCCAGAACTCCGCCGAGGGCGGCGTGTCTCCCACCAAAAGCCGCTGCACGTCCGGCGAGCCGGGCGCCACGGCGGCGCCACCAATGGTGCAGACGAGCACCACCAGAACACAGGCGGCGGCGACCCATAGAGCCGGCGACATCGCGCCTAGACTACGCTTGATCATACCTTGCATCGCTCGCTCTCGTTCATCGTGCGGCCTTTCCGAACTGGATGCGTGGGTCGATCAGGACATAAAGAATGTCCGTCAGCACGTTCACTACAATCACGAAAAGCGAAAAGAAGAGCGTCGCTCCTTGGATGACCGGAATGTCACGCTGGCGCACCGCGTCGACGAGAAGGCTGCCGAGTCCGGGCAGCGCAAAGGTGATCTCGACGTAGATCGCGCCGGCCATCGTCGCTACCACGATCACGCTCGCCGCCGTCACCACAGGCACCAACGCGTTGCGCAGCAGGTACGAGAGCACGATCCGCCGCTCCGGCACGCCTCGCGCCCGGGCGAAAGCGACGTAGTCCTTCTCCATCTCCTCAATCACCGCCGCGCGGGTGATCTTGACGACGATCGCCATCACCGCCAGCGCCAGCGCCAGCGCGGGCAGCGTGAGGTGCCAGACCTGGATCAGGAAGCCACCATCGCGTCCAGTCCCGAAGACCGGGAAAAGCCCCGCGACGAAGCCAAGGTAATAGAGCAGGAACAATCCGCTCACGAAGGCCGGCGTGCTGACCCCGAAAACGGACAGTGTAACCACGCTCCGGTCCATCCGCGAGCCCCGGCGCAGCGCGGCAGCCAGCCCCAGCGGCACGCCAGCGCCCAGGACGATCACAGTGGCATAGAAAGTCAGCCACAGGCTTAGCGGGGCGCGGTCCAGAACCGCCGTCGCCACCGGCTGGCGCGTCTGGATGGAAGTGCCGAAATCACCGGTGACGGCGTCGCCAAGCCAAAGGACATATTGCATGACCATCGGCTCATCGAGATGGTACTTGGCGCGCAACGCGTCCATTGCCTCCTGCGATATCGCTCGCCCGCCGGAGAGTGCACTTGCTGCGTCGCCAGGGGCCAGATGCACCAGCACGAAGACAAGAATGGAGATCACCAGCAGTAGCGGAATCGTGGCGAAGAGGCGCAGAGCCAAGTATCTGGTCAGCGAGTGGTTCAAGCGGTTTGCTCCAGATGCTCGGCAAACCAGTCCAATGCCTCTTCGGTCAGACGTGCGCGATGTTCGTCTTCCTCGATCATATGCCCCTCTCGCGGGAAAACCACCCGCCGTGTCCGCGTTCCCTGACGACGCAGCGCCGCATACATCATCTCGGCCTGTGTCACTGGCGTACAGCGGTCCCGTTCGCCGTGGAGGAAAAGTGTGGGCTTTGCGGCCGGCTCGATGTTGTAGATCGGGGAGCGAGCGATGAGCAATTCGCGTACCGCCGGCTCGCTCATAGGACCATCTGCCACCCATTCAGAAAAAGCATGGTTGCAATCATAATTGCAGGCGAGCAGGTCACTGATCCCCGACACCACCACAGCCGCTGCAAACCGGTCGCTGGTCGCCGCGGCCCACGCGGAGAGGTAGCCGCCATAACTCGATCCGGTGATTCCGATACGCGCCGGGTCAGCCAGCCCCATCGCGACAACATGGTCTACACCGGCGACTATGTCCCCCCACTCCGATCCGGCTGGATCACCGATCACGGCCCGGGTGAAGGCCCGACCTCGCCCCACGCTGCCCCGGTAGTTGGGTAGCAGCACACGGTACCCCGCCTCGACATACTGAAGTGCCCCACCCGGATCGAATTTGCAGCGTGCCGACGCTGTGGGTCCGCCATGGACGACGACGATGAGGGGCCCCGGCATAGTACCGCCGGGATCGAGCAGCAACCCACAGATCTCCGTGCCATCCCGGGCAAGCCATTCCAGCTCTGTTGTTTCATGTGGCGGCAGACGCGCGGACGCTCCGTCGTTGAAATTGCTTATCGTGCGCCACTCGGTGCCGTTGCGAAGGGCGATTTCTGGCGGGTTCCCGGTGCTTTCGCGGATCGTCATATCGTAATCCGCCCCCTGTTCCACTCGCGCTGCGAACCGCCCCGGTCCCAGCTGTGCCGCTTCTGCATATTCGGACAGGATTCTGCCCTCTGTCGACACCCTGCCGTATCGACACCCCACGCCGATCCAGCCGGAAAAGCCTATCACTGTGTTGGAAAGCCAGGTGGCATGTGTCAAGTCGTCGAGCTGCAAGGCCGCGAGAGGGCAAATTTCACCTGTTTCGAGATTGATCAGCCGAAGACAGCCCGCCACCAGTTTCCTGTCGCTCGCCGGGCCTTCGATGATCAATGCCCTGTCTCCAGAAGGAGCGATGGAGATACATTGAATCTGCTCGTCCGGATTATGGAGCGTCTCACAGCCGTCCGGACCGATCCGCACCAGTCGGGACGCATGCCAGCCGCGCTCCGTCGGATCATCGGAAACAATGGCGATTACAGTGCCGTCGGGTCCAACGTCGAACTCCCAAATGGTGGGACCACCTGTCGGCACCTCCACCGCCTCCCGGCTTTCGACGTCGAGTCGCAGCAGACGGCGAACCGGATCGCCATCGGTCACCTGCGGATCGCCAGGCGTGTGCCAAGCAAGCGGCAGCGCACCCTCGCAACTGGCCGTATCCAGGCCTTCTTCCGCCATCAGCAGGTACAACTCCGTGCTATCGCGCGACCAAGTCAATGTCTCGACCGTCCCGCGCGGCGTGCAGAGTGGACCGTCGATCTCGCCACCTTTGATCATAAATGGCCGGAAACACCCGGGCTGACCGCGGTCAGAGAGGAAGGCGATCCGGTCATCGCTCAGTGACGGCGCCGGACTTTTGTCGCAACCGGGCCCTTCGGTAAGGCGTTGGGGTGTGTCTCCCGGCACAACGCGCCAAATACGGCTCCGCAAACTTTCGCCTGCTACCCGCCTTGCGGACGGCAGCGAAAAGACTGCCCTGCCTTGCCGGTCCAAGCATAATTCGCCCGGCGGCATCAGTGAAATCGACATGCGTCATGAACTCCATTTCGCACGGCCCGACACCGGCAAAGCTACCGCGCCGGGCCTGCTTGGCTTATCTGCGCTCAAACCCGCGCACGGCCCACGGCGTGTTGTACCAGAACGCAGTGAACCCCTCGAGCTCGAGATCAGAGTCAATCGCCATGGCCGACGCTGGCCAGAAGATTGGCACCGCAGGAAGGTCCGCATTGACCTTCTCAGTTACCTTCATCAGCGCCTCGGCGCGAGCTTCTGGCTCTGTTTCCCGCAGCGCGGTGGAGAGATAGCCATCCACTTCTTCGCTCCGATAATTCGAGGTATTGGAGCCGTTCACCACGGCGTTCTCGCTCGCAAAGAACAGGAACGGATAGTTAGCCGGGTCCGCGTAGTCAGGAAAGTAGCGGCGCATCTGGATGCCGAGATCCTCATGCGACATGAACGCGTCAAGCCATTGGGTGTGGTCGAGTTCCTGCACGTTCAGCTCGATTCCCAGTGGTTTCACGTTTTGCGCCAGTGTCAACATGATCGACGACATGTAAGGATCCGCCGACGAGACAGGCACCGACATCTCGAAGCCGTCAACACCTGCCTTCTCCCAAGCTTCTGCCGCTTTTTCCAAACTGAACTCGTACTGGTTGAGCGTGGCATAGAAGTCACGCACCTCACCGGCGGGCTTCACCCCCGCCCACATCTCTGGCGGGTTGATCGCCAGGGCCTTGTCGCCATTGCCGGACAGCAGCGCTTTTACAAGACCCTCACGGTCCAGCGAATGGGCGATGGCGCGGCGCACGTTGATGTTGTCGAGCGGCGGTGTCTCGTAATCGAATGTCAGGAAGTAAACTCCCAGTGAAGGTGTGGTCTCAACACTAACCCCGTCGAGTCCGCTCCATTGGTCAGCCTCGGAGATCGGGATCCCGAACGTGCCGTCGATATCGCCGTTTCGCATGGCGAGCAGGCGGGTCTGGCCATCGGGAATGGCAAGCACTTCAATTTTCTCGAAATTGGGTTCCGGACCCCAGTATTCGTCGTTCTTTTCCAGCAAAATGCGCTCTCCGGGGACAAAATCAATCAGCGCGTAGGGGCCGGTTCCAAGCGGCAGCTCGTCCGGTGTCCCGTAGGTGTCGGGATTGTTCTCCAGCTGCTCTCGCTTCATTATGAATCCCGACATGTGCGCGGGCGTGTAGACGAACTGTGCGTCGGGGCGCGTCAGCTTGACCGTCACCTCTCCCTCGGCGGTCGCACTGATGGAGTCCACAGCGGAATAAAAGGCCGCCATCTGCGAGCCGTTTGTCGGGTCGAGATGCCAGTTCATCGAAAAAGCGACGTCCTCTGCCGTCACCGGACTACCGTCATGGAAACTCACACCGTCGCGAATGTTGTAAACGTAGGTGGTCTCGTCGACCTGCTTCCATTCATCCGCCACACCATCCTTCAGCGCAAGATCGTTGGAAAAGGCCGCAAGCCCCTCTTGTACGAGCGACATGACACCGCCGGTGTTCACGCTCCAGGCATGGGGCACTAGAAGCGTATCGGGCAGACCCGGTAGCGCCCATGTGATTGTGTCGTCCTCCTGAGCGACCGCGGAAAGTGGCACGAAGGTAGAGGTGACAGCCAACGCGGCCGCGGCTGCACTACCCCGGAGGATGTTGTTAGTTCGATATTTCATTGGTGTTTCTCCTTGCTGGACATCGCCACTTCTATGATGGCTATTTGGTACGAATCTTCTTATGGAAGCGCTTCCATAGGAACATAATCGGGCTTGCAATGCAAATCCGCAGCGGTCACTTTAGCGATGACCGGCCCTGTCGTGCGCATCGGGGCCTGAAGGAAGGTGGTGCGCAAGTGAGCGGTCCTACGAAAACGAACCTGCTGGACGTGGCCCGCAAGGCCGGCGTTTCTCAAACCACCGTGTCGCGCTACTTCAACGAGCCGGGAAAAATCCGTGAGGAAACCCGGAAACGCATCTCTCAGGCCATCGCCGAACTCGATTTCGTCCCCAGCATGACCGCGCGAACACTGGCGATGTCGCGCTCGCACACAATCGGCGCCATCGTGCCTACCTTTGACCACGCGCTCTTCGCCCGTGAGTTGAACGATATGGCCGACCAGCTCTCCAAGGCTGGCTACGCTCTCCTCATTGCCTCCGACCAGTACGAGCCGGGCCAAGAAACCGATCTCGTGCGCACCATGATCGGGCGTAATGTCGATGGGCTGCTGCTCGTCGGGCTAGAGCGCGAACCTGGCATATACGACTTGCTCGACCGCCGCGGCGTACCTTACGTCACGACTTGGACGATCGACCGTGAGGTGTCCCGCCCCCAGGTCGGTGCGGACAAGTTCGCCGCCGCGCACGAGATCGCTGATCACCTGCTTGACCTTGGCCACCAGCGCTTTGCGGTGATCGAATTTCCTGTTGCCAACAATGACCGAGCGCGAACTCGGCTGCGCGGCTTCAGGACCGCAATCGAGGAGCGCGGGCTGTCCCTGCCGAACGAGGTCGTGTTCGAAGAACCACCTACCTACGAAGCCGGCGGTCGGATCCTAAGGTCAATATTGCAAAGCGATGCTCCTCCCACGGCGCTCCTGTGCGGCACAGACGTGTTCGCGATTGGTGCGCTGCTCGAGGCCAAACGACTTGGGTTGAACCTTCCCGCCGAAATTTCCATCTCCGGCTTTGATAACCTTCCAATCGCATCTCTGCTGGATCCACCGCTCACAACGATCGATCTTGCCGTGCGTGAAACCGGCCAGCTTGCGGCACGCTATCTGCTCAGGAAGATCGAAGGGGTTGATCCTCCCAGTATTTCAGTACCAAGGCACGAATTGATCTTGGGTGGTAGCACGGGCCGCCCAGGACGTTAGCTGTGAAACAATTTGATTGTGGCATAACGCGGTCTTGCACCAATGCCTGATACAGACGAAACCTAATGCGTTGCGGGGCCGCGCTACAATCCGCATGGTGGATGGTTATAATTTTGCAGAGAAGGTCCTGTCTTCACCCCGTCGAATGCTGCGCCTGCGAGGGTCATGGCTATGCCCATCAAAAAGGGGGCCGACACCGGTCGCTCGCCGCGTTACGTTTGAATCGTGCGCCGGTGATTACCGCACCACAACGCGGCTGGCTGCCATGACCGGGTGTACCCCCCCTCCTATGGTTCCTCCGTGGCCCTGATTGTATACGGGGGGGCTCAGCGCGCGATTTCGCTAGCGACTGGATTCCTCACCGGGGAATCCACCTGGAATCCACCCCGGCGGGCCAGCTCGGATTTCTGACTCGTTTTCAAGGGCTTGGCCGTGCGCCCCTTGGCCCAGGTGGATTCCTCGGAGGAATCCAGGGAAGCCACCTGCGCGGAATCCGCCCTGGCTGGAAGCCACCCGAGGAAGCCACCTTGGAATGCCCCTTGCAGGCCTGTCATCGCGCTTTTCACGGAAAGATGTTGATTCAGCTGCAAAAAATCCTTTGACATTTCTAGCCCCATTGACGTACCTCTTGATCATCGAAGAATAGCGCCCGGAGGATAGCCCCCGCGGGCGTTTTCCATTTCCCGACATCGCGGACGTTGATGCTGCTGCAGACCGACCCGGTCGTGCCTGTGCGTCTGTCCGCCTTTCGCCACAGCAGAGAACACTGATGGACCTTGTCTTCGCGCCAAGCGAGATCGAGGCCTGGCCGATCGAGCGGCTGAGCCCCTATGCCCGCAATGCCAAGATCCACGCCGACGACCAGGTGGCCAAGATCGCCGCCAGCATGGCGCAGTTCGGCTGGACCGTGCCCTGCATGGTGGCCGACGATGGCGAACTGATCGCGGGGCATGGCCGGGTGCTGGCGGCCACCATGCTCGGGCTGACCGAGGTGCCGGTGATCCGTCTCAGCCATCTCGACGAGGCCGAGCGTCGCGCCTACCGGATCGCGGACAATAAACTCACCGAGCTCGGAGACTGGGACGAGGCCCTGCTGCGCGACGAGATCGCGGGGCTGCTGGCCGAGGATTTCGACCTGTCGCTGCTAGGGATCGGCGAGGCCGAGCTCGAGGCGCTCCTTCACGACCCCGAGGCGCAGGGCGATGGCCCGGTCGAAGGTGAGAACGATGTGCCCGAGGCGCCGGTCACGCCGGTGTCCGTGCCGGGGGACCTCTGGCAGCTGGGGGATCACCGGCTGATCTGCGGCGACAGCACGACAGCCGACGTGGTCGGGCGGTTGTTGGGCGATGTGAAGCCCCTGCTGATGGTGACCGATCCGCCCTATGGCGTGGCCTATGACCCGGCCTGGCGCAACCAGGCCGGCGTCGCCGGTGCGGCCAAGACCAAGCGCACCGGCAAGGTGCTCAATGACGACCGCGCCGACTGGCGCGAGGCCTGGGCGCTCTTTCCGGGCGACGTCGCCTATGTCTGGCATGGGGCGCTGCATGCCGCCGAGGTGACGGAGTCGCTGACCGCTTCGGGTTTCGCCATCCGCTCGCAGATCATCTGGGCCAAGGATCGGCTCGTGCTCAGCCGCGGCGATTATCACTGGCAGCACGAGCCCTGCTGGTATGCTGTCCGAACCAAGGCCAAGGGCCACTGGGCGGGCGACCGCAAGCAGACGACACTGTGGCAGATCACGAACAAGGATCAGGACGCCGAGACAGTGCACGGCACCCAGAAGCCCGTCGAATGCATGCGCCGCCCGATCCTGAACAACTCCAATACCGGCCAAGCGGTCTACGAGCCGTTCATGGGATCCGGCACAACGCTGATCGCGGCCGAGACCACCGGCCGGATCTGCTACGGGGTCGAGCTGAACCCGGCCTATGTCGATGTCGCCATCGAGCGGTGGCAGGCCTTCATCGGCGCGGAGGCGGTGCTGGTGGAAACCGGCGAGAGCTTCGCCGCGCTGAAGTCCAAGAGGCACGCGGCATGACCGTCGAGATGCTCCAAGCCAGATCGCGTTCTGGCCGCTGGAACAGCTCAAGCCCGATGCGCGCAATACCAATGCGGGACGAACTTGCACTTGACACATTCGGATGCCACGACCGCTCCCAGCCCCGAAGCGGACATGGTGCGGAACGACGAGGTAGGCAAAAGCGGACACCCGCGCTACGCTGCTCTAAAGGCCGAGATGCGGACAGTTCTTGCCGTTCGCTGTGACTGCCGGGTCGAGGTTGCGCCTGTGGGTGGATTGGTCCTGGCGCAGTCACTCGGCGGCTTCGTGCAGCTGCTGTGGCATGATCCCCTCGGCCGCCGCTTCCGCGCGCAACCAGTGTCGAAATGCTGCAATCCGCGGGTCATCCGCACGGATTTCGGGACAGGCGATCGCGTAGATCGACATGGGCGGCGTTGTCGCGTCGAAGAGCCGTTGCAATCGGCCTGAAGCGATTGTGCCGCGCACCATGGCGTCGTAGGCCAGCGACACGCCTTGGTGCTGCTCGACCATGGTCGTCGCAAGCTCGCAATTGGGGTAAGTGGGCCCGGACGGCAGGGTGGCCCCGGCCAGGCCCGCCGCGGCGAACCATTCGGGCCAGGCATCGTCCGTCTCGTCGTAGAAGAGCGTGAGGCGCAGCAGATCTTTCGGGTGCCGCACGTTCTCGCGCTCCCGCAATGCCGGAGAGATCACCGGATACCGGGCCGAGGCCATCAGCGGCTCGACGCGCAAGCCAGGCGTCGGTCGGTCAGACCACTGGATCACGACGTCCGCGTCATTGGTCGCGAAGTCGAGCGACGGCGCGCCGTTCGAGACCCGAAGCCGGATGTCACTGGCGAACTCGAGCCTGGGCAAGCGAGGCACCAGCCAACGCGCGGCGAAGCCCGGCGTCGAGAGAACGCGCACGGTTTGTGGTGTCGCGCGCACAGCCTCTGTCTCTTCGATGAAAGCATCCAGCAGGTGGGTCAGTTTTCCGGCATAGGCCTCGCCCGTGAGGGTGAGCGCGATCCGATTGCCCCACCGCTCGAAGAGCTGCGTGTCGAGGAAGTCCTCCAGCGCCTTGATCTGGTGGCTGACGGCCGAGGGCGTCAGGCACAGCTCGTCCGCCGCGGCCTTGACCGACATGTGTCGCGCGGTGGCCTCGAAGGCGCGGACGGCTGCGAAGGGCGGAAGCTTGCGTCCCATTTCTGCCTGAACTGAGCTCACGCGGGGCTGAAAAGTGATCGTTCGGTGTCGTTCCGTAAATAGCGTAGCATGAGGCTACCAAATTTCAAAATCGCGCACCGGAGGGAATGATGCACCGCTCCAGTTTCGCCGTGGCACTCGCCGCGGCCTTGATAGCCTTTTGCCCGACGCTGCCGCGCGCCGGGAATGAGCCTGGCTCGTCGGTTGCCGGGTGGCAACATGCGGACAGCATGGCCACGCTCATCTCCTCGCTCGACGCCTGGCTTGATGCACGGTCGGACTGGCCACGCCGCGATGTGGCCCCGCGCGTACGTCTCGTCAGCGAGTGGCAGGCGGCGGCGCGGCAGGGTGCGACGGCGAGTTTTCAGCGTGGCCGTCTTCGGGGTCTCTATGACCCGGATCGGTCCGAGATCCTGCTGGTGCGCCCCTGGGACCCGCGCAAGGCGGTCGATGTTGCCGTGTTGCTGCACGAACTCGCGCATCACCGGCAGGCGCCGCACCACTGGTATTGCCCGGCCGCACAGGAGCTGCCGGCCTACCGGTTGCAGGAGCGGTGGCTTTCTGAACAAGGCTATTCGCTCGATGTGAACTGGCTTGCCGTGGTGCTCGACGCGGGATGCACCCCGCGGGACATCCATCCCGAATGAACGGCCGCATGGCGTCGGTCACGTCTTGAGAGGCTACAACGGTTCGAAACTTTGCAAAGCCCGCTCACTGCGCAGACCTGCCGTTCAACCGCAACGCGGCATCGGATGAAGCGGGCCCCAAGCCGTCGCCTGCCTCTTCTGGTCGGTCTTGGCGGACTCCCGATCAGACCGACCGGCGGGAGCCTGGACGCATGTCACGTGATCCGATGCACCGTCCCTCGTCCGGCCTCCTTCGCGGACGTGATCACGAGGCCCAGCTTCTTCTTGAGCGCCCCGGAGATCATGCCTCTGGCCGAATGCGCCTGCCAGCCGGTCGCCGCGACAATCTCGCCAATGGACGCGCCCTCGGGGCGCTGCAGCAGCGCGATGATCTGCGCCTGCTTGGTGCCGGCGCGGATGGCCGGAGACTTCGGAGCCTCGGACATCGGCGCGGGGTCCGGCTTCGCCTTGCGCGCCCCGCTGGTGGCCTTGGCGACCACCGGCTCGATCCCGATGGCGTCCAGACCGACCTCGGTCACGATCAGCGTGGTACCATGGCCATCGCCGGTCTCGCGCCAGAGGGGCTCGCCCTTGCGGATATCGGCATCGACCTCTTCGAGCCAGCCGCGCTCGACCATCCTGGTCACGGCCACATTCGCGGCGGCGCCATGCAGCCCCTCGGGCAGCGGCATGGCCAGATTGCCGGGGCGGGTCGCCGCGCGGCTGAGGATCAGCGATTGGGTGTCGGTGAGCTTGGGCATCGGGGCCTCCGGTGATGTCGGGCGGCACGGGATGCGCCGCCTTCTACCGGGTGAAGCCCGCCGTGTTGGCGGGCTGCCCCGAAGCTTGGGCCGGAGGGGTTATTCGGCGTGTTCGCCCTCGCCAAAGGCGCTGTCGGTGATGCGCTTCAGCAGGCTGGCGTAATGCTCGAGGGTCCCGACCATCGCCCAGCCGACCTCGTCGGGGTGGGTCTCGAAATGATCGGCGCTGAGCGCCTGCAGGCGCGCGAGCATCTCGTCGATCTCGGCCTTCTTTCCGATGAAGGCGCCGAGCGCGGCTTCGCGGTTGCGGCGGGCCTTCTCGGCGCGGAGTTGATGGCGGGGCGTGGTGATCGGGTTCAGGCGGGTCATGGTGATGGCTCCTTTTGCGTGTGGTGGCGGGGCCCGCAGGCCCCGCGCGTGTGGTTCATGCGGCGCCGGCGGCTTCCAGCGTGGCGATATGGCGGCGCAGCGTGGCGGCTTCCTCGCGGGCGGCGTCGGCCCAGAAGGCGGCGCGTGCGTTGCAAGCCTCGGCGAGGCGCTGGGCATCGGCTCGCGTGAAGCGGTTGACCCTGTGCGCGCGGCCATGCCCGGTGCATGTGGCGCGGTGCGTGTCGCCCTCGGGCGCAACGGTGAAGGTCAGCGGCCCAAAACCGTCGATGACGATCCAGGTCTGGGCGGCGACGATGGCGCAGGCACTGGGCGCGAGGACGGTTTCGATCTCTTCGGCGGTGGCGCGGAAGTCGGCGATCAGGTTTGCGGCGGGGGTGGTCATGGCTTGGCTCCGTGTGGTGAGTTGCATCGTTCTGGTGTCATCAGAATCGCTCCACGGGGCCTGAAAGTGTAGGCAAATCAGAGCAATATGATTGCTTTATGATCGCTCGGCCCCTGGCGCCAGATCGCCCACGCCGGCCGTCGGGAAATCACGACCCGCCAGTTTCAAATGATGTGAGGAGCTTTCCAGAGCCATGGAGGGTATGAGCGAGCGCGCCTACGCCGCCCACGCCGGGCTCTCGCGCGGGGCCGTGCAGAAGGCGCGCAAGACCGGGCGGCTGGTGCTCTTTGCCGATGGCTCGATCGATGCCGCGGCGTCGGATGCACGGCGGGGCGGCATGACCGATCCGGATCAGCAGGGGCGCGCGCGGGGTGGAATTGGGGACAGCAGCAGCACTGAAACCGCTCCCGTCTCCGGCCCCGGCGACAGCGCGTCCTATCTCAAGGCGCGCACCGCGCTGACCGTCTACCAGGCGCAGGAGCGCCAGCTGGCGATCCAGCGCAAGAAGGGCGCGCTGGTCGATCGCGCCCGCGCCGAGACGCTGGTCTTTCGCCTCGCCCGGCAGGAGCGCGATGTCTGGACCACCTGGCCCACCCGCGTGGCCGCCCTCATGGCCGCGCAATTGTCCGCAGATATGGAGAGTGCATCCGGGACGCCCGTGACGATCGAGGCGGCGATCCTGCAAAGGGTGCTGGAAGCCCATGTCCGAGAGCAGCTCGACGCCCTGGCCGATCTCCGGGTCTCGCTTGAATGACGGAGATGTTGACGAGGGCCTGACCGATGACGACCTGACCGCAAACCTCGATCTCGGGTTCGATGGCGCGGAGGACATCCTGCGCGCCTGGCGCCGTGGCCTGCGCCCCGATCCCGACCTCACGGTATCGGCCTGGGCGGATCAGCATCGCTGGCTGTCGTCTCGCGCCTCGGCCGAGCCCGGGCGCTACCGCACCGCGCGCACGCCCTACCTGCGCGAGATCATGGATTCGCTTTCGCCCGGCCACCCGGCACATCGCGTCACCTTCATGAAGGCCGCGCAGGTCGGTGCAACAGAGGCCGGCAACAACTGGATCGGGTTCGTGATCCACCACGCGCCGGGGCCGATGCTGGCGGTCCTGCCCACGGTGGAGATGGCCAAGCGGACCTCGCGCGGGCGGATCGACCCGCTGATTGCCGACAGCGCGGCGCTGAAGGAACGCGTGCAGCCCGCGCGCTCGCGGGACGCGGGCAACTCGATGCTGTCCAAGGAGTTCCCCGGTGGCATCCTGGTGCTGACCGGGGCCAACTCGGCAACCGGCCTGCGCTCGATGCCGGCGCGTTACATCTTCCTCGACGAGGTGGACGCCTACCCGGCCTCGGCCGACGAGGAAGGCGACCCGGTCACGCTGGCCGAAGCGCGCACCACGACCTTTGCACATCGACGCAAGGTGTTCATGGTCTCGACGCCGACGATCCGCGGGCTGTCCCGCATAGAGCGCGAGTTCGAGGCCAGTGATCAGCGACGGTATTTCGTGCCGTGCCCGCATTGCGGCCATATGCAGTGGCTGCAGTTCGAGCGCCTGCGGTGGGAGAAGAATCAGCCCGAGACTGCTGCGTACACCTGCGCCGGTTGCGAGATGCCGATTGCCGAGCATCACAAGACGGCAATGCTGGAGCACGGGGAATGGCGGGCGACCGCCGCGCCCGCGCATGCCAGGGCCATCGGCTTCCACCTTTCGGCGCTCTATTCGCCGATCGGCTGGAAAAGCTGGGCGCAGATCGCACAGGACTGGCTGGCGGCCCAGGGCTCCGACGAGATGCTGCGGGCGGCGCGCAACACGCTGCTGGGCGAGACATGGGTGGAGAGCGGCGAGGCGCCGGACTGGCAGCAGCTGGCGGACCGGCGCGAGAGCTACCCGGCGCGGATCCCCGCGGGTGGTCTGTTCCTGACCGCGGGCGCGGATGTGCAGAAGGACCGCATCGAGGTCGATGTCTGGGCCTGGGGCCGCGGCGGGACAAGCTGGCTGGTTGATCACATCGTGATCCCCGGCGGGCCGGATGATCCGGCCTGCTGGGAGGCGCTCACCGCACTGCTCGCCCGAACATGGGAGCATGAGCATGGCGCGATCATGACGCTGGCCAAGCTCGCCATCGACACGGGCTACGAATCCGCGGCGGTCTATGCCTGGGCGCGCCAGCAGGGCACGGCCCAGGTCGCGCCGGTCAAGGGCATGGAAGGGTTCAACCGGGCGACGCCAGTCTCGGGGCCGACCTTCGTCGATGCCACGGTGAACGGGCGCAAGCTGAAACGCGGCGCGCGGCTCTGGACCGTGGCCACGGCCACCTTCAAGGCCGAGACCTATCGCCATCTGCGGCTGGCGCGCGCGCGTGACGAAGACCGCGCCAACGGTTTGCCGGACCCGCCCGGCACCGTCCATCTGCCCGACTGGGCCGACAGCGAATGGCTCAAGCAGCTGGTGGCCGAGCAGCTGGTCACGATCCGCACCAAGCGCGGCTATGCCCGCCAGGAGTGGCAGAAGATGCGCGAGCGCAACGAGGCGCTCGATACCCGGGTCTATGCCCGCGCCGCGGCCTGGATCCTCGGCGCCGACCGGTTCGACGCGCGGATGTGGCGGCAGCTGGAGACGCAGGCGGGCGTGGAGACGGCTGCTGTCGCCTCCGAGGCCGAGCCAGACAAACCGGCCGAGGAGCCCCAGGCCGGGCGCATCACGACGCAGCGCCGGCGCGGCTGGCGGGTGAGTACGCCCAGATACATGGAGTGATGATGACCCTCGATGATCTCAAGGCCCGCCACAGCGCGCTGTTGGCTGCGCGCTACAGCGGCACGCGGTCGGTCAGCTATGACGGCAAGAGCGTGACCTACGGCTCGGACGCCGAAATTGCGGCAGCGATTGCGGATATCGAGCGACGAATTGCGGCACTGGAAAAGACCAACCGCCGCGTGCTGCACCCCTTTGCGACCAAGGATCTGTGATGACCTGGCGCCAGCGTCTCGGGGCCTTCATCGGCGGGTTCGATGCGGGCCAGCACCACCGCCGTCTGCGGGGTTTCCGCGCGACCCGCGCCCATGTCAACGCGCTGATCGCCGCCTCGGGGTCCGACATCACCGCCCGGGCCCGCTGGCTGGTGCGCAACAACGGTTATGCCGTGAACGCGGTGGAAAGCTGGGCGGCCAATACCGCGGGCGACGGCATCAAGCCGATCTCCAAGATCAGTGATCCCGCCCGAAAGGAAGAGCTGCAGCGGCTCTGGCTGGCCTGGACGGACGAGGCGGATGCCGAAGGGCTGACCGACTTCTACGGGCTGCAGCGCCGCGCAGCGCGCGAGGTCTTCATCGCCGGTGAGGTGTTCTTCCGCATCCGGCCACGCCGCCCGGAGGACGGGCTGGCCGTGCCGCTGCAGCTGCAGATGCTGCCCGCGGAAATGCTCCCGCTGGAGCAGAGCGGGACGGCGGCAAACGGCAATGCCATCCGCCAGGGCATCGAGTTCGACCGCATCGGACGGCGCGTCGCCTATCACTTCCTGCGCCGCCATCCCGGCGACAGCACAGACCCGGGGCTCGCGGGCGCGCTCACCCGGGTGCCGGCGTCAGAGATCATCCACGTGATCGACCCGGTCGAGGGCGGTCAGCTGCGTGGCGTCTCCAAACTTGCCCCGGCGATCGTCAAGCTCTTCCTGCTCGACCAGTATGATGACGCCGAGCTTGACCGCAAAAAGGTTGCGGCAATGTACGCGATGTTCGTGACTTCGCCCGCGCCGGAGACCCCGTTGGCCCCGCCCGAGGACGAGGCGGGCGATGCCGGCCTCGAGGTCAGCCCCGGCCAGATCGTGCGGCTCGATCCGGGCGAGGATGTCACAGTCGGCCAGCCCGCCGACAGCGGGGCGACCTACGAGCCGTTCCAGTACCGCACGCTGCTGCAGATCTCGGCGGCGCTGGGCATCCCCTATCCGTACCTCGCCAATGACATGGTGAAGGGCAACTTCTCGAACTCACGGCTCGCCCTGATCGAGTTCCGCCGCCGCGTGTCGGCCTGGCAGCATTCGGTCATGGTCTACCAGCTCTGCCGCCCGGTCTATGCCCGCTGGATGGATGCCGCGGTGCTCTCGGGCGCGCTGGCCCTGCCGGATTACGAAGCCAACCGGTCCCGACTGCTGACCGCCGACTGGCTGCCCACGAAGTGGGACTGGGTGGACCCATTGAAGGACGCCAATGCCGAGATCGCCCAGATCGAGGCGGGCCTCAAATCCCGCACCCAGGCCATTGCCGAGCGCGGCTATGACGCCGAGCAGGTCGATCGCGAGATCGCCGCGGAACACGCCCGCGAGCGTGCGCTGGGCCTCGACTTCCGCCGGCCGGGATCGCCGGCGCAGGGTGCGACGGTCATGCCAGGCGAAAACCCGGACCATGACGCGACCAACAGTGACGCCGCGGACGTAAAGGACACTCCCGAGGATAGCGAAGAAGGATAGGTCTTACGCTGTAAGCAAACGCACGCCCGGCAGGCGCGCCGCCTTGCGATCAAACGTGAACAGTTCGCTTGCATCAGCGCGCCGGGCGGCGGCCGCAATCATCAGATCGGCGAATCCGAAGCCATCGTTGCGATAGCGGTCGACAGCCACGCCCACCTCATCGGCCGCCTCGATCTCCAGTTCAATCGACGTCAACAGGCCATCCAGCGCAGCGGCAATGTCGACGCGCTGGTAGCCATAGGCGCGCTCCAGCACCCAGACGAGTTCGACAAGAACCTCCCGGCCAACAAATCCGGGAGCCGCATCGGTCAGCTGGTCCATAACGGTATTGGCGATGCGTGCCTGTTCGGGATCGTCCTGCACGAGGAAGCGCACCAGAACATTGGTATCGAGCGCAATCATGCGCCAGACGTTCCGCTCTCTTCAGCACCGCCAGCGATCGCTTCGTCCATCGCGTCCAGCGAAACAGGTTTTTGCCCCGACCGCGCCAGGGCGCCCCGCAAGTCATTGACCGACCGCGCCTTCACGATGCGGACCTCGCCGTCGAGGATCACATAGCGCACCCGGTCACCGCTCGCGAGACCAAGGGCTGCCCGGACATCCCGGGGCAGTGTGGTCTGGCCTTTAACCGTAACTGTCGATTCATGCATCGGCGCACTCCTTACAAAACCATAGTTCTCCTTACCACGCAGGTATTGGGAATGCAAAGTCAAGCCGAGGACCAACCCTGATGCTCCATGCCCGCATTGCCGCGCGCGCCTTCAACACGCCGCTGCTGGTCGACCCAATCAAGGCCATGGCGTTCCTGTCGGGCCTCGGGCCGCGGGTTCTCGGGCGGCAGATCGATGTTGTTGACGGCTTCGAGGCACAAGGTGCAGGGGACGCCGCGCTGCCCGCCCGTGCCAGCATCCTGACGAACGGCCTGTCGGAGAACTTCCACCAGCACGGCGAGGCGCCCTTTCCACTGGTTGACGGCATCGCCCTGATCGAGATCTCGGGCGTGCTCATCCATCGCGGCGGCTGGATCGGCCAGTCCTCGGGTCAGACCAGCTACGAGGGACTCGCCGCCCAGATCGAGGCGGCCGCCAGTGAGACGTCGGTCCGTGGTGTCGCGCTGGAGATCGACAGCTTTGGCGGCGAGGTGGCCGGTGTGTTCGACCTGGCCGACCGCATCCGCGCGCTGCGCCGCGACAAGCCGGTCTGGGCGTTCGTCGCCGAACACGCCTTCTCGGCCGGCTATGCGCTCGCCAGCCAAGCGGACCGCATCCTGCTGCCGCGCACCGGCGCACTGGGCAGCATCGGCGTTGTCGTAATGCATGCCGATCTCAGCGGCAAGCTCGACCAGGCGGGCGTGCAGGTCACGCTGATCCATTCCGGCCAGCACAAGGTGGATGGCAACCCCTACGCCCCGTTGGCCGACGATGTGCGTGGCGACATCCAGCGCGAGATCGACGTGCTGCGGGTCCTCTTTGCAGAGACCGTCGCGGCCGGGCGCGCCGGGCGGTTGAGCCAGGAGGCCGCACTGGCCACCGAAGCCGCCACCTATCGCGGCACCGATGCTGTCGAGGCGGGTCTGGCCGACGAGGTCACCGACCTCGGGAGTGGCTTCGGCGCCTTCCGCGAACAAGTAGCGCGCACGTCCGGTTCCACATCTGCGCGCATGCAACGCGCATCCCTTCCCAAACCCCGAAAGGAGACCGCCATGGCCCATGCGCCCGACCAGGATACCACGCCGCAGGATAAGGAGGCACGTGATGTGCGACAGGAGGATGCGAGCGAAACGAAGATCGACATTCCTGCTACGTCTGCATACTCCGAAGCCACCATCGCCGCATCGGACCCCGACGCCGCAGCACCGCCTGCAACCACACCGGCATCGGAACCGCCCGCCACGCAGCCGGGCAATCTGGCCGAGGTCTCGGCGCGGCTGCGCCAGGAGGCGGCGGAAATCACCGAGATCGCGGCGCAGGCCGGGCGGCTCGGCATCGCGATCGACGCCGCGAAAGCCCTGCGCGAGGGCACCACGCCCGAGGCCCTGCGCAGCCTCGTCCTCGACCGCGCCAGTGCCGCCGCCGACGCGCGCGATGTCGTGGCGGCCCCGCCGGCGCCAGCCTTGCCACAGGCGACGGAAAGCCCGCTCATCGCGGCGGCAAAGCGGGACGCAGCCGCGGGCAAGCGCAGCTGACGCCCGGCCTGCGCCTCACCCAACCTCTCAACACACCACAGACCCGAAGGTCGCCCGCCGCACCGCCCCGGCGGGGGCCTTCTTCCTCCTGGCCCTGAAGGATCCCAGACATGACTGTCCTGACCCAACCGCCCACCATGGGCGACGTCCTCAAATACGAGGTCAATCCCAACTACACCCGCGAGACCGTCACCCTGCTCGCCGGCACCGCCTATCCCGTGGGATCGGTGCTGGCGCGCATTACGGCGAGCGGCAAGTACACCCTGGCTACATCGGGCGGCACCGACGGCGCGCAGACCGCGGCGGCCGTGCTGCTCTTCGCGGTCGATGCCACCCTGTCCGATGCGGTCGGGATCGTCGTTGTCCGCGGCCCCGCCATCCTGTCGCGCGCGGCTCTCGCCTATGATGGCAGCGTCGATGACGCGGCCAAGATCACCACCAAGATCGGTCAGCTGACCGCGCTGGGCCTCATTGTCCGTGACACGGCCTGATTGGGCCGTTCGCCTCCCCCCTCTCTTTCCCCGGAGTTTGCCATGACCCTCACCCGCAACCCGTTCGACACGGGCGGCTATTCGCTCGCCGAGATGACGCAGGCCATCAATATCCTGCCCAATCTCTATACCCGCCTCGGCCAGATCGGCCTCTTTCGATATCAAGGCGTCACCCAACGCTCCATCGTCATCGAGCAGCGCGAGGGCGTTCTCAGCCTCCTGCCCTCGGTCCCGCTCGGGGCCCCCGCCACGGTCGGCGACCGCGAGCAGCGCTCCATGCGCAGCTTCGCGCTGCCCTGGATCCCCCACGACGACGTCATCCTGCCCGCAGATATCCAGGGCATGCCCGCGCTGGGCGTCTCGGACGCGGCCGATCCTCTGGTCGAGGTGATGAACCGCAAGCTGACGCTGATGCGCCGCAAGCATGCCCAGACCCGCGAATACATGGAGATGAACGCGCTGCGCGGCATCGTGAAGGACGGCGCGGGCACCACGCTCTACGACTACTTCACCGAGTTCGGGCTCACCCGGATCTCCGTCGACTTCGTCTTCGGCACCGCGGGCACCAATGTCCAGGGCAAGGTCCGGACCGTGCTGCGCGGGATCGAGGACAACCTTCTGGGCGAGACCATGACCACCGCGCATGCGCTGGTCAGCTCGGAGTTCTTCGACAAGCTGATCAGCCATCCCAAGACCGAGGACGCCTACAAGTTCTACTCGGCCACCGGCGGCCAGCCCCTGCGCGACGACATGCGCCGGGCCTTCCCCTTCGCCGGGATCCTCTTCGAGGAATACAACGGCTCCGTCACCCTCTCGAACGGCACCTCGGAACGACTGATCCCCGCGGGCGAGGGCATCGCATTCCCGCTGGGCACCTTTGATACCTTCACCACCTATGGCGGCCCGGCCAACCTGCTGGAGACCGCCAACACCGTCGGCTTGCCGCTTTATGCGCGTCAGATGATCGACGCCAAGGGGCGCTGGATCGATCTGATGACGGAAAGCTCGATCCTGCCGGTCAACAAGCGCCCGCGGCTGGCCCTCCGCCTGCACAGCTCGAACTGACGTCCATGTCCATCTTTGCAGCGGTCATCGACACGCTCTTCGGCGATCCCAACATGGCCCGCGACGCGGTCTACACGCCGGACGGGGGCGCCGCCCGTCTCGTCCGCGTGGTTGTCCGCCGCGCGGACGACACCACCGGGTTTGGCGAGGCGCGGCTCTGGTCGGAAACCACGCGTGTGGATCTGCGCGTGGCCGAAGTGCCCAATCCGCGCCCGGGCGATCGCCTCGAGATCGACGGCGAGGCCTTCCTTGTCCAGGGCGAGCCCGTCCGCGACCGCGAGCGGCTGGTCTGGACGGTGGATTTGCGGCCAGCATGACAGCCAAATTCGGAGGGGACGATGAAACTCAAACTCGACGTCACACCCGATCTGGCCACCATGATGGCCGCCGAGATCGCCGCGGGCGAAAGGGCCGTCACCGCCGCCATCCGCGAGGCCGGGACCGGCCTCAGGGCCGACTGGCGCCGGCAGATCACTGGCGCGGGGTTGGGCCAGCGTCTTTCCCGCACCATCCGGTCGGCGCAGTATCCGAAGGGCCAACCCAGCCTGAACGCCGCCGCGCTGGTCTGGTCGAAAGCGCCAGACATCATCAGCGCGCACGACACCGGCCCGCTGATCCGCTCCAAGAGCGGATTCTGGCTCGCAATCCCTTTGCCAGCCGCCGGGCGCGGTCGCGGTGGGGCACGGCTCACGCCTGGAGAATGGGAGCGGCGTCGCGGCCTGCGGCTGCGGTTCGTCTATCGACGGCGTGGGCCGAGCCTGCTCGTCGCCGACCGCGCCCGGATCAACACTCGCGGCACCGCGGTTGCCTCGCGCGCCAAGACAGGACGCAACCAGGTTACCGCGCCGATCTTCCTTCTCGTCCCGCAGGTGAAGTTGTCGAAGCGGCTGGACCTGGACCGGGACGCCGAGCGGGCGCATGACAGCGTGCCGCGGCTGATTTTGGCGAAGTGGGCGGAGGGACGCTCTTGATTGGCGCAGACCCATCCTGATCTCTCGACGCCCAATTCAGGCCAAATGTTTCATCGCCGATCCAGCTTGCCGAATTCGCTTTCCAGAAGGGAGCGAATTTTCTTACCCGCACCGCGCAAGGCCGCATCGACATTGGCGTCATTGTGGGTGACCGTCTGCGGCTGCATTCCCTCGGGCCGCGCCTCGACGGTGCAGCGAATATCATCGTCCCCGCCCTTGGCACCATTCACATCGGCCAGATGAACTTCGATCCGTGACAGTCGGTTGCTCAGATGCCCCAGTGCCGTCGTGACAATCGTTTCGGCCACTTCTGCGAGTCGGTCATCGCCTTGAATATTGGCGTCGGTATTCAGTTGGAATTGCATGACGATTCTCCTTTGAGTGCTGACCTACGATGAAAAGCCACGAAGATGATTAATCCAGAGCAATTGCACCTGCGCGACAAATAAAATCGCGAGCGCGTTGATAGCTTGAGAGAGGATTGAATGCCACCAGCGTTGCCCACACCCCGCGAAACCATTCTCGCCGCGCTGCATGCGCGGCTCTCGGCACTGCCCGCCACCGCCCTGCGTGGCGAGGTGCTGCCCGAGCGCGTGCCGGCCGAGGGCCTGCTGATCCTGCGCGACGGCGAGCCGGGGGAGCCGGAGGTGACGTTGTCGCCTCTGCGCTACCACTACGAGCATCGGGCCGAGATCGAGGCGGTGGTTCAGGGCGCCGACCGTGATGCCGCCTTCGACACGCTGACCGCCAGCATCGGCGCAGCGCTCGCCGCCGACCGCACGCTGGGCGGCCTCTGCGATTGGGTCGAGGCGGAAGCGCCGCGCCCGGTCGATTTGGCCGTAGAGGGCGCGGCGAGCCTGAAGGCGGCCGTGATCCCGGTGGTGCTGCACTATTCGACGTCCGATCCGCTGGCCAGCTGAATGTGACCGGGCCTGCAAGCTCGCGCAGTCGCTCGCGACCCTGCGCTGAATGTCAGGCGGCCTCCTTTTCCCAGTCGCCTGCGGACAGGGCCTGGCACAAGTCCTTGATGGCCGCCTCCGACATGCGCGCCGGATCAAACTGGCCATCTATCAGGTAGCGCGACAGGATCTCTTCCTTGATGCGAGAAGCATTGATCAGATGCATGCTCCACTCGAGGAAAGAGCGGTTTTCGACATCCCCGGCCAAGATGATCCTGATGTCGCGGTGACGATCGTCCTGCATGATCCGCATGAAACACGCAGCAACCCTGGATCTGTCACCTTCCAGAAGCTGCATGAAGCTCCGTTCGCCCACGATCAATGCACCTGTAATGCCGTCGCGCTCGTTGTTGGCGCGGGATTTCTGAAGAATCCGGTCAACCGCCTCGATGGCGAGGCCGTCATGGGTCGACGCGTAGATGAGCCGGGCAAGTTGCATGGTCGTTCCTTTGCACGAGGCAGAACCAGAGACCGTGCTGACATTGTAGAGGTTTGGTGATGCCCGACTCAAGAGGAGACCAAGTGAGCTCCTCAGATCAGCGGCGGATGGCCGGGAATCCCGTCGTGTTGTCAAGAACGCGGCCCGGTCCTCCGGGCCTGTCAACTCATGAGATTTAGGAGACCACCATGGCACGAGCCCAGGGAGCGCGGGCGCAGATGGCGCTGGCGTTCGAGACGACCTATGGCACGCCGCCGACGGGCGGTTTCACGAGGATGCCCTTCGCCAGCACCTCGCTCGGCGCCGAGCAACCGCTGCTCAACAGCGAGCTGCTGGGCTACGGCCGCGATCCGCTGGCGCCGATCAAGGACGCGGTGACGTCGGATGGCGATGTCGTGGTGCCGATCGACGCCGAGGCCTTCGGTTTTTGGCTAAAGGCGGCCTTCGGTGCGCCGACGACCACAGGCACGGAGGCCCCGTACAGCCACGAGTTCCAGTCCGGGTCATGGACGCTGCCCAGCCTGTCGATCGAGACCGGCATGCCCGAGGTGCCGCGCTATGCGATGTATTCCGGCTGCGTGCTCGACCAGATCACCTGGCAGATGCAGCGCTCGGGGCTTCTGACCGCGACTGCGCGGCTGGTGGCGCAAGGCGAGACGGTGGGCACGACCACCAGCTCAGGCACACCCGCCGCGCTCGAGCTGAAGCGCTTCGGCCATTTCAACGGGGCGATCACCCGCAACGGCGCGGCCCTCGGCAACGTGGTCTCCGCCGAGATCACCTATACCAACAATCTCGACCGGATCGAGACCATCCGCGCGGACGGACGCATCGACGGGGCGGACCCGAGCATCGCCGCCCTGACCGGCCGGATCGAGGTGCGGTTTGCCGATCAGGTGCTGGTGGACCAGGCCATCAATGGCGAGCCCTGCGCGATGGAATTCGCCTACAGCCTGCCATCGGGCGAGAGCTTCACCTTCACCGTGCACGCCGTCTATCTCCCGCGCCCGCGCATCGAGATCAACGGGCCGCAGGGCGTGCAGGCGACCTTCGACTGGCAGGCCGCACGGGATGCCACCGCTAACGGCATGTGCACCGCCATCCTGATCAACAACATTGAGGACTACTGATGCTCACGCTCGATCTGACCAACGCGCCCCGCTGGCATGACCTGGGCCCCGGCGTCCGGGTGCAGCTGCGCCCGCTGACCACCGCGCTGATGGTGGCCACCCGCAGCGACCCGGAGGTGGAGGCGGTGCCCGAGGACACCGGCGACGAGGAACGTGCCATGGCCTTCGCCAAGGCGCTGGCGCGGCGTGCGGTGCTCGCCTGGGAGGGCGTGGGAGATGCCGAGGGCAACCCCATCGAGCCCATCCCCGAGGCCATCGACGCACTTCTGGACATCTGGCCGATCTTCGAGGCCTTCCAGCTCGCCTACGTCTCCAGGGGCCTGCTGCTGGAGCAGGAAAAAAACGCCTCCGCGCCCTCGCCGAGTGGTCCTTCGGCGGGGGCGACAGATACTGCGAGGGTTGCGAACCCGGCGAAGCCGGCCAAACGGCGTGCGAAGACTGCCCCGCGCGGCTGAACCGACCGCTTACCCATGAGGGCATGCAGGTCTGGGACCTGGTCGGGCGGCTCGGTGGCCAGCTGCGCGTGCAGCCCCGCGCGGTGATCGGCTGGGACATGTCGGCAGCACTCGCACTCGGCAACGCGCTGGGCGTGCCACCTCTGGCCATGGCCGAGCTGTTGCCCGTCCTCGAGGCGGTGATGGTGGTCAAGTTGAACGCGCAATTGGAGGCGAATGGCGACCCGCATGTCAGTCCTTGATCTTCTCGATCAGGGTGACGCCGGGCAGTCCGTCGAAATGCGCATCACAGGTCAGCAAGGCAGCCCCCTGTGCACGGGCGGTCGCGAGTATGATGGCATCCGCGGTCGCCAGCTTGTGGGCGCTGCACACCTCCGCCGCCGCCAGCGCGATCTCGGTGTCGAGCGGGATGACAGTGCAAACCTGCGTGAAGGCAATCACCTGGTCTGCCTTGTCCTCGCCGACCTCGCGCGTCACCCATTTGGCCAGTTCCAGCTGAACCATGGTCGGGACCAGCCACTCGGGCTGTTCGGGCAGCTGCGGCGCCAGTTTGTCGCCGGTCGGCGATCCGACCAGCCACTCGATCCAGGCTGATGTGTCGACGAGGATCATCAGACCCGATCGCTGCGGTCGCGATAGTCGGTCGGCGCGGCGCCGCGCGCGAGGCCCTTCAGCGTCTCCCGCTTCGGCACCGGCACCAAGAGGACGCCCATCCCTTTCGGGATGAACGCGAAGGTCAGCCCGGCCTCCCAGTGCTGCGCCGTGCGGATCGCCTTGGGGATCGAGATCTGAAACTTCGAGGACAGGGTCGCGGTCTCGGCCATGCTCATACTTTCAATTTATCGATGCGCCAAACGTAAGACAGGCGCACTGGCAATTCAAGGATCATGCCCATGGCCGAGAAACGGGTGAGCGTCCGCCTCGCGGCGACGGGCGGGCGGCAGGTGCGCGCCGAGCTCGAGGGCGTGGGCGAGGCCGGCAAGCGCGGCTTCGGTCGGCTCAGCCAGGAGATGGAGGCGGCAAACCGGCGGCTGGCGGGCTTTGCACGCCGGGTTCGCGTGGCGTCCGCCGCCGCCGTCGCGGCTGCCACGGCGGCGGGCGTGGCGATGGTGCGCTCGGGCCTGCAAACCGTCGATGCGCAGGCCAAGCTGGCGCAGTCGCTGGGGACTACCGTCGCCTCGATCCAGACCTTGGAGCGCGCGGGCGAACTGGCCGGCGTGGCCATGTCCGGCATCGAGCAGGCCACGAAGGACCTGACACGCCGTCTCAGCCAGGCGGCCGCCGGGACAGGCCCCGCCGCAGACGCGCTGGACCGTCTGGGGCTCTCGGCCACCGATCTGATCGCGCTGCCGCTTGACCAGCGGGTCGGTGCGATCAACGCAGCGATCGAGGACTTCGTGCCGGCCGCCGAGCGCGCCGCCGTCGCGGGCCAGCTTTTCGGCGAGGAAGGCTCCATCGCCATGGCGCGGATCGACAGTGCGACACTGCGCCAGGCGACAGAGGACGTGCGCGCCTTCGGCGTCGTGGTGTCTGAACAGGACGCCGCCCGGATCGAGCGGACCAATGACGCCATCTCGCGGCTGGGGCTGGTCTGGCGCGGGCTGTCGAACCAGTTGGCCATCGCAGCCGCCCCCGCGCTGGAAACCGTGGCTGAGGCCATCGCGGCGGTCGCGCGGACGACAGGCCCGCTGGGCCAGGCCATCCAGGGGCTGTTTGCCAACCTGGGGCGGCTCACCAGCATTGCCGGCGCCTTCGCCGCCTTCCTGGCCGGGCGCTGGGTCGCCGGCATGGCCGCCGCGGCGCTGTCGGTCCGCGGGCTTGCCACGGCGCTGGTCGTGCTGCGCGGTGCGCTGATCCGCACCGGTATCGGGGCGCTGATCGTCGGTGCGGGCGAGCTGGTCTACCAGTTCACGCGCCTCGTGCAGGGGGCTGGCGGCTTTGGCGAGGCGATGGGGCTCTTGAAAGGTGTTGCCGCCGAGGTCTGGGAGCGCATCAAGACCGGGGCCGCGGCCGCTGGCGCCGCCGCCACGGCAATGTTCTTCGATCTCAAGGCCGACGCCGCCTCCGGCATGCAGAGCGCCATCGAAAGCGTGGTGGGCTTCGGCAACACGGCCGTGAACACATTTGAAGGCGCCTTTGAGGCGATCAAGGCCACCTGGGGCCTGCTGCCTGCTGCCATCGGTGATCTGGCCTTCCAGGCCGCAAACAGCCTGGTCGACGGGGTCGAGGCGATGCTCAACGGCGTGGTCTCGCGGATCAATGGCTTCATCGGCGGCATCAATACCGGGCTGGAAGCGCTGGGCTCGGACCGACGGATCTCCGTGGTGCCCGATCTGGACCTCGGTGAGATCGAGAACCGCTTCGAGGGCGCGGCGAGCGCGGCCGGTACGGCGGCCCAGGAGGCCTTCGACCGCGCCTTCGAGGACAACGCGCTCACGGCCCCCGATCTCGGGCTCGCCGGCGCCGCAACTGAGGCGCTCGAGTCCGCCAACCTCTATCGTGGGGTGGCGCGGGATCTCGCCAACAGCGCCCGCGCACCGCTGGCAAGCTGGCAGGCGCTGCGGGATGCGGTGCGCGGCAGCGATGAGGATGGCGCGGACGCGCTGACAAAGGCCACCAGTGCGGCCGAGCGGTTGGAAACCGCGCTCAATGAGGCCGGCACCGCCACCACCGGGGCTGGGGCTGCAGCCAGGGCTGCCGCTGCCGCAGCTAAGCCCGACACCGAGGCCACCGTCACTGGCTGGCAGGCGGTCACCGCGGCACTGTCAGACTACGCCAGCAGGGCACGCGAGATCGGCGGCGATATCGGCCAGAGTCTTGTCGGCGCCTTTCGCTCGGCCGAGACTGCGGTGGGCGAATTCGTGAAGACCGGCAAGCTGAAGGTCCGCGACCTGGTTACCTCGCTGCTGGCGAACCTCGCCAAGCTCGCCGCACGCCGCTTCATCCTCGGCCCGATCGCGAATGCGCTGTCGGGCGCGCTGGGCGGCAAGGCGGGCGGGATATTCGCGGATGTCCTGCACGCCGGCGGCCTTGCCGGCGCCGCCGGCCCCGCGCGCAGGGTCCCCGCCATGGCCTTTGCGGATGCCCCACGCATGCATGGCGGCGGCATGGCCGGGCTCAAACCCGACGAGGTGCCGGCGATCCTGCAGCGCGGCGAGCGGGTGCTCTCGCGCCGGCAGACCCGCGAGTACGACGCCCCGCGCCGCGACCGCGAGGCCGCCACGATCGTCAACATCTCGATCCAGACCCGCGACGCCGAGAGCTTCCGGCAATCAAGGACACAAGTGGCTGCGGATATTTCTCGGGCAGTTTCGCTTGGGCGCAGGGGGATGTGACCATGCTCTGCCTGATCATCAAGAAAGGGGGCGACAACGAGAGCTTCCGGCAGTCGCGGACGCAGGGTGAGGCCGAAGAGCGGAACGTCCAGTGGACGTTTCGCCGGCCGAACGCCGACATCTCGCGCGCGGTGGCCATGGGCCGGAGGGGCATGTGAGTGCGACCCCGCAAGTGGGAACCGGTTGCGGGGGCCAGAGCGCGAACCACGGAGAGACTTGATGGCGTTTCACGAGGTCCGGTTTCCGGACAACATCAGCCGTGGCGCGCGTGGCGGGCCCGAGCGGCGGACACAGATCGTCGAGCTCGCATCGGGCGAGGAGGAGCGGAACGCCAGCTGGGCGAACAGCAGGCGGCGCTATGATGTCGCCTACGGCATCCGCCGGGCCGACGATCTCGCCGCCGTCGTCGCCTTCTTCGAGGCGCGCAACGGCCGACTGCACGGCTTCCGCTTCAAGGACTGGGGCGATTACAAGTCGGGCCTGCCGTCCGCGGCGATCTCGCCGACCGACCAGGAGATCGGCACGGGCAATGGCAGCCTCACGGAATTCGCGCTGCTGAAACGCTACAGCTCCGGCGCGCAATCCTGGACCCGTGCCATCGCCAAGCCCGTGGCCGGCAGCGTCCGCGTCGCGCTCGGCGGCATTGAGCAGATGTCGGGCTGGTCCATCGACATGACCACCGGGGTCGTGACCTTCGATACCGCCCCAGCCGCGGGCGTCGCGGTCATCGCCGGCTTCGCCTTCGACGTGCCGGTCCGGTTTGACACCGACGCGCTCGACGTGACGCTCGACCTCGAGCGGCTCGGCTCGATCACCTCCATTCCGCTTCTGGAGATCCGGCGATGAACGACACCGGCGTTCGCGGGGCTAACGCGGCGGTCCGAAGGACGGCGCCACGGTCCCCGCTCACCGGCGCAGCCGTGCTGCGCGACCTCATGCAAACTTCAAGACCGCGGGGCATCCGCCATGAATGACGGATCCGGCTTCATCGCAGCGGTCCTCAGGGAACTTGCCACATCCACCGCCGTGATTCTCGCCGCCTGGGGTGCGCTCGGCGGTGCCACGAACGCGCTGACCACGAAGATGCGCCTGCGGGATGCGCTGCGCCACATCCTCCTCGGCGGGCTGATCGCGGCCGGGATGGGCAGTCTCTCCATGGCCGTCATCACAGCCTGGCTGCGGCTGCCGCCCGAAGCGATCCCGGCCGGGGGAGCGGCCGGCTCGGCTGCCTACCTCGTCGGCGTTTTCGGCCCGGCCTTCATCGAGGTTGTCCTCGCCCGGCTGCGCGCCGCCAAGGGGCGCAAGGATGACTGAGTTTCTCCGCCTTGCCCGCGCGCTGCGCACCGGGTGCGAGGATCCCGGCACACGGTTCGCGCACCGGCTGCGCGTTGGCCTCGCCGTTGCGGCGCTGATCCTGATCTTCTCGTTTCTGGAGTAATCCCATGCAGATGACCGAGCGGGGCCTGCTGGCCCTGGCCGGGCACGAAGGAGTCGTGCCCGCGCCCTACCGCGATTCCACCGGCACCTGGACCTTCGGCATCGGCCATACGGCCGCGGCCGGGCCGCCCGACCCTGCGGCGATGTCCCGCGGCATGCCCGCCGATTTAGGCGCCGGGATCCGCGAGGCGTTCCGCGTCTTCCGCGCCGACCTCGCGACCTACGAGGCCGAGGTTCTGGCCGCGGTGACGGTTCCGCTGGCGCCGCACGAGTTCGATGCGCTGGTCAGCTTTCACTACAACACGGGCGGCATCGCCCGCGCTGCGCTGACCCGCCACCTGAACGCCGGCGACCGCGAAGCCGCGGCGCAGGCCTTCCTCAACTGGCGGCGGCCGGCGGAGATCATTCCGCGGCGCAAGGCGGAGCGCGACCTGTTCCGCCATGGCCGCTATCCCGGCGGGCCCATCCCGGTCTGGTCCGTGGATTCTGCGGGCCGCGTGGACGTCTCGCGCCCTGTACGGCGGCTGACCGAAGACGAGGCTCTGGCGCTTCTGCGGCCGTTGCCGCTGCCGAGGCCGCCGGTCCTCGATCGTGCTCCCGACGCGCCCACCGGCTGGTTCGCCCGGCTGGCCGCCTTTGTCTCCACCCTGATCCGGAGGGCCTGATCCATGCGCTACGTTCGCCCCAATTCCATGACCTGGTGGGCGGGACTGCTCGCCATGCTCACCGGCATCGCGTCTCTCGCGCTGCCCGCCACCGGGCCCCTCGGGGAGTTCTCTCGCCTCGTCGCGCTGCTCGCGGGCTCAGGCGATGCCTCTCCCGCAGGGCTGATGTTCCTCGGTTTGGGCCTGATCGGCCTGCGCGACCGGATCGAGCGCGGGTTCCGCGGCGATGGCTGACCTTCTGATCTGGCTGGTCGCGGCGCTCGGCGCGGTCGGGGGCGTCGTCCTCGGCCGGCTCTGGGGCCGCGTCGAAGGGAAGCGCGCGGGCAAGCAGGAGGCCGAACGCGATGCCATGGAAGACAAGAACGAGCGTGTCGAGCGCGGGCGCGATGCGGTTCGCGATGGCCGCGGCGCTGGCGATCCTGCTGAGCGGCTGCGCCGCAACGATGGGCGTTGGTAATGCCGGCTGCGCCTCCTATGCCGAGGCACGGCTCGCCCGACCGCCCGCCGAGACCGTCGCGGAGGTTCCGCCGGACTGGGCGGTCTGGATCGCCGATCTCGACGACCGCATGACGGGGACCTGCCAATGAAGACCCTCGATTCCGCCCTGCAGGCCCATCTCGACGAGAGCACGACGACGCTCGCCTGGTGCTGGCGGATCACCCGCGCCGACGGCGTCACTTTCGGTTTCACCGATCACGACCGGAGGCTCAGCTTCGATGGCACCGATTTCGAGCCCGAGAGCGGGCTCACCGCGTCCGAGGTCCGTTCGGGCTCGGACCTCTCGGTCGATGCACAGGACGCCGAGGGCGTGCTGACCTCGGACCGGATCACCGAGACCGACATCCTCGACGGCCGCTGGGACAACGCCGAGGTCGAGGTCTGGCGGGCGAACTGGGCCGACACGGCTCAGCGCGTGCTGATGCGCCGCGGGGCCATCGGCCAGATCCGGCGTGGGCGGCTGGCCTTCGTCGCGGAGGTACGATCGCTCGCGCATGTGCTGGGCCAGACGGTGGGGCGGACATTTCAGGCGACCTGCGACGCCGCGCTTGGCGATGGGCGCTGCGGCGTCGATCTGGAGGATCCCGTCTACAAGGGGACGGGCGCCGTGATCGATCTCCTGCGCGACCGTGCCTTCACCGCCTCGGGAATCGGCGGCTTCGACGCGGGCTGGTTCACTTTCGGCACCATCGCATGGTCCAGCGGCGCCAACGCAGGCCGGCGCACTGAGGTGCTGGGCCATGACGTAACGGACGGCGTGGCGATCCTGACCCTGCTCGAAGCGCCGGTGCGCGCGATCGCCGAGGGCGATGCCTTCACCATCCGCGCGGGCTGCGACAAGCGCATCGAGACCTGCGGCGCGAAGTTCGCCAACACCGCCAATTTCCGCGGCTTCCCGCACATCCCCGGCCAGGATACGATCCTGCGCTACGCGACCAATGACGGCGGTCACGACGGGGGCGTGCTGTGAACCCGGCCGATCCCACCCGCGTCATCGCCATCGCACGGACCTGGCTCGGCACGCCCTATCACGACCAGGCGAGCCTGCGGGGCGTCGGCTGCGATTGCCTCGGCCTCGCGCGCGGCGTCTGGCGCGAGGTCGTCGGCCCCGAGCCGTTCCCGATCCCGCCCTACAGCCGCGACTGGGGCGAGACCGGACCACGTGAGGTGCTGGCCGACGGCGCGCGCACCATGATGATCGAGGTGCCGCCCACTGAGGCCGATCCCAGCGCGCTGGTGCTGTTCCGGATGATGCCGCGAGCCATCGCCAAGCATGTCGGCATCCTGACCGGCCCCGGCTCCTTCCTCCATGCCTACGAGCGGCTCGGCGTCATCGAGGAACCGCTCAAGCCGTCCTGGCGGCGGCGCATCGCCTTCGCCTTCCTCTTCCCGCAACGCTGATTTCCACACATGGCCACCCTCGTTCTCGGCGCGGCCGGCGCCGCCATCGGCGGGGCGATCCTCGGCGTCAGCGCCGCGACCATCGGCGGCTTCGTCGGCTCGACCATCGGGTCCGTCGTTGACAGTTGGATCGTGTCCTCGCTTGCGCCCACCCAGCGCATCGAGGGGCCGCGGCTCGACAGCCTCCGGATCACGTCCTCGACCGAGGGTGCCGTCATCCCGCGCGTCTACGGCCGGATGCGCATGGGCGGTAACGTGATCTGGGCGACGGATTTCCGCGAGGAGACCAGGACCACCACGCAGGGCGGCGGCAAGGGCGGCGGTGGGGGCGGCAAGGTCAAGACGACCGAGTATCTCTACTACGCCTCCTTTGCCGTCGCGCTCTGCGAGGGGCCCATCACCGGTATCGGGCGCATCTGGGCCGACGGCAAGCTCCTCGACACCGCCGGGATCACCTGGCGCTGGTATCCGGGCGACGAGGCCCAGACCGCCGACCCGTTCATCGCCGCGAAGATGGGCGCCACAAACACGCCGGCCTATCGCGGCACGGCCTACGTGGTCTTCGAGGACCTGCCGCTCGGCAATTACGGCAACCGCCTGCCGCAGCTCTCCTTCGAGGTGTTCCGCCCGCTGGCCGATCCCGACACGGCCGAGGGGCTGACCCGCGCCGTCACCATGATCCCGGCCTCGGGCGAGTTCACCTACGCGACGACGGGCATCCGCAAGGGCAGCGACGGGGCGCAGACGCCTGAGAACCTGAACGCGCTCTCGGACACCGCCGACATGGTGGTGGCGCTCGACCGGCTGCAGGCCATGGCACCGAAGGTGGAGAGCGTCAGCCTCGTGGTCGCCTGGTTCGGGAACGACCTGCGCGCTGGCGACTGCACGATCCGACCCGGCGTGGAAGTGTCGGCCAAGACGACGAGCCCGCAGACCTGGTTCGTCAACGGTGTCTCACGCTCAGCCGCCCATCTCGTCAGTCGTGACGACGAGGACCGGCCCGTCTATGGCGGCACGCCGGCTGACTTCGCCGTGGTCCAGGCGATCAAGGAGATGAAGGCCCGCGGCCTGCGCGTGACGTTCTATCCCTTCATCCTGATGGACGTGCCGCCCGGCAACACGCTGCCGAACCCCTATTCCGACAACGCCGCGGAGACCGGCCAGCCCGCATTCCCCTGGCGGGGGCGGATCACCTGCTCGCCCGCCGCTGGTTTCGCCGGGACCGTGGACAAGACCGCCACGGCCGCAAGCCAGGTCGCGGCCTTCTTCGGCGGGGCGAGTCCGTCCGACTTCGCCGTCTCGGGCGAGACGGTTTCCTGGAGCGGCGCGCCCGGCGATTGGGGCCTGCGCCGGATGGTGCTGCACTACGCCCATCTCTGCGCAGCGGCCGGCGGGGTTGACGCCTTCCTGATCGGGACGGAGATGCGCGGGCTGACCACGATCCGCTCGGGGGCCAACGCCTATCCGTCGGCGCAGGCCTTCCGCGATCTGGCGGCCGACGTCCGCTCGATCCTCGGGGCGGGCACGGCGATCAGCTACGCTGCCGACTGGAGCGAGTACTTCGGACACCAGCCGGGCGACGGTAGCGGCGACGTGTTCTTCCACCTCGATCCGCTCTGGGCCGACGGCAATGTCGATTTCATCGGCATCGACAACTACATGCCGCTCTCCGACTGGCGTGACGGGTTCGAGCACGCCGACGCGGCCGAGGGCTGGCCCGCGATCTACGACCGGGCCTACCTGCAGGCGAACATCGCGGGCGGCGAAGGCTTCGACTGGTTCTATGCCAGCGCGGCGGATCGGTCGGCGCAGATCCGCACCCCGATCACCGACGGTGCCGCGGCCAAGCCGTGGGTCTTCCGCTACAAGGATCTGCGCGCCTGGTGGTCGAACCCGCATTACAACCGCCCCGGTGGCGTGGAGAGCGCGACGCCGACGGCGTGGGCGCCGCAATCCAAGCCGATCTGGTTCACCGAGTTGGGCTGTCCCGCCATCGACCGGGGTGTCAATCTGCATTCAAAACTGACCCATCGTGATCATTTAAAAATGACCCACCTGGGGGGTAGCAAAGCCCACAGGCGAGCGCCCCCCATATAGCAGGCTCGTCTGTGGGCTTTGCTTTTTCTGGTT
>NZ_QNGB01000031.1 GCF_003298505.1 Roseovarius sp. TE539
ACAACCCGCTGACGACCGTCCGGCAGGACCTCTTCGGAATATTGCTCGACAAAAGCGTCGGCCTCGGCCCGAAGCGCGGCCGCCAGCATCCGTCGCGCCCCGTCGCGCGCGATCTCGGTCAACGGGTCATCAACAGATTCCGGCTGACGCAGGGCGATGATGTCTGTATCTTTCGTCATGGCGTATCGTTCCTTCTGGAAGTTCTGGCAGGCTTGGACACCCGCCACGATACGCCGCCTTCTCAAACCGCGTCACCCAGTTTCCCGCATAGCTCCGGTAGCTGCGAGGGCGATTGCGGAGAGGAAGACCTTCGGGCACCTGTCGTATCGGGTTGCCACGCGCCGCCAATCCTTGAGCCTTCCAAACATGATCTCGATCCGGTTGCGCCGCTTGTATCGGCGCTTGTCGTATTTGACAGTTGCCTTGCGCTGCTTCCGGCCCGGGATGCAAGCGCGTATCCCCTTCTCTTTCAAGGCGTCTCTGAACCAGTCCGCGTCGTAGCCTCGATCCCCGAGCAGCCATTCGACTTCTGGCAAGCCGCCCAGCAATGCCCGCGCGCCCTTGTAATCGCTGACCTGTCCGGCGGTGACGAAGAGGTCAAGCGGACGTCCTTGGCTGTCGCAGATTGCGTGCAGCTTGGTGTTCATGCCGCCTTTGGTGCGCCCGATCAGGCGGCCACGCCCCCCTTTTTCACGCCCAAGCTGGTCGCGGTCCGGTGGGCCTTCAGGTAAGTCGCGTCAATCATGACCATCTTCTCCTCGCCGTGCTCGGCGGCCAGGCCGGCCATGATCTGCGCGAAGATACCCTTGTCACTCCATCGCTTCCAACGGTTGTAGAGCGTCTTGTGCGGGCCGTAGTCCGCAGGCGCATCCCGCCAGCGTAAGTCATTGCGATTGATAAATATAATCCCGCTCAGCACACGCCGGTCATCGACGCGCGGCTTGCCGTGGGACTTCGGGAAATAGGGCGCAAGACGGGCCATCTGCGCGTCGGTCATGCGCCGATAGCGCCAGCGCGTTCTCTCCAGCAACATCGGTCATGGTGTTCGGGCCGCGCCTCGAACCCGTGGCGGCTTGCGACCCTCACTCTCCCTGGCGGTTGCCGCCGCCGGTCGGGTGGGTTTTAGGTCACCCGGAGACTACGCCACCTGAAAATTTCCACCACCTCCAAGACACCACCCGCATTTCAAAGGCTCAAAGGCAATCCGCCAGTGCCGTGGCGAGGTTACGCAGAACATTGCCATAGAGGTCCGGGCCGGGTTCGAGGTCGGAGCCCAGCGGATCAAGCACACTGGTACTCGCCTCGGACCCGTCCATCACCGCGGCCACGATACCGGGGTCGTATTGCGGTTCCGACAGCACGCAGGTCACCCCCTGTTCGGCGACGCGCCCCTGGATCTCGGCGATGCGCGCCGGGCTGGGATCGGAGGCATCGGATACGGAAATGGCACCGGACGCGGGGAATTCGAAAGCGGCCTCGAAATACTGATAGGCGTCATGGAAAACGATGAAGTTGCGGCCCCGCACCGGATCGAGGATGCCGTTGATCTCGGCGCGCAAGGCAGCGAGTTCCGCGCGCCCCGCCGCCGCATTGGCAAAGTAAGCACCCGCGTTGTCCGGATCAGCAGCGGAAAGCTGTGCCGCAATGGCATTCAGCCAGACTGCGCCATTGTCAGGTGATAGCCAGGCATGGGGGTCGTATTCGCCGTGGTCGTGGCCTTCGTGCCCATGATCGGCGTGTTCTTCGTCCCCGTGCTCTTTTCCGTCCGCATGCTCTTCATGACCGTGATCCTCATGGCCATGCTCATCATGTCCGTCGTGGCCTTCATCATGCGCATGGTCGTCGTGGTCGTGGCCGTCATGCGCATTGTCGTGATCATGCGCCTCGTGCTCATGATCTCCGTGGTCCTCATCCCCATGCATATGCGCCTCGAACAGCGCACCCTCGCGGAACGGCAATTCCGCAGTTCCATCGACCTCAAGCAGTGCCGTGACCGTTGCGTCGTCGGCCAGTGTTTCGATTGCTCCGTCAAGCCAGGGCGTCAGATCGGGACTCACCCAGAAGACAAGGTCGGCGTCCTGCAACGCGGCCGCCTCGGACGGGCGCAGGTTGTACTCATGCGGGCTGGCCCCGGAGGCCACGATCAGGGAAGGCGCGCCCACCCCCTGCATCACGCGCGCCACCAGCGAATGAACGGGGGCGATGTCGGCGGCCACGCGCGGTGCCTCCGCCAGGGCCGTACCTCCGAGCAGCGCGGCAGCAACAGACAAGGCAACGAGGTTTCTGGACATATCCGGCTCCATGTGATTTTATAACGTTACTGTCTCGATACAGGAAATGAGATAACATGACAAGCATCGCCCACGCCGGAAAACCCGCGTCCAGCGACCCGATCGGGTTCGAACAGCACGATCATGGCTCCTGCATCAGCGCCGGGCTCGCGGCGGCCGAAGCGCACTGCCAGGCGGAAGGGCTGCGGCTCACTCCAGTCCGCCGCAAGGCGCTTGAAATCCTCCTGCAGGAGCACCGGGCGCTCGGGGCCTATGAGATGCTCGACAGTTTGCGGGACGCGGGGTTCGGCTCGCAACCGCCTGTCGCCTACCGGGCGCTTGAATTCCTGGTCACCAACGGCTTCGCGCACAAGATTGAACGGCTCAATGCCTTCATCGCCTGCGCCCATCCCGGGGCCAATCACTCGCCTGCCTTCATGATCTGCCGGATCTGCGACTCGGTGGCCGAGGCGCAATCCGCACCGGCGCGCGGCGCGCTCGGAGAGGCCGCCCGCGCCACGGGCTTCACGATCGAACGAACCGTTGTCGAGGCCGAGGGCATCTGCCCCGCTTGCACAGAGAAGGCCGACGCATGAGCCTGATCACAGCGGAGAATATCAGCGTCAGCTTTGGCGCCAACTCGGTCTTGCGCGACGTGTCTCTCGCGATCGAGCCGGGAGAGATCGTGACCGTCGTCGGACCCAACGGGTCGGGCAAGACCACATTGCTGCGCTTGCTCATTGGCGCGGCAAGCCCATCTGCGGGGCGCATAACGCACAAACCCGGACTGCGGATCGGCTATGTCCCCCAGAAACTGCACATCGATCCGACTCTGCCCATCACTGTGGACCGTTTCCTGCGCCTTCCCGGGGGCACCACGCGGTCTGCCTGCGCCGCCGCCCTGGAACGCGCCGGCGTGCCCGGCCTGTCGAACCGCCAGATGTCCGCCCTGTCGGGCGGCCAATTCCAACGCGTCCTTCTGGCGCGGGCGCTCATCAATGAGCCGGACCTTCTCTTGCTCGATGAAGCCACGCAGGGGCTGGATCAGCCCGGTTCTGCCGCCTTCTACCAGCAGATCGAGGAGGTCCGGCAGAAAACCGGCTGCGCCATCCTGATGATCAGCCACGAGTTGCACGTGGTCATGGCCGCGTCCGACCGGGTGATTTGCCTCAATGGTCATGTCTGCTGTCAGGGCACGCCCGAGACCGTTTCCGCAGCGCCGGAATACCGCGCGCTGTTCGGCACAGGGACTGGCGGCGCACTGGCCCTCTACCGTCACGAGCATGACCACAGCCACGATGAAACCTGTACGCATGACCATGCGCCGCAGGACACAAAAACCGAGGCCGGCGAATAATGCTTGACGATTTCATGACCCGTGCCGCGCTTGCAGGCGTCGGCGTGGCCCTTGCAGCGGCTCCTTTGGGCAGTTTCGTGGTCTGGCGGCGCATGGCCTATTTTGGCGACGCCACGGCACATGCCGCGATTTTGGGTGTGGCCCTGTCGCTGGCCTTGCAGATCTCCATCTTCACGGGGGCCGTGGCCGTGGCGCTGACGATGGCGCTTATCGTTACGGTGCTCACGGGGCGCGGCTATGCGATGGACACGCTGCTCGGTGTTCTGGCGCATTCCGCCCTCGCTTTCGGGTTGGTCGCCGTCTCTTTCCTTTCCGGAATCCGCATTGACCTGATGGCCTATCTCTTTGGCGACATCCTCGCCGTGTCGCGCGGTGATCTGGCGGTGATCTGGGGGGGCGCGGCGCTGGTCGTCGGGCTGATCGGCTGGCGCTGGTCCGCGCTGCTGACCTCTACCCTCAGCGGGGAGCTGGCCCATGCCAGCGGGATCGACCCAAAGCGCGAACAACTCGTCCTGACACTGTCGCTCGCCATCACCGTGGCCGTCGCAATCAAGGTCATCGGCGTGTTGCTGATCGCGGCCATGCTGATCATTCCCGCCGCCGCCGCCCGCCCCCTGTCACGGACGCCCGAACAAATGGCGTTTACGGCGGCGCTCATCGGCAGCGGGTCCGCCGTGATCGGCTTGAAATCGGCTTATACCCTCGACACGCCAGCGGGGCCATCCATCGTCTGCGTCGCAGCCCTCGTGTTTCTCGGCACAAGCATTCTGCAAAGCCTGCGATCCTGAAGGGCAGACCTGCCCGAGGCAAAAGAGCGTTCCGGTATCGTGGCTGACTGCCTACTGCTTATGCACACCAAGCAATCGAAACTGCAGTGTAAGAAGGATGATTTTGCGATCGACGTTGCCACTCGGCGTTGTTGCAGAACTCGGGCTTTGGAGGATTCACTTTTCGAATCCATGCCGTTACATGGGGTCTACGAACAAACCGCTCCCGCGCGCTACCGCAGGACGAACTGGTCCAGCTACAACGCCTCTTTCGCATGCCCGGTCCCGACTGGCTCGACACCCAGGATGTGAACCGGGCGACAAAAGACTGTGAGATTCTGGGGGCTGCCTTGTATCGGGGCGCACACCAACCTTGATACGCTCACGCTGCGGGATTGGTCGGAGGCCGGCAGCGCCGGATTCGAGGCGGCCCGTGATGGCGTGGACGGCTTGCGCAAGGCGCTTGATGAGGTTTCACGAGTGATCCTGCATTCCGGTTCACACGCAGCGGCATGTCAGGCATGATGGCCGGGAACGGGTCCGCCCGGTCGCGAATGGGTGGGGTGATGGTTTCAAACCGAATGATCGGCGCTTGACGGGGGGTGCCCGGCGCCCTAAGAGAAGCGGCACACCGCCCGAGAGGCGGGGCGCAGGCGGTTGTAGCTCAGTTGGTTAGAGTGCCGGCCTGTCACGCCGGAGGTCGCGGGTTCGAGCCCCGTCAACCGCGCCAGCGCCCCATCCGGAGCCTTCGGGGCGGGCATCGCGATCCCTGAAATTGCAAGTCCTTCCGAAGCCCGCTTTGACCCGTCTGCGCGGGCCGAATCTGGAAAGCGCCGAACCGTGTGCGCGCGACATGGAACCGACCCGCTTGATGCCTACCTCTCCAACCGTCCGGTCCGCACCGGATGTGCCGCGAAAGGGGGTTCCCATCAGCCAGCTTCGCGCGGGAAATCCGGCCCGCCGGACTTGTCGCAAGAGCGGATTTTTCACCATTGACGGGGGGCGCGGGCTGGCGTATCAGCGCCGGCACGCGCGGTTGTAGCTCAGTTGGTTAGAGTGCCGGCCTGTCACGCCGGAGGTCGCGGGTTCGAGCCCCGTCAACCGCGCCATTTTTCCCTTCGGTGATGCGTCCGCGCCCGGACAGTCGGCCAGGCCATGGTCAGGGCCGCAATCCGCGCATGTTTTCGGGTGTCAGCGCCTCGGGCCAGCCAAGGAAATACTCCCAGGCGAAAAGCGCCAGGCAAACCGCCACGATGGACAGGACGAATTTGACCTGCCGCGCGCTTGGCGGGTTCTGCGCCCACCGGGCCATGCGAAACAGCCACCGGGGGGTCACTCCGCAGCGCCCGCACCGGTGAACCGGACCTTGCCGATGAAGGGCAGGTTGCGGTTGCGTTGCGCGTAATCGATGCCGTAGCCCACCACGAACTCGTCCGGGATCTCGAATCCGGTCCAGTCGGCGGTGACATCGGCCTCGCGGCGCGACGGCTTGTCCAGCAAAGCGATGGTCCTGAGTTTGCGTGGATGACGGCTGGCGAGCAGATGCAGCACATGGGCGAGCGTGTGGCCGGTATCGACGATATCTTCGACCACCAGAACATCGCGCCCGGCGATGTCGCCGCGCAGATCCTTGAGGATGCGGACTTCGCGGCTGGATTCCATGGTGTTGCCGTAGGACGAGGTCTCGACGAAATCGACCTCCACGTTCATGTCAAGTTCGCGCACCAGGTCCGCGATGAAGACGAAAGAGCCGCGCAACAGGCCCACGACCACCAGCTTGTCACTCCCGGAGAACTCGGCCCGGATGGCCCGGGCCAGATCCTCGATCCTCGCGGCAATCGTCTTGGCCGAAAGCATGGGGTCGATCACATAGGGTTTATCGGCAGTGTCCGGCATTGCGCCCTCTTGAATTTCCAGCGCCAGTCTATGAAATGGCGCCCCACTGTCACGCGAAAAAAGGGGCAACATGCCGAGCCATTCAGAGACCCGGACGCTGCCCTTCAGCGCGCAGCGCATGTACGACCTTGTCGCCGATGTGGAGCGGTATCCGGAGTTCCTGCCATGGACAGCCGCGGCCCGGGTGCGATCCGTCACCGAGCGTGACGACGGGGCGCGGGTGATGGAGGCGGATCTGGTCATCAGCTTCAAGGTCTTTCGCGAACGCTTTGGCAGCCGTGTGGTGCTATGGCCCGCGGAGAAACGGATCGAGACCGAATATCTTGACGGGCCGTTCCGCTACATGCGCTCGAACTGGCACTTCAGGGATCTGGAGGATGGTGCCGGCTGCGAGGTTGAATTCGATGTGGATTTCGAGTTTCGAAACCGGATTCTTCAGAAGGCGGCAGGGCTGTTCTTCTTCGAGGCGATGCAACGGGTGGTGCGTGCCTTCGAAGGCCGCGCGCACGCCTTGTACGGGTGAGGCCGGCCGGGCGGGGCTGGCCGTGTTGCGCGGTTCGGGCCCCGGGTTGCTGAAATCCGGGAAAAGGTTACATCGCAAACACTTGCCGATTCATCAGGGCGGAAATCTTCAACCGGGCCTTGCCGGACCGCACTGTGCCGATCTGACCGGGGATTGCTTGTCGCGCGGGTTGCACCGAAGTGAGCGCCGCGGGCGGCCAGCATGGTTCACTGTTGTAAATATGATTTCGAATCGATATTAAATGCGTATGATCGATAAACAACAGACACCCGATCGCATTGCCGAATTGCTGGTCCATGTCGGTCGCGCCGCGCGGAGCGAGACCGGGCAGTCCGATTTGACGGCGGCACAGTGGTCCTGCCTGCGCTTTTTTGCCCGCGCCAACCGCAGCACGCGCACACCCTCCGGTTTCGCCAGCTTCCAGGCGACGACGCGCGGCACGGCCTCTCAGATCGTCAAGTCACTCGAAATGCGGGGGTTGGTTGTGCGCCAGACCTCCGAGCGCGACCGGCGGAGCTTTTGTTTTGACCTCACCGAGCCGGGCCGTGCCATGCTTGACCGGGATCCGCTGCACGATCTTGTTCTCGCCATTGATGATCTCGGAACCGCGGAAGGCGACAGGTTTCTGGAAACGCTGTCACGGCTGGCCTCCGGCCTGGCCTTACGGAAGGCGGGGCCCGCTTTCGGCACTTGCCGGGATTGCAGCCATTTCGCGGCGTCCGGTGGCATGGCCTATTGCGCCTGCATGTCGGCAGAGTTGACGGCGTCGGAGATCGACAAGCTGTGCGCCAGTTACCGGGGCCCCATTCATCCGAAAACAGAAGGAAAGAGACAGGAATGACGCAGAATGAACAGGCCGCCGGACCCCGTATGATTGCCATCAGCAGTGGCAAGGGCGGCGTGGGCAAATCCACGGTCACGGCCAACATCGCCGTGGCGATGGCCGACTCGGGCCTGTCTGTGGGTATTGTCGATGCGGATGTCTATGGCCCGTCCATTCCCGGTATTCTCGGCATCGCCTCCGACAAGCCCGCGATGACCCCCGAGCAGAAGGTCATTCCCGCCGAGGCGCATGGCGTGAAAGTCATCTCGATGGCCATGCTGACCGATGACGACAAACCGGCCATATTGCGTGGCCCGATGGTGACGAAATACCTACAGATGTTCGTGCGTCAGGTGGAATGGGGGGCACTGGATGTTCTCCTGCTGGATCTCCCGCCGGGAACCGGGGACATCCAATTGACCCTGGCCCAGGCCTTTCCGCTGTCCGGTGCGGTTGTGGTCAGCACGCCGCAGGATGTAAGCCTTAAGATTGCCCGGCGCGGATTGCGGATGATGGAACAGGTCAATGTGCCGATCCTCGGCGTGATCGAGAACATGAGCGGGTTTACCTGCCCGTCCTGCGCGACGGTGACTCATATTTTTCACCAGGGGGGCGGCGAGGCCATCGCGCATGAGCTGGGCGTGGACTTCCTTGGCAAGGTGCCGCTCGACCCGGATGTCGTCGATTGCGGCGACAGTGGCCGACCGCTTGTCGAGGCCGCGCCCGTCAGCCCGGCCGCCGACGCGTATCGCCGGATCGCCGCCGCTCTGGCACAGACGGGGGACGCGTCGGCCGGGATTGCAACGCCCTTTGCCTGGTCACTGGCCGATGGTTCGGGCAAACCCGCCCCGGCCCAAACCGGCACCGGCGGCCGGGCCGACCGTCTTGTCGCGCTCGATCACGAAGACGGCGGCCTGATCCTTCGTTGGGCCGACGGCCTGGAACAGCGCCTTGCCGAGCGGGATCTGCGCCTTGCCTGTGCCTGTGCGCAATGCCGCGACGAGGTGACGAGTGCGCAGCTGCTTGATCCCGAAAGCGTGCCGCTCGATCTTGGCATCACGCGCGTATGGAGTGTGGGAAACTACGCTCTGGGCCTGGCATTCAGCGACGGCCATGACACCGGCATCTATACCTTCAAGGCGCTCCGCGCGATGCAGGGAACGGAGCTTGAGGATGTCTGACGCAGCGACCCGCCGCAGGATTCGGGCACAAGGCTCGGCCGGAGACGCGAACGTCATGGGGTTCGTTCTAGACTCGGCAGTTCATCCCGGGCGATCCGCCCGTTTCGATACACCGCAAGGTTCGCCGCTGGCGGAGGCGCTTTTTGCCATCCCGGGCGTGCGCCGCGTCGAGGTGAGAGACGCCACTGTCTGGGTGAAGAAGAATGAAACCGCCGAATGGAACGGCCTGAAGTCGGCAATCGCGGCAGCGATCCGGCAGGTGCTTGACTGGTCCGAAAACCCCCTCGGATCACATGAGGATGCGGCAGATGACACCCCGGACACCGTTCTGCTGAATGAAATCCGGGATCTGCTGGATCGACAGGTCAATCCCGCGGTAGCCGCGCACGGGGGGCATATATCAGCCGACAGCGTGGACTCCGGCACCGTTTACTTGCGAATGTCGGGCGGTTGCCAGGGCTGCGCCGCTTCCGCCGCGACACTTCGGCAGGGGGTTGAGCGGATGCTGCGCGCCGCCCTGCCCCAGATCGAGGAGATTGTCGACGTCACCGATCATGCGGCCGGGAGCAATCCCTTCTACGCGCGCGATGACGGGCCTTCGCCGGTACTGAACCGTCCGATCCCGGATCACGTCGTCGGGTGGGAGGATGGCCAGATCACCGTCGATCCCGACTTCCTGGCGCCGCGCCTGGGGCTGACGCCGGAAACGCTCAGAGACGGGCTCCGGACCGGTGATGTCGTCGGAGTCACCGAAACCGGCGAGGGCACGGATACCGGCCGGACAAGGATCGTCCTGCGCAGCGCGAACCGGGCCTGGGCGGCGGAAATCGACGCTGACGGGGCGGCTCGTGAAATCCCGCCGCCCCGCATGATCGACGCTGCCGCCGGCAGGGAAAACGATCTTTCGGCCCGTGTGCGCGACCATCTTGAGGCGCTTTCGGAAAACGAGGTGCCGATCACCTACGGGGCGCTTGCCCGCGCGCTCGGACTGTGGATGCCGGGATCGGTTCGGCGCGTCACCCGCGCGCTGGAAAGCACGATGCGGGAAGACGCGGCCACAGACCGCCCCTTCATAGCGGCGCGCGTGGTCGGACGCGGGCGTGACCGCTTGCCGGGCAAGGGGTTTTTTGACCTGGCCCGCTCCCTTTCCCGCGGACCGCGAAACAACGAAAGCGAACATCAGTTCCACGACCGGGAAATCAGCCGTCTCGAGGGCGCGCTTTCGAACGACGCCAGCGAGGCTGTTGAGACGGAGTGACGGCGTTGTTGCGCAAGAAAAGCTTACCTTCATTGCGGTATTGACCGGGAGCCCTCTGGTCCTTTACCGGAAAGAAAAGCAAACCGTTTGCCGCAGAAACTGATTTTCCTGCGTTTCAGTCTTTGCCTTCGAACAGGTTTGATACGCGGCTGCGCGTGCGAATTTCCTAATCACGCCAATCGGCGAGCCCGGCGACCCGCCCGGTCTTCAGCATGTTTCGCGCGGCCTCATATGCGGGTCCAAAGGCGCGATCATGGTTCATTCGCGCGACTTCGCTCCTCACCATCCCGCCCAATTCACGTAAAGTCTTGGCCAGGTGCAAGCCGCGGTGATCGCATCCCTCCATGGCGGCCAGGAGTTCTGTTGCCAGGATGTTATTCAGCGTGTCGATCATTCCCGCCAGGCGCCTTGCCCCGTGCGTGGCCATCGAGACATGATCCTCGTAGTTGGCGACGGTCGGAATCGAGTCCACCGAGGCCGGAAAGGCCTTCTGACGGTTTTCTGCAACCATTGCCGCCGCTCCGACCTGGCCGCTCATGAAGCCGGTATTCACACCGGGATCGTCCGTCAGGAAAGATGGCAAACCCGAAAGGCTCTCATCGACCATCATCGCCAGCCGCCGTTCGGAGAGTGAGCCAATCTCGCATATGACCAGCGCGATCGTGTCGGCTGCGAAAGCGACGGGCTCGGCATGGAAGTTCCCGCCGGAGAGAATTTCTTCAGTCTCGGGAAAGACGAGCGGGTTGTCGGTGACCGCGTCAGCTTCGCGTTCCAGCGTCTCCATGGCCGTCTGAAGCAGATCGAGGCATGCGCCATAGACCTGTGGCTGACACCGGATGCAGTATGGATCCTGGATTCGCCCTTCGACGAATGCTTTTTCACGAAAACCACTGCCCCGGATCAGATCACGCAGACGACGGGCGATTTCGATCTGGCCTGGATGTCGCCGTGCGCGGTGGATGCGGTCGTCAAAGGATCGAGCCGACCCGAGGACCGCTTCTGTTGACAGGGCCCCGATCAAGACGGCGGAATCCAGTGCCTGCTGCCCCTCGAATGCCGCTGACAACGCCAGAGCGGTCGAAACCTGCGTGCCGTTCAGCAAGCTCATGCCTTCCTTTGGCTGCAGGACGACAGGCTCCAGCCCGGCCTTGGCCAGGGCATCCCCTGCCGGACCTATACGGCCTGCGACAGACACCTGCCCTTCGCCCATCATCGCGGCTGCAAGATGGGCAAGAGGTGTGAGGTCGCCCGAGGCACCGACCGACCCCTGTGAGGGGATGACAGGCAGGATGTCGCTGTTGAACATCCGGACCATGGTCTCGACAAGACTGAGCCGAACGCCGGAGCGCCCCTGCGCGAAACATCCGATCTTCATCGCCAGAACCAGCCGTGTTTCCGCTTCTGACAGCGTTGGACCGGAACCGATCGCATGCGACAAAACCAGATTTCGTTGCAGCGCCAGGATGCCGTCTTCCGGGATGATCGTTCCGGCAAGGCGTCCGGACCCGGTGTTGATGCCATAAAGCGGCCCGCCCCGGGCGACGATACGCCCGAGTGCCTCGTGTGCGTCATGGATGTTGCGCGACGCCTCGGAGCTCAGTTTCAGTTCGACCTGATCGCGAAGCACCGCCTGCCAGACCTGGAGTCCGTTTTGTCCGGTCGTGATCTCAACCGTTTGCATCGATGCCTCCGACCTCGATGAGCAGTTTTCCGGACGCCGCCCGGCTTTCGAGGAAAGCGTGGGCCTCCCTTATCCGGTCCATCGGGTATTCTCCGGCGATAGGGATCATCAGGCGCCCGGTTTCGATGCTCTGCACGATCTTTCGCATGGAAGCGCGCCAGCGCCGCGAACCCGGTCCGGCATGGAGCATTTCGAACCCCGCCAACGATGTTGAGCGTTCGTAGAGCTTTTTGCGGACCTCGAAGTCGGGTTCGCCGGCTGCCTCGCCGATATTTATGACACGTCCGAACGGGCGCAGGGCGTCGAAACTTCTCGGCAGGATGTCCGCGCCCAGAGAGTCGATCACCAGGTCGACCCCCTTGCCTTCGGTGACCTCCATGGCGACGTCCACGAAATCCTCGCTGTCACGGGCAACGACGCGATACACCCCGAATTCCAGTGCGGTTCGCGCCTTCTCGGGCGTTCCGACTGTTCCGATCACGCGAGCGCCGGCATGTCGCGCGAGCTGCGCCAGTGCCAATCCCACAGCCCCACCTACAGCCTGGACAAGGACTGTATCGCCCGGTTTGACCTTCGTGGCCGTATTGAGCAGGTGATACGCCGTCAACGAAACCACTGGATAGGCCGCGGCCGAACGCAGGTCGAGCGTTGCCGGCAAGGGCATGAGAAGCTCCTGCGGGACCACAACTTTTTGAGCGAAGCCGCGCAACATGTCGTTGCCAGTGATTGCAACCACGCTTTGGCCGACGGCAAACGTCTTCACCCGCTTTCCACGCTTCAGGATTCGCCCCGAAACCTCACCTCCCAGGATCGCGGGATATGAAACCGGATCCGGATAGATGCCCTGCCGCTTCTGGATATCGCCCCAGTTGCACGCTCCCCACGCGACTTCGAGAAGGACATGCCCTTCGGGCACATCCGGTTCCGGCACGTCCCCGATCGTCAACTGATCCAGCCCACCCGGCGCCTTGACGACCACTGCCTTCATGGATCAACTCCAATTTCCGCGGCAGGATGACCCTGCTGAGTTACTTCGTCTGGGGCTGCAAGAGAGAGACAGGCTCGTCATAAAATGGCAGCTTGCTTGTTCGTGGCTGGTATGTGCCGGCCTTTTCGCAGTCGAGCGCATGCCGGGCGATCTCTTCCATCGAGGCAAACCAGACGTCGCCTTTCTCTCGCCATTCCAGCAGCATCTTCTCGATGTGGTGCCAACGGGTGAGGCGGCCGGTAAGGAAGGGATGCCAGACACCCACAAACATTCCGCCATGGGAATGATGGGCATCGAATTCATCCTGATAATTCTCTATCCCGGCCCGCGGCGCCTTCACCGGCACCATGTAGTCAAGATCCGGCGTGTGGGCATACTGCGGATAGTCATCGGTGCCCCAATGGGCGGGTAGCTCGACCAGTCGGCCCTTGTCTGTCTCCAGCATGTAGGGGATGTCGTCCCCCATCAGGGACGCGTCGTAGACAAATCCTTCGTCGATCAGCAGATCGGCCGAATGTCGGGAGAAGGAATACATCGGTGCGCGCCAGCCGCGTGGCGCCGCCCCTGCGATCCTGGTCAGACTCTCGCTCGCCCGGCGCAGCCAATAAGCCTCTTCATGGCGGGGTTTGTCATGCGACATCTCGTGGATGTAGCTGTGCAGCGCAATTTCGTGTCCGGCCTCTGCAATCTGCTCGACCGCGCGAGGATGAGTTTCAGCGCACCAAGCAGGAATGAAGAATGTCTGCGTGATCTCCAGCTTGCGCCAGGTTTCGAGGATGCGAGGAATGGCGACCTCGGGTCCGTAGCGCAGCATCGAGGTGGCTGCGACCATGTCTGGCGCGCGACCTGGATGCGCCATGTGAACCAGGCTGTCAGCATCCATGTCAAAGGTGACGGAGACCGCGCATTTTGCACCGTTCGGCCATGGAATCGGGTTGCGGATCATTGGATGTCCTTTCAACGGGTGAAGACTTCGGTAACCGACCTAACCGCCCCTCGAGATGTGGGCGTGGCGCCAGGCATCCTTTCGGCCACTACGGCTTGCCGCGAGACAGCAAAGAGCTTCGGCAACAATGCGGGCGGCCAGAACGCTTGTGCTTCCGCTCCGGCTATCGAAATCCGGGGACACCTCAACGATGTCGAAGCCTGCGAATCCGTCACGTGCCGCCACGCGGACGCCGCGGATGATTTCACGCGAGGTCAGGCCACCGGGCTCGGGGCTGTTGGTTCCAGGTGCATAGGCCGGGTCTATGCTGTCGATATCTACGCTGACATAAAGATGGGCGCCGTCCTTTGTCGCAACGTCACGCGCCGTGCTTGACACCGCCTCGATACCCTCCTGCTCAATCTGTTCCATCGGAAAGACCGATATCCCGAGTTCACGGTAGAGCGGCGACCAGTCAGGCAGGTTGCGCGGACCCCTGGCGCCGATGATGGCGACCCGTTTCGGATCGACATGCTGCAATTCGCAGATGCGCAGGATCGGAGAGGCCCGGGTCAGCCGATCGCCGTTGAGAGCTTCACTGAGATCGAGGTGCGTGTCGAAGACCACCAGCCCCATCGGCGCGTCATGATGCCGGGCAACGGCAGACATGGCCGGATAGGTGATGCCATGATCTCCGCCAAGACTGAAGGGCACAGCGCCCTGGCCCAGCACCGCGCCGAGTTTGTCTTCGAACCGTTTGTAGCTTTCTGCGTTGTCGCCGGGAACAACATCGACATCGCCCAGATCGGCCAAGCGCAAGGTGTCGAAAACATCCATGTCCCAGTCGAAATTGTATCCCCCGAACAGCAGAGAGAACTTCCGGATTTCCTGGGGTCCGCGTCGCGTCGCGCCACCGCGGAACGTGGCGATACCGTCATAGGGCATGCCGATGACCGCGGCATCCACCACAAGCTTTGCCGCATCGCGCACATGTTCCGCGGCCATGAAGGGCGGAACATCACCGTAGATTCTCTCGACGCCAGCGGGCTGCAGCGCTTCCTTTTTCATGATTGGGTCCTTCCTAATGCACAAACCGACCTACGCCTCATCGCATCTCGCGATCATAGGGGCGACCGATGGAAGACGGCGGATTGGCCCGCCCCATCAACCCGACCAATGCCAGGATCGAGACAAGGTAGGGGAGCGCCGCGAAAACTTGGAACGGGATCTCCGGGTTGTTAAACTGAAGACGAAGCTGGACCGCATCGAAAAACCCGAAAAGCAGGCAGGCCATGAATGCCAGTTTCGGCTGCCAGCGCCCGAGGACAATCGCCGCGAGTGCGATAAAGCCCTTGCCCGCACTCATCTTGTCCGAAAAGAGAAGAACCTGCGTCAAAACCAGATAGGCACCGCCCAAAGCTGCCATCGCCGACCCGGTGATGACGCAGGCATATCGTGTCCGGAACACATGAATGCCCGCCGCGTCCGCCGCGGACGGCGTTTCGCCGACGGCTCGGATGGACATACCCGCACGGGTTCGGAAAAGCAGGAAGTTGATGGCGAGAACCAGCAACAATGCACCGTAGACGAGCCCATTTTGTGCAAACAGCACCTTTCCCACGATCGGAATGTCGCTCAGTATCGGAATATTGATCGGGCCGAACCCATCCAGAGTCAGACTGTTGCCACCTCCCGGAAACAACAACCGTGACATGAAGGAGGTGAAGCCGGTGGCGAACAGGATGATCGCGATGCCCACGACAATCTGATTGACCCTCAACGAGATACCCAGGATCGCCAGCAGAAGCCCCGAGAGCATACCGAAACCGATAGCCACGAGAAGCCCTGCATATGGCGAGCCGAAATAATAGGCCCCAACGGCCGCCCCGAATGCTCCGAACAGGATTTGCCCTTCCAGGGCGATGTTGAAAACGCCGGCGCGTTCACAAAGAAGTCCGCCCATGGCGGCGAAGATCAGAGGGATGGAAAGCCTCAACGCCGTGCTGAGAACATCGGCCAGTTGAGCGGGATTGATCAGGAACTCGAACATCGTGATGCCTCCTCAGCGATCGCGGCGCCAGGCTGCGATCCGACGCCGCCAACGGTCAGGATGAAACTTGAACGCCAGGCCCATGGCCACGCACAACACGACCAGCCCCTGAAGGGCAGCCACCATCGTGGTGTCAATTCCGGTGGCGCGCTGCATCGAGCCGGCGCCGACCTGAAGGCCTGCAAGAAAGATCGCCGCCAGAATGGCGCCGATCGGGTTCAGCGCCGCAAGAAAGGCCACGATGATGCCCTGCATCCCGTACCCCGGACTGAAATGATCGAAGAGACGGTATTTCAGGCCCAGCACCTCGAAGACACCAGCCAGCCCGCCCATCGCACCGCCGAGCGCGAAACTCAATACCGTAAGACGCTTTACGTTGAGGCCCGCATACGCGGCGGCGTGCTTGTTGTGACCGACGATCTGGATCGACTGGCCCAATGTCGTTCGCCAGAACATGATGGCGACGAGGAGGGCCGTGACCCAGGCGATCATGATCCCGACATGCGCCTGTGTGCGGGGCATGAAGGTCGGCAGGATCACTTCTTCGGGAACTTCACGCGAGTAGGGATAGGGTGCCCCCGGCTCGATCAACCAAGTATGCAGCACCGCGCCAATCATGTTGATGGCGACATAGCTCAGAAGAAGCGAGGTGATGATTTCGTTGGTGCCGCGATAGGCCTTGAGCAGACCGGGTATCGCTGCCCAGAGCGCACCGCCCAAGGCCCCTACCGCGATACAGAGGACGATCCGCAGGAAGCCGGGCAGAAAATCCGGAAGGTAAAGGGCCGCTATCGTCGCAAAGAGCGCCCCGATGTAGATCTGCCCCTCCGCGCCGATGTTGAACAGCCCTGCACGGAGCGGGATTATGACCGCGAGGCCCGCAAGAAGTAGCGGCGACATTCGCACCAGAGTGTCGCCAATGCCCCAATAGTCGGCAAAGGCGCCGCGGAAAAGAGCGCTATAGCCTTCAAGAGGGTTCCCACCCGCAAGAAGAATGAATATCGCGCCGATAAGCAGGGCTGCGATCACCGCCCAAACGGTTTTCAACAGGTAGACGATCTTGACGAGGCCGAGCAGACGCAACTGCAGACGCGCTTCGGCGTCGATCGGGGAAACGCTCGATCCAGTTTCACCAGTGTTCATGCCACTTCCTTACCCGTCATCAACAAGCCCAATTTCTCCGATGTTGCTTCGGAGGCCGGCAGTTCTCCCACGATGCGGCCCTTGAAGATCACTGCCAGGCGGTCCGCCACGAGAAGCAGCTCCTCGAGTTCGCTCGAAATGTAGAGGATAGCATCACCCCGATCGCGCTGTGACAGAAGTGTGCGCTGCACGAATTCGATAGCCCCCACATCCAGCCCCTTCGTCGGCTGGGAAACCACAAGAACCCTGGGATTGTCCTCGATTTCCCGCGCAAGGATGATCTTCTGCTGATTGCCGCCTGAAAGATCGCGCGCAATCTGCGAAACTCCCTGCATCCGCACGTCGTAGCGCTTCGCCAAGTCTTCTGCGTGGCTTCGAATTCTTGCATAGTCCATCCACCCGCGGATGGCGAAGGGCCTTTCGCGAAATCCGCGCAGGACCATGTTGAGCGAGACGTCGCTGTCGAGGTCGAGACCGACCTTTTGCCGGTCTTCGGGAACGTAGCCGACGCCCAGCTTGTGCTTTCGTTCTGCCGGGTCGTAGCCTTCCGCGTCTCTCCCCGATACGGTGATTTTGCCGCTTGTAAGGTTGCGCAGGCCCGCGACCGTTTCGGCAAGTTCCCTCTGGCCATTTCCGTCGATACCGACGATGCCGAGGATCTCTCCCTCGCGCACCGAAAGCGAGAGTTCATCAAGGGCGCTTACGCCGCGATCGTCGACCGCACTGATCCTGTCGAGCTCGAGCACCGGGGCTCCAACCTTGGGTGGCGTGTGCGGCACATCGAAAACCACGTCTCGGCCGACCATGACGCGCGCAAGCTCCTTTGGCGTGGTCGCGGAGGTTTCCAACTCTGCCTCCACGCGCCCCTGGCGCATGACCGTGACGCGGTCGGACAAGTCCATCACTTCGTCAAGTTTGTGTGTGATCAGAAGGATCGTTCGTCCGCTTTCGCGCAAACGCGACAGCAGTTTGAAAAAGGACTCGATTTCGTTCGGTGTCAGGACGCTCGTCGGTTCGTCAAGGATAAGCAGGTCGGCTTCGCGATATAGCATCTTCAGTATTTCGACACGCTGCTGCGTCCCGATGGGAAGCGTCGACATCAGCTGGTCCGGGTCGATCTCGGATCCAAGTTCGGCGGCCATCGTTTCGATGCGGCGACGGTCCTCATCAAGATCGAGTATCTGCCGCCCGGGCAGGCCCAGGACCACGTTCTCGACAACCGACATCGTGTTGACCTGCTTGAAATGCTGGTGAACCATGCCGATCCCGAGTGCCATGGCCTCTCGCGGATCCCCGATCGTCACCTCTTTGCCACGCGAAAGGATGCGCCCCGCGTCTGGCGTGTAGAGGCCGTAGATAACATTCATCAATGTCGATTTTCCGGCGCCATTCTCGCCCAGAATGGCATGAATCGACTGGTCGGCGATCTTCAGGTTCACGTCATCGTTTGCGCGGAACGCGCCAAATCTTTTGACGATGCCTTCAAGAGCCAGCCGGTCGGGAGCGTTCGTCATCTCTGTTCGATTCCAGATTGTTCTTGGAAAGGGCGCGCCCCGTTTGTCGAATGAAACCGGGACGCGCCAATTGATGCTTATTCAGTGTCGAAGCTCAACGCGCCCGATTTGATCTTCTCAACCGCTTCGAGCGCGCGCGCACGCACGTCTTCCGGCACCGCATCGCTGAAATCTCCCAACTGGTCGACGGAGGTGAGATGGATCACGTAATCCTGGGGCTCCAGCGTGCCGTCCTGGTATTTCTCGACCGCCCAGGCGAGCGCGCGGGCAAAATCGAGCCGCGCTGAAACCAGATTGGTGTCGGATTCGTGCAAAATCCCCACCGTGTGGATTCCGCGTTCTTCCGCGGCCTGGGCGACGCCGACCCAGCCCGCGTCGAGATAGGGAAGGATCACGTCAACATCTTGCGAAATCAGGTTGAACGACGCCTCCTTGGCTTTCGCAATGTCGGCCCAGTCATTCGTGTAGGCCACGAGAACCTCGCCTTCGGGATTGGCTGTCTGAAACCCCTTGCGGAAACCGTCGACCACATTGGTGAATGCCGCGAACTCCTGTGCACTAAGGGCGGCGGCAACACCGGTCTCGCTTACATGACCGGCGACCAGCCCTACGAGATAGCCGAATTCCGGGTTATTGTAGTTTATGGTGGTCACGCCTTCGGTTGGCGCGCCATTGAGCACGATCACCGTTGTTTCCGGAAAGCTCGCCGCCACGCGTTCGGCAGCATCGGTATATTCGCCCCCGGCGCCCACCACGATGTCGTATCCACGACGTGCATAATCCGACATGACCTCGACTTGCGTCGCCTGTGACACGTTTTCGGTATATGCGGTATCTGCGCCGAATTGTTCTTCGGCCATCACCAGGCCATTGTAGACGTTCTCGTTGAACGCGCGGTCGGTGATCATTCCCGGCAAGGCGACCGCGACCCGCGGTGCTTCTGCGAACGCGGGTGTAACCGCCAACGTGCCTATCGCCGTGACGGCCGCGAGTGCCGCGACTTTCAAATGGTGTAGCATGTGCATTCTCCCTGTTGATGAAGTTGTCTTCGTTTGGACTCGTCTACCGGCGAAATTCCTTGCGCAGAGAGTCGGTCACATGGGTGACGAACTCTTCGACAAGCATTTCGCCGATTTCGCGGGACGCCGTCTTTCCGGAAGACAGACATCCCGATTCAGGCACCCAGGCCGGCTCGACCGGGAAAAGATCATAAGGCGGGAAACCCGGCGGCGTTTCGTCGGCAATCCGCGACATGTCGACAAGGTCGGGATAGCAGTAGAGCATCATCGCGGTCTCAAGGATTCCGCCATGTTCGAGATCGAGGCCCGGTGGATTGTCCATGCCCGCATAGACCGCATCCATCGTCTCCGGCTCGATGCGTTCGGCATAGAGCATCTTGAGAATGCGTGCGTCATGGCCTCTGAGCGCGAGCGTCTGCTGCGCCCGGTGGCATGCCTCGTCGAGGAAAAACCTGTTCTCGAAATGGCTATCAATCACGGCAATCTTGCGCGCGCCGTGGCGGCCGATTTCGACAAGAACGTCATGCACTACGGCAATCAGTGTTTCCGCGTTCAGGCTTGTGGTGCCGCAACGGTGCGGACCGCCGCCAGTGCGCACCTGAGATCGGGCGCCGTAGGCAACCGGCTCCGCAACGATACCGCCAACATTTTCCGCGGCACGCCGTGCCATGTAGCTGGCCATCAATGAGTCGGTCCCGAGCGGCAGGTGATATCCATGCTGCTCGACCGCGCCAACCGGCACGATCACGATGGCGTCCTCCTCGCGAAGCTGGCGCTGGTAAGTATCCCAGGACAACTCGGACATCATCACGCTAGGCATCCCAAGTCCCCTTTCTCAAGCCTTGACAGAGAACGTCCCGCGCAGCTTGCGCAACATTTCTTTGCGCCAGCCGCGACGTTCACGACATGCGGCAATCCCGGCCGTCAGGCTTTGTCTTTTCACGCGAGCATTGTGGCCCTCTCCTCATGGCCAACGGCCCCAGTACAGCTGGAAGCAGCCGCTCTGAGGAAAGAGTAACCTTGAATCACTTCTGGAATTACAGGCATATTCGAGCAATTATACTTGCACGCAACAGCAAGGAAGTGGCCGTGAGCACGTTTCACTTGTCCAATCTCGATGTCAAACAACTTCGCGTGTTTGCCAGCATCGTGGAGCATGAGGGCCTTTCCTCGGCCGCGTCCGCCCTCGGCATGGACCTCACCGCAGTCAGCCGTGCATTGTCTGGCCTCGAGACACGCCTTGGTATTCGATTGTGCCAGAGAGGGCGCAGCGGTTTTGCGCTGACCTCGCAAGGAAAAGAGATCTACAGGCAGGCGCAACGGTTGATCCAGGAATGCGACGAGTTCGAAACCTCAGCCCGGATCATCAGTCAGACCGTAAAGGGACGGCTGCGACTGGGCCTCATCGACAACACGCTTTCCAATCCCCAGGCACGGGTCGTGCTGGCGCTTCAGAAGGTGGCGATGACATACCCGGACATGTTCGTGGAAATGTCGCTCATGTCGCCAGCGACGATCGAGATCGCGCTACGGGAGCGGCATTTGGACGTGGCGATCACCGCCCAACCTAACTATTTGAGTCCATTGACTTATCTACCCGCCTTCTCTGAGCAGCAACGGGTTTACATCGCCCGGGACAATCCTGACCGAGAAAGCATCGAGGCAACCTTTGCCGCCCCGGACGGGAATGGCAAACCCATCCCTTTCATTGCCCGCCGATACAAGATGCCCAGCTTCAACCGGCTGGAACGAACCTATCCCCTCGTTCCGGTTGCTACCGTGGACAGCGTGGAGACGATCACCACCCTGATCGCCGCGCATTTCGGGGTCGGAGTTCTTCCAACCCACTATGCCGAGCTGATGCGGGATTTCGATCTTGTGGAAATCGTGGTTCCGCGGACTCCGCTCACGCTGACCTTTTACATAGCTTACCGTTCGGACATGGCCGAAGAGCCGACGATCAAGGTCTTTCGAGATTTCCTGCTCAAGTCAGAACCCGACGATGGCGGGAGCCACAGCAGCCCCGGCTGACCGTGTTAATTGCGCCTGCCCACAAGTAAGCTTGCATCCTCTGTCGCTGTTACTTGACGATATGTCGAGACACAGTGGCCGTTGGCATTGATACGTCGCAAAGGAGGTTAGCATGCCCGGCCGTTCCAATGATCCTTCTGCAGCGCAGGGCACTGCGCCAATCCACGTCAGTTCCGAATGGGGCACGTTGAAGGAATGCGTCTATGGTTCACCCGACCGTTGGGTAATGCCGATGTTCTATGGCGACTCAAAGCAGCGCGCGTATGGCGATTTCCACGAATTCTGGGTTGAGAACCAGGGCCGTGACGTTGCCGAGGCGGACCCCGAGCGTTTCGCAGGTTTCAAATCCCAGATCCAAGGAGCGATTGATTTTCTTCGCCAGCAGGGCATTGGTGTTCAGGTGGCCGGGGAACTGGCCCCCGAGGACCTCAAGTTTCCACGCGGGGAAAATCATGGCATCGTCACGGGTTGGATGCGCGACCCGTTCGTGACGATCGGAAACAATGTGATCGAACTTGCGCCAAGGTCACTGTTCCACAGGCGCCAGCGTTTCGCCATCCGCCCGATCCTGGCGGAGACGATGGAGCGTGGCGCACGTTATTTTGCCCAACCCGACAGTGGCGCGGTCGAAAGTCGTGATGCGCCGGGATGGGGATATCTCGAAGGTGGCGATATCTTCGTGCTGGGGCAGAAGATTCTCGTGGGCCATTCCGGCGGATGCAGCAACTCCGAGGGGGCCAAGTGGCTGCAGCATATGCTCGGCCCGGACTACAGCGTGGAAATGATCGCGATCGATCCGATGTTTCCGCACCTGGACTGCGTTCTCTGCACACCGCGTGAAGGCGTGACCGTGATTTGCGAAGAAGCCTTCCCGCAGGGTTTGCCCGAGCATATTCGCGATTGGGATCATATCGTGGTCGACAAGTTCCATGCCAAGCGTCACATGGCCTGCAATAACCTCGTGCTGGACGATCACACTGTCGTGGTTCCCGCGGTGGAGGCACTCGACGACGTGGCGAATGAGCTGAAAAAGCGTCGGTTCGAAGTTGTCCGCCTCCCCTACAACTATCCGTCTGACTTCGGCGGCTCGTTCCGTTGTGCTCATCAGCCTCTCATTCGGCTCTGAGCGCACCGGATAACTGCGACTGATCTGCCCAAGCACAGCATGAAAACGAGGGCGCCCATGCCGGTTCGTTCCTTTGATGAAATCCCGAAGATCAACAGCGATCGACTGTGGGCACGCCACATGGAGATGGCAGAGATCGGACCGATTGAGGAGACCGGCAATTGCCGTCTTGCGCTCACAGCGGAAGACCGGGCGGCCCGAGAACTTTTCGCACAATGGTGTCGTGATGCGGGAATGCAACTCAAGTCCGATCGCGCCGGCAACATGTTCGCAATGCGACCGGGACGCGATGGTGGCAGGGCCGCCGTTGCCGCGGGTAGCCACCTCGATACTCAGCCACACGGAGGGCGGTTCGATGGGGTGTCGGGCATGCTGACGGCGCTGGAAGTGGTCGAGACCCTCAATGACGCCGGACTCGAAACCGAAGCCCCCCTCATGCTCATTAACTGGACCAACGAGGAAGGTGTGCGGTTTGCGCCCGGCATGCTGGGATCGGCATGGTTTGCGGGGCGGATCGACGACGAAACACTCGACGAAACGATCTCTACCGATGGACAGCGCTTTGCAGATGAGGCCGAAGCCATCGGCTGGCGGGGCACGTCATCGCGCAACGACCTTCCGATGGACGCGTTTTTCGAACTGCACATCGAACAAGGGCCTGTGCTGGAGGCCTGCGGCGCGGATGTGGGGGTTGTGACATCGGTACAGGGCCTCTGCTGGTTCGACGTGCAGGTCACGGGCGCCGATGCCCATGCCGGGACAACGCCCCTTGATGCGCGCCGCGATGCGTTGCTCGCAGCCGCGGCGATGCTGGTGGAACTCAACAAGGCCGGAAAAGAGGAAGGGTCTGACGCAAGGGTCAGCGTGGGGCGATTGAAGACAGCCACGGACGGGCCAAGCACGGTTGTCGGTCAGGTGGAATTCGTGATCGACATCCGTCATCCGGACGCTGCGGCAATAGACCGGTTGCGCGCCCGTTGCAGAGAGGTGTGCAAGACGGTCGCGAACGCGCACACTTGTGACGTGAAGGTGCGCGACCGGTTCGCGGTGCCGCCCACGCTGTTCGACAAAAGCTGCGTCGAAGCGCTCGAGAAGGCGGCGAAGTCGCTGCAACTGTCATACCGGAAGATGCCGAGCGGCGCCCTGCATGACGCCGCGAATGTGGCGTCTCTGGTGCCAACCGCCATGCTGTTCGTTCCATGCCGCGACGGTATCAGCCACAATGTCGCGGAATACGCCAGCAAAGAGCATCTTGCCGCCGGCTGCAATGTGCTCCTGCGCGCGATTTTGGCCCGGGCTGCCTGAACCCATTCTAGCTGCCGAACAAGAGGTCACGGGACAGGGCGTTGTGGCGCTCGACGAGCACGCCGGGGTCGATGCTGGTGAATGCGCCATCCTTGATCAGGAACCTTCCATTCACGATCACATGTTGGCTTGGCGTCGAGCCGCAGAATACCAGTGCAGCAACCGGATCGTGGCGGGCGCCCGCATACTCGATGCGGCCCAGGTCGAACGCGGCCAGATCGGCCGCCATGCCTGGCGCCAATGCGCCGATGTCGTCCCGCCCCAGAACCCTGGCCCCGCCGAGCGTGGCCATTTCAAGGGCCTGTCGCGCCGAAAGCGCACCTGCATCCCCGCCGACACGCTGGAGTAGCATGGCTTGCCGCGCTTCGTTCATCAGGTTCCCCGCGTCGCTTGATGCAGAGCCGTCGACGCCAAGACCGATGGGAACGCCCTTTTGCAGCATTTTCCAGATCGGCGCGACCCCGGAGGCAAGCCGCATGTTTGAGCACGGACAATGTGCAACGCCGGTGCCCGTTCGCGCGAACAGATCTATTCCCGGGCTGTCGACATGAACGCAATGCGCGTGCCAGACGTCGTGGCCGACCCATCCAAGTTTTTCGACATACTCACTTGGCGTGAGATTGTATCGCTCAAGGGAATAGTCCACGTCGATCTGACTTTCCGCGATATGCGTATGCAGGCGCGTGCCGGTTGAACGGGCCAGCCGGGCCGTTTCGCGCATCAAGTCTTCGCTGACGGTGTAAGGCGAGCAAGGCGCCAGCGTGATGCGCAACATCGCGAAGGGTGTCGGATCGTGATACGTCTCGATCAGCCTCTGGCTGTCGTTCAGTATGAGGGTCTCGTTCTCAACCAGGGCGTCGGGCGGAAGGCCACCACTGCTCTGCCCCATGCTCATCGACCCACGGCTGGCGTGAAATCGCATTCCCACACGATGCGCGGCTTCGATACTGTCATCCAGTCGGCAGCCATTGGGATAGATGTAGAGGTGATCACTGGCCGTGGTGCATCCCGACAAGAGGAGCTCGGCCATTGCAACTTCGGTCGATACACCCACCATTTCGGGGGTGAGGCGGGACCAGACGGGAAAAAGGCTTTCAAGCCAGCCGAACAGTTCCTTGTCCTGTGCCGCGCCGAAGACCCGGGTCAGCGACTGAAACATGTGGTGATGCGTATTGATGAGACCGGGCACAAGCACCTGCCCCGCCAGGTCCAGCGTTTCGTCCGCGTCATCCGGAAGTTCCTCAGACGGACCAACCGCCACGATACGCCCGTCGTCGACATAGACGCCGCCACCCGCGATTTCGCGCCGTTCCGCGTCCATGGTGACGACGCATTCCGCATTTTTAAGCAAGATGGTGGTCATTTGGCGTTTCCTGATGCAGCTTTGTTACGCACATTCACGCCGCGAACTCTATGCATGGCAGCCTTGGCGGCCAAGCCCCAACACACAGTGGCATTCCCCCCTTTTTTATGCGCAGAAGATTCCAGGGGTCTGGAATGGCTTGACATCCCCCCGTGTATGAACGGGCGGAACCCGCGAAACAAGCGAAGTCCTAGGAAAACCGGGAGACCATGGAGGGGATGCCTTCAGGCGCCGCCGAGCACCAAGATCGGAACCTCCCATACCAACCAACAATCAGCGCTTCAGCGCCTATGCGGCGGGCACGGGGCCTGGTCTCTCCGGGAGGTTCTGCCTCCGCGTCGATGCCTGATGGAAAAGAATTTTGCCAAATGTGAAGTGATCGCGCGGTGGAGCGCCATACAGCAACCGAGATGCTGGCACCTCATTGCGGATGTGGATCCGCTCATTGGGACCGCGACGCGTGGGGAGCGCGCCAACCTGCTGACCGGGGAACTCCGCGACAAGGCGCCGAGCCTCGGGTTTGCGCGCGCGAGACGGCATCCTTGATATCGAGGATCAGCGCATCAGCGCCGCTGGAGGGAGCCCTGGACATCTTGCGGGCACTGGCGCCCGGCACGAAAAGGCAGGAGCGGTAGCTCATCGCGCTTGTCTCCCCTTGAGGCCGAGCAGCATGCGGTGGAGCTGCCCGGCAAAATCCTCGATGGGATCGCGGTTGGGGTTGAACCATTCCAGCGACTGGTTGAGCGCCCCGACGAGGATGTGGCGTATGTAGTGAACCTCGACCGCGCGCGTGGCGGGGCCGGCGAAATCACCGATCAGTTCGAGCCACAGCCGATCGTAGCGGCGCCGCGCCTCGCGCAGTTCGGCGCGCACGCTCTCGGGTACAAAAGGGTAGCAGCGGATATGGGAGGAGACGAAATCGGAGCGCTTTAGCAGCGTCTCCAGGTGAACCTCGATGGCCGCGTTCAGACGCGTCTCGGCGCTGGCCTCCTCGCCGAGACCGGCAAGGGTGGCACGCACGTCGGTCTCCACCGCCTCGACGCCGATGCGCATGACCTCGGCGGCAAGATCCTCCTTCGAGGCGAAATGGTAGTAGAGCGAGCCCGCCTTCTTATGCACTCTCGCAGCAACATCTCGCAGCGACATTTCGGCATAGCCATTGCGGCGCATCATGCCCGCGGCGGCGGCGAGAATCTCCTGCCGCGAGGCCTCAGCCCGGGCGCTGCGCCCGGCGACCGGGCCGGACGCATCGGTTGCCGTCATCTCACCCATCCGACATTCTCCCTGCTGTCATTGATGCCATAGCTTCGGATCCTTTTGCGTGCAGGCTCTGTCATAACAGCCCGGTCGCGCGTCGCCATCTCGGAATGCATGGCTGCCGCGCCACTATATTGTAGAAATCCCCCCGGTAATCGAAACGGTCTGCCCGGTGATCCGCGCCCCGCCTGGCCCGGCGAGGAAGGCGGCCAGAGCGGCGACCTCCTCGGCCTGCACCACGCCCAGATGCGCCATGGACTTGGCCTTGCCGAAGAGCTTGCCGGCGAAACGGTCGGCCATCAGGTCGTCATGCAGCTCGGTGCCCTCGACGATCGAGGGCGTGATACAGTTGACGCGGATGCCCTGCCGCTTGGCCTCCTGCGCCATGGCGCGGCAGAACATCATGATCCCTGCCATGGCCGCCCCGATGGCCGTCTCACCTGGCGTGGCGAGCTTGCCGGCATCCGAAGCAAGGCAGACGATAGCGCCGCCACCGCCTTCGGTCATCACCGGCAGGACGGCTCGGGCGGGTAGGATCGTGGGTGCGAGCGAGCGGTTGATATGGCCCATCAGCGCATCGGTAGGTATATCCTTGAGGAGGCGCGGTCGCGGGTTGCCGCCGGCGGTGCTGATCAACGCGTCGATCCCCCCGAGGCGGCTGGCGGCTTCTTCCACCATCGCCATGCAGGAGGCTGCGTCGCCCGCGTCGCAGTCGATGAAACTTGCGCGATCCTTCCCCCCGTGGCCGCCGCTCCCGGCAGCGCCGAGCGTGTCAAGTGCGCGGGCACCACGCTCGGCGCTCCGACCGGCGATCACCACGCGGGCGCCGTTCTCCAGCATCAGGCGCGCGGCAGCGAGGCCGATCCCCGCGCTGCCGCCGGGGATGAGAACTCGGCGCGGCGCACTCATGCCGCCTCCTTCGGTCTCTTGCGCATCAGGGCTGCGCGATCACAGGAACCGCAGAGCTTCTCATCTTGATTGAAACATTCGTGACGGAGGGTCACGATACCTTCGTCGGGGCGCGACTTGCTCTCGCGCTTGGCGATGACAATGGTCCGCATGTGGATCGTGTCGCCCTCGAAGAGCGGGTGCGGAAACTTCACATCCGTCATGCCCAAGTTGGCGGTGGTCGTACCGAAAGTGGTGTCGTTCACCGTCATCCCTACCATGCAGCCCAACGTTAGGAGCGAGTTGACCAGCGGTTTACCCCAGACCGATTTCGCCGCGGCGTGGCTGTCGATATGAACGGGCTGGGTGTTCATTGTCAGAAGCGAGAACCACTTGTTGTCGGTCTCGGTTAGCGTTCGCGTCCATTCATGGTCAAATACCATGCCCTCTTTGAAATCCTCGAACCATAGTCCTGCCATCAAACGACCTCCTCTATCTCGATCAGAATGGCCTTAGCCTGCACCGTGTCCCCCTCTCCGCCGGTCACCTTGCGCACGACTCCGTCGAAAGGGGAGGCGAGGGAATGGACGAGCTTCATGGCCTCCATCTCCATCAGCGGGGCGCCGGCGCAGACGCTCTGCCCCTCGCTCACATGGATGGCGGTAATCCGCCCTGTGAGTGGCGCTGCGATCTGCCCTTCCGAGCCGCCGGCCCCGGCGCCGCCCAGTCGCGCCTCCGCAAGCGGGGTAACGCGAGCGGCGACGGTGAGCCCGTCGAGCACGGCATGCACGGTGCTGCCGGCCGGCCCCGGCTCGGATATCGCGCGAGCGGCTTCGGCCGCTTCGGTCAGATCCTCGCGCTCCTCGCCCTGCCGTACAGCGGGGCTGGGGGCCGTCTCCAGCACTAACTCAGCCTCGCCGTAGTCATCGGCGACCAACATCCCGGTCCGGGCCGGGCGGCGGCCGCGCAATACGCGGAACCCGTCGGGGCGGGTGCGCGGGTCGTCCCCGCCGCTGAGAGCAACATGAAGCGCCGCCGCCCCGCGCAGCCGAAGAAGATGCGCCGGATCCGGGGACCAATCCTCGGGGAAGGTTTCGTTCAAGAACGAGGTTGTCACCTCGCCGCGAACGAAGGCAGAGGCGCGAAGACAGTCGGCCAGGAAGGCCTGATTGGTGCCGACGCCAAGCATCTCCAGCCGCTCGAGCCCGTCCACCAGGCGCCGGCGGGCGGTCTCGCGGTCGGGTCCATGGGCGATCAGCTTGGCGAGCATCGAATCGTACTGGCTGCCGACGTCCGAGCCCGTCTCCACGCCGGTCTCGAAGCGCAGCTCCTTAGGCGCGGCGACGCGGGCGAAGCGGCCGGTGGCAGGCAGGAAACCGGCCTCTGGTCGCTCAGCGTTCAGGCGCACCTCAATCGCATGGCCGCGCGGAACGATCTGCTCCTGCGCAATCCCGAGCGCCAGCCCCGCCGCCTGGCGCAGTTGCAACGCGACGAGATCGACACCGCAAATTTCCTCTGTAACCGGGTGCTCGACCTGCAGGCGAGTGTTCATCTCCAGGAACCACGGTTCACTGCCGCCCGCCTCCATGATGTATTCTACCGTGCCGGCGCCGGAATAGCCCATGGCTCGGGTGAGGTTCAGCGCGCTTTCCACAAGCGCCTTGCGCACGGACGAGGGTAAGTTGGGAGCGGGGGCCTCCTCGATCACCTTCTGGTGGTTGCGCTGCGCCGAGCAGTCGCGCTCGTAGAAATGCAGCGCTCCGCCCATTCCGTCGCCGAAGACCTGCACCTCGAGATGGCGCGGCGCGGTGACGAGTTTTTCAAGGAAGACTGTCTCGTCTCCGAAGGAAGCGCCGGCCTCCTGCCGGGCTGAGGCGATGGCTGTCTCCAGCCCCTCGGGCGCCAGGACGCGACGCATTCCGCGCCCCCCACCGCCGGAATTTGCCTTGACCATGATCGGATAACCGATGCGTTCTGCGGCCTCGACCAGCTCCTCCATCGAGGCTGGCTTGCCATCCGCGCCCAGCCCCTCGAAGCCCGGGACGGTGGGCACACCGGCCGCGTCCGCGATGCGTCGTGCCTCGATCTTCGAGCCCATCCGCGCCACCGCTTCGGCTGAGGGGCCGACGAAGACGAGCCCGGCTTCCTCGACCGCGCGCACGAAACCCGCATTCTCGGAAAGAAAGCCGTAACCCGGGTGGATTGCGTCGGCCGAACCTTCCCGTGCGGCGGCGATGATACGCGGTATGTTCAGGTAGCTTTCCGTCGAGGGGGCGGGGCCGATGCATATGGCGCGGTCGGCCAGCCTTACATGGGGTGCATTCGCATCCGCTTCGGAATGGACGGCGACGCTGCGCAGCCCAAGCCTCTGGCAGGAGCGTATGATGCGGCAGGCGATCTCGCCCCTGTTGGCGATAAGGACGGTGCGGATGGGGTTCGGAGCGGTCAGGAACTCGGTCATGGATTACATCCTGTAGACAGGGCGATGCCCGCCGGTGTCGGGAAGGGTGTTGCCGAGCGCGACGCACAGCCCGAGGATCCGGCGCGTGTCACGCGGGTCGATGATGCCGTCGTCGAAGAGGCGTGCGGTGCAGAAATAGGGATCGGATTTCTCCTCGAACATGGCGCGCAGCTTGGCCTCGTGCTCTGCCAGCTCGACCTCGCTGTCGGCCCCGCGCGAAATCGATGCGCGACGCAGGTCCATAAGCACGGCGCTGCCGACGTCGGGGTTCATACCGCCGAGCCGCGCATTGGGCCACATGAACAGAAAGCGTGGGCGAAAGCCGCGGCCCGACATGCCGTAATTGCCCGCCCCGTAGGAGCTCCCGGTGATGACCGTGTACCGCGGCACATGCGCGTTCGACATGGCGTAGACGAGCTTAGCCGAATGCTTTGAGATGCCTCCCCGCTCGGCCTCGCTGCCGACCATGAAGCCGGTGGTGTTCTGGAGGAATATCAGGGGCATGTTGCGCTGGTCGCACAGCTCGATGAAATGGGCGCCCTTCAGGCAGGCCTCGGAGAAGAGCACGCCGTTGTTGGCGATGATGCCGACCGGGAAGCCCTCCAGCTGGGCAAAACCGCAGACGAGCGTTTCCCCCCATGCGGGCTTGAACTCGTGGAAGGCGCTGCCGTCGACGATGCGGGCGATGACCTCGCGCTGGTCGAAGGGGCGCGAGAGGTCCGTGCCTACGATGCCGGGAATCTCCTCGATATTGAGAAGAGGGGGCTCCACCGCCCCCCGCGGGACAGCATAGGGCTGCTGATAGCCAAGCGCCTCGACCATGTCGCGCAGCCGGCCGAGGCCGCTGAGCTCATCCGGGGCCATGTTGTCGCTGACACCGGAGGTGAGCGTATGCATCGCCGCACCGCCAAGATCCATGCGGTTCACCGTCTCCGAGATCGCCGCCTGGACGATCTGCGGTCCGCCCAGATGGATCGAGGCGGCATCCTGGACCATGATGAACTCGTCGCAGAGCGCCGGGATATAGGCCCCCCCCGCGGTGCATTCGCCGAAGACGATGGCCAGTTGCGGGATGCCCTTGGCCGACATGCGGCACTGACGGTGGAAAGTGCCGCCGAAATGGTTTTCGTCGTAGAACACCTCTTCCATTTGGTTGAGGTTGGCACCGCCGCAATCGACGAGATAGAGCACCGGCAGGCGGTTCTCCATCGCGATTTCCTGCGCGCGAATATGCTTCTTGACCGTCTCGCGGTAGAAGCTGCCGCCCTTCACAGTGGCATCGTTGGCGATGATCATGCAGCTCGTGCCGCGGACGCTACCGATGCCGGTGACGATGCCAGCGGCGGGAAGCTGGTTTTCGTAGAGCCCGATGGCCGCCAGGGGCGAGAGCTCAAGAAAGCCGGTTCCGGGATCAATCAGCAGGTCGATACGGTCGCGCACAAGGATCTTGCCCCGCTCGCGATGGCGGCGGACCATTTTCTCACCCCCGCCGTCGAGTGCCCAGTCAAGATTGTCGCCGAGCTGGTCAAGAAGGTGCGCATAATCGTCGGCACGGGCCTGAAAGCCCTCGCTCTTCGGGTCGATCTCGGTGGTGAGGCGCTTCATTCCGGCCACTCCCCCGGGCTTTGAACATTGCCGCCGTTATCGACATCGGCCGCGCCCTCGACGAGCGGGAGTTTCCGCGTATCCGAGGCCATCAGCAGCGTCGCCTGGCCTTCCTGCACCAATCGGTTTTCGTGGTTGAGGACCTCGAAGCGCAGCGCCACGACGCCCGAGCCCGATTTCGACGGACGCGCGCTGGCCACCGAGATGCGCGCGTGCACCGTGTCGCCGAAATGGACTGGCGCGCGGAAATCCCAGTTCAGGTTCAAAAGTCCCATGGCCGTGCCGTTGATCAGGTTAAGCTGGGACATCAGCCCGATCGCCATTGCCTGTACGAGCGGGCCGTGGGCGATGCGCTCACCAAAGCCACTGCCGGCGCTGAAGGCGGCGTCGGAATGCAGCGGATTGAAATCGCCTGACAAGCCGCAGAACAGCGTCACGTCCGCCTCGGTGACGGTACGGCCCTGGGTGACCCAGCGACGGCCCTCGGTGAATTCCTCGTATGTCAACCCCATGGGCGCCTCACCTATTGTTTTCTTACAACTGTTAGTTAGGCTAGATGCAGATCCACGGCTTGGCAAGCAGGGAGGATGTGCCATGCAGCATATGTCTTGGACGGAGATCGGCGTGGTGCGCGCGATGCACGGGCGCATTGCCCATGATGACGAGCTGGGGATGCGCTACGAGGATGTCCCGGGGCGGGACTGCGGCATCACGATGCCTGCTGGCGCTTCGGTTGATGGCGGCGACGGGTGCGTCGCCGAGGGGGCGCTGGCAACGCTGCTCGACACGGTCTCCGGCATCGGCGCGATGGCTCACATGGATTTCAAGGAGTCGGTGGCGACGCTGGACCTGCGGATCGACTACTTCGCCCGCCCGCCGCTCGGCGTGCCGTTGCGGGCAGTCTCCGGGGTGACGCACAAGGCTGGTGCGCCGGGCGCAGGCAGCCTTCTTGTCGCCGCGGAGGCGTACGGGACGGATGCCCCCCTGGCAGCGGCGCGGGCCACCGGGCGCTTCATCCGCCGCCCCATGCCAGAGACGGAGATAGAGGCGGGCAACTACCCGTCAGCGCCCTTGCGCCAGGCGCGCGATTACGCGGCGTTGATGGCCTTCCGCGAATCTGTGGCGGGTCGCATCGTGTTGCCATTCCGGCCCGGGCTGGTGGGCAACAGCTCGCTACCGTCGCTTCATGGCGGGGCGGTGGCGGCACATCTGCAGGAATGCGGCAACCGCTATCTCGCCGCGCAGACGGAGGGCGCAGCGCCTTTGAAGCTCGTCACAGCCCATTTCAGCTTCCTTCGCTTCGGGCGCTCTGTCGATGTTGTGGCCCGTCCCGTTCCGGTGCGGCTGGGACGGGGCACGGCAACGGTGGAGGTGGACGCCTTCCAGGATGGCTCAGAAGACCGGCCGATCGCCCGTGGGTTGCTAACCTTTGCGGCAGGTTGACGGGCAAGGGCGGGGTCGCCAGCCGCAGGGCTTTGTCGACCCTGCCCACCAAAGGGCTTGAAACCAAGCGTGGAATAGGTAACGTGAAAAGCTGACGGTCGTTAGATAGATTTTTCGGGTCCGGCCCGTGCCGCCCGTCGCAACTTGGGAGGAAATAATGTCTGCAATCATCAAAAAGCGGTGGTCTTTCGGCACTGCCGCTGCCCTCGTCTCGGGATTCACATCCGGACTCGTCCTGGCCGGCGGCATGGCCGCGGCGCAGACGACGATCACCTACGCGACTTACTTCAGCGCCAGTGATCCGCTAGTACAGGTCGATCGGTGGTTCATGGACGAGGTGACTGAGCGCACAGGCGGGAATGTCACCTTCGAGACGTTCTTTGGCGGCTCGATGCTGGGCGGGCCGGACATCTATCCGGGCCTGTCGCGTGGCGCGGTCGACATGGGCATGAGCGTGCCCGCCGCCTTTCAGCGTGACGATTACGTGCTTACCAACATCACGCTGCCCTACATCACCGACGATTCGGTAGCGACCTCCTTCGCCTTCGCGAGGCTGGCGCAGGAATCCGAAGCCCTGCAGAAGGAATACGGTGACCAGAACGTCAAATTGCTCTATGCGCTCGGGTTTTCGGAGAATGTAATCTGGTCGAACGAGCCCGTCCGCAAGGTCGAGGACCTGGAAGGGATGCGGATCCGCTCGGTGATGAGCGTTGCCACCGCGCTCGAGCTGCTCGGCGCGGTTCCCGTGCAGATGGCCTTCGGCGACTCGGTCGGCGCGCTCCAGCGCGAGGTTATCGACGGTTTCTCTTCCGCGCCTTTCCTGACGAGCATTTCAGTCGGCGTGCACGAATTCGCGCCCTACGTGTCCGATGCCGGCGGCATGGGCGTTTATGCCGTCTCCAGCACCTCGATGAATCTCGACACCTGGAACAGCCTGTCGGAAGAGGACCGCGCCAAGATCGAGGAAGTGGCGAGCGAGGTTCCGAACCACTACGCTTCGGTTCTGGAGCCGATGGTCGAGGAAAGCGTCGCCAAGCTGAAGGAGGCCGGCGCCACAGAGGTCATCATAATGAGCGAAGAGGAAAAGCAGCGCTTCCGCGACACCGTCGCCCAGCCGATCTGGGACGATTGGCTCGCCGCGGCTGATGCGGCTGGCCATGATGGTGCCGCCTTCCTCGAGCGTTACCGCGAGTTGGTCGCTGAGGCTGAGGCTGATTTGAACTACGTGCCGGGACTGACCCGCTACACCGAGAAGTACGGCGAATAAGGCCCGCCGAGCCCGAAGATCCGAGGCGGTGCCCCCGCGGCGCGCCGCCTCGACATCCGCCGGTCTGGATGATGCGCCAGCCTTGAGGAGAGATGCGAATGCGGATCTTGCGCGCCCTTGAAAGACTTCATGTGGTGATGGGCGTTCTCGCTGGCTCGACGATCCTCGTGATTACACTGGTGATTGTGGCTGACATCACGCTGCGGGTGCTAGCCAACCAGCCGGTGCGCGGGGCGACGGAATTCTCCACCCTCTTGATGATCGCGCTGGTGTATCTCGGGCTTGCCTCGGTGCAGGTGTCGAAATCGAATTTCCGCATGGGGGTGGTGATCGACAATCTTCCCGCTCGGGCGCGCGATGTGCTGAACCTGATCACCACGCTGATCGCGTTGGCCGCCATCGCCACGCTGACATGGTACACGGCGGGCGAGGCGCTTTATTCTCTCGACAAGCGCGAAATGACCCACGCAGCGATCAGCTTTCCCGTCTATCCCGCTCGCCTGACCATCGCGCTGGGGCTACTACTGCTGTCGTTGCAACTGGCTATTGACGCGTTGCGCCTGATGCTGTCGCTCTGGCCGAGCGGGGGAGGGCCGCGCGGAGGGAAGGCTTCTGGGGCGGCTGCCGGCCCAACAGAGGGCGGCACGCAATGACCCCGATCGAACTTGGCGGGATGATCATCGGGCTTCTGATGATTCTTCTCATCATGGGAATGCCCATCGCTTTCGCGCTTCTGACGAGCGGCATGGTCGGCGTTTACCTCACCCGTGGGGCGGCGGGGTTCGAGTATGTCGTCGCCACTTTCCCCTATTCCTACATGTCGAATTTCGCCTTCGTGGTCGTCCCACTCTTTTTGTTGATGAGTCACATGGCCTTCGCTACGGGGCTTTCCGGCCGTGCTTTCGAGGCGGCAAACAAATGCATGGACGGCATGCGCGGCGGCTTGGCCACCGCGACGATCTTCGCCTGCGCCATCTTTTCCACTGTCAGCGGATCAAGCATTGCAACTGCCTCCGCCATCTCGCGGGTCGCCGTCCCCGAGATGCGCGCCGCGGGTTATTCAGACAGGCTGGCCGCGGGCTGCGTCGCTGCGGGGGGCACTTTGGGCGTGCTGATCCCACCGTCGAGCATCCTCATCATCTACGGGCTGGCGACCGGCACTTCGGTCGTGCAGCTTTTCACCGGGGCGCTGATCCCAGGTGTCATGACCGCGATCGCCTATATCCTCGGCATCATTTTGATCGGACGGGTCAACCCGATGGCAGTGGGCGGCCGGCCGGCTGCCGGTCGGATCGGCCTGGCCGAGCGCGCAAAAAGCCTGCTGCTGACCTGGGAGGCGATGCTGCTCTTTGGCATCGTTGTCGGCTCGATCTATCTTGGCTTCGCCACGCCGAACGAGGCCGCAGCCGCTGGCGCCTTCACGGCGCTTCTCATGGCGCTGGCCCGGCGTGGGCGGTTTGAGATCCTTTGGCAGGGCCTTCGTGAGAGCGGCTCGATAACCTGCTCGGTCTTTGCGCTCATCATCGGGGCGGGGCTCTTCAGTCTCGCGATCACCACCAGTCGCCTGCCGACCGAGGTCGCCCTCTGGGTCACCGGGATCGATGCACCGGTAACGGTGCTTCTCCTTCTCATCCTCCTACCCTTCCTCGTGCTCGGCGCCTTCATCGACGGGATCTCGATGATCTTGCTGACCATGCCCATTGTCTACCCCATCACTCAGCAGCTGGGCGTGCACCCGGTCCTGTTCGGCGTGCTTGTCGTCAAGGTGGTTGAGATCGGGTTGATCACGCCACCGGTTGGTTTGAACGCTTTCGTGGTGAAAGGGTCGGTGGAGAACATGGCGCTCGCGGATGTCTTCCGTGGCTGCCTGCCATTTCTGGTGATCGAACTTCTTCTGATCCTACTACTGATTGCTTTCCCCCAGATCGTCCTCTGGCCGCTTGGCTGAGGCCACACCGAAGACAGCCCTGAATGCCGACCCGCTCGCTGCGAAAGGAGATCCGCCCATGACCGAAGGTGTTGTCCATTCCACTCTTGGTGCCGTGCTGGCACAGCAGGCGCAGAAATACGGTGAGCGGAGCTTTCTAACCTTCGAGGGGCGGGACTACAGCTTCGCCGAGATCGACCGGCGCGCCAACCGCATCGCAAATGCCCTGGCCGCGCGGGGGATCGGCAAGGGTGATCATGTGGCGCTCTTTCTCGGCAACCATCCGGAGTTCCTCTTCCTCATCGGTGCGCTGGCACGGCTCGGCGCCGTGGCTGTGCCGCTGAACACTGCCGCCAAGGGCGAGCTTCTGGATTATTTCCTGCGCCAGTCTGAGGCGCGCGCGCTGGTCACTGATCTCTCATTGCTGGAGCGCGCGCAGCCCGTCGCCGCAAAGCTGGCAGCGATCACTGACATCCTAGTTGTAACTGAGGGGCAGAAAGCGCTGCCCGAAGAGCTAACCGATTTTGACAGCCTCGACGGGCCGGAGAGCGCGCCCGAGGTCGAGGTCGGCTATAAAGACCGAATGTTCCTGATGTACACCTCCGGCACGACAGGCCCGTCAAAAGGCGTCATGTCCCCCCATTCGCAGGGGCTAAGCGTTGGCGCGCAGGTCATCGCCGCTTACGGATATACCGAGGACGATGTCATCTATACCTGCCTGCCGCTGTTTCATGGCAACGCCCTCTGGTACAGCCTGATGCCGGCGCTCATCGCGGGCGCGCGCCTTGTGCTTTCGCGGCGTTTCTCGGGCTCTTGCTTCTGGGAGGAGATCACTGCATGTGGCGCGACCCAGGCCAACGCGCTGGGGGCGATGGCCAATATCGCGCTGAAGGAGATCGGACGGCTCGATCGCGACAAGCTAAAGCTGCGGCAGATGATGGTCGTGCCAGCGCTGGGGCAGGAAGCGGCCCGGCCGTTGACCGAGGATCTGGGCATCGCAGTGACTTCCCTGTTCGCGCAGACCGAGACCTTCGCCGTCACGCTCCACGGACCGGACGAGCCGGCGGAGAAGGCCGGCGCCTCGGGCCGCGCGCGTGATCACGTAACGGTGACGATCCTCGATGACGACGATAACATCTTGCCCGCCGGCGAGACGGGCGAGATCGGCGTGCGTCCGAACGTGCCAGGGATCATGATGGATGGCTATTTCCGCATGCCCGAAGAGACGCTGAAGACTATGAGCACGCTCTGGTTCCACACCGGCGACCGGGGCTATCTCGACGAGGACGGCTATCTATATTTCGTCGACCGCAAGAAGGATGCGATCCGCCGGCGCGGCGAGAACATCTCCGCATATGAGCTTGAGATGATCGTCTGCAGCCACACGGCGATCCGAGAGGCCGCCGCCGTGGCCGTGCCCTCGGAGCTGGGCGAGGATGATGTGCTGGTCTGCCTTGTTCTGGAGACGGGCGCGAGCTTCGATCCGGCCGAGATAATCCGCTTTTGCGATAAGAACATGCCGTATTTCATGGTGCCCCGCTACCTGGAGGTGATGGAAGCGCTGCCCAAGACGAGCTCGGAGAAGATCGAGAAATACCGCCTGCGCGAATGGGCGGCCGAACGCATGGAAAAGCTCTGGGACCGCGAGATGGCTGGCATCACGCTAAAACGCTGAGGCCTGGAGCGACTTGCGGTGTGGGCGAGAGGAAGGACGAGGAATGAAGACCAAGACGATTAAGCTGGACAAGCCAGAAGCAGGGGTGGCGCGGATCACCATGCTGCGCGGCGCGCAGATGAACACGCTCACCCATGAACTGCTTGCCGATTTCGACGCCGCGCTGGACATGCTGGTCGCCGACCCGCCCCACGCGCTGATCGTCACCGGCACCGGCAAGGCCTTCTGCTGCGGCGCGCATCTGGACTATTTCACAAACGATAAGATGGTTCCAGACGTTCGTTTCTCGCTGCGCGACGACTACCTCGCCCATGTCGCCAAGCTCTTCGACAGGCTCGAGGATCTGCCTTTTCCGGTGATTGCGGCCATCGGTGGCTACGCGCTCGGCGGAGGATGCGAACTGGCGCTCTCCTGCGATTTCCGGGTCATGGCACGGGGCACCAAGCTGGGACTGCCTGAAGTAAAAATCGGTGCGCTTGCCGGCGCTGGTGGGGTGCAGAAACTCGCGCGCCATGTCGGGCGCAGCAAGGCGATGGAGTGGATCCTGCTCGGCTCCCACGTGGATGCTGAGGAAGCCGCCAGATATGGGCTTGTTTACGCGCTGGCCGAGCCAGGCTGTGAGATGCAGGCCGCGCTGGAGCTTGCCGGCAAGTTGGGCGCGCTTAGCCCCCGCGCCATCGGGCAAAGCAAGCGAGCGCTCCTCGCCTGTGAAGATATGGACCACAGAAACGCTCGCCGCGCGGGGCTTGAGGCACTAGGGATGCTGATCGGCAGCGAGGACTGGAACGAGGGCATGGCCGCCTTTCATGAGAAACGCCCGCCGAAATTCGGTTCTGGTAAGGGCTGACGGCAATGGTTGAGCTGAACTGATGCGGTGGATGCCCCCACCTGACGGCATCCTTTATGCCATAATAGTTCGATTGGAACTTAGCGGAGGGCACACCGATGACGACGAATATCAGCATGCTGGCGATCGACCTGGCGAAGG
>NZ_QNGB01000032.1 GCF_003298505.1 Roseovarius sp. TE539
TCTACAACCAGCAGCTCCCGCAATCAGCCCTGGGCAGCAAGACGCCCTTGCAGGCGATGAAAGACTGGCACAAACTCAAGCCCGACCTGTTCAGGAAACGGCCATACTACCTTCCGGGATCCGACACCTAAGCTACTGATGCTACAAGTTTGGGAAAAATCGGGCCTACCGTTAAGAAAAGTGCTTATTGAATTCCTTTAAATCTCTCGCTTCACGGAAAATACTCCAAGTGTAAGCGTAAGAATAGCTGAGTCCTGCAGATTTGGCTGCGCCCGTGAGCATATCCAAATCCTTGAAATCACGCCTCAGGCAAGCTAACACGAGTTCTACAAGCGGCGTTTTTAAAGAGAGATCACAACGCGATAAAATATCTTCGATCTTACCCTGCTTTTCCTCTTCTGGAATTCCTTCATCATATAAAATCCCTTGAGCCTTGTTTATAGAAAGGTAGAGCGTCCTCTTATGAGAACGCGGGCCTCTTGTATTCAAACCAAAGTCTGCAATACGTCGCGCCATTTTTGTTAAATCAGCTTCGAGAAAGTCATGAGAGGCCGCAAGTATGCACCCAAGAGACTTGTCGCACGTGTCTGGCAAGTGTTTCTGCCAAATCATGTGGAGTGAGTAAAAACCAACCTGATATATCCTAGCTGTAGCCCGCCTGAGATATTGACGGCCGACTTTAATTTCCGTTCCCAATGCTGGCAGTTCTTCATTAGTCCAACCAAATTTGCTACATACATTCCGGTATCGCCTATTTACTACACCACCAGAGTGCGTGAGCAAGTGCCTCCTTTGGCAAATCTCAACGAATTCTTTAATTATTCTTTCGTCTGAAAGCAAATTCACGTCAAAATTCTTACCCAACCAATCAAGTGTTGCGGTATGGGTGTTGCCCTGAAGAATATCAATTAGCCTCTTTTCCAAAGCCTCTTCGCGAAACTCTTCGATTGACGAGAATCTTGAAAGATCATCAAGTGAATAATTTTTCTCCGAACCACTTAAAAACTTTTCCGGCCTAATATTTGCCAAGATTTTCAGGAGCTGGTACAGAAACGCTTCATACTCTGAAAGTAACGCGCCTAAAGTTGCGCGTCCCATAGCGATCGCGCCTTTTGTTGCATGTTGGGACTTTCCAATTTTTTGGTTTATGAGAGGTAAATCACGAAGATTTAATATGTACTCTGTCACACCATTTTCATCATCGCTTTCAATTACCTTTATTGCACTTTCGCTTGCTTGAGCCACCACGGATTCTTTTAGATCCATGCTAGCAATATAGTGTCCCGTAAACGCTAATTTTGGAACCGTTTCAAAGAAACCAATAGCTATCGAAGTCCATGATTGCGAAAGATCGTATAAACCGGGTGTATTGGGATCACTTGCAAGAGAGACCGATGAGCTTTCTTCATCATTGTCAGGCAAGTCAAAACTAATGTCATAAAAACCTGCTTCGCTTCTCTGTACTCTGAGTGAAAATGTATTCTCATGTTCTTGTCGCTCACTGTTCATAGTGTCACCTCACTGGCCGCGCCACAGGCGCGCCCATTTTTCACACAAAACCCCCACAAACCCCCGCCATTCCCCATTTGGACATGCCGGACGTCTCCTGCGTCACTCCCCAACCCTTCACCATCTGCCTCGTGCAATCAAGAGCAGGGGTAAACCACATGCGGCTCACCCGGATGTGCCGGGCGCCGGCCGCGCCTTTTTGCTTTGGTGCCGTCCTGACTTGTGATAAAATCCTCCACACAGGCGGCGAAAGACCGTCCGGAAAGTGAACCGAGGCAGGCAGCCCACCCGGAATTCCCGAACCCTCGCGCGCCATTCAGTGGCCGCGGAAGCGGATCTTCGGGCTGCCGATCATGGCGGGGGCAACACGGCTTGAGCATGGCCGACAAGGACTTCGTGCGCAGGTCGATGCGCCATCTGGCCACCCTGAGGGAGGCCGGCCCGTTTCCCGCCGCCACGGACACCCCTTTTCCGGACGACTGGTTCGATCTGCCACAAAACACGCTCGCGGATCTCGGGGCGATGATGTATCTCGCCGCCCTCAGCCGCTTCAACCGCACCCGGACCTTGCCGCAGGCGCTGGCGCAGTTCGAACCGCCCCTGCGGCTGGGCCAGTACAAGACGTTCCGCGGCGGCGGGCACCCCCGCGCCTTCGTGACATGGGCGGGCCTGTCGCCCGAGGCCGAATACCGGCTGGCCGTGGATCATCAGCCCTTGTTGCCACAGGACTGGAACGGCGGCAGCTCGAAATGGCTCATCGACCTCGTGGCGCCGTTCGGCCATGTCGAACAGGTGCTCACCCGGCTCGCTGCCAATCCGAACGAAACGCGTGTCCGCGCCCTTTGGCACAACAAGGCCGGCACCCGCTACCGCGTGGTGGAATGGACCCGCCCGGCGCCGGGCGGCAGGATCTCGGTCGCGTCCTACGGCGCGGGCCAGTTCCGAGACCGGATCTCGGAGGACTGAGCCATGGGATTCCCGATCATCGGCGGAGATACCAGCGGCACGGTCACCGAAGGCAGCGGCGCCATCGTCACCGGGGATCTCGATGACATCCTGCAACCGGGCACACTTGACGATACCTGGTCGATCTCCGGGTCGGCGACATACGGAAACGCGTCAATCGACGCCGTGACCGGGGCGTGGAGCTATGACCTGGATGACAGCAACCCGGCGGTGCAGGCGCTCGATCCGGGCGACACCCTGACCGACACCTTCACGGTACTGGCCATCGACGTGGGCGGCGGCTCGGACACGCAGGACGTGACCATCACCATCAATGGCGCTGTCTGTTTCGCCGCCGGAACCCTGATCGAAACAGCGGACGGACCGCGGACGGTGGAAACGCTGGCCACCGGCGACATGGTGCGCACGCTGGACCACGGGCTGCAACCGTTGCGCTGGATCGGGGCGATGCCGGTTTCGACCGCCGAAATGCACGCCAATCCGCGCCTGTGTCCGGTGCGCATCCGCGCCGGCGCACTCGGCGCCGGACAACCCTTCCGCGATCTGCGCGTATCCCGGCAACATCGCGTGCTCATGCGCGCGCCCGGCACCGCCGCCGTCTGCGGCCAAACCGAGGCGCTGATCCCCGCGATCAAGCTTACGGCCCTGCCCGGCGTGCGGGTGGAGAAGACCGCGCGCGCGATCGTCTATTATCACCTGCTTCTTGACGCTCACGAAGTGATCTTCTCGGACGGGGCCGCCACGGAAAGCCTGCTGACAGCCCCTGTCGGAATGCAGGCATTGCCCGCTGCCGCCCGGGCCGAGATCACCGCGCTCTTTCCGGAGGTCGCCGCCCCCGGTCACAGCCCGCGCCCCGCCCGCTTCCTGCCCCGTAACGGGCAGGAAATCCGGGCTTTCCTGAACGCGTTCAGGGCGGACGCGGCGCCACCCCGGCCGGACGTTTCACAGATCCCCCAGCCGGCTTGAGATGGATATCGCAGGCCGGGATTTGTTCGAATTGTTCAATGCGATCCCGGGCAGCGGTGGATAACAGTCCAGATCCATCTTTAAAATGAATGGGCTGACCAGACTTCACACAGACCGGAAGCCTAATTCGAGGCCGCCTCAATGGCGGGGCGGATCCGGTCCTCCAGCATCCGCGAGGTGATCGGCCCCGCGAAGCGCAGCACAATTTTCCCTTCACCGTCAATGACATAGGTCTCAGGGACGCCATAAACGCCCCAGTTCAGGGCCATGCGCCCCTGCGAGTCCGCGCCCGTCGCGGCATAGGGATCCCCCAACTCTTCCAGGAAATCCAATGCGTTGCCGGGTTTGTCCTTGTAATTGACGCCATAGACGGGGATGCCTTCATCGGCCAGCGCCTCAAGATTGGGATGTTCTGCGCGGCACGGTGCACACCAGCTTGCCCAGTAGTTGACCAGAACCACCTCGCCGCTTCGCAAGTCACTGTCGGAAAACATTTTCTTGTCACCCAACGTGGTGATTTCAACCGCCGGGGCGGGCTTGCCCTTCAAGCCCGAAGGCAACGCGTCAGGGTCTTCGCGCTGCATTCCCACGAAGAAAAGCGCCGCCAGTCCGGCAAAAACGAGCGGCGGTGCGATCATCAGTGGGGATATTTTAGCCATGATCTCTTTGTGCTTTCTCTTCAATATCTTCCAGTTGCTTCTTGATCCGTTTCCCACGGCGCGCGCTCAGCCATGTCAACGCTGCCAGAAGGAGGATGGACACCGCATAGGACGACAATACCTCGACCGCATATTTCCCCAGATCCGGCATCACTTCATCCGCTCCCGCGCCAGCAATGCCCGCATCCTGCGCGCGCGGATCTCGGTCCGCGTCCTCTGAAGAACCAAGGCAATGAAAAACAACACGAACCCCGCGATACACACAAGCAGCGGGAAGTAGAAGACATCGGCGACATTCTCTTCCTTGTCGAGGCTCAGGGACGCCCCTTGATGTAATCCCTGATTCCAGAAATTCACCGCATACCGGCTCAGTAGCGCGAAAACCGACCCGACAACACACAGGATGCTCGTCAGGTCAGCCGCGGTGTCATCGTCCTCGATCGCCTCCCAGAGCGCCATGTACCCGAGATAAAAAAGAAACAGGATAAGAAAAGAGGTCAGGCGCGGGTCCCATGCCCACCAGGTGCCCCACATCGGCTGCCCCCAGATCGCACCCGTCACCAATGCGATCACCGTCATGACCGCCCCAACGGGCGCCGCCGCCCGCGCCGCCAGAGCGCTTACATGATGCCGCCGCACGATCCAGATAAGCGACGCGACCAGCATCATGAGCCAGGCATTGATCGCCATGAGCGCACTAGGGACATGAATATAAATGATTTTGACTGTCGATCCCTGCCGGTAATCATCAGGGGTAAAGAAGAACCCCCAGACGAGTCCGACCACCAGCGCCGCCACCGAAAGCCCGGCCACCCACGGCAACACGCGGTCGGTGGTCGCGATGAATTTCTTCGGATTTGCATATTCCCAGAGCGAATTCATCCAGCTGTCTTTCGTTCACGAATTTCCGTCATCGCAGGTTGACCCTGATCACCGCAGCCGACGCGAATGGCAACAGCGCGATGGCCCCACAGGTGATCCCTGCCAGCATCAGCACCGGGGTCGAAATGTCCAGTCCCTGGGCGCCGCGCCGGGCGGCTTCGGTTCCGAAGATCAGCGTCGGCACATAGAGCGGCAGGACCAGCAAGGACAGAAGCAACCCGCCGCGCTTGATCCCGACGGTCAGGGCCGCACCGAATGTTCCGATCACGCTGAGTGCCGGGGTGCCGAGGAAAAGCGAGAGGATCAAGGGCTTATAGCCCTCTTCCGGCAGGCTCATGAGCAGTCCGAAAAGCGGCGCGGCCAGCACAAGGGGCACCCCAGTGGTCACCCAGTGGGCGAGGGCCTTGACGCTCACCAGCGCCTCCATCGGCAACGGTGCGGTCGCCAGGAGGTCCAGCGATCCATCCTCCCAGTCGAGGGCGAAGATGCGATCCAGCGACAGAAGACAGGCCAGAAGCGCCCCCAGCCACAGGATGCCCGGTGCGATTGCCGCAAGCAAGGTGCTTTCAGGGCCGACCCCGAAAGGCACAAGAACCACGACGATCAGGAAAAAGGCAATCCCGAGGCCGAAACCGCCACCGGCCCGCATCGCCAATCGGAAATCCCGGACCAGGAGCGCCTTCACAGGAACGCCCCGTCGAAATCGTCCGGTGCCGGCACCTTCGCCCGGAACGGTTCAAGATCAAGACATTGCGCCTCTTCCAGCCCAAGGTCGATATGGGTCGCCAGCAGCGCGGCGCCGCCGGCAGCCAGATGCGCGCGAACGGCACGGACGAAAAGGGAAACGGCCTGGGTGTCAAGCGAAACGGTCGGTTCGTCGAGAACCCAGATCGGCCGCCCCGTGACGAGCAGCCGCGCAAGCCCCAGACGTCGCTTCTGGCCAGCGGACAGCGCCCCGGCCTGACGAGTTCGCAATGACACCAGATCGAACCCGGCCAGAGCAGCGGAAACTCCTTCGGTGTCAAAGACCTGTGACCAGAACGTCAGGTTCTCGTCCACGGTCAGCATTGACTTGATCCCGTCAGAATGGCCGGCATAGACCACCGTTTCCGGAGATGCCTCAACCCGGCCGGAAAGGGGCGGCTGCAACCCAGCGACGGTGCGCAGCAGCGTCGTCTTGCCGATCCCGTTGGGGCCACGCAGGACCAGCGCCTCGCCCGCCCGCAGGCGAAAGGACACGCCTTCCAGAACGGCCACCCCGCCCCGCGCGACGGACAGATTCTTAGCCCCGAGTTCCATGCTCACGGACGTATCCCAAACTGCCGGTTGCGCAAAGCGCCTTTGTCATCTCCGCGGCGCGGCATTTCAGACCGGCAGCAAGGCCGCCGCCACGCGCCGTCCCTCGGACAGGAGAACATTGTAGGACCGACAGGCCGCAGCCGAGTGCATGCATTCCACACCCATGCCGGCTTCTTCCAGCGCGCTGCGCAAATCGGCGGGAATATGCGTGGTTTCCGGCCCGGTGCCGATGAAAAGAACGTCAATTTCATCGGCAAGGGCCAGCAATGTTTCGCCGTCATCGAACCCGCCCCAGCGGCGTACGCCGGTGGCCGTGACCCGGATCGCACCCTCCATCACCTCGCCGGCGACACGGAAGAAACCGGGCCCGTACCCCTGGATCGGCGTCGCCTCATCAAAGCGGATCTCGTGAAGCTGCATGGTCTTCCCTTCAATTCCAAAGCGGCAGGCCGCTTGTCACCGCAAGCCCGATCACACCATAGGCGGCCCATCGGTACAGGCGCTCGCGTGCCGGGTCAAACAACGCCTGACCGATCAACGTGGTGCAGAAGTAGGGCACCGACAGGAAGGCCGCCAGGATCATGGTGTCAAAGCCCACGGCATCGCGCCACAACAGATTGATCACGATCACCACATCCAGCGCGGCCAGGAACAGGATGGTGTTGGCCCGCACCGAAAGTGCGGCCTGCCGTCCGGCAAGGTAGAAAAGGATCACCACCGGCCCGGTCAAACCGGTCAATCCGCCCACGATCCCGGCCATGGCCCCGATCGTTGCCAGCCCCGCAAGCCGCACGGCCCTGTCATGGCGCCACCCCGAAACCAGTGCGGCCAGCGTGGTGGCGGCAATCCCCGCGACGATCCAGCGCACGGCGACCGGATCCAGCAAACCCAGAAGCCATATTCCCGCCGGTACGGTAATCAACGCGGCAATCACCAGTATGGTGACTTCGCCGCGTGCGGCCTGGCCCCAGGCCCGCGGTAGCAACGCCGCCATGCTGGCGACCCCGGTCAGCGTTATCAGAGCGACCACCTGCGCCGGCGGCAGGAAAATGCCGGCGACCGGGACGAAGATCAGGGCCGTACCGAACCCGGTGAAACCGCGTATGATGCCGGCACCGGATATCGTCAGCACAAGCCAGACAAGCCCCGGTGTTGCCAGGACCTCGGCCAAGAGGTCAGGCATCAACGTTGGCGAACTGGTTTCCCGTGTTGGCGTCAGGCTTGGACCAGTCGCGTTTCACGCCCAGCCACAGAAGTATTGCCGAGGCCACGAATATCGACGAGTAGGTGCCGACGACAACGCCCCATATCATCGCGAAAACGAATCCCCGGATCACGTCGCCGCCAAGGACGAAAAGCGCAAAAAGCGCCAGAAGCGTGGTGACAGATGTCATGACCGTCCGGCTGATCGTTTCGTTGATCGAGATGTTGAGTACCTCGGCCAACGGCTTCTTCTTGTATTTCCGCAGGTTCTCGCGCACCCGGTCGAAGACCACCACCGTGTCGTTCAGAGAATAACCCACTATGGTCAGGAGCGCCGCAATGATTGCCAGGTCGAACTGTATCTGCAACTCCGAGAATATGCCGATGGTCAGCACCACGTCGTGAACAAGTGCCGCGACAGCCCCGAGTGCAAACTGCCATTCGAAACGCAACCATATATACAGCAGCACCGCAGCGATCGCGAGCAGAACCGCGATCACGGCGGTTTGTATCAACTCTCCGGAAACCTTGGGGCCAACGCTCTCGACCGAGGTGAATGTCAGATCCGGCACCACCTCCTGCAAAGCCGATTGCACACTTCGGATCACGTCGGCGGATACGCTTTCCTGCCCCTCCTGTGCCTGAATGCGGATCATCGCAACGTTCTGGTCCGGACCGAATGTCGGATCGAAAACCTCCGTGATGGTCACGTCCCCGAGGCCCAGAGGCTGGATGGCGTCCCGGTACTTGGCGATATCCACCGACTCGGTACTTTCCGTGCGGATCGTGGTGCCGCCGCGGAAATCGATCCCGAAATTGAGTCCCTGCAAGGCGAAAGACCCCGCCGCAATCACGATCAGGAGCGCGGAGGCACCAAGCGTGATCTTCCAGCGGCTGAAGAAATCCCAGTTCGTTTCCTTGGGTACCAGCCTGATCGCACGGCCTTGGAGAAGGGTTTTCGGACGCTTCCGCTCGAACCATATGACCACGATCAGGCGGGTCACGAAAATCGCGGTGAAGACGGACGTTATGATACCAAGCCCGAGGGTGATGGCAAACCCGCGCACCGGCCCCGACCCCATGGCATAAAGGATCAGCGCGGTTATGAAGGTCGTGATATTCGCGTCGGTGATCGCGCTGAGCGCCTTTTCATAACCAAGCTCGATAGCACGTGCCGGCCCCTTGGCCGTCCTCGCTTCTTCCCGAATCCGCTCGAACACCAGAACGTTGGCATCCACGGCCATACCGATGGTCAGAACGATACCGGCGATACCAGGCAGCGTCAGGGTGGCGCCAATCATGCTCAGCAGGCCGAAGATCAGCCCGACATTCACGATCAACGCGATATTGGCGAAGATCCCGAAGGTTCCGTAGCTTGCGAACATGAATGCCAGCACAAGCGCGAAGGCGACAATACAGGCGACCGTGCCGGCATCGATGCTGTCGGCCCCAAGTTCGGGGCCGATGGTCCGCTCTTCGAGGAATTCAAGCCCAGCGGGCAGAGCGCCTGCCCTCAGCAGGACTGCCAGATTGGTACTTTCCTCAACCGTGAAATTGCCGGTGATGATACCCGAGCCACCGGGAATGTGGCTCTGGATCACCGGGGCGCTGATGACCTCGCCATCAAGCACGATGGCAAAGGGGTTGCCGATGTTTTCGGCGGTGTAATTTCCGAACTTGCGCGCCCCGGCCGGGTTGAACCGGAACGAAACCGCCGGCTGACCGTTCTGGTCGAAATCCGGTTGGGCATCCACCAGCTCTTCGCCGGACACGACAGGCGCCTTTTCGAGAATGTAGTAGACGCCCTCCTCATCCAGCGATGGCAGTATCTCGTTGCCGCCGCCGGGGGATTCATCCGCATCCGATGTGCGGCTCACGACCGGCTGGAATGTCAGCTGTGCGGTGGTGCCGATGATTTCCTTGAGTTCTGCGGCACTGCCCACGCCCGGCACCTGGATCAGGATACGGTCCGACCCCTGGCGCTGGATCGTGGGCTCGCGGGTGCCGACCTCGTCGATCCGGCGACGGATGATCTCGAGCGCCTGCCGCACCGTGCGTTCGTCGGTGGCGCGTTTCTCCGCCTCGCTCAACCGGACGATGATGCTGGCGCCTTCCGTGGAAACCTCGATATCGCTGGCCGATGCACCGGTCAGGCTGGTTACCGGACGTGCCAGCCCGCGCACCAGCGCCGCCGCCTCGTCGACCATTTCGGGTTTCTGGTTGAGACGTACGCGCAATTCCGCGTCGTCGGTCGGTTGCAGCCGGATCGTGCCGACGCGCCCGCGCTCTTCGCGCAAAAGGTCGCGCACCTCGGGCCACATGCCTTCGATGCGGGCCTGATACACATCCTCGACCTTCACCTCGGCCAGAAGATGCGCACCACCGCGCAGGTCAAGCCCCAGATTGACCAGGCCGGACGGCATCCAGTCCGGCCAGAGGGCCGCCTTCTCCTGCAGCGAGGGCGCCTCCGCACCTGCCTCCAGCGCAGTGACCGCATCATTGTGCGTTTCCACCCGCGTGTAGAAAGCATTCGGCAGGGCCATCAACAGGCCAAGCGCCACAAGCCCCCAGATGACGACGCGTTTCCAAAGATCAATCTGAAGCATGGTCCGGCCTTTTCAAAAGGTTGAGACGCGGTCGACCCGTCAGCCTTCGGCCGGTTCCGTCTTCGAAAGCACCTGCGCCACGGTCGATTTCACCACCCTGACCTTGACACCCTGTGCGAGTTCGACCTCGATCTCGTCCGTTTCCTTGACCTTGGTGACCTTCCCGATCAGCCCGCCCTGGGTGACGATCTGATCGCCGCGGCGCAATGCCTCGACCATCGCCTTGTGATCCTTCAGCTTTTTCTGTTGCGGCCGGATCAGCAGAAAATACATGATCACGAAAATCAGGATCAGGGGAATAAATTGCGCGAACGCGTTGCCGCCTTCCATGGGATGCTCCTTGACTCGGGCGGGGACGCCCCCGCGAATTGCGCGGAACCTAGGCTTCGGACGGAGTATTTGCAAGGCGCGAAAGCGGTTGTGCCGCAGGCGGGAATGGCGCCTTTCTTCGCCGATCAGCATCGGGCGATTGGCTCAAGCGGTGTTCCTTCGTCAGGAGCCCCCGGAATGCCGCGAGGCGAGCCCGGCGGCATGCCGAGGCTTGTCCTGCGCAACAGCGGTCACAGCATCGAGCCCGCCCGAGGCGGGACGGTTGCAGAGTTCTGAACCGGCGGCGAGGATATCAAGACGCACGTGCCGCATGCGAGATCGGGAGTCACGAAGATCACCGACTCCGGCTTCCGTGCGCGATGCCCGCTCAAAGGCCCGCGGCCTTTTGCAGGATCACGGCGGTAAAGACATCCTGATGCGCGCCGCCGATATTCTTGAAAACGGTGATCTCATCGTCTGACCTGCGCCCCGTATCGGTCTCCTTCGCAAGGCCGAACGCGTCGCCCCGGATGTCATCCCAGCCAATCGCGCCGGAAGAAACGGGCAGCGCCAGTTCACCCACCTCGGCGCGGCCGCGGTCGCAACAGGTGTAGACCGCGCCGCGCCGCATCGCGTCATCATCCGTCTCGCGCATGTCCGGCAGGTAGGCCCCGACGAGATCGAGATGGGCGCCGGGTTTGAGCAGCGCCCCCTTGACCAGCGGCGCGCGCGACATGGTCACACAGCTGATCACATCCGCCTCAGCCACCGCAGCATCAAGATCCGGGGCCGCCTCGGCGGTGATTCCCTGCTCACGAAGCGCGGTGGCCAGCACTTCGGCCTTCGGGGCCGTGCGATTCCAGATGCGCACCCGTTTGATGGACGGACGCGCCGCGATATGCGCCATCGCCACATGCGGCCCCAACCCGCCGGCACCCACGACAAGCAGTTCACGCGGGGTGGAAGGGGCCAGAAGGGCGCTGCCCAGCCCGGAAATGGCGGCGGTCTTGCGATAGGTCATCGCCTCGCCATCGGCCACCAGCACAGGCGCGCCGGTTTCGGCATCGAACGCCGCCACGGCACCGAGGACCGAACCGATGGGAGGATCACGATCCCGGTTGGCCGGAAAGACCCCGACCATCTTGACCACGATCAGCCGTCCACCCAGCCAGCCGGGCAGCGTGACAAACATGTTGCCCGCGCCTTGCGGATCATGGGTATGAACGCCATCACCCGCAGGCATCTCGCCTTCATGCATCTTTCGCAGGGCGGGGATCAAGGCATCGTAGGGCAACAACCGGTGAACGGTTTCCGCATCGAACAACTGCATGGCACGGCTCCTTTGACAGGTGACAGGTTTAGGCCCACCCTACAGCCCCGCGCCGGATTGCCAAATTTGCCTTTGCCCGGACCGCGCGCTGTGATCAGAGTTGGGTCGAACCTGCCCGCGACGAGGAGTGCTGCCATGAATGCCCCTGACAGACCCGCAACGACGGATCCGCTGCTTCAGCCTTTCCGATTGGCGCATCTGGAGCTTCGAAACCGGATCATGAGCACCTCGCACGCGATCGGCTTCGGCGAGGATGGCATGCCCGCGGGTCGTTACCAGCGCTATCACGAGGCCAAGGCGGAAGGCGGGATCGGGCTGACCATGTTCGGCGGATCGACCAATGTCTCGCGCGACAGCGCCAACACCTTCGGGCAACTGAGCGCCAGCGATGACAGCGTCATCCCCTATTTCCGGGAATTCGCCGAGCGGGTGCACAAGCATGGCGCCGCCCTGATGTGCCAACTGACCCATCTGGGCGGGCGCAGCCAGTGGCGCGGGGACAACTGGCTGCCGACAATCTCGCCCAGCCGATTCCGCGAACCGCTGCACCGTGGCTTCACCAAGGAAATGCAGCACGGGGATATCGCCCGCGTGATCGCCGATTTCGGCCAGGCCGCGCGGCGCTGTCACGAGGGCGGGCTCGACGGGTGCGAACTGCACATCACCGGGCATCTCATCGGGCAGTTCTGGTCGCCGGCCACGAACCGGCGCAGCGACGAATTCGGCGGCAGCCTTGAGAACCGCGCGCGGTTCGGCCTCATGGTGCTGGAGGAAATCCGCCGCGTCGTTCCGCAGCCCTTCATCGTGGGCGTGCGCATGGTCGTGGGGGAAGGCGATGGCGGTGACATGCCGGACGAGGACTACGTGGCGATGGCCCGGATACTGGAGCGTTCCGGCCTGATCGACTTCTTCAATTTCGGGTACGGCCGCATCGACACCGAGGTCGGCCTGGCCCGATACATGCCGGGCATGGCCATGGAGCTGGCCCCGCAACTGCGCCCGGTTGCGAATTTCAGGCAGAATGTGGGGCTACCGGTCTTTCACGCGGCGCGCATCAATGACTTGGCGACGGCGCGGTTCGCCGTGCGCGAAGGGCATGTGGATCTCATCGGAATGACCCGCGCGCATATCGCTGATCCGCATATTGCCCGGAAACTCTCGGAAGGGGCCGAGGAAACGATCCGCCCCTGCGTCGGCGCGACCTATTGTTCGTGGCACGGGAGTTGCATCCACAACCCCGCCATCGGCCGCGAGGACGTGCTGCCGCATGTCATCGAAAAGGCCGACGAAACCAAGCGCGTCACTGTTGTCGGCGCCGGCCCCGGCGGGCTGGAGGCCGCACGCGTCGCAGCCGAGCGCGGCCACGCCGTCACTCTGCTGGAAGCCGCACCGAGGGCGGGCGGACAGATCCTGCTGGCGGCGCAGCTCGACCTGCGGCGCGACCTGATCGGTATCGTCGACTGGCGGGTCAGCGAACTGGAGCGGCTCGGCGCCACCCTGCGCTACAATGTCCTCGCCGGCGCGGACGACATAGCGCAGACCGCGCCCGACACGGTTGTCATTGCCACCGGAGGCGTTCCCGACCGGCTGGAGGATATCCCCGGCGCCGAACTCGGGATACCGCTTTGGGAGGCGCTGGAAGCCACCGCACCACCCGAGGGCGACGTGGTTTTCTATGACGGGACCGGCACGGCGGCGGGGTTGAACGGCGCGCATACGCTGGCAGCTGCGGGCGCCGCGCTGACCTACGTGACCCCCGACAGCACCGCCGGCGCCGAGGTCAGCTATATCGAGCGGCCATTGCAGATGCGCGCCTTCTACCGGTCCGGCGCCGAGCTGCGCCCCGACCTCACCCTGCGCGGCGTGGCGCGCGACGAAAACCGCCTGCGCCTGAGTTTCGAGAACAGTTATACCGGCGAGACAATCCAGATGAATTGTGACACGCTGATATACGAACATGGCACATTGCCGGTCGATGCGCTCTATCTGGAACTGGCGGGCGTGGCGCGCAACCGCGGTCTGCCGGATCTGGCGGCCTGGGCCTCTGCCCTGCCCCAGCCCGAGGGCGATGGCGAAGGCTTCGACCTCTACCGGATAGGGGACGCGACATCGTCGCGTGACATCCACGCCGCAATCCTTGATGCCGCACGGCTCTGCGCGCGGCTCTAGCCTGATTCAGCTGATGACGCCATGGCTTCGGGAAAAGGCCGACAAATCTTGTCCGAACATTTCTCCGGGCGCCGGCAGCCATTATCCGCGAAGGCTGTCCGTTCAGTCACCAACATCTCCGGACCCGAACCATCAGGATGTGTCGCGTTCAATCGCAGGCGGCTGGGCGACGGGCGGGTGTCTCCGAACCGGCGCAACATGCTTCAGGTGGGCGGAACCCGGCTTCGGCCCTTGGCGAACAGGGCTGCTGAAGCAATGAACCGAAACAGGCGCGCGGTTGTCCAGATCATTCAACCGACGCAGATGACCCCGGATCATCCCACGACACGAACGGGCGTTGGACACACCGTAAGGCGCCGTTGCCCCAGGCGTCCGGGCTTGGCCGGCACGCGGAAGTGTTATTCGGCGTCGCCTTTGGGCGGCGACCGCAGAGAGTCCGAGGACTGGTTGAACAGGACCGTGTTGTTGTCGGCGCGATGCTGCCCCCTGTTCTGTTGAGACTTGTGCAGGTCAATGGCGCGCTGCACCGCTGAACGCCTCTTGATGCGCGCCCGCCAGTCGGCCACGCGGGGGAATTCCGCAAGCGAGGCACCCAGAGGTTTGGCAATGAAGGCCCAGGGAAAAGCCAGCATGTCCGCGATGGTATAGTCTCCGAGGATATGGTCGCGGCCGTCAAGGCGGTTTTCCAGCACACCGAGATTTCGATCGTACTCACCAAGATACCGCCTGAAGCCATAGTCGCGCTCGTTCTCGGGCGCGTAGTTGCGGAAATGGCTGAGTTGCCCGGCCATGGGCCCCTGGTTGCCAACCTGCCAGAAAAGCCACTCCATCAATTCCTTGCGCGCGCGCAGGGCGCCCGGCGGTGGTGCGAACCGCCCGGTCTTGTCGGCAAGGTAAAGCAGGATCGCGCCGGATTCGAAGACAGTCACCGGGCCGTCGCCCCACTCGGCATCCGGCGCGTGGTCCACGATGGCCGGCATTTTGGCATTCGGGCTTATTGCCAGGAAGTCGCGCGAAAACTGGTCGCCTTCACTGAGCCGCATCAGGATCGCGCGATACGCAAGGCCGGTTTCCTCCAGCATGATCGCGGCTTTCCAGCCGTTCGGTGTGGGGGCGAAGTAAAGATCGATCATCAGGCGCCGTCCTGCGTATCGGTTGCGATGCCTTGCGCGATCATGTCGGAGATTGTCTCGGCGTCATAGCCGAGCTGCGCAAGCACCGTACACGTGTCTTCCCCCAGCCGACGCGCGGGGGCCGGAGCCCCGGGCGGTGTGACCGAGAAACGGGCCGGTGTCCTGGCCTGACGGATCCGGCCTGCCTGAGGATGGTCCAGTTCAATCACCGTTCCATTGGCCTGAACCTGCGGATGTGAATAGACTTGGTCACGCGTCAAAACCGGCGCACAGGGCACATCATGCTCGCTCAGGCGCCGCATCCAGTTGTCGGTGGTGTCCTGCAGCAGCGCCTCCTGTGTCAGTTCCAGACGCGCGGGTTTGTTTTCCTCTCGTGCGGCAACAGTTGCAAAGCGCGGATCCTGCAACCAGTCGGGGCGGTCCACGGCTGCCGAAAGCCCTGCCCAGGTGCTGTCGGTATGCGCGGAGACTGCCATCCAGCCATCGGCGGTCTGGTATATGAGTTCGACGAAAGTCTGGGCGTCATCACCCTTCGCGGGGTCCAGTTCATCCCCGACGAACGTGTAGCCCGCCATGTCCGAACTCCACAGGAACGCCAGCACCGTATCGAGCATCGAGATCTGGACATGGCCGCCCTCGCTCGTCCGGGTGCGCGCCAGCAATGCGGCGGTGATCGCCTGCGAGGTCTGGATCGCGGTCAGCTTGTCGGGCAGGATTGTGCGCACCAGCCGGGGCCGCGCGGCATCCGCACCGCCCTGAACGCTCGCCAGACCCGACAGCGCCTGGATCAGAGGGTCGTAAACGGGTTTGCGCGCCCAGTCACCCGTGAAACCGAAGCCGGCGATCGAGGTATAGATGATGTCGGGCCGGACCGCGCGCACTGCGGACTCGCCCAATCCGATCCTCTCGGCCACGCCGGGGCGGAAGTTCTGAACGAAGACATCCGCCGTCTCGCAAAGCCGCAGCGCCGCGTCGACGCCGCGTGGGTCCTTGAGGTTAAGCGTGACCGATTTCTTGCCGCGATTATTGTTGAGGAACGAGGCCGAGAACCCGCCCCTGCGCCCGGTGACCTGCCGGCCAAGATCACCACCGTCGGGATGTTCGATCTTTATCACCTCGGCCCCCTGATCAGCCAAGGTCATGGTGGCCAGGGGCCCCGAGATCATCGTCGTCAGGTCAATGACCCGATATCCTTGCAAGGGGCCTGACATCCTTGGAGCCTCCGGTCTGGGAAAATTGTCACACGGGACGCCAACTCGGGTCGAGCGGGCCGGGTTTCCGGGTCACCACCCGCCCGACGCGCGCCCGACTGGCGCCGATGGATGGCAGATCAGTTTCGCATGGGAATGCCTTCTTCCCAACGGAAACCGACACCTCCCCCTTGCCAGACACCCTCACCCAGCGGATTCGGGCCGTCGATATTCACGTGTTGGGGAAGATCAAAGGCGGGGGCGAGGTCCTTGGTCCCCTTGACTGTGCTGCGATGCATGATCCGCAAGCCCTGTTGCTCCACGGGCATGTGGGCTTCGGGCGCCGCACGATGCGCCACGGCCAGGTTGTCGATGAACACGCAATCATTCTCGTGGTATTCGTAGGCCACGCCATAGCCGTCGGTCAGCCCGGCATTCAGGATCTCGTTGTAGTCGTGACAGAGCTGCTTCAGCTCGTCAGCCTGAAGAAGGCGGAAGCCATCCCCACCGGGCAGTTTTTCGATGACAGCGCCGGTCATGCCCAGGTGCAGCCAGATGCATGTCTGCCCCGAGACGGGATGCACATGGACCAACGGGTGAACGACACCGGAGGCGGAGTTCACGGATGACAAACGGCTCCAGCGTTCCTGACGCTCCTCCGGGAGCGCCTCGAAGGCAAGGCCCTGGTGGGCGAAATGCGTGCCACCGCCATTCTCGGCAGGCCGTATGATGTGATATCCTGAATGTGAAAACGTGGCGGGCAGGAAACTGCCGTCATTGTGCCATTGCGGCCCGACATCCGGGATGCCGTGGCGTTCATCGTTCGACAGGCGAAATATATGGCGGTTGCCGCCGGGCGTTTCGGGGTGAACGCCGTGCGTGCTGTGCAATTCACGGCCGCCCCACAGACAGCTGGCGCGCAGGAAATCCTCGGCATCCAGCTGCGTTGCGTTCTTGAAAACGAGAAAGCCGCGAAGCGCCATTTCCCGTTCCAGCACGTCGATGACCCCGGGCGGCGGCGCGTCCCCGGAGGACAGATCCACCCCCGAGACTTGCGCGCCGATCGGATCGAGAGCGGCGATTGCACCGCCGGATTGTTCGATGACTTCAGCGCGGGCCGGGTCAATCGGCGGGAGCTTCGTTGACTCTGTTTTCAATAGTGACCTCCTGTCATTTCATCCAATCTAGGTCCAACGCCACCTTGGCGAAAGGGGCCACAAGCAGACGCGCTGGCCTCTCGGCCCGCGGTTCCCGTGTCGGAGAGCGAACACCGCTCCACCCTGACCGCAGTGGAATATCTTCTCCGACTGTGTGTCCGGGGTGTCTAATCATTCATCAGTGCGGCGCTTGTGCGGACCTGCCCGGCAACCTTGCTGAAACTCCCTGCGAGGCCGTTTGCAACCGACAAGGGATAGCCGAGGCGCCCCATTTCCATCGTGGGCCACTCAAAGTGCTGTGGCATCATCGCAAGGACAATTGCAGGTGTCCTTTTTTTATTCAATACCTTACCCTGGTATCTGGTGCGGGCGGTGGGACTCGAACCCACACGGCCTTACGGCCCACAGATTTTAAGTCTGATATGTCTACCATTCCATCACGCCCGCAGCGCGGCCCAAGGGGCCATGCCTGTTTCCCTACCCGCAGCGGCGGTCGAAAACAATGGACGCAGAAGCACTACAACTCGCTCTCTTCCGCTTCCAGCATCTCCAGCAGATGCCGCTCGCCAAGCCAGGGATTGAATGTCAGCGCTTCGCGCAGAACCAGCACCGCTTCGGCGTTTCGTTCCAGCCCGATCAAGGCGAGCGCCTGACCTGTCATCGCCCCGACATGACGCGGCGAAAGCGACAGGGCCTTCTCCAGATCGGTCAGCGCCGCCTCGAAATCACGCCGCAGATAGCTGATGAAAGCGCGTTGATTGTACCCTTCCGCATAATCGGGGCAGTAGGAGACAAGCGCATCGAAGGCATCCATCGCACCGGCGAAATCATATGCTTCCCGGCGCGTCATGCCTTCATCAAGCAGTTCTTGCGCCCGCTGGTTGGGTGCATCGGTCCACAGTTCCCACATCCTGTTCGAGATCTTCCGGGCGGACCGTTCATCCGGGGCCTCCCCGACGGACTTGAACAAGGCGCTCAAGCGGCCGGAATGATCCGGCGCCTCGGGGCACCCGTTCGCCAACGCCGGGCCGCACAGCACCATGCAAAGCATCAATTCCCTCATGTGCCGAGTATGCGGCAGCTTGGCCTGACGTCAAATAACATCTGAAAGACCGTTCTCCTTGACCGCCTGCATGGCCACGTAGGTCGAGGTGTTGGCCACATACGGCAGTGTCGAAACCCGCTCGGCCAGAACCCTGCGGTAATCGCTCATGCTCTGCGTGCGGATCTTGAGCAGATAATCGAAATTCCCGGCAATCAGGTGTGCCTGCTCGATTTCGGGAATCTTCATGACCGCCGCATTGAACTCCGCCAATGCCGCCTCGCGCGTGTCGTGCAGGCGGACCTCGACGAAGCTGACGTGATCGAGGCCCAGCCTGATCGGATCGAACAGCGCCCTGTACCCGGTTATCACACCGTCGGTTTCAAGTCGTCGCAGTCGCGCCTGCGTGGGCGATTTGGAAAGCCCGATTCGGCGCGCGAGTTCGGTAATGGAACTGCGCCCCTCCGTTGCCAGAACAGTGAGAATCGCCCGGTCGAAACGGTCCAGCGCGGGGTGTTCCTTTTGCATCGCCTTTGCCCTTTCATTCGGCCATTATGGATTGCCATTTCTGCAAATTCAGGAAAATTACCTTAGCTCAGGCTGGTATCCTTGATCAATCATCCGGAAGGGGAATGTCATGCCATACGACAAAGACATGCGGCGCGCGATCGACCTTGCGACATATGCCGACGAGGCGGAAACGATCCGCAAGCTGATCGATACGGCGGCGCTGTCCCGGGAGGATCGCGCGCGGATCTGCGACAGGGGCGCCAAGCTGGTGCGTGACATCCGCGGACAAACCAACCCGGGGCTGATGGAGGTTTTCCTGGCCGAATACGGGCTTTCCACGGATGAAGGAATCGCACTGATGTGTCTGGCCGAGGCGTTACTGAGGGTTCCCGACGCGGACACCATCGATGCGCTTATCGAAGACAAGATCGCCCCCAGCGACTGGGGCCGGCACATGGGGCATTCCACCTCCCCGCTGGTCAACGCCTCCACCTGGGCCTTGATGCTGACCGGCAAGGTGCTCAAGGACGAAAACCCAGGCCCTGTGGGCCATCTGCGCGGCGCCATAAAGCGTTTGGGAGAGCCGGTGATCCGCACCGCCGTGGGCCGTGCGATGAAGGAGATGGGGCGGCAGTTCGTCCTTGGCGAAACGATCCAGTCCGCCATGAGCCGTGCCGCCGGCATGGAAAGAAAGGGCTATTGTTATTCCTACGACATGCTGGGCGAGGCGGCCCGTACCGACGCGGACGCGGTCCGCTACCACCTGTCCTATTCCCGCGCGATCACGGCCATCTCGAATGCCTGCACCAACGCGGACATCCGTGACAATCCCGGCATTTCGGTCAAGCTTTCGGCACTTCATCCGCGCTATGAGGAGGCGCATCGTGAAGAGGTGATGGAGGTTCTGGTACCGCGCCTGCGCTCTCTGGCGCTGCTGGCGCGGTCGGCGCGGATGGGCCTGAACATCGACGCCGAGGAAGCCAACCGCCTGTCCTTGTCGCTCGACGTGATCGAAACGGTGCTGTCCGAACCCGCGCTGGACGGCTGGGACGGGTTTGGCGTCGTGGTACAGGCTTACGGGCAGCGGGCCGCCTTCGTTCTGGACTACCTCCATGATCTTGCGACGCGCCTTGATCGGCGTCTCATGGTGCGGCTTGTCAAGGGCGCGTACTGGGACACCGAGATCAAGCAGGCGCAGGTCGAGGGTGTTGACGGCTTCCCGGTTTTCACCACCAAACCGGCCACCGATATCAGCTACATTGCCAATGCTCGCAAGCTCCTGTCGATGACGGACCGGATCTATCCGCAATTCGCCACCCACAATGCCCATACCGCCGCCGCCATCCTCGAGATGGCCGAGGACAAATCCAGTTTCGAGTTTCAGCGCCTGCACGGGATGGGCGACTCCCTGCACGACATCATCCTCAAGGCAGAGGGCACACGCTGCCGGATCTATGCGCCGGTCGGCGCGCATCGCGACCTGCTGGCCTATCTGGTGCGCCGCCTTCTGGAAAACGGCGCCAATTCCAGCTTTGTCAATCAGATCGTGGACGAGGATGTTTCCCCCGAAGAGGTTGCCCGCGACCCGTTTGACGCGCTCCATGACGAGGCACCGCATCTTCCAACCGGCCCGGAACTGTTCCTGCCCGAGCGCCGCAATTCCAAGGGATTCGACCTGAGCCACCGGCCGACACTCGAGATGATCGACGCCGCGCGCGGGCCCTTTGCCAACCATGCGTGGCATGCCGCGCCGATCATCTCCGGCACTGCAGCGCCCAACGCCCCGCATTCGGCGATCAACCCGGCGGACCCGTCCGACAGCCCTGGCCAGATCGCATTTTCCAGTGACGCCGACATCGACACCGCCCTCGACTCGGCCCGCGCATGGGGCGCGCCGGCGGCCGAGAGGGCGCGGGTGCTCAACCGGGTCGCGGATCTTTACGAAGAGAACTACGGCGAGCTGTTCGCGGCAATACACCGCGAGGCCGGCAAATCGGTGCTCGATGCGGTGGCAGAACTGCGCGAAGCGGTCGACTTCCTGCGGTATTATGCGGCCAATGCGCCCGAAGGCGAACCCGTGGGCACGTTCACCTGCATCAGCCCGTGGAACTTCCCGCTGGCCATTTTCACCGGGCAGATTTCGGCGGCACTGGCTGCGGGCAACGCGGTGATAGCCAAACCCGCCGAACAGACGACAATCATTGCGCATCTGGCGGTGAAACTCATGCACGAAGCCGGCATACCCAAAACGGCCATACAGCTTTTGCCCGGCGCCGGTGAGGTGGGCGCCGCGTTGACCTCGGACAGCCGGGTCGACGGTGTGGCCTTCACGGGGTCCACCGGCACGGCAATGAAGATCCGCGCGGCTATGGCCGGCAACCTCGACCCGGGCGCGCCACTCATTGCCGAGACCGGCGGCCTGAACGCCATGATCGTTGATAGCACCGCCCTGCCCGAACAGGCCGTTCAGGCAATCGTCGAGTCGGCATTCCAATCCGCCGGGCAACGCTGTTCGGCATTGCGCTGTCTCTACGTTCAGGAAGACATCATCGACAGTTTCACGGAAATGCTGTCGGGCGCGATGGATGCCCTTGCTGTCGGAAAGCCGTGGTTTCTGGAAACCGATTGCGGCCCGGTCATCGACGAGACAGCGCGCGCCGGTATCGCCGATCACATTCAGACCGCTCGCAACGAGGGCCGGCTCATGCATGAGCTCAAGACACCAAACGCGGGCACTTTCATCGCCCCAACGCTGATCAGGATCAACGGAATCGCCGATCTGAAGCGCGAGATCTTCGGCCCGGTTCTGCATCTGGCGACCTACCGTTCACAGGACCTTGACAAGGTGATCGATGCGATCAACGCCACCGGCTATGGGTTGACCTTTGGGTTGCAGACGCGGATCGACGACCGGGTGCAACACGTCACGGAGCGGGTCCATGCCGGCAACCTCTACGTCAACCGCAACCAGATCGGGGCGATCGTCGGGTCGCAGCCCTTCGGTGGCGAGGGTCTTTCCGGTACCGGACCGAAGGCCGGTGGGCCCAACTACCTTCCACGTTTCGCTCGGAACCCCGCCCCCCGCGATGCCGGCGGCTGGGACACGCAGATGCCGCTATCCGGGGTCCAGGCCGCTCTCGACCGGGCCAACGCGACAGACACCAAGCGCCTTGACGACCTGGTACTGCCCGGCCCGACCGGGGAATCGAACCGGCTGACCATGCACCAGCGCCCCGCTCTGCTGTGCCTCGGACCGGGCAGCGAAACCGCACAGGCCCAGGCGGACGCCGTGAACGCCCTCGGCGGGCGGGCCGTCGTGGCAACCGGCGAGGTGGCCCCGGAGACACTGGAAACACTGGCCGGACTTTCGGGCGCGATTTACTGGGGCGCCGGGGAAACCGCCCGCCAATATGCCGCGGCGCTGGCGCGGCGCGAGGGGCCCATCCTGCCACTCGTGACCGGGATGCCCGATCGCGGCCACGTCCTGCATGAAAGGCATGTCTGCGTCGACACCACGGCGGCAGGCGGCAACGCGGCACTTCTGGGGGGAGCGGCCTGAGCGCGCGGGGGGCGCACACGGAAGCATGGCCCGGAGCCTGTCCGCCGTCACGCCGCCAGCATCCATATCGCCACCGCCGCGAGAACCGCCCCGAACCCTTTGTTGAGTGCCCGGGCACTGGCGTCATGGGCAAAGAGCGCCGCGAGCCGGTCACCCAGCATCGTCCACATGGTGAAAGCAATAAGGTTGTTGAGCGTGAACACGGTCGTGATCATCATGACCGGCCCGCCGCGTTCCGCCCCCGCCTCGGGCAGGAACTGCGTGAACATGAGCGCGATAATGACATAAGCCTTGGGGTTGAGCAGCAGCAGGATCGCGCCGTCAAGAAAGGTGGCCGGCCTTGCCTCGGTCCCGCCATCGGTCGCGCCGGCGCCAAAGAGCCGCCACGCCAGCCAGAACACGTAGAGCGCCCCGGCAAGCTTGAGCGCAAGGAACACCGTCGGCGTGGCGGCCAGCGCCGACACCACCCCGAACCCGATCACAGCGGTCACCAGCCATGTCGCCAGATGGTATCCAAGGCTCGCCGGCACGGTGGCACGCAGGCCGAAGCGCGCGCCGTTGGCGGCAAAGACCACGTTGCCCGGCCCCGGGCTGTAGGCCAGAGGGAACAGGAACACCACAAGTGGGACAAGGATTTCGGACACGGTGCAGCCTCCGCAGGGATGCACCGGTTTGAACCGCAAAATGCAGCGTGGCGCGACCCGGATCCTGCGCTTTCAAAAACGCGGTGATCCCGGAACTCGGCCTTTGCGATACCGCGAAACCGCGCTAGGACTCCGCCCATGTTTCCGATCCGCGATCACAACCCGTCAGGGTGTACACCCTACGTCACCTATGCGTTGATCGCGCTGAACGTCGGAATATTCCTCAGCTACTGGCCCCTCTTCACTGAGCCCGACAAACTCAACTTCTTTTTCCGGGAATGGGCGATGATTCCGCTTCTGGTCAGCGAAGCCGGCACATATCATACCATGGTGACCTCGATGTTCATGCATGGCGGGGTGATGCATCTGCTCGGCAACATGCTGTTCCTGTGGATTTTCGGGGACAACCTGGAAGACGAGATGGGGCATACGGGCTTTCTTCTTTTCTATATCGTCTCCGGTCTGGGGGCGGGCCTGGCTCATATCCTGTCGGCGCCCGGATCCCCCGTGCCGACTGTCGGAGCGTCGGGCGCAATTGCCGGGGTGATGGGCGGCTACCTCCTGCTGTTTCCAAGGGCGCAGGTGGATGTCCTGATCATCATCGTCTTCCTCGTCCGGATCGTGGTCGTGCCCGCGTGGCTGATGCTGGGGCTGTGGTTCGGCCTGCAACTGTTCAGCGGGCTGGGCGCGGATCCCCTGACCGGTGGTGTGGCCTACTGGGCCCATGCCGGCGGCTTCGTGATTGGCGTCGTGCTGACATTTCCATTGTTTTTGCGACATGGTGGTCCAAAGTTCTGGCAACGCCACGATGGTCAGCCGCCACACGACGCTGCCAACTACAAGCTCGCCCGGACCCATATCCCGACGGTGCGGCGCCGCAAGTAGCCACGGACAAGGGAGTCGCGATCGCGATGGACAGACAATACAGAAACGCCACGTGCCATTGCGGCGCTGTGGAATTGCGGGTCATACCGCTTCGGACAGATCTCGGCGATGCCCACCGCTGCGATTGCAGTTTCTGCCGCCGGCGAGGCGCCGCGACAGTGAGTGTGCCCCTGGCCGACCTGGAAATACTGCGCGGTGCGGACAAGCTCACGCTCTACCAATGGAATACCGGCACCGCGAAACATTATTTCTGTTCCATCTGCGGTATCTACACCCATCACCAGAGGCGATCAAACCCGGAAGAATTCGGAATCAACCTTGGGGCGCTCGAAGGTATCAATCCGCGTGAGCGAGGCGCGATCCCGTGGGTCGATGGCGTCAATCATCCTGCGGACAGCTGAACGCCGACCACCTCACGCGGCGCGGATGACCTCCGCGAACTTGTCGAACACGGCTTCGTTGGCGCAAATCACGTGCCCGTCTTCAAGGATATCGCCGGAGGGTTCAAGCGGCGCGATCAGGCCGCCGGCCTCGCGCACGATAACGACACCAGCCGCAAGGTCCCACGGGTTCAGCCGCCGTTCCCAGAATCCGTCATAACGCCCGGCCGCGACATAAGCCATGTCAAGCGCTGCCGAACCCCAGCGGCGGACCCCGGCACAGGCGGGCATCAGCCGGGCCAGATCCTGAAGGGTCTGCGGCAGGTCGGACCGGCCGCCGAATGGCACGCCGGTGGCGAAGATCGCTTCAATCATGCGCGCACGCCCCGACACCCGCAGGCGGCTCTCGTTCATCCAGGCGCCTTCGCCCTTCTCGGCAAAGAACATCTCGTCCTTGGCGGGATCGAAAATCACCCCTGAAACAACCTGCCCCTTGTGCTCCAGAGCGATGCTCACGGCCCAGTGCGGCAAACCGTGCAGGAAGTTCGTCGTGCCATCCAGCGGATCGACGATCCAGCGACGGGTCGGATCCTTGCCCTCTTCACCGCCGCCCTCCTCGGCAAGCCAGCCATAGGTGGGGCGCGCGTTCATAAGCTCCGACTTGATGATCTGCTCGGCATTGGTATCGGCGCGGCTGACGAAATCCCCGGCACCCTTCATCGACACCTGCAGGTTCTCGACCTCGCGGAAATCCTTGACCAGCGCACGGCCGGCCTTGCGCGCCGCCTTGATCATGATGTTGAGGTTCGCACTGCCCGGCATGTCACCCGCTCCGTCTGTTCAGGCCGCGCGTATACGCCCGGCGTCCGGCCCGCACAAGGGGGTCAGGCGCCGCGTTGCAGACGAACCGGAATTTCCCGCGCCAGACGCACCAGATGGGCCATGTAGGGCTTGTCGGAATCCTCGTCGCGCACGGCGGCAAAAAGCCGGCGGGTCAGTCCGTTTTCGGTCAGTGGCAGGGTCACATAGTCATCATGGCGGCGCAATTCCCGCACCACCCAGTCCGGCAGGACGGCCACTCCGCGGTTCGAAGCGACCAGAAGCAGGATCACCGCGGTCAGTTCGACCCGCCTCGTGGCGCGCGGCTCAACCCGCGCAGGTGTCAGGAGTTCGGTGAACACATCCAGCCGCGCGCGGTCCACCGGGTAGGTGATCAGCGTCTCGTCGCGAAAGTCCTCCGCCTCGACAAATCCCTTGTCCGCCAGAGGATGCCCGGCAGCCGCCAGGAAGACGGGCTCGTAATCGAAAAGCGGCTTGAACGCGACGCCCGGCATCTCCTCGGGATCGGAGGAAATGACAAGGTCAATCTCTTCCTTGCGCAAGGCGGGTAACGCATCGAAGGCCAATCCCGGGCGGATATCCACGTCCACGTCTGTCCATGCGCGGCGGAACCTTTCGAGGACCGGGATCAGCCAGTCAAAACAGGCGTGGCATTCGATGGCGATATGCAGGCGGCCGGCACTGCCGTCGCGGACACCGCTGAATTCCTCTTCCAATGCCTCGATCTCGGGCAGTACACGCTCAGCCACCCTGAGAAGGCGATGGCCCGCCGCCGAAAGTTTCAGCGGCTTGGAACGCCGCACGAACAACTCGACCCCGGCCTGATCCTCCAGGCCCTTGATCTGGTGGCTGAGCGCGGATTGCGTGATGTGCAGGATCTCGGCCGCACGCGCCAGCCCGCCAGCCTGATGGATGGCGCGGATGGTGCGAAGGTGTCGGAAATCAATATGCATTATGCTCTCATCCTCATGTTGATCGTGAGATTTATGAATTTGCCTAACAATGCTGCGGCTGCCAATAAACCTCAAGTCACATCAGCAAGGATGCCCGCCATGACCAAACCCACCGTTTCCTTCGAGTTCTTTCCGCCAAAATCGCTGGAGGGGTCTTTTCGTCTCTGGGATACAGTGCATGCCCTTGCGCCGCTGGAACCACGTTTCGTCTCGGTAACTTACGGCGCGGGCGGCACCACGCGGACCCTCACCCGCGATGCCGTCGGCACCCTGCGGCAGGCGACGGGCCTCGATGTTGCCGCGCATCTCACCTGTGTCGATGCCTCGCGCGCTGAAACCATGGCAATAGCGGACGAATTCGCCGCCTCGGGCGTGAAAGAGATCGTCGCATTGCGAGGGGATCCGCCAAAGGGCACGACCCGGTTCACCCCCCATCCCGAGGGGTTCGCGAACAGTTGCGAACTTATCGGCGCACTGGCTGAACGCGGCGATTTCACCATCCGCGTCGGGGCCTATCCCGAAACCCACCCCGAGGCGTCCTGCGCCCAGGCCGATATCGATTGGCTCAAGCGCAAGTTCGACGCGGGAGCGGACGAAGCGATCACGCAGTTCTTTTTCACAGCCGAGTCATTCTTCCGGTTCCGCGATGCCTGCGAGAAGGCCGGCATCGACCGTCCGATCGTCCCCGGCATCCTGCCGATTGAAAACTGGCGGGGCGCCCGCAAGTTCGCCACGTCCTGCGGCACCAGGATCCCTGCATGGCTTGACGATGCCTTTGCCAAGGCCATCCGCGACGATCGCCATGATCTTCTGGCCACGGCACTGGCCACGGAACTCTGCGGTGATCTGATCGACGGCGGCGTCGAGCAATTGCATTTCTACACGCTGAATCGCCCGGACCTCACCCGCGACATCTGCCATGCGCTCGGCGTCGTGCCACAGGTGCAACTGCGCGACGTTGCGTAATCTTTGCACCGCGCTTCGGACTCCGGTTACGTTGCGGCCAACAGACCCGGAGGCACAGAATGGCGCGGCGCATCGCCGAAAACCTGAACGACCTGGCCGACCAGGACATGCTCCTCTCCCGTTCGGGACTGGAGTTCATGCAGGACATGCTCGCGGGCCGGATCGCCGGCCCACCCATCGGAGTGACGATGGGATTCCGGCCGATCATTGTCGAGGACGGGTGCGTGATTTTCGCGGGGACCCCGGATTTCAGCGTCGCGAACCCCATGCGTGGCGTACATGGCGGCTGGTACGGGGCGATCCTCGACAGTTGCATGGCATGCGCCGTGATGACCCGCGTGCCGCGGGGGGCCTATTACACGACCCTCGAATACAAGGTGAACATAACTCGCGCCATCCCCTTGGAAACGGAGGTACGCGCCACCGGGACGGTGTCCCATTCAGGCCGCTCCACGGGTGTCGCCACCGGCGAGGTGCGCGGCGTGGAGGACGGCAAGCTCTATGCCACGGGCTCGACCACCTGCATGATCATGGCCGCCGGCTGAGCCTTCATCCCAGTTCGGACAGGCGCCGCAGCGCCGCGCGCAGCTTGTCTTCCTCGTCCTCGCGCGTGCGCAGGTTCTCCCGCGCCTCCTCGACCACATCCTCGGGGGCGCTTTCGATGAACTTGGGATTGTCGAGGCGCTTTCGCAGCCCGCCGATTTCCTTCTCCAGCTTGCCCAGGGTCTTTTCCAGGCGCGCCTTTTCCTCGCCGATGTCGATGACACCTTCAAGTGGCAGGCCAAAGCTGCCGCCCTCCACGGTCACGGTGATGCAGCCGCGCGGAAACGCCGCGACCCGGCTCAGGCTGTCGATCCGCGCAAGACGCTTGATCATCGCCTCGTTGCGGTCCCATGCCGCCTGCCCGGCCTCGTCAAGCTCGGACACCAAAAGCGGGATGTGGAGCCCGGCAGGCACATGCACCTGTGCGCGCGCCGAACGTATGTTCTCGATGAGCGCGATGGACCAGTTCATTTCCCGGTCCGCCGCCACATCGACCAGATCGGGACCGTAATCCGGCCAGTCGGCATGGACCAGCATGCCGTCGCGATCGCCAAGCTTGCCCCACAGTTCCTCGGTGATGAAGGGCATCATCGGATGCAGCAGGATCAAACACTGGTCCATGACCCAGGCCATCGTCGCCTGCGTTTCGGCCCGGGTGTCGTCGTCACCGTCCAGAAGAAGAGGCTTGGAGAATTCCACGTACCAGTCACAGACCTTGCCCCAGACGAAGGCGTAAAGCGCGTTCGCGGCATCGTTGAAACGGTATTGCCCGAGCGCCTCGTCGACCGCACCGCGCACCCGCGCTGTCTCACCCATGATCCATTTGTTCACGGTGGCTTCGGGCTGCGGCAAACTGCCATCGTTGCCGGTGGCGCCGTTCATCTCAGCAAAACGCGCGGCATTCCAGAGCTTGGTGCCGAAATTGCGATACCCGGCAATGCGTTGCGGCGAAAGTTTCAGGTCACGGCCCATGGCCGCCATGGCGGTCAGCGTGAAACGCACCGCGTCGGCACCGTAGTCGTCGATCAACTCCAGCGGGTCGAGCACATTCCCGAGCGACTTGGACATCTTCTTGCCGGTCTCGTCCCGGACGAGGGCATGCACGTACACATCCGAGAACGGTTTCTGGCCCACGACGGCATATTGCATCATCATCATCCGGGCAACCCAGAAGAAAATGATGTCGAACCCGGTGATCAGGACACTGGTTGGGAAGTATTTTTCCAGTTCCTCGGTGTCTTCGGGCCAGCCCAGCGTGCCGATGGGCCAGAGGCCGGAGGAAAACCAGGTATCGAGAACATCCGGATCCTGCCACACCGGATAGATCAGGTGCGTCGGATCCTGCGTCGCGGTATACTCCGCCAGGCTCGCGGCGAGCTTGTGCAGCGCATCCTCGCGGCTCTCGGCCTCCACCACCGTCATTGCCTGCAGTGGCACCGGCAGATCCGCCAACCGGTCATGGTAGGCATCCGAAATGGCGCCAAACCCGGTTGCGCATTCCATCAGGTAACTGTTGTGCCCCTCGTTGAGCAATCGCAGCATCTCCGAGAGGTCAAGCGTGCCATCACCCTCGTCGTCACGGAAACCGGGCGCGCTCAGGTCAAACCCGTACCAGACCGGAATCTGGTGCCCCCACCAGAGCTGCCGGGAGATGCACCACGGCTCGATGTTTTCCAGCCAGTGAAAATAGACCTTGCGATCGGCCTCGGGCATGATCCGGACCTCGCCGGTCTTCACGGCCTCGATGGCAGGTCCGACGATCTTGTCGGCGTCGACAAACCACTGATCGGTCAGCATCGGTTCGATCACGACTTTCGACCTGTCACCAAATGGCTGCATGATCGGCTTGTTCTCCACAAAGGGAACGGGCTCGCCTTGATCATTTTCAACCATGACCGCGAGTCCCTCACCGGTGATCTGCTCGACCACCCGGTTTCGAGCCTCGAAACGGTCCAGGCCCCGCAGTTCGTCGGGCACAAGGTTCAGCGTATCGACCTCCGCGGCCGTGAACCCCGCCCCGTTGGAAATTTCCCCTGCCCTTTCAGCTGCTTGCGCATAAGGTGCCCCGTCATTGCGCATGTGGCCGCCGGTATCCATCAGGCGGTACATGGGGATGCCACCGCGCTCGGCCACGGCGTAATCATTGAAATCGTGCGCGCCGGTTATCTTGACAGCACCCGACCCGAAATCCGGGTCCGGGTACTCATCGGTGATGATCGGGATCATCCGCCGATGCTCTTTCGGGCCTACCGGTATCTCGCAAAGTTTGCCGACAATTGGCGCGTAGCGTTCATCTGATGGGTGAACCGCCACTGCGCCGTCACCCAGCATCGTTTCCGGCCGGGTGGTGGCTATGGAGATATAATCCCGCTCCTCCCGGAGGGTCACGTTCCCGTCTTCATCTTTCTCCAAATACTCATAGGTCTCCCCCCCGGCGAGAGGGTACTTGAAATGCCACATCCGGCCCGGCCGTTCGATATTCTCGACCTCGAGATCTGAAATCGCCGTCTCGAAATGCGGATCCCAGTTCACCAGCCGTTTGCCCCGATAGATGTAGCCCTTGGCATGCATCTCGACAAAGACCCGGATCACCGCATCATGGAAGTTGCCATCCTCGCCTTCGGGTGCGCCGGGCGCGCCCGACATCGTGAACGCGTTTCGCGACCAGTCGCAGGACGCCCCCAGCCGCTTCAGCTGGTTGACGATCGTGCCGCCGGAGCGGGTTTTCCATTCCCAGACCTTGGCAAGAAAATCCTCACGGCTGAAATCGGTCCGTTTCCTGCCCTCTTCGGCCAGTTGACGCTCGACGACCATCTGCGTGGCAATACCCGCATGGTCCTGCCCCGGCTGCCAGAGGGTGTCGAACCCGCGCATGCGATGCCATCGCACGAGGATGTCCTGCAAGGTGTTGTTGAACGCGTGGCCCATATGGAGGCTGCCGGTGACATTGGGCGGCGGGATCATGATGCAGAACGGATCGGCCCCGGGGCGGGCATTGGCCCCGGCACGGAAACACCCCGCGGACTCCCATGCCTCGTAAATGCGCTGCTCGGCCTCGTTTGCATCGAATGTCTTTTCCATAGCCATAGCTTTCGCGGTCCCGTGATCCTGTACGCTGTTGGCGCCTCAATTAGCGAAACTGCCCGCCAAGGGAAAGCGGATATGCGGCCTCGGGGTGCGCAGGCCCGTGTTCAGGCGCGATATTCGCGCGAACGGCGAGGGATGTCCGGACCTCCGGGCATACAGCACCCCGGGGCAAGCAGGATCAGCCCCGTCGGGTTCCGGTCAGAGGTTCACGCATTCCGGGCCGGATGATTTCGGGGTCATATGGTGGACGCGCAAAGACCTCCCGGACCATGGGCGCGAAGAAATCCAGCGACAGCTCTTCATAATCCGGGTCGAAACTGGCCTGATCCCAGCGTTCGCAGAACTCGGCGCAATCTTCGAAATAGGGGTGCCCCCGATACGCCTCGCGCTTGTCGGGGTCAGCACCCACATGGCTGGCGTAATAAACCAGCTGGAAATCGCCGTGCTTTTCGACAACCCAAGTGCATTGCTCGCGCAGGAAGGGCCTGAGAATCGCGGCGGCGTATTCATCGTGGTTGTGCGGGGCATAAATATCGCCGATGTCATGCAGAAGCGCGGCGACGATCCAGTCGGTATCGGCGCCGTCACGGTACGCCCGGCTGGCAGATTGCAGGGAATGGCCGAGCCGCGTGACCTTATACCCCGACAAGCCCTTGTCGAGATCCACCAACGCCTTCAGCAGGCGCTCGGCCGTCCCCTTGGTGTATTCGGCCTCGTGGGCGGTCAGGAATTCATAGTCCTCCCTGTCGCCATCCTTCATCTGGGTAAACTTGACCCGGTCCATCATTCTTAGAAACCTTTCCTGTGCTGATCGGCACCAGCCGAATTGCGATCCTCACCGTAGGGGCATGCTTCGCGCGCTGCAAATGCCGCCGGTCGTGATGAGCGGGCGGGCGGTTCGGATTCGCCGAACGCGCAACCCACGATCACACGCCACGATCCAGCTTCGTCGAGAGATGGATCAGGCTTTCGGATCCTTTCACCCCCTTTGCCTCTCCGATCCGGTCAAGCGTCCGGTCCAGGGCCTCGGTTGTTCTGGCCTCGAGCGCCACGATGAGGTCAAAGCGGCCCGAGGTCGTATGCACGCGCCGCACTTCCGGGATGGATTTCAGCCGCGACAAGATGTCCGGACCGCTGCGCGGCTCGATACTCAACAGTGCGGTGGCCCGAAGCGGTGCGCGTGCCGCGTCGCTCAACCGCAGGGTATAGCCCTGGATGATGCCGCTCTGTTCCAGCCGGTCCAGCCGTGCCTGAACCGTGGTGCGGGCCAGGCCCAGCCGTTTTGCGATACCGGCGACCGGCAGACGCGCGTTCGTTGCCAGCATGTCCAGGATCGCGGCGTCTGTTTCGTCATTTTGCATATTTTAGTTGTCTTTTTGCTGCATATTTTTGTCATTATAGCCGTTGTGACCAGTCATTTCGACGCTTGAATTTTGTAGGATACCAAAAACAAGCGGAGGCCGAGCAATGCGAGAAATACCCAACTGGCCCGATCCAACGGCGCATATTGTACGTCAGAGACCGGATACCGCGACGGTCTATTTCTGTCCGGCGCAGCTTCAGAACACGGCGCAACGGTTCCGGACGGGCTTTGGCGGGCTGGTGAGTTACGCCGTCAAGGCCAACCCCGGCGACGAGATTCTGGCCAACCTGGTCGCCGCGGGGATCACCGCATTCGATGTGGCCAGCCCGCGCGAGATGTACGCAGTGCGCGCTGTCTGTCCGCACGCGGTGCTGCATTACAATAACCCCGTCCGTTCGCCCGACGAGGTAAAAACCGCGATTTCGCTGGACGTGGGATCCTACTCAGTGGATTGCATGGCCGAACTTGACAAGCTTCGGGACGTCCCGCCAGGTGCCGAGGTTTCGGTACGGTTGGCGCTGCAGGTATCGGGTGCAGCCTACGATTTCGGGGAAAAGTTCGGCGCCGGGCCTGAACAGGCGGTCACCATTCTTCGCGCAGTCGCGGACAGTGGATTGACACCGGCAATCACCTTCCACCCCGGAACACAATGTGCCGACCCGCAGGCTTGGGAAACGTATATAGCCGCCTCTGCGCAGGTCGCCGCGGCGGCCGGCGTGCGGCTTTACCGCCTCAACGTGGGTGGCGGATTCGCTGCTCATCGGACGGGCGCTGCCCCGGATCTTGAGAGGATATTCGACAGGATCAAATACCAGACCGCGCAGATTTTCGGAACGGACGCACCGCACCTCGTCTGCGAACCCGGCCGCGCGATGGTGGCCGACTCGGCAACTCTGGCGGCACGGATCAAGGCGATCCGGCCCGATGGCTCGATCTTTCTGAATGACGGAATTTACGGGGCCCTCGCGGAGGCGCGGGATATCGGCTGTCCGGACCGCCTGACCGTGCTTGCGCCGGAAGGCATGCGGCGTGAAGGCGCCGGGAAATCCCGCATCGTCTTCGGCCCCACCTGCGACAGCCTTGACCGCCTGCCGGACCCGGTGCCCCTGCCCCACGACCTTCGGGAAGGGGACTATCTGCTGATTGGTGGCATGGGAGCCTACGCGCACAGTCTGTCGAGCAGGTTCAACGGCTACGGTCCCGGCGATCCGGTGACAGTCGCCACGCTCTGATGTCCGGATTCGGTGCGCAAAGGCCGGACCCGGGCTGGATCACGGCGGTTTTCATGGACTATGAAAGCCTTGTGGCCCGAACCGGGCCGTTCCCTTGATCGGTTTGAGCGCCGGGCGGGTGATGTGCTGATATGGACGAAGCCGCATGAAGCGAATGCGCCAATGGATCCATGTTCTTGGCGGGCTGTTAAGGCCGGGGCTTCGGCACGGGCGCAGCAAGTTCATCCGGGCCCGGGGGCGCGTCGATCACGTTATCATCCTGGACGGCACCATGTCGTCGCTCTTGCGCGGATGTGAAAGCAACGCGGGGCTGGCCTACCGGCTGATTTCGGAACGCAGCGGCGCAGGCATGACAGTCTATTACGAGGCCGGGCTGCAATGGGTGGACTGGCGCGCAACGCTGGACATCCTGACCGGCTGCGGGATCAACAGGCAGATCCGCCGGGCCTACGGATATCTGTCCAGCCGTTATCGCGAAGGCGACAGGATTTTCCTTCTGGGCTACTCGCGTGGGGCCTATGCCGTCCGCTCCCTGGCCGGTGTGATCGACCAGATCGGCCTGCTGAAGCCCGAAAACGCGACCGAACGCAATGTCATGACGGCGTATCGCCATTACAGGGCAACGCCCGCAGGCACGGCGGCGGCAGAATTTTCCGCCCGCTACTGTCATGAAACCGTGCCAATAGAAATGATCGGTGTCTGGGACACGGTAAAGGCACTCGGCATGCGGCTCCCTGTATTCTGGCGCTGGACGCCAGACACCCATGCCTTCCACAATCACAGCCTCGGCAACACGATCCGGCACGGCTTTCATGCTCTTGCGTTCGATGAAACGCGCGCCGTGTTCACGCCTGTCCTTTGGGAAAGCCGCCCCGACCATGATGGTCACCTGGAGCAGGTCTGGTTCCGTGGAACGCATGGTGATGTCGGTGGCCAACTCGGTGGTTACGAACCGGCCCGGCCCCTGGCCAACGTGTCGCTCGTCTGGATGCTCGAACGCGCCGAGGCGTGCGGTCTGCCGCTTCCCGAGGGGTGGCGGGCACGCTTTCCCGCCGATCCCGATGCACAATCCGTGGGCACATGGCGGGGGTGGGGCAAGATATTCCTGATCCGCGCGCCGCGAACGGTGGGCACCGATCCATCGGAGCGGCTTCATGAAAGCGTTCGCGATCCCTCGCGGCGCCGGGGTGGCCGGCGACGGACCGCCTGAAAGCCGGGCAAACCCCGGCTTGCACCTTTCGGCCCCTTGCCCTTATCTGTGCGCATGTCTTACCCGCGCTACACCGATCTCGTCCGTGCCCTGTCCGCCAACGTGCCCTTTGTCGGACCCGAAGAACAGGAGCGCGCCCGCGGCGCCCCGTTCGCGGCCCGGCTCGGCGCCAACGAGAACAATTTCGGCCCTTCGCCAAAGGCCGTCGCGGCCATGCAGGCCGAAGCCCGCGAGATCTGGAAATACGGGGATCCGTCAAGCCACGACCTCCGCGCGGTACTGGCCCGGGCCATGGACGTGACCCCGCGGAACATCCTTGTCGGAGAGGGGATCGACGGGCTTCTGGGCAATCTTGTCCGGCTCCTGATCGCACCGGGCGATCCGGTGGTGACCTCGGATGGCGCCTACCCGACATTCGCCTATCACGTCGCCGGCTTTGGCGGCAGCCTGCACAGGGTGCCCTATCGTGACGATCACGAGGATCTGGAGGCGCTGATGGCGCGCGCCGCCGAAACCCGCGCCAAGCTTGTCTATGTCTCCAATCCCGACAACCCGATGGGAAGCTGGCACCGTGGTGCCAGCATCGCTTCGGCGCTTGAGCGGCTGCCGCAAGGATGCCTGTTGCTGCTTGACGAAGCCTATCTGGAGTTCGCCCCCGACGGCACTGCCGCCCGGATCGAGGCCGAGGATCCCCGCGTGATTCGAATGCGCACCTTTTCAAAGGCCTACGGCATGGCCGGAGCCCGGATCGGCTATGCCATCGGCGCCACCGACCTGATCCGGAATTTCGACAAGATCCGCAATCATTTCGGTATGAACCGGGTTGCCCAGGCCGGCGCGCTTGCGGCCCTCGGGGATCGTGAATGGCTGGACCAAACCCTTGAAAGGGTCGCAGGCGCCCGTCAGAAGATCGGTACGATCGCGCGTGAGAACGGCCTGACGCCGTTACCGTCGGCAGCCAATTTCGTGGCCGTGGATTGCGGCGCGGACGGTGAGTTCGCCCGGCGGGTCCTGGCGGCCCTGGTGGCGCGCGGGATTTTCGTCCGAATGCCCTTTGTCGCGCCGCAGGATCGCTGCATACGCATCAGCTGTGGACGCGACGAAGAGCTCGCGGCGCTGGCACACCATTTGCCCGACGCATTGGCAGAAGCCCGCAGGTAACTCGCGATCCGTGCAATTCTCACCTGACATTTTCCGAGACTGCGTTAAACTCCGCTCATGAGACGCGGGAACATGCCCTCTGCCCCGGATTACACCAACGCGGCGCTGGTGATGGGTCTGGTGAACCTCTTCTGGATTTTCATCGTCCTCGCGATCACAGCCGGGATGCCTGCCGTGCTGATTACCGGTTTGGTGCTGAATCACCTGATCAGGCGCCTCGCGGTCAGCCGCGCGGACTAGGCGGCGTCTGCATTTAGGGGATTCCCAAATCGGTTCTCGTTTGATTCAAGATCAAAAACGGGAGGCGATCTTGAGCAGACGGACTTTGACAGACAGGCAGTGGGCGATCATCGAACCTTT
>NZ_QNGB01000033.1 GCF_003298505.1 Roseovarius sp. TE539
CGAAACCGAGACCATCAACGAGGACGGCCAGGCCGCCGGCACCGTGGCCGACGCCACCTCCGATGTCGACGGCGACACCCTCACCCACGCCGTCACCGGCGCGCCCGCCGACGGCACGGTCACCATGGCGGCCGACGGCAGCTACACCTACACACCGGACGCCGATTTCAACGGCACCGACAGCTTCACCTACACCGTCGAGGACGGCAATGGCGGCTCCGACAGCGCGGACGTCACCATTTTCGTTTCCGCGGTTGATGACGCACCGGTTGCACAGGATGAATCCGTTTCGCTTGACGAAGACAGCAGTGTCACCGGTCAACTGGATGCCGATGACATCGACAACAATAACGCCGGGATCACCTTCGCGGTAAATGGTGCCACTCCGGCCGGCCTTACGGTGAACGCGAACGGCAGCTACACGTTCGATGCCTCCGTTTCCGACTACCAGGATCTGGCCGACGGAGAGACGGAGAGTTCGACCCTCGACTACACCGCTACCTCGAACGGCCTGACCGATACCGGCACCATCGCAATCACCGTAACCGGGACCAATGACGCTCCCGAAATCAGCATCGGGCTTGGCGATTACGGCGGCATAACCATCGCCGAGACGGATGGCGGCCTGACCGGGGCGGGCACGCTGAGCGTTCTGGACGTCGACCGCGCCGACACGGTCAACGCCACGATTACCGGCGTGACGGTCACAGGCACTGGCAGTGGGCCCGGACTTCCCGGGCTTGCGACGCTGCAGACAATGCTGAGCCTCTCTCCGGGTCCGGCGATCGGCCCGACCGACACGTCGGACACCATCACATGGAGTTTTGACAGCGGCGGCGAGGCTTTCGATGTCCTTTCAGTCGGGCAATCCGTGGTACTGACTTACGATATCGAGGCGGAAGACAATCACGGCGGCACAGACACGCAAACGGTGAGTGTGCAAATCAACGGCACCAATGACGCGCCGGTCGCGCAAGACGATTTGACCGTCACGGATGAGGATACGGTGCTGACGGGCAACCTCTTCGACGACAACACCGCCGGGGTGGATGCAGACCCGGATGGCGATGGTTTCACGATCCATACCGTGGACGGCGCCCCGCCAGTCTTCGGCACGGCGGTTACGCTTGCCTCCGGCGCGACCCTGACCCTGCAGGCCAACGGCGATTTCACGTTCGATCCGCGCGGGGCCTTCGATTTTGTTCCCACCGGCGGGTCCAGCGCCGACGGGATAGATTACACCGTCATCGACAGTAACGGCGCGGTGTCCAACGAGGTGCGCGCGAATTTTTCGGTCACCGGCCTCGATGACGCGCCGGTAATCTCGGTCGCGGATTTCCCGCCTGTCGACGAGGGCGATACCGGCGTGCTGTCCAACGTGACCTTTGATCCGTCCACGGTTCTGACTGCCAGTGATGCCGATAACGGGGAAACCCCGCAGATCGACCCAGGCTCGCTTTCGATCGCTGCGGCGGGGGACAGCGACACCACCAACACCGCGCCCTTCAGCATCGGCGCGACCACGGCTGTCGTGGACACGGCCAATTACGATTCCCTCAAGGCAGGTGAGTCCGGCCGTTTCATCCTGTCCTTCGATGTCGTTTCAGGTGCGCAAATTTCGACCCACAGCTCCGTCATGGAGATTGAAGGTGTCAACGACGCGCCGGTGGCCAATGGCGAATTCGAGCTTATCGACGAGGACGACGAGGCCGCCGGCACCGTGGCCAACGCCACCTCCGATGTCGACGGCGACACCCTCACCCACGCCGTCACCGGCGCGCCCGCCGACGGCACGGTCACCATGGCGGCCGACGGCAGCTACACCTACACCCCGGACGCCGATTTCAACGGCACCGACAGCTTCACCTACACCGTCGAGGACGGCAATGGCGGCTCCGACAGCGCCACCGTCACCATTGTCGTTTCCCCGGTCAATGACGCGCCGGTGGCAGAAAACGTTCTTGTCGAAGGCGACAATAGCGGGGATATTGCCGGCGCCATCCCGATCACCGATCCGGACGACACCACCTTCAGCTTCACCTTCCCGAACGGCGGGCCTTCTAAAGGCAGCATCGCCTTTGCTTCGGACGGCAGCTTCACCTACACGCCGAACGCCGGTGAAACCGGGTTCGATGATTTCGAGGTGCAGGTGTCCGATGGCGAAGACAGCACGACCGTGGACCTGACCGTCGAGCTAGAGCAGGACGGCGGGACACAGGCCAGCGAGGGCAATGTCGGCCTGGGCATCAATCTTGAAACGGGGCAGGACGATCCGGCCGGCAGCGCGCGCGTGGAACGCTCTGCAACACCCATCAACATCATGTTCGCTCTGGATGAATCCGGCAGCATCGGCTCGGGAAATTTTGGCACGATAATAGACGCCGTGAAGGATGCGCTAATCGAATTGCGCAGCAAATTCAGCGGAACGCAGACGCAGGTGGATGTCAAGTTTGTTGCCTTTGACACCAGCGCGACATCATCCGCGACCTTCGATCTTTTTGACAATGTGGACAACAGCGGCGATTTCGATGCCGAGGAAGCGCTCGATGTCATCGAGGCAAACTATAATGGGGGCGGGACGAACTTCCAGCCTCCGCTCTCGGAGGCCGAAACCTTTCTTGCCGGGGAACCGAATAACGAGGCGAACTTCCTCTACTTCGTGACGGATGGCCAGCCCGGCGACACAACAAGCATCGGACCGGCACTCGAGTCCCTGCGCACGGCGGTACCGGATCTTGACATCCAGACCTTCGGGATAGGATCAAGCTTTGACCCTACGGTCCTGGAGGACACCTACACCGAGAACGGAACCGATTACGCCTTTGACAGCGACGGAACCACCGTGGTGATCAACAACGCGACCGAGCTTGGCGCCGCGATCCAGAACACCCCGCTCTTCACGGCCGAGCTTGTCTCGTTCGAGTTGACACTGACAAGCGACGGGGTGGATCACGGCGTCATCGCCGACGATACCAGTGACGGTTTCGATGCGCAGGGGCTCGACTTCCTGCTGCCCTTTGCCTCGATCGACGGGATCGAAGGGTTGCTCGGTGATCAGAACGATTTCGTGGCCACCACTGTCTTTGATCTCGACGGTGACCTTGTTGGAACAACCGGCGATCAGATCACCATCGTCGAAGCCGGGCGCCTCACACGGCCCGATAACGCTGTGACGCTGAACGGGAACCAGGGTGACGACCTTCTGCTTGGCGGCACGGCCGCGGACACGCTTGACGGCGGCGACGGCAATGACCTCCTGATCGGCGGCGGCGGCAATGACAGCTTGCTGGGCCGCGCGGGGGACGACCTCCTCGTGCTGGGCGCACCGGCGGGCACGGTTGAGGCCGATGGCGGCACGGGGCGCGACACGCTGAAATTCGACATGGCGGGCGATCTGACAAGCGATGTGCTGCCCACACTGACCATCACCGATATCGAGGCGCTGGACATGGAGAACGGTCATGCCGACAACAGCCTGTCCCTGACACTGGCAGATATCGAAGGGCTGTCGTCCGAGCGGGATACCGAACTCGAGGAACTTCTGGGCGGCGCCCTGCCCGACCCTGACAGCGCCACGGTCTATGGCGATTCCGGTGATGATCTTGAGCTGACGACCCCGTCAGGGGGGACGATCACGACGAACTCGCCCGGGCCAGGGCCGGTCACCGACGGCAACGGCACGACCTTCGATATCTACCAGTTCTTGGACGGCTCCAACACGCTGCTGGCCACGCTGGCCGTGGATGATGACGTGAACGTGGTGGTCGCCTGACCGCCCGATCCGGTTTCGCACCTCCACGTCCCGGCTTCGCCGGACGGGTGCTCGGCGCCGGGCTGTGGCGACGGCCCACCCGCGAAGGCGGCCATCGCCGGATGTGATCCCGCGGCGCGGCCGATCAGAACCGGAAGGTGCCGCGCAGTTGCACGGTGGTCGCCTCGACATCCGTTGTGCCGGTGAAATTGTCGAATTCGTGGTACAGGACCTCGCCACCGACGGTGAACTGTTCGGTCACGAAATGCTCGTACCCGCCACCGATGAAATAGCCGTCATCGTCACCAGCCACATCCGTATCGGCCCAGGCATAACCGCCGGTGCCGTAAATCAGGCCGCTTCCGATCTTGTAGCCGCCGCGCAGCTTGGCGCGGAACACCTCCTCGACGTCCAGGCCGCCGACACTGATATCGGCAAAGTCGTAATCCAGGCCGCCGCCGATGACCCAGCCATTGCCGAGGTCGTGATCGTAACCGCCGACGATACCGCCGATAACGTCATCGCCGCTGCCTCCGGGGCTGAGATCGACATCGCCATACCCGATCTGACCACCGGCGTAAAAGCCGGTCCAGTCGGGGCTTGAAGCAACGACCGGCGCAGGCTCCGAGATGACGGGATCGGGCTCCGGCGTCTCTGCCGAACCTGCGACAACCGGTGCGGCAAGAACCGCGAAGGCAGTGGCGGCAAACGGGGTTTTCATATTCATGTCATGTTCCTTCCTGAATTCTGTCCTGTCGGTTCCGGCATCGGGTCGCCTGACGGGGTCGTTTCGGATCGACCGCCCGGGTCCCCTGCATGCGTTTCCCGCTGGGTCGAAACTGTGTCGGCGATGGCGGGGGATCAAGGATCGGGCCGGTCGCGGCCGGTCAAGAAGAGGTGACCAACCCCTGTTTCAGCGGAGTTTCACCGATCCGCATGTCACCGCTGCCGACTGGTCCGGGACAACGCCACCCGCAAGCCCCTTGTGCCCGGGCAGATCGGATCCGGCACGGCACCCACCCTTCCCGTCAATGACAGGATCGAACACCACCGGCCTTCCGGGTCGTGTTGGGTTCGTTCTGAGACGGTTCTGGCGGGGGGCGGGCGACTCCGATCCGGCGCAACAGGTTTTACCGCACCCCGATCTCGGCAAGCGCGGCGGAAAGTTCCGCCGGCAGGCTGTCCTCGTCCGCGCGGGGGCCGGCAAGATCGGCCGGTGCGTCCTCGGGCTGAAGATAACGCCAGCCCTGGAAGGGCCGGCGCCGGGCGGTTGCTGTCGGGATCACCTCCGGATCGAGAACGAAGCCACAACGGCGCACGCCGTCATCACCCGTCACCTCGTCAAACCTGAGAAGTTTCTGCCGGCACTGCACGACCCCCTGCACCACCCAGTAGATCGAGCCGCCATCCAGTATTTCGGCCGCCCGGCGTGGCCACATGCGGGTAATGTGCCGCGGCAGACCGTCCGCACCACGGGCACGCGCTTGCTTCTGCCACGCGACAATGCTTTCGACGCTGTCGGATCCGACGCTCAGCTTGATGAGATGCAATTTCGACACTGTCATTCCCCCTGAACATATTTTGTAGTGGTTCACGGAGATTCGGCAACCAATTGTGGAACCCCGTGACTTGCGCTATGATGTCATGCTCCCGCCAGGAACAAAGAGTCACCGCCATGGCCCCTTTTACCGCCCCCATTGCCGAGCAGATCTGGAACATGAAATACCGCTTCCCGGCGGATCGCAGCGTCGAGGACAGCTGGCGCCGCGTGGCCCGCGCCCTGGCGGCCGTGGAGGCCGCGCCGGCGGACTGCGAGGAACGGTTCTACCGGGCACTGGAGGATTTCCGGTTCCTGCCAGCGGGCCGAATTGTCGCCGGTGCGGGCACCGGGCGCAACGTGACGCTGTTCAACTGCTTCGTCATGGGGACCATTCCCGATGACATGGGCGGGATTTTCGATGCCCTCCGCGAGGCGGCGCTGACCATGCAGCAGGGCGGCGGGATCGGCTATGACTTCTCCACCATCCGGCCGCGCGGGGCGGGCGTGAAGGGTGTGGGCGCCGATGCCTCGGGACCGCTCAGTTTCATGGATGTCTGGGACGCGATGTGTCGCACGATCATGTCCGCGGGTTCGCGCCGCGGCGCGATGATGGCCACCATGCGCTGCGATCATCCCGACATCGAGGATTTCGTCGCCGCCAAGTCCGATCCGGCGCGCTTGCGAATGTTCAACCTGAGCGTCCTGGTCACGGATGCCTTCATGGCCGCGGTGAAGGCGGACGGGCCGTGGGATCTTGTTTTCGACGGCAAGGTCTACAGCACCATTTCCGCCCGCGACCTCTGGAACGCGATCATGAAGGCGACTTACGATTATGCCGAACCGGGGGTGATCTTCATCGACCGGATCAACGCGATGAACAACCTGCAATACGCGGAAGAGATCGCCGCCACCAATCCCTGCGGTGAACAGCCCCTGCCCCCCTACGGCGCCTGCCTGCTCGGCAGCATCAACCTCGCGAGGCTGGTGCGCGACCCGTTCGGTGACGGCGCGGCCATCGACGACCGCGAACTCGACGATCTGGTCATGACCGCCGTACGGATGATGGACAATGTCGTTGATGTCAGCCGGTTTCCCCTCGAGGCGCAGGCGCAGGAGGCGCAGGCCAAGCGCCGCATCGGGCTCGGGGTGACGGGGCTGGCCGACGCCCTGCTGATGTGCGGGCTGCGCTACGGCTCGGACGCGGGCGCGGCCCAGACTGCCGAGTGGCTGCGGCGGGTGGCCCGCGCGGCCTACCTCGCATCTGTCGAACTGGCGCGCGAAAAGGGACCGTTCCCACTGTTCGACCGCGAGGCCTTTCTGGCCTCGGGCACGATGGCCCGCATGGACGAGGATGTGCGCGAGGCGGTGGCGAAACACGGCATCCGCAATGCGCTGCTGACCTCGATCGCGCCCACCGGCACGATCAGCCTCTATGCCGGCAACGTGAGCTCCGGGATCGAGCCGGTCTTCGCCTACTCCTACACCCGCAAGGTCCTGCAGAAGGACGGCACGCGCACCGAGGAGGAGGTGGTTGACTACGCGGTGCAGGTCTGGCGCGAGAAATTCGGGCAGGACGCCGACCTGCCGGACCATTTCGTCAACGCGCAGACGCTTGAACCGCACGCGCACGTGAAGATGCAGGCGGCGGCGCAGGAATGGGTGGACAGCTCGATCTCCAAGACCATCAACGTGCCCGCCGATATCGGCTTCGAGGCGTTCAAGGACGTCTACATGCAGGCCTGGGACATGGGCTGCAAGGGCTGCACGACGTACAGGCCGAACGAGGTGACGGGAAGCGTTCTGAGTGTGGGGGAGGACAAGAAAGCGGAACCGCTGGTCGAGAGGCTGGAAAGGCTGATGGCCGCGCGTGATATAAACGCGAGGCAACTCGCCGAGTCTGCTGGGCTTAACCCGACGGCCATATACGACATTCTGAAAGGCAAGTCGGCTTCTCCAAAACTTTCGACCCTCGAAAAGATCGCTGCGGCACTGAAGACAGGGGTCGAAAGCTTGGTCAACGACCCGCCCGACGGCACCGCCGGGCAGCCCCCGGCCGCCCCCCCGGGCGGGGGCTTCACCCCCCCCCGCGGCCGGGCGCTGCCCTCGGAATCAGAGAGCCAACCCGAGGATCTCGCCGCCGGGTATGACAATGGCGACGTCATCTACATGTCCGAACCGCTGGAACGGCCCGCGGAGCTGGAGGGTGCCACCTACAAGCTCAAGTGGCCCGACAGCAACCACGCCATCTACCTAACTGTCAACGACATCGTCCTCAACGGTCACCGCCGTCCCTTCGAAGTATTCATCAACTCCAAGAACATGGAGCATTTCGCCTGGACGGTGGCGCTCACCCGGATGATCTCGGCGGTGTTCCGCCGCGGCGGCGACGTGAGCTTCGTGGTCGAGGAGCTCAAGGCGGTCTTCGATCCGCGCGGCGGGGCGTGGATGAACGGCAAGTACATTCCGTCGATCCTCGCCGCGATCGGCGGCGTGCTGGAGCAGCACATGATCACCATCGGCTTCCTCGAGGGCGAGGGCCTCGGCCTCAAGCAGGACCCCACGGCGGATGTCGTGAACCTCGACCCGCCCCTCGGCCCCGCCTGCCCGGCCTGCGGACAGTACGACATGCGCATGATAGAAGGCTGCATGACCTGCGCCAGCTGCGGCCATTCCAAGTGTCAATAGCTGTCACAACACGAACAGTGTAGGACCCACCAAAAAATGACCATTTATGGGGGTTTTTGTCCACTATGACACGGCATTCGTGTCCATCGGCGCCTCGGAATTTTCGAAAATATAGGTAAATCAATGGGTTGTTGGATCTGTCGTCTGGCGGCCCATGGCGTCCCTGAACGCACCGTCCCGGTTCGGCGTCTCCCTTGACCGGGAACGCAGTTCCGACGCACGGATAGCCCCAAGACACCCGGGGTCTTTTCTTCCAATACGCCTGCCGCGGCCTGCGCCGCCGGCAGGGCGGCGTGGCGGCGCTTGCCGCGCGCCGAGCCAGAAAGGACTCCCCTCATGCCCAAGCTGCCCTTCCTTCTTACCCGGCTCGACAAAGACATCCCCGATGTCGCAGACGTCTCGGCCCGGTTGCGCCGGCACCTCATGCGCCTGCGCGGCCACCCATTCTTCGAGTCGGACATCGAGGCGTTCCAGCGCGCGATGGACGCAATCACCGATGACGATGTGGCTCGCTTCCATGCGCGTGCGCAGGCCTATGTCGAGCGCGCCCGCGCGGCCTCGGGCACCGCTCACCTGAAGCGTGAAGAAAAGCAGCGACTCGCGGCGATCAAGGACGGGGTCCGCGCGATGACCGTCGCGACCGAGGCGCGGGCCGACGAGATCGCCGCCGACATCCATACGCGGATGCCCTGGATGGCCCCGGCGACCGAGGTCGCCTGGCACGCGATGCGCCGCTGTGCGCAGGAGGGCGCGCCGGTCTTCCGGCTGCCGCCGATGCTCCTGGTCGGCCCGCCGGGGATCGGGAAAAGCCATTGGTCACGCGCCCTGGCCGCTGCGCTCGGCGTGCCGACCTCGTTGGTCGACGCGGCGGCGGAGGCGGCGAGCTTCGTGATCGCCGGTGCGCAGCGCGGTTGGGGAAACGCGGGCCCGGGCAAGCCGCTGGACACGATACTGAACCACCGCGTTCTGAACCCCATCGTGGTCGTCGACGAAGTCGAGAAGGCGGGGGCCGTGCGCGATACCGGCGGCAACCGCCACAACCTGACCGAGGCGCTGCTCGCGCTGATGGAGCCGGTCTCGGCGGCCCGCTGGGAATGCCCGTTCTACCGCGTGCCGTTCGACATGTCCGGGATCGGCTGGATCATGACCGCGAACAGCCGCAGGGGCCTGCCCGAGCCGCTATTGAGCCGCTGCCCGCCGCTGGTGCTCCCGGCGCTGACCCTGTCGGACCTCATCGGCTTCGCGCAGCGCGAGGGCGTGGCCCGGGGCCTGACCGCCCCGGCGCAGGACGCGGTCATCGAGACCCTCCAGCACCACCGCGACCGCGCCGACGCCCTGAGCCTGCGCGTGGTCCAGCGGATGCTCGACAGGGCTGAGCAGATGGAACGGCGGCCGGTGTTGAATTGAGTGGAGGATGCCGCCGGGAGGGCCGGGACGCCTCGGAATACGGACTTCCGGCCCACTCCCAGCTCAACCGGATGGCGGCTTTTCTGCTGGAAGGACCTGAGCCCATGGCCGAAGTGACCTTCGAAATGTGCGGCACCGTGTTCGTCTACGATTTCGAGAAAGGCAATCACTGTACCGCCTGAGGCAGTCATCTACCATGTGTTGTGATGATGTGATATCTAACATCTAATTGCTGATAGATTGATCATCGCAATCTGTGCATGCATTTTGGAAAGGTGCCATCATTTGATCCTAACCGACAACGAAACGAAGGTGGATCTCCTCAATAACGAGGCCATCGCCAAGACGATTATCGACCTACTCGCAAAACGGCCCGAGGAGGCCGTCACGATCGGCGTGCATGGCGATTGGGGTGCGGGCAAATCGAGCATATTGGAGATGATCGACGACACGCTGCGCAACGATGAAGACGTTCTTTGCATCAAATTCAACGGCTGGCGTTTCCAAGGTTTCGAAGATGCGAAGATCGCGCTCATAGAGGGCATCGTTACCGAACTGATCGAGCAGCGATCCCTCGGCACCGAGGCGGCCGAGGCAGTCACGAATATTTTCAAGCGAATCGACTGGCTCAAAGTCGCGCGGCATGGAGGCGGTCTGGCCTTCACGGCTCTGTCAGGGATTCCGACACACGACCAGATACGCGCAGCTGTAGGCGGAGTGAAGAGCCTTCTCGCGGATCCGGGTGAGCTCGCAACGAGAGAGAATTACGATGCCGTGGTCAACGGCATAGATGGCTTGTTGAAGCCCGATGAATCGAAGCGTCTGCCCGAAGAGATTGGGGCGTTCCGGAATGCTTTTAACGAATTGCTGAATAAAGCCGACGTCAAGCAACTCGTCGTGCTGATCGACGATCTGGATCGGTGTCTGCCTGATATCGCGATCGAGACATTGGAGGCGGTCCGCTTGTTCGTGTTCACAGATCGGACGGCGTTCATCGTGGCGGCGGACGAGGCCATGATCGAATATTCAGTCCGCAAGCATTTCCCCGAACTACCCGATACGACGGGTCCGCGCGACTACGCGCGTAACTATCTCGAGAAGCTGATCCAGGTACCGTTCAGAATACCGGCTCTGGGTGAGACCGAGACTCGCATCTATGTGACACTCTTGCTGATCGGCGCGGAACTCGGCGAAGCTCATGAAGACTACGGAAAGCTGATCGCAGTTGCGCGAAAGCAGCTCGAGAGACCGTGGGAAGCCGGCGGCCTTGACGCGGCGACGGTGAAGGAGACGCTGGGAGACCTAGGCACCGGGGTGACCAACGCACTGACACTCAGCGATCAGATCGGTCCAATCCTTGCGAGCGGAACGCAGGGCAATCCGCGACAGATCAAGCGGTTCCTGAACACCCTGCTTTTGCGCAACCAGACCGCGCAGGCCCGAGGGTTTGGTCGTGATGTGCGACTGCCGGTGTTGGCGAAGCTCATGCTCGCGGAACGGTTCATGTCGCGCTTGTTCGACCAGATTGCGACGGCGGCGGCGAAGGATGAATATGGACGATGTGAGGATCTTGCACGTTTGGAGGCCGATGACCCACCTGCCGAGAAACCGAAGAAGAAGGCCACAAAGGGCCCCGAAATCTCGCACTTGGACAATCCTCGGAAGAAATCGGAACCAGATCTGGACAGCGTAATGCTCGCCGAATGGAAAGGGTCGGATGTGATCCGGTCCTGGGCGAAGCTGTCTCCGAAGATCGGGGAGGAAGATTTACGGCCCTATCTGTTTGTCGCGAAGGATCGGAAGGACTACTTCGGCGCTGCATCGGTACTCGGACGCTTGAGCGCGGTGGTTGAAAAGTTGATGGGCTCGAAGCTCGCGGTCCAGGCCCAAGAGGGAGAGTTGAGGCAGCTGGCGCCAGCCGAAGCGGGACAAGTCTTCGAAGAACTGCGGGGCCGCATTATGGGCGGGGATTCGTTTGAGACGGAGCCGGCTGGGGTGGCGGGAATAACGGTCCTCGTTCGCGCACACGATATCCTGCAGACGAATCTCCTCGACATGCTCGAGAGCTTACCTGCCAATCGTTGCGGCCCCTGGGTCGCTTCGGGTTGGACGGGGGTAATCCAAGGTAGCGAATTCGTTGCTCGTTTCGATCGCCTCCTCGCCGACTGGGCAGAGAACGGGTCCCCAACCCTCAAGGCGGCCGCGAGCACAGCGACACGCACAAGCAAGAGGAGGCGCTGATGGGCACGTCGAATGCATTCGGAGGGGCGTCTGGCGGTACACCTCTGGTCCCGAGTTGGTTGGAAGGCGACGGAGATGGTGGGGCCGATGGGGATGCGCCCGGTGGGGATGCCGCGCCCACCGATGAAATAAATGGCGACGCGCCTGTAGCCACTCCTGGAGTGCCGCCCGCCGCGCCCGCGGATCGGCAGCCAGTGGTTCCGGCCCCGACCAGCGATAGGTTTCGGTCGGCGCGCAGCAATTTCACGCGGTTCGCTGGTTCGGGTGGGAGCGACAGACGCAGTCTCGGTCGGGCGATGTCACAATATGTGTCGCGATCATCTGGCGGTGCCGGGTCCGCTGCACGTCGCATGGGATCGTCCCGCAGCACCGCATCAGGCATAGTCAGCTTCTTGGGAAATGCCCGTGCGAACGGTGTCCGAGAGGCTTTGCGATCGCTTAATCTCGAAAGCCTTGCTGGTCGTCCGGTGGAAGAGGTATTCGCCGGATTGGCGGATTACATCTGCCCAGACGGGGGATCGATCGATGAAGGCATCGCCCGTGACGCGTTCATCGAGACCATCGCCGATCTTGCAGACGCAGGCATTACCGATATTGATGGTCTGACATCGGAACAGATCCAGACGGTCTTCGAGCTTTACGCTTCGCACACTATCGAGGCGCGCATTTGCAACGACATCGGCGCGCGGGTCGTGACGATGCCATCCGATGCCCGGACGGTGGAACGGATCGAGGCGCAATTGTCGGAGTTTATACAGCGAGGCGTGACCGATGCGGTAAATGCGGCAGCGGTCGACATCGGCGCACTCTCGCAAGATCAGGTCTCAGGATTCGTGGACAGCGTGTATGAGGCGGCTTTCGAGATGCTTGAAGCACTTGGAGAAAGCGAGGCCCAGGCATGAGACGGCACCTATTGATCGGACACTTCGGGTCGGAGGACGACGTCGGCATCCCTGCGGCCAGCGATGAGATTGTGTCGAAACTCGACCTCTTGGTCGGCGACCGTCTCGGACACGGGATCGGCTACGCCCTGTCAGACATGGAGAAATTGAACCTCGGACCGAGCGAGGTAGCGGTCGATCTAATGGTGCTGGCCGCTCACATTCATGCCGCTGACACGCGCCTCGCGCGGAGCACGGAATCGCAAGATGGCTGGTCGCGAGAGATCAGGTTGGTCGTGCCGGTCAGCGATCCGAATCTCTGGACCCGGTCGGCGAGTATCGTAAAGCGCGCGCTCGACTTCCTGACGGGCGATCGGTGGCAAATCGGTTTCAGGGCACGACCCGCGGCCCAAGAAATGCTTGCGAAGCCACGACCGAAACCGTTGCTCCCGGTGCCGTTCGACGCGATCAATCTATTCTCCGGCGGCCTCGACAGTTTGATTGGCGCGATCGACACCCTCGAAGCGGGTGGTGCGCCTTTGCTTGTGAGCCATGCCGGTGAAGGTGCGGTCAGCAAATCTCAGGAAGATTGTTATGAGGTCTTGAAAACGGCGTATCCGGATGCCGAATTCGATCGACTGCGTATCTGGATGACGTTTGGGGACGGGCTGATCGACGGTGTGGAGTCCGAAAGCACCACGCGCGGGCGATCTTTTTTGTTCTTCTCGCTGGGCGTGGCAGCAGGCACCGGTCTGGGTAAGGAATTCGTCATGCGCGTGCCCGAAAACGGCCTCATCGCTTTGAACGTTCCGCTTGATCGACTGCGATTAGGCGCGTTGAGCACGCGCACTACGCATCCCTTCTACATGGCTCGATGGAACGAACTCCTAGACGTGCTCGGGATTGATGGCGTGCTGGTTAATCCCTATTGGGATAAAACCAAAGGCGAGATGGTGAAAGAATGCACCAATCGCATTGCCCTCGACGCGGCTACTGGACATTCACTGTCATGTTCATCCCCTGCAAAGGCGCGTTGGAAGGGAAAATCGCAAGGGCATTGCGGTTATTGCCTTCCCTGCCTGATCCGAAGAGCATCGCTTGATGGGAACGACCCCACCCAATACGGCGTCCAGGATCTTACGGAAAGTACGCTGGATACGCGCCAAGCCGAAGGACAGCAGGTCCGATCATTCCAATTGGCGATAGGCCGATTGGCGCGTCGACCCGAATTGGCGCGAATGATGATCCACAAACCCGGCCCATTGTCCGACTATCCCGACAGAATTGCTTCCTATGCGGACGTCTATCGCCGAGGGTTAGAAGAGGTCGGCAAGATATTGGATGGCGTCAAGACGGCATCATCATGACCTATCGCCGAACCGCACAATTGGTCGATTTCCATTGCCACCTTGACCTCTACCCCGATCACGCCGCAGCGGTAGCGCAACGCGAACGGGAGTGCGTTTTCACACTAACTGTGACAACGACGCCGAAAGCATTCCCGCGCAATAAGGAATTGGCGGATCGCACGCATTATGTGAGGGCCGCACTCGGACTACATCCGCAGCTTGTCGCCGATCGCGCACAAGAACTCCTGATTTGGAAAGAGTATCTCCCGTCAACGCGATACGTGGGTGAAGTCGGTTTGGACGCGGGACGACGGTTTTATAGCTCGTTCGAACAGCAGAAGTCCGTCTTCGCAGAAGTCTTGAGTGCATGTGCCATCGCTGGCGACAAGATAATCTCGGTCCATAGCGTCCGCTGTGCGAAAGTCGTCCTTGATATGATTGAGGCAAAACTACCCGTCGGGAGCAGCCGCGTCGTGCTTCATTGGTTCACCGGATCCGCTGCAGAGGCACGCCGGGCCGCAGAGATGGGGTGCTTCTTTTCGATAAATGCCGAAATGCTACGCAACGAGCGATCTGCAAGGCTTGTACATTCACTCCCCAAGGGCCGTATCCTGACAGAGACAGACGGTCCTTTTACTCGTGGAGAAACGAGTGGAGGAGCGCCAGCTGACGTGAAGCCTGCGCGTGACGGTCTAGCAAAGCTGTTCAGCTGGGAGCATGAGGAGGTGGACGTATGCCTTAACGAAAACTTGCGGGCACTCCTCAGTTGAATATCGCCTATTTTGTGCATACCGGCTTTTGAGCAATTTCCCATCACACATTGGGGCTCCTCTGAAAGCACGAGCCAAAATAGACTTATACTGAACATGAGGGACTTCAAATTTTGGCGAGTAGATAATGATTTATTCGTCTGCGAATGTCCGGTTGCGGTTATTCTGGAGCTCAGCAACTAGCCGATTTCATCTTGCTGGTCCGGGAGGTGAAGAGAGAGCTGCATAGCGCACAGGGCGATCCCTTTCTGGCCTATCGCGGCCCCTTCGTTCCGAACGCGCTGACCCGGCCGGACGGCTTGGTGCCGGACCCCAAGGCGCTGGAGACGCTTGGCGTCGGTGAGGGAGAGAAGTATTTCGGGGGCTGAGCCGGACCAGTGAAGGGCCACCGGATCACGCCCCGAAGGAACGACACCGCGAAACGCCGACGCCGGGCCCGGGCGACTCTGTGTCGGAGCAGGGAAACCACTCCGTCCGCAATGCGGATGCGCCAGAGCGCAAGGCGGGCGAGAAGCGCCCACCTACGTTGCCGTCTCGGCGCATGATCAATGTGTCCTTCGAAACCCCTTGAGCTTGATGCGAGCGGGCATGGTATCCGCTGCCACCTCCTTGACGTCTTCGTCTATGGAAGTGTTTTCTTCTTCCAATACAGGGTCGACTGACATGCGGGTGTATCTCCCGAGACGGCCATACGGGTATCCGGTGAGAATCGCGATCATCGTGGGCATGGCTGGCTCCACGTCGCTTTCCTCGATACCAAACGTAGCCGCGAGATATCTCTGGAACAGTTCAGCGTCGCCGTTTGCCTCGTCGAAAACCTCGTTTATTCGTTGCCATGTACGTGTGAAAACCGGACGTAGAGCGATGCCAGCAAGCGCATGGTCCCCGCGGAGTATGACCTCATTCAACCACTCGAGGGTATCCGTTTCTTCCCGTTTTACGCTCGGCCCGTAGGTGTCGAGGACTTCCGCAGTTTTCTCCATGGTCAGTCGCGTTGCGATGGGGCGTGCGGTGCGCAGGACGAAAATTTCACGTGAACGCATCCGTGGAGGGTTGGCGGCGAGGATTTCTGATACGTTGGCGGCGAGGTTCTGCATGAAATCCGCGGGACTGGACGGGTCTTTTTCCGGAAGCGCAGGCACGCCGGTATTCTCAAGGTAGGTATGCCGGTCGAAACGCCGATGCGCGTCGAGGGAAGCAACCACTTGATCCAAGTGCGCGATGGCGGTCCGGTAGTGTGCGCCGGATGCCCGTGAGACGGTGCCCTGCCTTATGCTCGAAATCAGGTCGCCTATGGTTTCAATGCCATGTCGGCGCAGTGCTCGCGCTGCGCGTCCGATCTGAAGGTGCCGAAGCGGAATGCTGCGATCAGCCTCGGACAAGGTCAAGAGTCGGGGATCTAGTCGCGTGGCATCGCCGAAAGCGGAGGTGGTCATGACCTCGCCGGTAATCACCGTCGCGATGAGGGGCAGGTGTTCAAGTAGGATGGCACGATCAGCGCCCCATATTTCGATCAGACCGTCTACCAAGGCAGCGAACGTGATGTCCTCTTCCGCATCCGCGAAGTGCGTAGCTGCCCGTTTCCAGTAATCGGCGAATTCGGGACGGAAATGGACTTCCAGATGCGCGTAATCATCGTTGACAAGGCCGGCTGCGAGCGCTGAGAGCAGCTTGGCTTCCTTTTGACGAACCCTCTCTCGCGTGATCGGCTCAGGCAGGGATGAACCTATGTCTTCAAGCGTTTCGCGATGGTGAGGGGGTTTTGAAATCCGACCCGCGATGATCTTCTGCAACACAGGGTCATGAAGCGTTTGTCCGAGTTCGCCGAGCGTGACGCCGACCATAGCGGCAAAGCTGTTTCCGTCTAGTGCCACATTGTCAACCGGGAGGAGGGGGATATCGATCGCATCACAATATCGGTCCCAATCGATGTTGCCGGCCTCGTCCTGCGCGTCCTGCAGACTTTGCAGCGATTTTTCGATCTTCCGCACAGTGCTTCGCCCCATACCCGGCAAAGCGATCAGAGTACTTGACCCGACTGCCGCAAGGTCGCCTACATTCCGGTATCCGGCGGCTATCAGCGCTTTGGTCTTGGCGCCGGCGTGCAGGACCCCTATTCCCAAACCCAAGACTTCCTCGTGAAATTCGTATGCCATCGTTGCCTTGACGGTGTCCCGAGCGCCGTTGTCACCGTCGACACCGAGCGGAAATCTCGAAGAAAGTGATCCAGCAGAAAGCTGCCCCTCTCGGAGGCCGTATACCAAGTCGACAAGCCTGCTGAAAAAATCTGCACGTTTCTTGCCGCCCATGCCGGCGACGTCCCCGATCCCGGACCGAAGACCCTCGGCCAGAGCACCGAGCGTGTCATAACCGGCTCTGGCCAACATGGCCCCGGCGTTCCCGAAGCTTTCCCTGTTGATTGCGCAGACCGGGGTGTTCTCATCGAATTCCTCCAACTCATGGCACGTCAAACACATTTCGTGGAACTCGAACCCTCTGGCTTCCCAATAGGCATACCAGTCCGGACCCGCCGGTGAGCTTACCGAAGCGAGGGTATTGAGGGCATCAAGCGTGCGATGGAATTCGGGTGCAGAATATCCTTGGCTTCCGATGAAGTGGATCAAGTCGGCCACGTTTCTTATGCCTTGCTCGCGCAACGCATCCTTGGTTCCCGAAGGTATCTGCAAGTATTCTACCGGATACCTCTCTGCGCGGGCGACGAGGAACGGGAAACCTGTCAACTTGACGCCCGACATCAATGCACGCGCCGCCACCCTCTGAGGCGGAGCCTTGTGGGGGGCGCTTGGTCTTCTTGATCAGTTACTTCTTCAGCACGCACAATCCGGATCCGGTACTCTGACTGGTCCTGATCCCGGCTGATCTCGAACGCATCTCCTGCTCGCGCTCCCCGCGCCCGAAACCAAGCGGTCATATGGGTGATGCGATACTCGTTCCGTGTCCCATTCTCGTCATGCAACTTGTTGTTGTAGTAGACAAACCTGAAGCGGTGAACCTCGCCGTCTTCATCAGTGCAAGTGATCCAAGCGTCGGGGTTCTTCACATCCGGGTTCAGTGCTGGAAGGAACGACAGCAGGTCGGTTTCACCCTTAGGAATCAGAACACCCGCCTGATGTCCCCCTGTCGCGCCGACATCGTTGGAACTCAGGTTCTTTCTGAAGGCCGTTCTAGTCATGGTTTCCCCGGCTGAATCGCTAGCGCCCGATCAATATCTTCTCGATCCCGCGTGGCCAGCGGCATTATCTCGTTCCCAAGTTCTTGTTTCCAAGCCGATCGGTCAAGCATCACCCTTTCCACCGTGTCTTCGTAGAAGAGTCGATAAACCGTGACCGGCAGGGTCTGGCCTCTGCGATGCGCCCTCGCACTCGCTTGGGCCTCGAGTGCCGGGTTCCAAACTGGTGTGTAGTGGATGACGATTGTTGCTGCGGTTATGTTCAACCCCGCGCCGGCGGCCTTCGGATTGAGTATCAAGCAGCCCGGCCCGTTATGAGCGGTGAATTCGTCAATTATTGTCTGGCGGTCAGATTGATCTGTGCTGCCGTTGATCGCGCCCCAGAAGGCTTCGGGCAGCCCTTTGGCGGCCTCACGGATGAGGTCTCCGATGCGATTGAACAACGCGAAAATGATCACCTTCCTACCGTTCGCGAAAGCCTCGTGAAGGAGCTCGATGGTACGTTGCATCTTGGGGGTCATCAGCGACTGGCCGGACGAGCGGTCCAACTCGGCGAATTCACCGTCAACGTCTTCCATTCTGGTCTGTCGAAGCCATGGATGCGCGCAGACGAGTTGTAACTGAAGCGTTGCGACCAAGGCGCCGGCTACAGGGTAACGTTCCAGCGTTTCTTCCCTGACCGCCCGGTAGTGATCAACAAGACCCTCATCCAGATCCAGTGGAAGATCGATGTCGATCCTTTCGGGCAAGTCGTCGGCAACGTCGGATACCCGGCGCTTCAAGATCACCGGATCCGTTATCCTGCCAAGTTCGGCTGCCGCCTCGAGGGAGTCCGGATGGTCCGTTTCGAATTCTCTGCGGGTTCCGAGCAGACCCGGGATCGCAAAATCAGTGAGCGACCAGAGGTCGAGAAGAGTATTCTCTACAGGTGTGCCGGTCATGGGTATCGCTTTCCGGCGTGGAATGGACGCAATCGCCTTGCGTCGGTTTGAATCCGGGTTTTTGATCGCTTGTGCCTCGTCACAAATGACCCACGACCACTCAAAGGCCGAGAAGAGCGCGATGTCATTGACCATCGTGTCATAGGTCGTGATCACCATATTGCTTTGTTGAAGGCCGCGAAATACGCCTGTCCTAGAAGGTCCACGATGGACATGGATCGATAGCGATGGACCGAATTGACCGATCTCACGAACCCAGTTCGCAATAAGGCTGGTCGGACAGACCACAAGCGCTGGTGCGCTTTCCGGCGGTTTATCCATCAAAAGCAAGGCTATGATCTGTAGGGTTTTCCCCAAACCCATCTCGTCGGCGAGGATCAGGCCGCTTGTGTTCTTCAGCGTGCGCCGCATCCATTCCACACCCTTCGCTTGGTAGGGGTATAGAGTCGCTTGGAGTTTGGGTATTTCAACGGTGCCCGGAAGAGGTGCCGCAGCCTCGGTTCCGGATGTCTGAAATCCCTCTGTCGCCGAGACCGGTAGGTTTCCTGTTTCGTCACGTAGAAGATCAATGGCCGCCTTGAACGCGAGGTTCTCGGGATCCGAGCCGCCCAACATGGATTTGAAGATATCGGGGGCGTCAGCTGGAAGAGGTCGCAGAACGTCCCCGTCCTTGACCCAGGCATGTTCATACGACGGAGTGTCCAGTAGCCGACGACGCCCTTTTACCGTTCTAACACCGACGAGTCGGGCGTTTATGTTGCCGTCGAGACGATCGATCCGCACTTCGGCATCGAGGATGCGATCCGAGATTGAAAAGCCGCTCGGCGGGGAATTCATCAAGTCCCTGAAAGACGTGGGTAACTTCTCAAGTTCAAGCATGCCCGGCCTCCTCCATGTATGCGGCCAGCTCATGGGGCGTTAGGGGCCACGGACGGCGCGTATGCACGGCTCGGTGACAGTTGGGACAGAGCGGTATGAGGTCCGTTTCCGGATCATATGGGCGTGGGTGTTCAAGCATTGAAACCGGTTCCAGGTGGTGCACCTCGAGGATGCTGCCAGCATGACCGTACCTGCTCTCAGGGTCTAATCCACAGCAACCGCAGTAGGCGCCGTGAATTCGCAGACAGAGAAGCCGGTTTCGAGGGTTGCGTTCTCGTCGGGAAACGGTCGCCCGGCTCAAGCCGCCTTCGACTTCGGGGGTGAGAGAGGCGGACGGGTCCTCGACAACGTCGTATCCGATCAGTTCAGCCATGGCCGCCATGAGCGGAATGATCACCTCCCGGCAGGTCTCGGTGAGGGACTCATCCTCGTGAGGCAGGGTATGATCGTGCCGATAACGCGCCTCGATGCGAAAACCGCCATCTTGTACAAGCCACTCGTCAACCGATTGCCCGGGGATATCAATTTCCGCTGACCGTGCGACCGATTTCACGAGGGAACGGGCGAGTTGAATGTCCTCCGGGCTCGCATCGGAAATCTGTTCCAGTACTTGGGCCGAGAAAGATCCGAACCCAAGGCTGACGCCGTGGGATTTCAATCCATGCGGCTTCAGCTCCGCGACAGGGCCGCGCTTTTCGTCCAGATCGTTGAACCAGATGCGCAAGCCCTTGCGCCTTCCCGTTTCCAGCGCTCGGACAGCGATGGCCGCGCCGGTTCCTTGAGCCAACGCATCCGCGATGAGGTCAAGCTTCCGGGCGAGCACCTCAACCGTCTCCGCCCTCGGTCAGGTCAGTGCTGTCGGGAAGCGGCACATCCCTGAGGAGCTTTTTGAGGTTGGACGAGACAACATCCCGGATGTCCTCGAAGATCGGAGCCAGCTCCTCGTCAGAGTTATCCATCTCGGACACGGCAAACGCCCATAAAAGCAGGTCCATACCTTGGACAGAGTACCCATTCGCCCCGGCTCTCTGATATATCTTCTGGTAAAATTCATGATGTTTGTTCAGCTCCACGCCTGGAACGTGACCCGATGTGCTTTCGCTCCGCAGCACCGGCACCCAGAGGTCCCCTGACGTGATCGTCTCGACCGCTTGGACGTGGACCTTGTCAGGGTCGACGTTGTTCTGGACAGGTTGCCGGATTTTTATCCCCGCACCGCGGGAGTTCGTCACCACGGCAGTCTGGGACTCTGCGTCCGCGCTCTCGACCTTGGGTTTCTTCGCGGTCGGTGTGGCGCTGATCGAAGTGTTCGCGGAAGAGTGGTTCAAAACCGATTTGACCGCGGCTTCCTTCTCCTTGCGCCTGTAACGGTTATTCGCCTCGCGTCGCGCGTTGCCGAGCAACTTTTCAAGGTATTCTTCGAGGGCGGGGTCAAACAGGATCTGCGATTTCTTGACGTCCACGTAAAGTGCTTCGTCGAGTTCGTATCCGAATTCGAATTCGATCCTGAGAAGGGACATGTGTGGCTCGAAAGTACCGTGCGCGCCGAAGACACCCAGCCATCCACCTTGATTGATCAGTCGGCCCTGCCTGTAAATATAAAAGCCTTGCCCCCGGTTGGTGATATTTGCTTTCTTGCGCTGTTCCGTCGTCAAAGTATTGCGATGCGGCAGGATCCACGCTCGAATTCCCGCAGTTCCCAATAATTCACCGTCATCCCCTTCGACCGGAATCTCCTGCTGTTGTTCGGCGAGCACTTGTTCGGACATTTCCGGGTAGAATGGGTTCCAAGCTTCTACGGCTTCATCGTTGACCGACATTGTAATATGACGCTCTCGCGTATCCGCTGCGTCGAGAAACCGGTGATAGATCAGCGCGAGATGCTCAATTAGACTTTTGCGAAGCCGTTTGACTGCCGATTGTTCTTTCGTGCCGCCGGGTTCGTCATAGTGCTTTGAAAGCATGCGGTCGCAGTTTGACCAGACCACCAGTGTACCCTTGTCTCCACATAATTCGTCGAATGCTTCTTGCTCATGTGGCTCGACGGGATCGCGTAGCATCTCCCAACGACCCGTCCCCTCCACATGGTCAAGATCCCATGCCAGCTTGTTCAGGGGAGCGTCAGGATTTTTCCGGGAAATAATCGCGAAGCGCCGACAGACCGAGCTGGACGCGGTTTTCAGGCCGAGGCCGAACTTGCCAAGGCTCGCGAGGTTCTTCCGCACAGGGGCCCCATAGCGCATCGCGGCGCGAAGTTCGGTCTCATTCATGCCGTCGCCATCGTCGCCAAAGTAGACGTATTTCTTACCTTCAGTGGTAATGTCGACCCGCACGTGCACTTCGTCCGCGTTGGCCGCGATGGAGTTGTCAATAATGTCCGCAGCGGCCGTTCGGAAGTTATAGCCAGTATCCCGAAGACCGAATATCAGTCGGGAGGCGTCCGGTTCGTTTATCAGGTCAGACACTCTTTTTCCTTTCCATTCCGGGCGGTTCCGAATTCATGGCTGCTAATCCGGTATTTGGACGATCTGCACCTCTTGATGCAACCATGCCGCGATGGTCTCGACCAGTTTCTTTGTGGAAAAGTCGCGCGTCGCGCACTCCCATACGACGAGAGTGCGCCACCCCGCATCTTGCAGTTCCTTGAGCTGCCTCGTATCCCGTTCGGCGTTGCGCACGAGTTTTTCTCTCCAGAAGTCGGTGTTGGACTTCGGTAAGCGGAAATTCCGGCACCCTTTATGGGCGTGCCAGAAACATCCGTGGACGAGTATCACGGACCTGCACTTCGGTAGAACGATATCTGGCGAACCGGGCAAGTTTCTCGCATGCAGACGGTATCTGAAACCCGCGGCATGGAGCCCCTTGCGGACCACCATTTCCGGTTTCGTGTTCCGCGAACCGATCCGCGACATCATCTCGGATCTGTCCATCGGGGTGCTTTCAGCCAAACAGTTCTCTCCGCGGTCTGATGGCGACAGCGTTGTTGATCCACGGGCTCATAGCTTCGGCGATCGCGGTCGCCACAGGCGCTGCGACCGCGTTGCCGAATTGTCGGTAGGCTTGTGCGTCGGACACAACAATCTTCCAGGGGCGGTTCGATCCCGGCCGGTCGAAGCCCATCAACCTTGCGCACTCGCGAGGCGTCAGCCGTCTTGGGTTCTTTCCCTCTTGAGCGATCAGAATTTCCGAACCGTCCTTGTAGTACCTGGCGCTCAGCGTGCGGGCGACACTGGACGGCGTACACAAGCCGAAGCCGAAACCGTTACCTGCGGCTCTGTGTTTTGCCGCATAGTTTTGCAAGTAGGCCCAGAGTTTCGGTGTGAGCGTGTACTTCGGCGCAACTTTGGCATCGTGACCTAGGGTATAAGGTTCCTCGGGTGCCTCCGATCCGTCTTCCGGGTGGAGGATACTGGACAGTAGCGGGTTCGGCGCGTCGGGGACCAAGACGTCGTCCAATGAGAAGGTCGTGGGCACATCGCGCCTGAAGCCGGCGATGAAAATCCTCTCTCGATGCTGGGGCACCCAGTGCCGTGCATCGACCACCTTGTGGTCTGTTTCATACCCCAGCTCATCTAGGGCATGCATGATGACCCTGAAGGTGTTTCCCTTGTCGTGTGAGAGCAGGTTCTTGACGTTCTCCAGCAGGAACGCTTTCGGCTTGTGATGTCGGAGGATCCGGACCACATCAAAGAACAAGGTGCCTTGCGTGTCATCCAGAAAGCCGTGCTGTCGACCGAGGGAGTTCTTTTTGCTCACACCGGCGATTGAGAAGGGCTGACATGGAAAGCCTGCGAGCAAAACTTCGTGCTCCGGGATCGACGCGACGTCCACTTCGGTGATGTCACCCGCAATCGGGTGATCTTCACCAAAATTGGCGCGGTACGTCTCTTGAGAGAACTTGTTCCATTCGCTTGTGAACACGCAAGTTCCGCCAATGCCTTCGAAGCCGATACGCAGGCCGCCGATCCCGGCAAAGAGGTCAACGAACCGAAAGCTCGAAGTGTTGTTTTGATCTTGCATGTTCCCGTCGGCTCCTCTTGTCACTACATCCAGGACATCTTCTTGATTTGTTCCCTGGATATTATGAATGAAGAGTGAACCTCACCCAAGAAAAAGTCCACCTTCAAAAAAGAAGCCGGGGGCCGAAAGGGGAACAGGGCTGTGGATATCTGTGGGCGATGGAGAAAGGCAGCGCAGAAAAAATGCGCGCCAGAGCGCTCTTCCAGAAGAAATCCTGTCAACCCTTCCACATGAAAAATTTTCGGATCGGATGCCACGCTTCGGTCGCCTATCGAGGCGCAAATGTGTGGTGGCTGCCGATCGCCCACTGACGAACGTAGTGAGGATACAGTGGGCGGAACGCAACCCCCTTGGTGGCGGCTTGAATTCAAAGAGTTTTTCGGCGTTGCGGCGTTGCAACACGCCCCGGCCGGGTGGGCCTTGCCCGGTCGAGGTTTCGTTGCGCCGGGCGGTCTGGTCCGGCTATGTCCGCCCCATGACACAGAACGCACATATCGCCCTGACCGCGCTGGTATCGCGAATAGCCTGACCCCTCGAGGTCGGCGCCTGTGGCCCTGCGCGTGTCCATCCCTTCGCCAGACAGCGATGCTCCCCCCTGATGGGGACGTCCGGTGAGCGCCGGGAGAGGACCCACCACAGCCTGATCGCGAGGGGCTTGCTCTCGGGCCGCGTGACATCCGCGGGGCCGCCACGATCATGCCTGTCTGTGGGAGGTGTCATGTCACCCCTTCTGTCCCGCCGGGACGGCCGCGCGCACCGCGGTCGGCCCGGTCGCAATGCCCCCGAATCGGGCCGCGACCCGGTCGCGGTTACGCTGGCGCAACGCCGGCTGAAGGTCCGGACTCTCGGGTCGGGCTCGGAAAAACTTTTCCGCCGCTCGTGTCCTCGGGGTCTTACGGGACGTTTTCGCAGACTCTGGCGCGGTGCGTCCGGGCCGGGAAACGGGCAGATATCGGCTGGCGTGAAGGGCGGGGTTCAAGGGCTTGTGGCGTCGTGTTTGCGAAAAACTGATCTCGCCGTTTTCTCGCAAGCCATTGGAAAGAAATGGAAAAAACTTCCGGAGTCGTTTTCTCGGTGCTACGACTCCGGCCGTTGAAACACCGGCCGCGCATCGTCGCGGTCAGATCGGACAAAACACGGAGGGTCGAGATGTAGAAACGTAAAACACCCGCGCTGCGCCAACAGCACGGGTGCTCATGTGGCGGAAGTATCCACCTCAGTTTTCATAGGTTGACGCTAGCAGGTCCGCCCTGCCGCTTCAAGGATCCTCTCCGCCGCCAAGCCCGATCCCGCAACGGCTGCAGCCCGGCCGGCCGGGTGGGGTGTGTCCGGATCACCGGCTTGTCCCCGCACCGTCCGACGGATGCGACCGGCACAGCTGTGCCTGTCGCCGCACCGCCCCCGGGATCCTCCCCGGTGCCCGACGTCCCGGGCCCCGGCGCAACGGACAACCAGAGAGGTTTTCAAAATGTCCATCCATGACATGGAAGGCATTCGCCTTCCCGAACCCAGCACCGGAGACCGCGCCACGCAGGTCGGGTCTTCGCATCACTTCACCGGCCAGATCGTCCTGGGCGACGGCCCGGGGCGCGTGGTCGGCCTCGAAAGCCACCTCGAGATGAAGGCGGCGCTGATCCTGGCCGCCCGGCCGTCGACCGACGCGCTCTTCGAGCAGATCGCCTTCGCATGGCGGGACGCGGACGTGGTGCGCCGGACCCATTACATCGACCTCGTCGTTCGGCGCACCGATGGTCGCTGGATCGGGTATGCGGTCCGTCCCATGAAGCGCGTCACGCCGGCCTATCTGGCCGAGCTCGCGCGCATCAAGGCGCAGGCCCTCGAGGCCGGGTTCCTGTCGGATCTGCGGCTCTTCTCCGAGCACGATGTCGATCCGGTCGCGCTTTTCAACGCGAAGCTGCTGCAGGCGGTGCGTGTTCCGGACCCCGACTCCGACGCCGCCGCCCGGGCTGCAGCGGCGCGCATTACCGGCGTGACGACTGTCGGGGCCCTCATCGACGAAACGGGCCGTGGCGGGGCTGGCTTTCGGGCGGTCGTCCGGCTCATCCGGTCCGGCCACCTCACGCCGGTCCGCCGGACGCGGATCGACCGTGACACGGAGGTCTTCAAGGCGCGCGCGTGCACCCCGCCCTCCGATGTTGCCGACCCGACCCCTGATGCGGGCCCGGCGCCGGGCGCCGTCGCACCGGCGCGCCCGTCGGCCGAGGCGCGCTGACACCCCGGTGAAAACGCCGCGCCGCGGCGTTTTCCCACCCCCTCAACCCCGTGCGGCAAGGGCCGCACACCACGACCATCCATGAAGGAGAAACGAGATGGAACTTTCTTTCACCAGCCAGAACGCGAGCTTCGCATTCGGTCAGCACGACCGCGTGACCATCGAAGGGGCGCGCTATTGCGTGACCTCGCGCAACGAGGAAGGCTACGTGCTCACCCGCGATGACGGGACCGGCTTGTCTGTTCAGTACGCGCATGCGCAGCTGTCCCGGCTCGCCTCCGCGCGGCGCATCCGGGTCGAGCGTGATTATTACGATCCGCGGGAATGCGAGCGCCGTCTGCGGGGCCAGACATCCATGGTCACCACCCTGCCTGACAAGGCGCGCGCGCGTGTGTCCAAGAAGGACGCCTATACCGAGGCCGTGGAAAAGCTCCGCCGCGAGGGCACCACCATCAAGATGACCGATGAGAGCCTCCGGGCCAACATGACCCTGATCATGGGGACCGCTCTGGAGTACGTGGAGAACCTGAACCCGCTCGGAACCTCCAGACCGGATGTGTCAGCGGACCTGAGGAAGGCGCCGAGCACGCGCACCCTGCGCCGGTGGCTTCAGGTCAAGCAGAAGCTCGGGCTCGCGGCGCTCGCCGGTGCGATGCACCGCCGGGGCAACCGCGGCTCCGCGATGGGGCCGGAGGCGCTCGGACTGCTCTGGAAGGAGGTGCGCGGGTATCTCACGGTCGAGAAACCGACGCAGAAGATGATCCACGAGAACGTGGTCCTCGCTTTCCAGCAGCGCAACGCGGAACGCGCCGAGGAAGGCCTCGATCCGCTCGTCATCCCGAGCCGTGAGACCGTTCGCCGGGCGATCCACAGCCTGGATCCGTTCGAGGTCGAGTGCGCCCGCAACGGGGTTGCGGCGGCGCGCAAGAAGTTCCGGCCGGTCGCGGACGGGCTCAACCTCACGCGTCCGCTCGAGCGCGTCGAGGCTGACGAATGGACCGTCGATCTCATGACGCTCTTGAAGACGGCGGAACTCGACGAGACGCTGACCGACGAGGAAAAACTGGCGATGGGGCTTGATGGCTCCAAGGGCCGCCTGGTCCTCTCGGTTATCATCTGCTGCACCACGCGCTGCATCGTGGGCATGACCCTTTGCAAGGCCGCAAGCGCCGAGTCGGCGCTCAGTACGCTGCAGATGGTGGTTTCCGACAAGGGAAAATGGGCCGATGCGGTCGGAGCCCTGAGTGCGTGGGACCTTTACGGCTTGCCCGAACATCTGGTGACCGACGGCGCGTCGCACTTCAAGTCCCAAACCGTTCGCAACGCCTGTGCCGACCTGGGTATCGCCTTCGAAATCGCCACGAATGGCGTGCCCGAGGTGCGTGGAACGGTGGAACGGGTCTTCAAGACCATCGCAAACGACCTGATGCCGCGCCTGTCGGGGCGGACCTTCTCGGACATCATCACCAAGGGGGATACCGACCCGCGGGACCGTGCTGCGCTGACCGTGGACGATCTGACCTTCGCGCTGATCCGCTGGGTTGTCGACATCTACCACAACACCCCCCACCGCAGCCTGGGGGGCGAAACCCCGCTGGACTGCTGGCGTCGCCTGAACAGGCAGTACGGGGTCCAGCCGCCGCCCGACAGCGAGCACACGCGCCTCGTGTTCGGCACGCAAGATACGCGTCGGCTCGACAAGACCGGCATCACCGTCCTCGGCGTCCGCTACCATTCGGATGTCCTGGCGACCTGGATGCTGCGCCGCGACCCGGAACAGGTGGAGGTGCGCTGGCATCCCATGGACATCGGGGGCATCTCCGTCCGCCTCGGGTCCGAGTGGTACACGATCCCGGCGGTGGATGACAGCCTCGACGGGGTTCCCGCCCGCACCTGGCTGACGGCCGTGCGTCACGTTCGGGCCGGGGCGCCGAAATCCACCCGCGTGGACATGGTGGCCGTGCGCGAGGCGATCAAGGCGATCGACGCCCGCACCGCGGCCAGCATGGCCGCGGCGGGGATCAACGTCGAGGACTGGTCGCCGGAGGCCATGGCGCGCGCGGAGCGCAAGAACTTCGCCGGGGTCGAGTTCTTCGAGCGCAAGGCGCCGCAAAAGGCCGACGCCGAGCCGGGCCATGCCATCCCCGATCTGTCGGAGGTGACCGGCGAGGACGATGCCGCGGCCACGTCCGGGACGTCGTCCGCCGGTGCGACCGGTCCGCGGCCCGGGAAATCCAACCTGACCATCGAGGAGGACTGATCATGCCCGACCACGAGGCCATTGACCGGCAGGTCGAAACCCTGCGCAACATGTATGTAGGCTCGGAACGGGACGCGGAATTCGCGTCCCACCTCCGGCGGCTGCTCAAGCGCGACGCCGAGGGCGCCCTGCGCCCCGAGCCGTGCAAGTTCACCCGGACGGGTGAGACGCGCGGCATCCTGCATATCGGGGAGCCGGGCAGCGGCAAGTCCTGCCTGGTGGATCACGCGCTCGCGAAACAGACCGGGCTGGCCGAAGGCGACTTCGGCCAGCCGCTGTATCTGAGCTGCTCGGTGCCGAGCCCGGCCACGTTCAAGAGCGTGACGCTCGCCCTGCTCGAGCAGACCGGCTACACCGGCACGCCCAAGCGCATGGAAGCCTGGTCCCTGTGGCAGCTCCTGCGCGAGCGGCTGAGCCTGCTGGGCATCGTGGTGCTCTGGCTCGACGAGGCGCATGACCTGTTCTGCGCCGACCGCACCCTGATCCTGCGCGCCATCAAGACATTGATGCAGGGGGATGATGCCGTCGTGGTGATCCTTTCGGGCACCGAGGATCTCTGGCGCGTGATCCGGACCGATCCGCAGGTCCAGCGGCGGTTCTCGGTGATGCGCTGGTCCCCGCTGACCGTGGAGCGCGACGGCGAGGCGTTCCGCGATCTGACCGGCGCGTTCTGCAGCCGCGTCGGGCTGTCCTCGCCCGTCGAGGGGGATGTGATCGGCCGGCTGTTCCACGCGTCGCGCTACCGGTTCGGCCGGGCCATCGAGATGATCATCAACGCCATCGAAACCGCCCTTCTCGCCGAGGAGGGCCATCTCGGGCTTGATCATTTCGCGGAGGTCTGGGCCATGGCCGAGGGCGCTCCGGCCACGGAGAACGTGTTCTGGGTCGACCGGTGGTGGCTGATCGATCCCGATCCGGCCGAGGAGGTCGAGGCGGCTGCGCCGACGCGCAAGCGTGGCGGCGCAAACCGGAGGGCGCGGGCATGAGACCTCTGTTTCCAGTCCTGCCGTTCGCATCGGACGAGACCCCGCTGTCCTGGGCGGCCCGGCAGGCGGCCTTCCACACCGGCGGGCGCCTCGCCCCGTTCCTGAACGATTTCGACCTGCGCCTGTCCGCGCTGGCCTCCGGCGAGCGGGACACGGTTCTGCGGCTGTGCGAGATCGCGGGGCAGGACCCCGCACCTGTTCTGCGCAATACCATCGCGGCCACCGGCAAGCGCCGGTATCACCTGCGGGATGAGGATATCTCGGTGGCGTTCACCACCGGTCCGGTGACCCGGTATTGCCCGCTTTGCGTGAAAGAGGACCGCGCGTCGGAGCCGCGGCCCGGCGCGGGGCTTCGGCACAGGATCGCATGGCGTCTTGCGCCGGTGCGGACCTGCGCGCGTCACGGGCTTGCCCTCGTCGAGGCGCGCAGCGGCACGTGGGACGACATCGCCCACGAACTGCAGGTGATCGTGCCGCGGGATGAAGCGGCGCTCGACAGCTTGGCGGCGGCGCAGGCGCAGCGTGCGCCATCGCCCCTGCAGGACTGGGTGCTGGACCGTCTCGCGGGGCGCTCCGGGCCGGACTGGCTTGATGCGCAGGGGATCGAGCAGGCCGTGCGGGCGACCGAGATGCTCGGCGCTGTCCTCACCTTCGGGCCGGACCGCAAGGCCGCCGAGATGACCGGGCAGATGTGGGATGCCGCCGGGCGCGCGGGCTGGGATGTCACCGCCGGGGGCGAGACGGCGATCCGCGCGGCCTTGTCCGAGCTGATGGAGACGGGCCCGCGCAGCCGCGGCATCGCGCGCCCGCGCGGATGTTACGGCATGCTGTTCAGCTGGCTCTCGGCCAGCCGGCTCGCCCGGGATCCCGGGCCCATCCGGGACATCCTGCGCGCGCACATCCTCGACACCGTCCCGGTGACCCGCGGGCATGTCGTTCTGGGCACGCCGGTCACCGAGCCGCAGGTCGGCACCGTTGCAAGCGTCGCGGCCGCCGAGGGGCTGCATCCGCTCACGCTGCGCAACATCCTGGTCGCCAAGGGCGTGGTGCCGGTCAGCCGGCAGCATGATCCCTGCGGCCATATCATCGTGCGCCATGCCGAGGTCGATCCCGTCGTCCACCGCCTGAAAAACGCGGTCCCCGTCACCCAGCTGCCTGAGGTTCTCGGTGCATCGCGCCCGCTGGTGGCCGCCTTGCTGGACCTCGGGCTTCTGCGGAGGATCCAAGATCAGGCGCTGCTGGTCAGCAAATGGGGCAAGGCGGTCGAAGGGGCCGATATCGAGGCCCTGCGCGTGCGGCTCGAGCGCGACGTCATGCCGGTCGAGGTACCCTCCGATCAGCTCGTCCCGTTGGCCAAGGCGGCCGAAAAGACGCGCCTGCGTCTCACCCGGATCCTCGAGCTTCTGTTCGCAGGGCACCTGACGCGGGCCCGCCGGCTGCAAAACACGGGTGGCTTCACGGCGATCATCGTCGATCCGACGGAAATCAAGCGCCTGGTCGAGACGCCGCGCCCCGGCATGCGCGCCTCGCTCGCGTTCATGATGCTCGGGGTGTCACCCACGGCCGGGCGCCGGCTCATCGCGGACGGCGACGGCGCGCCGCTGCTGCAGTCGGACGGGCAGGGGGCGGACCCGTGGGTCAGGCCGGAAGCGATGGCCGCGTTCCGCCGAACCTTCGCGATCAAGAAACGCCTGTCTCTCGAAACCGGCCTGAAATCGGGGACGGTCGATCGGATCATCAAGGAACACCGCGTTCCGCCGATCTTCGATCCCCGCAGAATCGGGGCGACGATTTACCGGCGGTCGGACCTGCCGGAGGCCCTGACCGTCTGAACCCATCCTAACCTGTTGACCATGCCGCCCTCGGGCGGCATTTTTTTGTAGAAATCGATGGTCAACAATGCTGTGTTTCATGGTCAGAACGGCCGCCGCCTGTGAGGGCCGATTCAATAAAAACAATGACTTATGAAGGGGCGAATGGACAATAATTCAGGTGTCCGACAAACAGTGTGTGTAGGACCCACCAAAAAATGACCATTTATGGGGGTTTTTGTCCATTATGACACGGCATTCGTGTCCATCGGCGTCCCTGAATTTTAGAAAATATAGGTAAAACAACGGCTTACCGGATCTAGTGTCTGGCGGCCCGTGACGTCCCAGGACACACCGTCCCGGCCCGGCGCCTCCCTTGACCGGGAGCGCGCTTCCGACGCACGGATAGCCCCAAGACACCCGGGGTCTTTTCTTCCAACACGCCTGCCGCGGCCTGCGCCTCCGGCAGGGCGGCGTAGCGGCGCTTGCCGCGCGCCGAGCCAGAAAGGACTCCCCTCATGCCCAAGCTGCCCTTCCTTCTCACCCGGCTCGACAAAGACATCCCCGATGTCGCAGACGTCTCGGCCCGGTTGCGCCGGCACCTCATGCGCCTGCGCGGCCACCCATTCTCCGAGTCGGACATCGAGGCGTTCCACCGCGCGATGGACGCAATCACCGATGACGATGTGGCTCGCTTCCATGCGCGTGCGCAGGCCTATGTCGAGCGCGCCCGCGCGGCCTCGGGCACCGCTCACCTGAAGCGTGAAGAAAAGCAGCGACTCGCGGCGATCACGGACGGGGTCCGCGCGATGACCGTCGAGATCGAGGCGCGGGCCGACGAGATCGCCGCCGACATCCACGCCCGAATGCCCTGGATGGCCCCGGCGACCGAGGTTGCCTGGCACGCGATGCGCCGCTGTGCGCAGGAGGGCGCGCCGGTCTTCCGCTTGCCGCCGATGCTCCTGGTCGGTCCGCCGGGGATCGGCAAAAGCCATTGGTCACGCGCCCTGGCCGCTGCGCTCGGCGTGCCGACCACGCTGGTCGACGCGGCGGCGGAGGCGGCGAGCTTCGTGATCGCCGGCGCGCAGCGCGGTTGGGGAAACGCGGGCGCTGGAAAGCCGCTGGACACGATCCTGAACCACCGCGTTCTGAACCCCATCGTGGTCGTCGACGAAGTCGAGAAAGCGGGGGTCGTGCGCGATACCGGCGGCAACCGCCACAACTTGACCGAGGCGCTGCTCGCGCTGATGGAGCCTGTCTCGGCGGCCCGCTGGGAATGCCCGTTCTACCGCGTGCCATTCGACATGTCCGGGATCGGCTGGATCATGACCGCGAACAGCCGCAGGGGCCTGCCCGAACCGCTCCTGAGCCGATGCCCACCGCTGGTGCTGCCGCCGCTGACCCTGTCGGACCTTATCGGCTTCGCGCAGCGCGAGGGCGCGGCCCGCGGCCTGACCACCCCGGCACAGGACGCGATCATCGAGACCCTGCAGCAACACCGCGACCGCGCCGACGCCCTGAGCCTGCGCGTGGTCCAGCGGATGCTCGACCGGGCCGAGCAGCTGGAGCGGCGGCCGGTGTTGAATTGAGGGGAAGTAAGCCGCCGGGTGGGCGGGGACGTCTGGAAATACGGGCTTCCGGCTCACCTTCATCCCAATCGCATGGCGGCTGTGTTGTGGCGAAGGGAGCGAAATAATCCCTTCCTCCCTGCTGCTTGGTCGACCGTCAGCTCTGCGCGTGAGGTGACGCGGCGGCCTTGCAAAACATGGTCGCCTCCCGAGACGCGCTCGGCCCTTATCGGCCACTCACCGGTCATGCCGACGCCGCAGCGCAGCTTCGCGAGACCGGCCATTCGTGAACCTTGCAGCATCCGATCAAGAGTGAAGGTCAAGAAAGCGTACAGTGGTCCTGCAAAGTCGCGAACGAAAAGTCCCTGATGGATACATGATCGAGCCGATATCAATAACCATTTCGACTGTGCCGCAACAGGTTGCAGCAAAACACATACGCCTTTTTAAACTCCGAAACGAAGTGCAAACATTATTCTTGATCGAATAACAGAATGCAGGGGTTATTTTTCGGCGTGAGGATCGTCGTTCGAGACTTCCCACGCGTCACGCTGACCCGAAAATTCTGTCGCGCTTGATCGCCATCGTATTCGGGATCATTGGAGCGCACGATGCGATCCAAATTTGCGACAATCTTGCCCTTCGCAATTCGCGGCCACCCCTCAAAGATAATTACTTCATCAAATTGCTTACCCTTGGCCTTGTGCATATTCATCACAATGACGCCGGTTTCGGGCTTCTGGCTTGTCGCAAAGTGCTCTTGAACGAACGCCTGCTGCACAATCAACAGCGCGTTGATGTAGGCGCCGTTTTGCCTCCAGTCTTCCGCTAACCCCTGGCGAAGCTGTGTACCTCGATCCAGCAACCGCAAGTTTCTCACTTCTTGAGCAAGCCCATGTAGCCGTGAACATTCCCCATTTTCAAGCAGGGCGCGCATTGCGCGCCAATCCACGTCAGGATCACCGGTTAGGCCAAGAGCTCGCGCCTGCTCGTAAGTGTCAAATGTTTTTACAAGAATACTGTTCCCGCGGATGGCTTTGCCTTCCGCCAGCCGTTTGACGTAATCAGCATGCGCCTCGCGGAACTTCTGCGCTGTTTGAAGATCGCCCTGTCCCGGATCATCACCACCTCTCCCCTGGAAATAGTTGCAGAGAAGGTCGAGTAATCGGGCGATATCTTGATCGCCTGACGGGGGCTGCAACAGGAAAGCAACAAGCTCCGCCCCCAGAATGGCACCTTCGAGCTCAACAACAGCGGAGTGCGGTACAGGTGTCATGCCCGCAGGTGGCTCCCGAAGCTTGTCGGCGACAAGACGGGTCATCTTTTTAGTTGGCACTAGGATAGCTAGCGACCAATCCTTCTTGCCGCTCTTCACCAAGCGCTCGCGTGCCTTGTAAACGCGGGTAACGAGCTCTGTGAAGGCTTGGTCGCCGTTTGGTGGATAGCCTAAACGGCAAATGCCAACATACTTTTCCTGCGTAAACCTACCGCGCAATATCTCATTTCCAAACAGCGCAATCTCCGTTCCGGCACTTCGATGATTGTCGTCGCTGAGGTCAATTTCAGTTGGCGCGAACGCATCTCGAAAGTGATCGAGACGCTCTGGGTCAGCTCCCTGAAAATCATAGATGCGTTGTTCCGGATCAGCCAGGGCAACCAACCGGCAATGCTCACCGAGGGCTTGAACCACATGACCTGCCCCCGCAAAACCGGGCCATTCAAAAGTAGAGTTTGTTCTCGTAACGTTCAAAGCGACGAGGAGAACAGACGATGCGCAAATCACGCTTCACCGAAGAACAGATTGTCGGGATCCTGC
>NZ_QNGB01000034.1 GCF_003298505.1 Roseovarius sp. TE539
GATGTAAGCATTTTCGAGGGCATTCCCCGGGCATATGTAAACATTTTCGCGGGCCGAATGTTTACATATGTAAACATCCGTGGCGGCCACGTAAACATTCTTGTCGGCGCTTGGCGCGGCCAGAGCGCGGCGTGACATTTCCCTATGGGCCGTTCTCCATAAACAGCGCGACGAGCGGCACATTGATGTAGTAATTGCTGCGGCCCGACTGATGCTTCTCCACGAAGCCGTGCTCGGCGAGTGCCTCCAGGTATTTCGAGGCGGTCTGCCGGGTGACCTTGAGATCGTTCACGACAAACTCGATCCGGGTATAGGGGTGCCGGAAAAGGTTGTTCAGCAAATCCTGGCTGTAGATCTTCGGCAACTCGCTCCTCAGCCGGTGCTTGGCCTCGGCCATCTGACGACGGATGGCCTCGACCAGCTTGAGCGTCGTCTGCGAGGTTTCCGCGACCCCCTCAAGCATGTAGAGCAGCCAGCCTTCCCAGTCTCCATCATCACGCACCGCCTGAAGATGGCGATAGTAGTCTGCCTTGTGCCGGGTGATGTATCGGCTGAGATAGAGGATCGGGATATCCAGCAAGCCGGTGCGCGTCAGGTAGAGCACGTTCAGGATGCGCCCCACGCGTCCATTCCCATCCGGAAAGGGGTGGATGCTTTCGAACTGGTGATGGATGAGCGCCATCTTGATCAGCGGATCGAGGTCGCAAAGCGCGTCGTCGTTCACGAACCGCTCCAGCGCCGACATCTGGGATTCGATTTCACGTAGGTCCTGCGGCGGCACATAGACCATGTCCTGCGTCGCTTCGTTGCGCAGGGCGGTGCCGGGCGTGGATCGAAATCCACCCGAGCGCCCTTTCAGCAGCCGGAACATCTCGATGAGCGTGCGGTTGGTGATGAGGCCGTCGCTATCGACCAGATGCTGGAACCCGAGCTTTACGGCGTCCCGGTAGAGCGCAACCTCCTTGGCGGCCCCGGATCGCGGCCCCTCCGGGAACAGGTCAGCCTGAAAGAGCTCGTCCTGCGTCGTGACGATATTCTCGATTTCCGAGGAGGCCCTGGTTTGGTATCGTCGCGGCACGTCCCTTGAGCTCCGCGAGGGCACGGTTCGCGCGCGCCAGCGCTTTCAGGGACGCGATGGTCTCCAGCTCCACAGGCGGCGGAATTACGGGTATCTGGTAGGTCAGCGTTAACATGACACGCATCGTATGTTAAAGAATTTCGATTTCGATAACATGTTTTGGTGTATATGTGAAGGAAATCGAAGACCTTTGACGAACCACATCTCAGGCCGACTGAACCGCTCTCGGCGCGACGAGCACCTGTCAGCTCGATGGCGACACGAGACCGACGCGCGCGCTCTCGCCCCTCCCGACAGCGCTGGCGTGAACCACCTCTTCGTCTTCAGCTATGGGAGCTTTGGGTCATAAGATGTCGGTGGCACCAGAAGGCATCCCCGGCGCACAATATCGATTTTCCTAGGACTTTACGTGCGTAGCGGGATCCGGCGGGCTGTGTATCGATAAAAAGCCAGCCATTCCTAACCCCGGCCCCTGAACCGAGCGCGGCGAACGCGACCGGTAAGTCGTGACGAGGCATCGAACGCTGTCCCAAGAATCGCCACGATCCTGTGTTTGGTATCGGCACGATGAGACAGCTGGCACGACCGACCCCGGCCCAGAGGCAGTGGCGAAAGATGAAGCGGCGGCGCGCGCGCCGATCTGCGTCAAGGATCATCGGCGCGCGCCTGATCCTGCTCGTGGCTGTGTTGGTGGCAGGCGCCCAGGTCGCGCCACATGTCCTCGACCGGGCTGGTTTCGTGGACCGCGGCGAGAGGGTCGCGACACCCAGGGCGTTGCGGGGCGGACATGCCTTGACATGGGCACCATCCGTCCCGGTGCCGGCTTCCGGCGATGTGGTCGGGCGCGTGACCCATGTGCGGGACGGCGACACGATCGAAGTCGCCGACCATCCTATCCGCTTCGCCAATCTCGATTGCCCGGAAACCGGCACGCCCGCCGGAACCCGGGCTGATCGCAATATGCGGGCGCTCGTATCGGGCAGGACGCTATCCTGTCGCCTCACGGGCCGAAAGAGCTATGATCGGTGGATCGGCTCCTGTCACCTTCCCGACGGTCGTGATCTTGCCGCGGCCATGGTGCAAAGCGGCGCGTGCACCTGGTGGCGCGGATAGGCTTGTCACGCCGCCGATTGTCGGTATTGCGCCGCAGGCGCGGCAACGGATCACCTGCGCATTCCTGCGAAACAGACGGTTGACCCCGTCGCATGCCCGATTACCCACGGGGCGTGAATCGGCACACCATCGTGATGCTGTCACAGGGTGCCCGGGTGCAGGAGGGGAAAATGGCATCTTCGACAAACGGAGGCGCGCAATCCGTTCGGAACGTCACTGCCAGAGATCTGGCGAACAGATCGGATCTTTTCGAACATGGCGAGATCACCGCATTGCAAGACGAGAACAGCTTCATCCTTCGGCTCAACGCGATGGTGCACGCGCGCCGTCCCACCAAGGCCAAAACCGTTTCCAGGAGCCTCGCGGAAGCAATTCGTGCCGACAAAAAGCAGGTTAAACCGGAGGCCGAGCTGGTGCTGTTCGGTCGCTGGCTGCTCCTCGACGGTCGCCCCGGGGCGAAGACGACGCCGGGCACACAGCCGAATTGCCACGAGATAGCGAAATGTGTTGCCGCGTGCCTCATCGAACTTGAGTGGCGCAAGCGCGCATGTCGCTATGAGGGAAAAACAGGCCGCGACATGTCAATGAGTTCGCGAGCCAGGATCAGCAAGCGGAATGTCAGCAAGCACGACCTGTCGAAATGCTGGCCCAGGGTCTTCGGCGTTGAAAAGAAGCCGGCGGCCTTCGATTCCCGCCTGAGATCCATGCGACGTTTTTTGTCCGATTACCTTCGATATCTGGACTCGGGCGGTTTGATCGAGGACGGCAAGACGGTCACGAAATCACCCGAGATCCAGGCCGTGCTCCGTGCGATATCCGGCAAGGCAGACGCGCAACCTGTCCGGCAGAACGCGCGACCCGCGCCGGTTCCCGCCACTCCTGATCCGTTCACGATTCCATTGCGCTATTCCTCACCGGAAAAGAGATCGGAATACCGCGGGGTGGCCGGGCGTGGCGTGGGTGATGCCGTCCTCGACTATCGCTGCGCCTCTTCGGTCCCGACGTCTCAGGGCGGCAAGATGCGTGCTGATCGTGCCGGAAAACTCGAGCTGAAACCGGCCAACGGCATTCGCGGCAATTACCGGGTAGCAGCCCTCGTTGACCGGATCGCGATCCTGCTCCGCACGGTCCACAAGAGAGATGAGAAACCGTTCAGTAAGGAGATCGAGACGCAGACCGGCACGACCGTCATGGTGCGGGATCTGACGAAGCCCGACAAGAAAGATGCCTGGGGCAAGCCACTGCCGGTCCCCGAGCTCGGCAAGAGCACCGGGTATCACTTCGGGATCCTGATACAGGATCCCGTGCCGGACACGCTGACCGCGATCCTGACCGCGGTCCGCGATGGTCCCGGTATCAGTGGCGATATCACGATTCACATGATCGAGGTGGCGGTTGATTTCCATCCCGCGACCGAGGATCCGGCAGAGTCCGTTCTGCGCCGCGAGGAGATGGTCGGTCTGCTACAGCGCCATCACTGGAGCCCGCATTCCTGCTTCATGGATACCGACATCGACAATCTGCGCCATGTCGATGCGCGGCAGATTTTCGACGCTCCGGACACGTCCGGGGACGTCAGCAAAGTGCGTTTCCTGTTCCCCGACCGATCATCATCGAAACCGATACCCGATAGCAGGATCGGGATCGAGGATATCAGGCGGCGCATTCTGACCTCCCGGTCTGGTGAGGACCTGCATCTCGATTCCACCCTTGCGAAAGGTGGCAAGCGTGCCTTCGGTCATGTCACCGTCCAGCACAAGATCGCGGACCAACGAAACCGCGAGAAACAGACCAAGATCGTGCTCCCGGATCGTGAGCGCCGCGCCCGGGTGGAAGTCACGCTATCCGGACATGATACTCTGGCGGCACGCGACCTTGAAACCATCGATGATCTGGGGAAGGTCTCGTTCCGACGGCTGACAAGACCATTCCTGTCGTTCAAGCTGGCCAGCGTAGACCCGTTGCAATATCGTCTGGATGACGCACAGGCCCAGATGCATACGCGTGGTGTCCATGGGCTCGAACTCAGGCACCGGGCACGCGCATTCGAAGAAAGGGCCGTGCAGCACGCGTCTGCCCGGCAATCCACGCCGCCCAATGACAGGGAGGGCCTGGGGCTGACAGCATGGCCGGAGATGAACGATGTCGTCGGCAAGGCGCTGGATGAGTTGACGCGCCGGTGGCGCGGCTTTTCTGGGTGTTAGCTCAGGAGAGGCATCGTAGTCTGAAGATGACAGCCCGCGGAGAGGCGTTTCGTCAACGGTGTTGACCGTGTGTCAGTCGTCTTCCTCCAAAGGTCACCAGACGGACTCCTTCGAGTGGTGCTCTGTTGTGACAAGGGAGAAGGAGAAGGGCAGTGCGAGAGGGATCTGTTTAAGAAGGGTGTCCCCAGTCATTACCGCCACGCAACGGGCCGAATACGGAGCCGGGCGGCCCGATATGCCTAAAGTCAGCACTTGTTGAACCCCACGCGGCCTTGATTGATGGCCCTGCCCTCCCTCGCAGGTCAGATTATCCGGTAAAAAGATGCTGCAAGGAGCTAGTTAGGGCAGTCTCCATGACGCCTTGTTCCCGGGCCAGAACACGGGTTATGCGAAACGTTGCTGTTGGTGCATCGATGCTCGTTCGCGGGTGTGTTTCGACGTCATGCTCTCGGATCGCCAGATGATGCCCGTGAGAGCGGCTGAGCGGCGCACACAATTCGTTAAGGGCGCTTCCTGTGGAGAGAGGCCGCCGCAATGCAAGCTGCGACTCCTGGGCGCTCTCAGCGCTTCTTTCTGAAAAGCCATGGACGCTTGCGCGCTGTGATCCCCACCCGTCGGCCGCGCCGGGGGACGGGGATTGGTATCGCGGTGCAGATAAGCGGGAAACGAATCCTTTATGGCGTGGCGCGCGGCCCATCGGCGTCACGGGCCGCGCGCGATGCTTTCAGAACTTCCCGCACACGCGCCTGAGCAGTTGCACGCGGCGAAGCGTCGGGTGCAGATCGCGGCCATCGCTGATCATCCGCAGGAACTCGACCCATGCGACCTCGTTGTCGGTCAAGTCTTCGGGGCTGACGGAAATCCGGCGTGTGCGGGGAGGGGCCTCATTGCTGGATGTGCCGCGCGGTGCGTTCATGCGTCTACTTACCAAAGATCGCCCGGATCGCCGCGCGACCACGGCTGGTCATGCGCGGGTCGCTGTGATCCGAAGCCTCGCGGATCTCCTGGAGCCAGCCGAGCTCGTTGCCGGTGATCGGCGTGCCCATGATCTCCACGAGCGCGTGCGCGGCGGTATCGCCCTCGATCTGCTCGAGCGTCAAGCGCAGGAGATAGGCGGGATCGCATTCCAGCGCGCGCGCCAGGCTCGGCACGCGGTCGAGCGGCAGCTTGCTCGCGCCGGTCTTGATCATGGTGACCATGTTCTGGCTGACGAACCCGGCCTCGACGGCGATCTCGATCTGCGACTTCCGGGGCTTGAGTTCCATCACGCGCTTGTCGATGAATTTCGCGAGGCGGGTGTCGGCGTAAGGTTTCTTCGGCATTTTCTTCCTCATGTCCAGTCAGGTGTCTCACAGCGTGTCAGCTGCGTGTATCATTCATAGCAACAGACTAGTGGGGATCGGCCGGGGGATCGAATTGATCTAACGGCACCATTTCCCGGGCAGGGCGGCGCGCGCAAAAGGCTACTCTGGCGAGGTGCGGCCAGCGTCGTGTGTAAAGTCACAATGCAGTCCTGGCAGCGTGGACCGACCGGACCGGCCGGACCGGCTGGACCACGTGGTTCGCCCTGATCGTCAGGTGCTCGTTTCGCTTGAATCGTTTGGACCGCTTGGACCAGTTGGACCGTCATGATATCACGCGGTCATCCGGATCTGAACGGTCCGCTCGGTCCAAGCGGTCCGGTGAGCAGGAAGGGCTGATGGCCCCTCCCGCCATCTAATGTCAGGATGCGCTTACTCTTCAGGCTCACCCATCTCGCGGAGTTTCGCGGCGTTGACGGCATAGGTCCACGGGCGGCCTTCGATCTGCCGTCCCATCCGCACCTGGAAACCGCCGCTCTTCTGAGTCTTCAGGAATCCGCCATCCGCGTGCAGCCTAGCCACTTCGCCCGGATTATTCGGAGCGTGAATCTTCTGCCAGCACTTCGTCCGGATGTAGACCCAGTGCTCGTCCCGCCAGCCATCGACCGGGGGATTGTCCTCGCTCCCGATCGTCTGAAAGTGAGCAGAGTGCTTTGCGACATAGTCTCGCGTGCGCTGCACGGCCATGTCGATCTCCGCATTCGTCACGCCCTCCTCGGCTAAGAACCAATTGCGGAACAACTCCTGCGCCGCCGCTCTCGCAGCACCTGCCGGCCAACCGGTCAGACGGGCCTTGGTGGCCAGCTCCCCCGCGAGTGCCGCAATGGCGAAGCGCTTGAGGACACGACGTGCCTGTCCATCACTCGGCGACAGATCTTCGCGCTTCGCCACGCGACGGCAAAAGTTATCAATGAACGTCCGCCAGTTCTTCTTCTTTTCGCGGGTTCCCATCACATGCTCGACAAAGAGCGGACCGGAATGTCCGTAATTTTCGAGGCTCGCGAGATCGAGCCGTTCGACAAAGGCGCTGCCACCGTCTGCACCGTGAAGATTATCAAAGGCGCCGTGCACCCGGCAGTCAGCCTCCAGATTGATCAGACGCACCGCCTGGCCAGCGACCATCTTGCGACCTGCCGTCTTCATGTGCTCTTCGAGCGTGACTTCGCCGCTCGACAGGATGGGCACGCGCCACTGCTGCGCTGACTGCGGCGTCCCATTCGCCTTTGCCCTGAGCTTGCCCTTGCCGTTGCCCAGCCTGTAGACGGTCTCTCCGACAGTCCTGGGATCGGCATTGTGTAGCTCCTCGAGATTCAGCAGCGTGTCGTTGCACGCGGCCGCGATCCCCTCGAGGCCGCTGAGCGTGCCGTTCCAGCTCTGCAGCAGGCTCGGCGCGCCCCAGACGGATGAGGCGACATACTGGATCGTCGACTTGCCGCGGGACGACACGCCGCGCAAATGAAACCCTCCACCGGTTTGCCCGAGAACAGCCAGAAGCGGTCCGCTGAACGCGTGCGACACCGCCAGCATCATCAGCGGATTACCGACGCACCGTGCCGCGACCTCGTTCTTCCACGCGTCGAGCGTGCCCCGCGTGTGGATCGCCGCCTTCATGTCGTCCGGGACGCTGTCCGTCGTCACAAGGGCATGTCCGATCACGCGGCCGTTGCCGAGAACGAAGGCGTCATGCGCGTCACTGGTCCAGCCGACCCGGTGGCAGCGAAGATAGACTGCCTCGAGCTGCCACGAGCGCAGCAACACCATCACGCTTTCCGCCGCCTTGCGTGCCGGTGCCAGCTCAAGGCCGAGGTCGAAGAGCGGGGCGAGGGCGACGTTCGGCGACTGCGAAAGCTGCCGCCCTTCGAAGACCAGCTCATGCCAGTTCCCTTCGGGATCCTGCACCGAGACCACGCGGCCCCAGCCATGGCCCGTCGCAGTCCGGCACCGTCCGATCACGACGACGGGTGAGCATATCTTCACCGGCACCATTTCGTCATCGTCGCTGGGCTGAAGCTGGTAAATGCCGTCATCGCGCAGGCTGAATCCTTCCGGCATGCCGTCGGGCCCGTTACCGTCGATCATGGCAGATGCGCCATGCCCGAGAGCGTCGCCGTTATGCGGAAAGGTGATGATGGTCTCGCTTGCGCCGTCGTGCGGGGAGAAGGTGCTGTGATTTGTCATGGAGTTACCTCGAGTTTGCATGACCGGACCGTTCGGCGAGACCAGGGTCACGCCGCTGATATGGCTGACGCCCCACGTCGTGGGGCGGTCAGGATCTGGTTGAAACGTTGTGTCTGGCCGTCAGCGCACCATCAGGGCATCGACATCGAGACTGGTGACGAAACCGCAGGTGAGCTGGCTTTCCCACTCCTCGAGATCCGAGAGCCGCCAGCGCGTGGCGCCGCCGAGCTTGTAGGGCCTGGGGAACTCGCCGTTCCGCTTCCAGCGCCAGATCGAATCCTTCGAGACGCCGAAGCGCTGAGCGACCTGGTCGACGGAGAGATAAAGGTTTTCTGCATATGTGGTGTTCATCGGATCTTCCTTCTAGCGTTCGCAGATTCACACGTCCAAGAATGGGGAACTCCCGGAGCGCGACGTGTGAACTGAGCTGGTTTCGACTTTGCGCAACGTAACAAAATCAGAAGTGGAACGATTTAGGATTTTGAAGGATTCTGATAAGACATTGAAATACTAGAGTTTCAGACGAGGCTTTCGTAAGGTCAGGCGTTGACACGGCCAATGGTTCTATCGCGCCCGGCAGGTGACGAGCCAAACGAATATTGCGAAGGTGTCGATTTCCGGCAGGATAGGATGAAAGCCGGATCCCATCCAGAACAGGGGCAGGAAGCGTCAGAAGCTGTCAGGCACGAGCACTAAACCGTGAACTGGATATCACGCTCTGTAAAAGTCCATGAGCGCCACAATGGCATGCGGCTGGTCTGCAAATCGATGCAAGCGGCAGAGCGGTGTGGCACAATGAGGAAAATTTTTTGATGGTAATTTTGGCGGTAAGAGGGAGATGTATATAAAAAAATATAATTAAAACAATATGTTAAACGAAATCGTGGCGGAGGAGGTGGGATTCGAACCCACGGTACGCTTTCACGTACGCCGGTTTTCAAGACCGGTGCAATCAACCGCTCTGCCACTCCTCCGTGACCGATGTCGTTACACTGCGCTTTCCGATTCTGAAAGTGCCCGGGCTGGGGAATTCCGCCGAACCGCGTGTTGCACACTTTTCTTGGTGCGGAGATGCGGTTAGAGTTGGATACGCGGCAAGAGATCGCGGGCGCCGTGGCGTAACAACAGCACCGAACATCGGGGGCGGCACGTTTGGCGGGCCGCGTGATCCGGGGGCGTATCGACAGGCAAGGGGCAAGGCATGGACTTTCGACGAAACGGGCCGAAACGCGGGTTGCGTGTGGTGGCGGCTTTTTCGGTGTTCGTGACACTGGCGGGTTGTCAGGGGTTGCCACAGTTCAATCTGTTCAATTCCGGACCCGAGGCGGTCGACGCGCCGGCCGACACGGAGAGCGCGACACGGCTGGTGGAGCGCGATGTCGAGGCGCCCGAGGTCTTTCAGGTCACTGACATGGGGCTTTGGGATGGCCGTCCGTCTCTGGGCGGTGTTTGGGTGGCGCATCCCGATGTGGACGAGCCGGAGCGGGTGATCATCCGCAACACGGCCAACTCCAAGTTCGTCATCGGGGCTCTTTTCCGGCGTGAGCGCGAAAATCCCGGGCCGGCCATTCAGGTTTCGTCGGACGCGGCCGCCGCCCTGGGGCTTCTGGCGGGCGCGCCGGCGCAGCTCAATGTCACCGCCCTGCGGCGCGAGGAGGCGCCTGCAGGAGAAGACGGCGAGGTTGAGCCGTCGGGCACGGGCGCCGACATCGAGACCGCCGAGATCGATCCGGTCGCCGGCGCGGCCGCCGCGATCGACGCGGCCGAGGCCGAATCCGCCGACTCCGAGCCTTCCGCGCCCGCGTCCGATCTGGACAAGCCTTTCATTCAGATCGGCATATTCAGCATCGAGCAGAACGCGCGCAACACGGCCGTGACCATGCGTCGTGAAGGTATGGTCCCCACCGTTCGCAAGCAGACGTCGCGCGGCAAGACCTTCTGGCGCGTGGTTGTCGGCCCGGCGACAAGCCGTTCTGAACGGTCCACACTTCTGGAAAAGATCAAGGACGTTGGCTTCGAGGATGCTTATGCCGTCACCGATTGACCCCGAACGAGCGCGATCACAGGCTGTCATGACGCCACTGTTTCGGTCCTTGGCGGTGGCGCTTGTCGCCGTTTTCATGGCCTTGCCGGTGGAGGCCTTCGAGACCCGGGCGCGCGCCGCCTTTGTCGTCGACAGCACCACCGGCACGGTGTTGATGAGCAAGCAGGCGGACAAGCCCCTGCCGCCGGCGTCGATGTCCAAGCTGATGACCCTTTATGTCGCGTTCGAGGCCATTCGCGACGGCCGCCTGACGCTGGACGAGCGTCTGCCCGTTTCACGGCATGCGATGAGTTACGGCGGATCCACGATGTTCCTCGACACGACCGACAAGGTCCGGGTCGAGGATCTGTTGCGGGGCATTATCGTTCTGTCCGGCAATGATGCCTGCGCGGTGATTGCCGAAGCCCTGAGCCCGGACGGGACCGAGGCCGGTTTTGCCAGGTTCATGACCCAAAGGGCCCAACAGATGGGCATGACCAATTCGACCTTCATAAACTCCAATGGCTGGCCCGCGCCCGGACATCGCATGAGCGTGCGCGATCTGGCACTGCTGGCCAAGCGCTTGATCAGGGATTTTCCCGGTTTCTATCCCATGTTCGCGGAAAAGGAATTCCGGTTCGACGGACGGGCGGCGCAGAACATCCACAACCGCAATCCGCTTCTGGGGCTGGGGATCGGGGCTGATGGTCTCAAGACCGGGCATACCCAGGCTGCCGGCTACGGGCTTGTCGGGTCGGCCAAACAAGGCGACCGCCGCGTGATTTTCGTCATTTCGGGCCTCGAAAGCAAAGCGGCGCGGGCGCGTGAGGCGCAGGCGATCGTGAACTGGTCCTTCCGGCAGTTCGTGGAGAAGCGCGTGTTGCGGGCCGGGGCCGAAGTTGCGCGGGCCAGGGTCTGGATGGGCAACATGCAGAGTGTGGGGCTGACGCCTGCCGAAGATGTGACAACCCTTTTGCCGGTGCTGTCCAGCGACAGGATCAATGCAGAGGTCGTCTACAATGGCCCGGTGCGCGCACCGATCAGGCGCGGAGAGGAGTTGGCGGAACTGGTGCTTTCCCCGGACGGGCTTCCGCCGACACGCGTACCACTGGTCGCGGCCCGGGACGTGGGCAAGGGCGGCTTCATGGCCAGGCTGAAAGCGGTTTCGGGAAAGTTGCTCGATCAGTTGCGGCAGGGGCCAGAGGGTGCGCTTTGAACGAGCCTGCCCTGTTCATCAGTTTCGAGGGGATCGACGGTTCCGGCAAATCAACTCAGGCGCGTCTGCTGGCAGAGGATCTGCGCGACAACGGGCGTGAAGTGATCCTGACCCGCGAACCGGGCGGCAGCCCGGGAGCCGAGGAGATCCGCCGCCTGGTCCTCGAGGGGGCGCAGGATCGCTGGTCGCCGGAAACCGAAACGCTGTTGTTCACCGCGGCTCGTCGCGATCATATGGAGCGCACGATCCTGCCGGCGCTTGAGGCCGGCAAGATCGTCATTTGTGATCGTTTCGCCGATAGCACGCGGCTTTATCAGGGCCTGCGCGGCCCCTGCCTGCGCGCCGTCGTCGATCAACTGCATGCTTTGATGATCGGCAGGGAACCGGACCTGACCCTGCTCATCGACATGGACCCCGCAACCGGGCTGGCCCGGGCCCTGGGGCGGGCAGCGGGCGAGGAACGGTTCGAATCCTTCGGCGACGATCTTCAGGTTCGCATGCGCGCGGGATTTCTGGAACTCGAGGCAGAGTTCCCGGGTCGTATCCGCAGGGTGGACGGGGATCGGCCTCCTGAAAATGTCGCCACCGATATACGCGCAATCGTGGCGGAGCACCTGGCATGAGCGATCTGCGCGACCTTCCGGAGCCCGATCGTGCCGAGGGGGCGCCGCATCCGCGTCAAACGCCGGTTCTGTTCGGGCAGGGCCATGCCGAGGCGGATTTCCTGACCGCTTTCAATGGCGGAAGGCATCATCATGCCTGGCTGCTGACCGGACCGCACGGAGTGGGCAAGGCGACACTGGCGTGGCGGATCGCGCGCTTTCTGCTCGCCGCACCGCCACCGGGCGAGGGTGGCGGTCTGTTCGGCGACGCGCCGCCGGCGCCTGATACGCTGTCGGTCGATCCCGAGATCCCGGTCGCGCGGCGGATGGCCGCCGGAGCGGATCCCGGGTTGTTCGTGCTGCGCCGCGGCCCGACGGAAAAGGGTGACCGCCTGGCCAGTGAAATTCTCGTGGGCGAAGTGCGCAAACTGATGGAGTTCCTGCATCTCAGCGCGGCCGATGGCGGGCGCCGCGTGGTCATCGTGGATTGCGCGGACGAAATGAACCGCTCGGCCGCGAATGCGCTTCTGAAGATGCTCGAAGAGCCGCCCCCGGGTGTCACCTTCCTGATGGTCAGCCATCGCCCGGCACGGCTGTTGCCGACGATCCGGTCACGCTGCCGGGAGCTGCGCCTGCGCCCCCTTGGCGCAGAAGACATGACCGCGGCACTGCGGCAGGCGGAAATGCAGTTTCCCGCGGAGTCTTATGCCCTGACCGAGCTTGCCGGGGGCTCGGTCGGTGCTGCGGTCGGGTTGATCAATCTGGACGGATTGGCGCTCTATCGCGAGATCGTGGCGCTTTTTTCGGGGTTGCCCGATGTCGATCGGACGCGGGCCTTGAAATTGGCTGATGCGGTGGCGGCAAGGGATGCCGGCAACCGTTTCGATCTTCTTTTCGAACTGACGGACCTGATGCTGGCGCGGCTGGCACGTCGGGCCGCCACCGGAATGACGCCAACGGTCGAGGCCGCCCCCGGCGAGGCCGAGATGCTGGCCCGGCTTGGCACCGACCCGCGTCGCGCCCGCCTCTGGGCTGCCTGTGCGCAGGAGGTCGGAAACCGCGCGCGCCGGGCCCGTGCTGTCAACCTTGACCCTGCTGCGCTGGTCCTAGATACCGTTGGCAGGATCAAGCAGGCCGCGGTGGAATAGCCCCGCACCAGAGGGATGATGACCGACGCCATTCGCATTACAGACAGCCACTGCCATCTCGATTTCCCTGATTTCGACGAGGAGCGCGATGATATCGTCTCCCGTGCGGTCGAGGCCGGTGTCGCACGCATGGTCACGATCTGTACAAGGCTGCGGCAGGCGGACCGCGTCCGCGCCATTGCCGAGGCGCACGACCCGGTTTTCTTTGCCGCCGGCACTCACCCCATGAGCGCGGCAGAGGAGCCGATGGTCTCTGTCGAGGAGCTTGTCGCGCTCGCCCAACACCCCAAGTTTGTCGGAATCGGCGAGAGCGGTCTGGATTATCATTACACCGCCGAAACTGCGGAGGCGCAGAAACAGAGCCTCCGCATCCACTGCGCGGCGGCGCACGAGACCGGGCTGCCGCTGATAATCCATGCCCGGGACGCGGACGACGACATGGCCCGGATCCTGACCGAGGAGCACCGCAACGCGCCCTTCAGTTGCGTGATGCACTGTTTTTCCTCGGGCGCCGGGCTGGCCCATGCCATGCTGGACCTCGGCTTCTACCTGTCGATGTCGGGCATCGCGGCATTTCCCAAATCAAAAGACCTGCGCGAGATATTCGCCGCCGCCCCGCTGGACCGTATTCTGGTGGAAACCGATGCGCCCTATCTGGCACCGCCGCCCTACCGGGGCAAGCGCAACGAACCTGCCTATACGATCCACACGGCCAGGGTTGGTGCGGAACTGTTCGGCATGGACTGGCCCGAATTCGCCGCCCGGACCGAGGCGAATTTCGAGCGTCTGTTTGCAAAGGCTGCGGCGTGATGGGCGAATTGCGCTTCACGATCCTTGGCTGCGGATCTTCGGGCGGCGTGCCGCGCCTCGGCAACAACTGGGGGGATTGCGATCCGGGGGAACCGCGCAATTTCCGCCGGCGCTGTTCGATGCTGATTGAACGCGAAACGCAAGACGGCATCACCCGCGTTCTGATCGACAGCTCGCCGGACCTGCGCAATCAACTTCTCGATGCCGGTGTCGGCACGCTGGATGCGGTGGTCTACACCCATGACCACGCCGATCATGTGCACGGGCTCGATGATCTGCGCATGATCGTGTTCAACATGAAGAGACGGTTGCCGGTCTGGGCCGACGGAGACACGCAGAATACGCTCTATTCCAGGTTTGGTTACGCCTTCATGCAGCCTGACAGCTCACCATATCCGCCGATCCTGGACATGCACACGATCGACGGCGACATCACGATCGAAGGGCAGGGCGGGGCTGTCACGCTGAAGCCGTTCAGCGTGAATCATGGCACGATTGACGCGCTCGGGTTCCGGATCGTCGATCTGGCCTACCTGCCGGACGTGGCCTCCATTCCCGGCTCGGCGTGGCCCTCGCTGGAGGGGCTGGATTGCTGGGTGCTCGATGCCCTGAGGCGCACCCCGCATCCGACGCATGCCCATCTGGAGCTGTCGCTGGAATGGATCGCCCGGGCAGCGCCCCGGCGCGCTGTGCTTACCAACATGCATATCGACATGGATTACCGCACCGTCGCCGAGGAAACGCCACCTCATATCACCCCGGCCCATGACGGCATGGTGATCTCCTACCCGTTCTGACGCCGATGCAGGCACTGATCGAGGTCATCCTGCCGGTTTTCCTGGTGATCGGGTTCGGGTACGTCGCCGTGCGGGCAGGATGGTTCCCGGAGTCGGGCGTGGACGGGTTGATGCGCTTCACGCAGCAATTCGCGATACCCTGCCTGCTGTTCACCGCGATTGCCCGCCTTGACCTGGAACAAAGCTTTGATTGGCGGCTCCTATCCAGTTTCTATGCCGGGGCCCTGGGCGGGTTTCTTCTCGGGTTGCTGGGGGCGCGGCTGATCTTCGCGCGACCTTGGGAGGACGCAGTGGCGATCGGTTTCTGCTGCCTGTTTTCGAACTCGGTCCTGCTGGGTCTGCCGATCACCGAACGCGCCTACGGCGCCGGCGCGCTTGCCGCGAACTATGCCATCATCGCGCTGCACTCACCCTTCTGCTACGGGTTGGGCATATCCGCGATGGAAATCGTGCGGGCCCGCGGGCACCCGGGCCTCAAGATCGTCGGCACGGTCGCCGGGGCTATGTTTTCCAATGCGCTCATCATTGGAATCGTGGCGGGGTTCGCGGTCAATCTGGCCGGGCTGCAACTACCGGGTCCGGTCCGGGACGGGCTGGACCTGATGGTGCGGGCGGCGTTGCCGGCGGCGTTGTTCGGCCTGGGCGGGGTCCTGGTGCGTTACCGCCCCGAGGGCGATCTGCGCGTCGTTCTTTATGTCTGCGCGGTGGCGCTTCTGGTGCATCCGCTGATCACCCGCGGGCTGGGGATGGCCCTCGCGCTGCCGGATGCCGCCACGCGTTCGGCGGTGCTGACCGCGGTCATGGCGCCGGGCATCAACACCTACATCTTCGCGAACATGTATGGCCGTGCCCGTCGCGTCGCCGCCTCGGCGGTCCTGCTGGGCACGGCGCTGTCGATCCTCACTGCATGGTTGTGGCTGGGCCTTCTGCCATGATTCTTCGCGCAGCCGGCATGGACCCGGTAGGCGGGACGGCCGGTCGCGGGGTCACGTATCCTCAGGCGGTGCGCCGCCGGTGAAGGCATTGCCATGGGTGTAATCGCAGGGTGCCTCCTGCATTTCGAGGTGCAGCCCGGTACCCGTGTAGGGGTTCGCCCGCGCCAGCGCCTCGTCCACTTCGATGCCCAACCCCGGTGCCTCGGGCGCGTCGATGAAGCCGTCCTTCACCCGGATTGTCCCCTTGATAAGCTGATCGTGGAACGGTGTTTCGATGCTTTCACACATCAGGAGGTTGGGGATCGACGCCGCGAGGTGGATATTGGCGGCCCATTCCACCGGCCCGGCATAAAGATGCGGGGCCATCTGCGCGTTATAGACCTCGGCCATGGCGGCGACCTTCTTCATCTCCCAGATTCCGCCGGCCCGGCCAAGCGCGGGTTGCAGGATGGACGCCGCGCCGCCACGCAGTACCGGCGCGAATTCCGCCTTTGTGGTCAGGCGCTCACCGGTGGCGACCGGAATTCCCACGGCCGCGGCGACCCTGGCCATTTCAGCCGGGTTGTCGGGTGGAACCGGCTCCTCGAACCAGAGCGGATCATGAGGCGCGATGGCCCGGCCAAGGCGGATGGCCCCGGCGGTGGTGAACTGCCCGTGGGTGCCGAACAGCAGGTCGGCGCGATTGCCCACCGCGTCCCGGATCGCCGCGCAGAACCTTGCCGAAAGGTCGATATCGGTCATCGCCGGCATGTGACCGCCGCGCATCGTGTAGGGGCCGGCCGGGTCGAATTTCACTGCCGTGTAGCCCCGTTCCACGCAGTCGGCGGCGCTCTCGGCCGCCATCTCGGGCGAGATCCAGAAGGCCCTCGGATCATGCGAGGGCAGGGGATAGAGATACGTGTAGGCGCGGATGCGCGCGTTCATGCACCCGCCCAGAAGCGCCCATACAGGCCGGCCGCGTGCCTTTCCAAGAATGTCCCAGCAGGCGATTTCCAGCCCTGAAAAGGCGCCCATCACGGTCAGGTCGGGGCGCTGCGTGAATCCCGACGAATAGGCGCGGCGGAACATGAGCTCGATATTCTCGGGGTTTTCACCGTCCATATGACGGGCGAACACGTCTTCGATGACCGCGCGCATCGCCTCGGGTCCGACCGTGGCCGCGTAGCACTCCCCCCAGCCGGTGAGGCCGTCATCGGTGGTCAGTTTCACTAGTATCCAGTAACGCCCGCCCCAGCCCGGGGCGGGTGGCGCGGTGACGATGATGTCGAGGTCTTTGAGCTTCAAGGATGCCTCCCGGGTTGTGCCGGCCTTGCCCCGGGGGGCTGCCGGCGAGGCCGCCCGCCAGGGCGGATGAGCGTCTGTCTCAGAAAATGATCACGTTGCGCCGCGCGCCGCCAGCCTTGGTGTCCGCGATGGCGTCGTTGATCTGTTCGAGGTTCCAGCGGTTCGAGATCAGTTCATCCAGTTGCAACCGCCCCTGCCGGTAGAGGTCGATCATCCAGGGAATATCGCGGCGGATCACCACGTCCCCCATCTTGGACCCGACCATGGATTGCCCCGTCGCGGCGAAATTGGCCGCCTCGTATCCGGAGACCGCGCCGGTGGCGGGCATGCCCACCATGATCACCCGGCCGCCGCCGGCAAGATAGCGCGGCGCGGTGTCATAGGCCCCGGCCGCGCCGACGGTGACCAGCACCGCGTCCGCGCCGCGCCCCATTGCCACCTTGGCCGCGCGCCACGGTTTCTCATCCGTCGCCAGCACACCGTCCGTGGCACCGAAGCGACGCGCGTCGGACAGTTTTTCTTCTGTCATGTCCACCGCCACGATGCGGCGCGCCCCGGCGATACGGGCGCCTTGAATGGCATTCAGCCCCACGCCCCCCGCACCGATGACGACGACATCCTGCCCCGCGCGCAGCCCGGCGGCGTTGACGACCGCGCCGACGCCGGTGATCACTCCGCAGGCCAGAAGACTTGCCGCGTCCATTGCCATGTCGTTCGGGATCTGCACGATCTGGCTCTGATCCACGACCACGCGCTCGGCGAAGGCGCCGCAGGCCATCGCCTGATGCAGCATGCCACCGTCGGGCAGGGAAAGCGGACCGGCGTCACCGTCGTAAGGCGTCTCGCAACCGGTGGGGCGGCCTCCGCCACAGCTCGGGCAGTTGCCGCAGGCCCGGATCAGGGTAACGACGACTGAGTCGCCCGGTGAGAATCCCTCGACACCCGGTCCGGTGGCCGCGATACGCCCGGCCGCTTCGTGGCCATAGACCGCGGGAAGTGAGCCACCCCACGCCCCCTCGGCAAAGGAGATGTCCGAATGGCAGATCGCCACCGCGTCCAGCGCGACCTCGACCTCCCCCAGTTCCGGCGCGCGCAGCGCGACGTCTTCGATCGCAAGCGGTGCGCCGAACTGATGGCAGACCGCAGCCCTGATTTTCCGCATTGTCCCTCTCCGCCGGTTCGCTGGCCCCGAGGCCAAGCCTGACCCGGATTCGCGCGCGGGTTCAAGTGCGAATGGCCGGAACGCGCCCTGCGCGGCAACGGGTCGGCACCGCATCGATGGCCCCGCCGTGCCAGCACCGATCCGGATCGGAACGGAAGGCGGTTGCAAACGGGACGCGCCGGGTCAGAAGGGCGTCTGAATGCCGCGTTTTCGCCGGCGGTGATTGCGCGCCAGCTCGATCATGGCGCGGATCGCGACCGAGAGTATCACGACAGTGCCGCCCGCGATGGTTGCGGCTGTCGGCGTTTCGGCGACAAACAGCCACACCCAGACCGGTCCCAGGGCGAACTCGAGCAGCATGAAAAGGGTCAGTTCGGCCGCCGCGAGGTGCTTGGACGCGGCTATGAAAAGCGCGTTGGCCAAGCCCGAAAGCACGCCTCCCAGGAGAAGGCAAAGCGCGATCTCACGCAGTGGAATGGCCAGATCTCCCCATCGCAGCAGCACGGAAATGCAGACGATGAGCCCACCCGAGACGATCAGCGCGGGCAGCATTTCGATTTCGCGGTGCCGGCGCACGATTATCGCGTAGCCCGAGAAACACAGTGCTGTCACCAGGCCCATCACGTTTCCGTAAAGCGACCCCGCGCCGATTCCGCCCGCGACCATCACGCCCACACCGCAGGCGGCGGCGATCATCGTCAGGATCGTGGAGCGGTGCAGACCCTCCTTCAGGAAGATCCAGGCCAATGCGGCGGTGAAAAAAGGGATGGCGCTGAGCATGAAAAGGGTGTTGGCGACAGTGGTGCTGGTGATCGACTGCAGGAAGGATATGCCCGCCGCCGCCAGCATGATCCCTGCCAGCAGCCCAGGACGCCCGATGCCGCGGACACGTGCCGGGGCGGCGCGTCCGTGACGCAGGCCCATGATCAGCGTTACCGTCACGATCAGCGCCAGGGACCTGTAGAAATTGATTTGCCAGACATCCGCCGTCTCGATGCTGCGTATGACCAGCCCGCCAAAGCTGATCCCGACGGAACTGACGATCATCAGCCCCATCGCGTGGGCACGCCGCACGGGCGGGTCGAACGGTTGCAACTGCAGGCTCAAGACAGCCCGTCAGGGAGTTGCGCGAGGAAATGACTCATTATGCCGGGCCACCTTTCGGCCCCGCACTAACACGCATTCCTGACCGGATGTTCAAATTTTGCGACACAACCTATCGCGATCGCGCCGGCCGCCGCGGTCATGGTCCGGTCAGGGCCTGCCGGGACAGGAATTCATTGAGCAGTGCAGCAAAGGCGTCGGGGCGCTCGACGCAGGGCAGATGCCCGGTGCGGCGGATAAGTTCGAACCTTGCGCCGGGTATCAGGCCAACGGTTTCTCGAACCAGATCCGGCGGAGTGGCGCGGTCCTCGGTGCCCGCGATGCCCATGACCGGCAGCCGCAGTCCGCTGGTGGGTGTATAGAAATCCGTACCCGCGATGGCCGCGCAGCACCCGGCATAACCCGCTGGCGGCTGTCGCAGCAGCATGTTGTGCCAGATGCGGACCCCGGCGCCATCGCGAAATGCCCGAGTGAACCACCGTTCCAGAACCGCGTCGGCCAATGCCGCCATGCCGCAGGTCTCCACCGTGGAGATCCGTTCTTGCCACATCTCCGGTGTTCCGATCTTTGCGGCAGTGTCGGACAGGACAAGGGCGCGCACGAGGTCGGGGCGTTTGACGGCCAGTCCCTGGCCGATCATGCCGCCAATCGAGAGCCCGACGAAAACGCAGCCCGTCACGTCAAGGTGATCCAGGATCCGTTCCGCGTCCCGTACCAGGGTGCCCATGGAATACGGCGGCGCGGGACAGTCCGACAGGCCATGACCGCGCTTGTCGTAGCGGATGATGCGCAAGCCTTCCGGCAGGTGTGACAGCAGCGGCTCCCAGAGCCGCAGATCCGTGCCCAGGGAATTGGCGAAAACCACCGGCAGGCCGTCGCGGGGGCCTTCGTCACGGTAGTGCAGGCCGATCCCGTCCGAGAAGCCGACCCACATCAATATGGCAGTCCGACGTAATTTTCGGCCAGCGCCTGCTGTGCCGCGGTACTCTGGGCGATATAGTCCAGTTCGGCGTTCTGCAACGCGATGTCGAAAGGTGTCTGCTCGGGATAACGGTGCAGAAGGTTCGTCATCCACCAGCTGAACCGCTCTGTCTTCCAGATCCGGGCCAGCGCGTCGGTGGAATAGCTGTCCAGCAGGGCGTCGTTCTTGTTCTGGAAATGAGCCTTCAGGGCCTGGAAAAGGTAATGCACGTCACTGGCCGCCGTGTTGAGGCCCTTGGCGCCTGTCGGGGGTACGATATGGGCCGCGTCGCCACACAGGAAAAGCCGCCCCCACCGCATCGGCTCGCAGACGAAGGACCGCAAGGGCGCGATTGACTTCTCCACCGATGGGCCGGTTTCCAGGTTTGCGGCCACCTCTTCGGGCAGGCGGCGCCGCAGCTCGTCCCAGAACATGTCGTCGTCCCAGTCCTCGGGGCTGTCCGAAAGCGCGCACTGCACGTAGTAGCGGCTGAGGGTCTCGTTGCGCATCGAACACAATGCGAAACCGCGTTCCGATCCGGCATAGATCAGTTCCGAGGCCACCGGCGGGGTCTCCGACAAAACCCCGAGCCAGCCGAAAGGATATGTCTTTTCGTATTCCGTGCGCCGCGCTTCGGGGATTGCCTGCCGGCAGGGGCCGTGAAACCCGTCGCATCCGGCGATGAATTCACAATCCAGCCGGTGCACTTTGCCTCCCTGCAGGAAGGTCACGTAGGGTGCGTCGGTGTCGATGTCGTGCGGCTTGACGCCGGCGCATTCGTGCAGCGTCACCGCTTCCGCGGCGTCGCGCGCTTCATAGAGATCGCGGGTAACCTCGGTTTGGCCGTATATCGTGACATGCCGTCCGGTCAGTTTGCTGAAGTCGATCCGCTGCATTCTGCCCGCCGCGGCGATGACGGCACCTTCGTGCACCTGGCCCTCGTCGTTGACGCGTTCGCCGACACCTGCCTGTTGCATCAACGCGACGGTGCCGGACTCAAGAACGCCCGCCCGGATCCGGGACAATACGTGCTCACGTGTTCGGCGCTCCAGAAGGACCGTATCGATCCCGTTGGTGTGCAAAAGTTGCGACAGCAGAAGGCCGGCCGGCCCGCCGCCGATGATGGCTACCTGTGTGCGCATGTCTTTCCTCCCGGTTTTTCGGAATCCGAGCATGTGGATGCGCTGACCGCATGTCCATGATCCAGCGCAAGGACAAGGGCTCAGGCCATTGGGTCGTCAACCCTGCCGGGCGGTTGTCACGGGCATGAGAGCAGGATCCCTGCCGCCCGTGCCAGGCTCCGCCCGATGCCCCCGGATGGTGCATTCGGACGCGCCGAACCGTGCTTCGGGCTGCCCTCAGCCACGGCCCAGCCGGGCCGCGCGTCCGCCACGCCGCTTGCGCAGCAGGTCCGACCGGTCGGGCAGGGCGGCCATTATCTCGCGCCGTTCCTGCGGTGTCATCTTCGTCCACCGCGCGATTTCGTCCGTGGTGCGGTAACAGCCGGTACAGATCCGCGCTTCGGGATGGACGACGCATATACGCACGCAGGGGCTTTCGATCTCGTTGCGTTTCCAGAGTTTTTCGTCACTCAACCTGTCACTCCCATATGCCCCAGCCGGTCCAGAACTCCCTGAAGGATATACGAGGCGGCGATGCTGTCGATAACCTCCGCGCGACGTCTGCGTGTCGCATCCGCTTCAAGAAGCGCCCGTTCGGCGGCCACGGTCGAGAGCCGTTCGTCCCAGAAAGTGATCGGCAGTTCGGTGCGGTGGCCAAGGTTGCGGGCGAAGGCGCGGCTGGATTGGCATCGCGGTCCCTCGCTTCCGTCCATGTTGCGCGGCAATCCCAGAACGAACCCTCCCGCCTCGCGGTCGCTGCAGATCTCCAGCAACCGATCCGCGTCAAGGCTGAACTTGCGCCTCCGAATCGTCTCCAGCGGGCTTGCCACCGAAAGTGTGCGGTCCGAAACGGCCACACCAATGGTGCGGGTACCCGGGTCCAGCCCCAGAATCGGGCGCAGGCGCGGCAGGGCGGCGGCGAATTCGGCGATGTCCTCGAAAATCATTCCGCCACGCCCGCGCGCCTTGCGGCGGCGCGGATCAGCTCCAGATCCTGCGCGCGGTCCGCGAAGACCTGCTGCGCCTCTGTCCAGGTGGCGCGGGCGCTGTCGGTTTCACCCAGAACCCCGTAGGCACCGATCAGCCGGGCCCATTCCGCGGCACTTCCGCCTTCGCGGGCCAGCCGGTCCGACAGGCGTGACACCATGCCGGTGATCATCTCGCGCCGTTCCGCCGCTGTCATTTGCCCGGCGGCCTCAAGATCGGCGGCATCGGGGCCCCGAGGCGCGCTTTCACGTTCCGGCAGGTCGTAGGTCACCCCGGCGCGCCGGGCCACGGCCCCGATCTGCGCACGGATCGGCTCGACCCAGGGGGCGTCGGGACCACTTTCCTCCAGCAGCCGCCGCCAGATCCGGAACGCGGCATCGGGGCGGTCCACCTGCATCAGGTAAAGACCCAGGTAATAGCGCGCCGAGCCCTGCGAGGGTTGCCGTTCCAGCGCATCGCGCAGCGCGGACTCCGCGTCGCTTGACACATAGCCGCCCGCGGCCCCGATCATCAACTCCGCGAGAAATGCATGGTCGCGTGCCGTGGCCGCCGGTCCCTTCACCGCGACGACCCTTTCCTGCGCCTTGCGTGCGGCCACGAGGTTCCCGAGGGCCGCTTCGTTGCGCGCCAGAAGGTTCAGCCCGCGCAGATCCTCGGGGTTGTCGCTCACCGTTTCGCGCAGCCTGTCCATCAGCTTCAGGAAGTCCTCGGACGCGTCGGGCGGTGGCGCCGCGGGCATGCGCGCCTCGGCCCGCTGCTGATCCAGGCGGTTGGCCCGGGCCTCGTCCGAGGCCGCGATCCGCGCCTCCACCGGAAGGTCGCGATAGCCGGGCGCACCGATCCGGGAATAAAGCGCCAGCGATCCGCCGATCAGCAACAGCGCGGCAAGGCCCGAAAGGATGGTGCCCGGCAGCCTTGGCTGCCCGCCACTCTCGCCGCTCTTGTCTAGCTGGGCGTCGGCCGCGAGGATGCGCCGCGATACTTCGGTGCGGATGCGTTCGGCCTCGGCCTCCCCGATGACGCCGCGGGTCAGATCCCGGTCCACTTCGCGCAACTGGTCGCGATAGACCCTCAGGTCGTACGCGGCCGGCGGCTCGGCCCCTGCATGTCCGCGCATCAGACTGAGGACGATGAGCCCGCAGACGGCTGTCGCAAGCGTGGCGGCGATGATCCAGAAAAGCATTGTCTCTCCAAAACCTGTGGCTTCATTTAACCGCCCCGGACAGCCGTTGAAAGAGGCACGCGATCACTTGTTCGCAGCCGGGGGTCGGCATTATGTCGCAATGTCGCGAATGAGGCCCGTTTTGCCGCGCCGGGTATCCTTTGATTCACCGGACTGTCGCATTACCCTCACAACGCGAAACATTCGCGAATCCAACCAGCCCCCGAGAGCGCGCATGAAACGTTATTCCGCCTTTGCCATCGCCCGCGAAGCCTTCCGTTACCACATGGGATGGGAACGCGCATGGGCCTCGCCGGAGCCGAAGAAGAAATACGATGCGGTGATCATCGGCGCCGGCGGGCACGGGCTGGCCACGGCCTATTACCTCGGCAAGAACTTCGGCATCACCAACGTGGCGATCCTCGAGAAGGGATGGCTGGGCGGCGGCAATACAGGGCGCAATACCACGATCATCCGGTCGAACTACCTGCAGGACCCGTCGGCGGCGATCTACGAGAAATCGCGCAGCCTTTACGAAACGCTGAGCCAGGACCTGAACTACAACGTGATGTATTCGCCGCGCGGCGTGATGATGCTGGCCCAGACCCAGCACGAGATACGCGGCTACGAGCGCACGGCGCACGCGAACGCCCTGCAGGGGGTCGATACCCAGTTCATCAGCCCCGAGCGTGTCAAGGAACTGGTGCCGATCATCAACATCGAGGGGCCGCGCTATCCGGTCCTCGGCGCGCTGTGGCAGCCGCGGGCGGGCACGGCGCGCCACGATGCCGTGGCCTGGGGCTATGCGCGGGCCTGCTCGGCCATGGGCATGGACGTGATCCAGAAATGCGAGGTCACCGGCATCCGCAGCGAGGGCGGCAAGGTCAGGGGTGTGACCACCAACCGCGGCGAGATTGACTGCGACAGGCTGGGCATCGTCGTGGCGGGCCATTCCGGGCAGCTGGCCGACATGGCCGGTTTCCGCCTTCCGATCGAGAGCGTCGCGTTGCAGGCGCTCGTGTCGGAGCCGATCAAGCCCTGCATGGACGTGGTGGTGATGGCCAATACCGTGCACGGATACATGAGCCAGTCCGACAAGGGCGAAATGGTCATCGGCGGCGGCGCCGACGGCTACAACAACTACACGCAGCGCGGCAGCTTCCACCATGCCGAGGAAACCGTGCGCGCGCTGTGCGAGACCTTCCCGATCATCAATCGCCTCAAGATGCTGCGCCAGTGGGGCGGGATCGTGGACATGACCGGCGACCGCTCTCCGATCCTCAGCAAGACGCCGCTGGAGGGATGCTTCATCAACTGCGGCTGGGGCACCGGCGGGTTCAAGGCGATCCCCGGCTCGGGCTGGGGCTTTGCCGAGCTGATGGCCAAGGGCACGTCGCCGCTCTGCGACGCGTTCACGCTGGACCGTTTCAGGGAAGGCCGCTTCATCGACGAAAGCGTGGCTGCGGGGGTGGCGCACTGATGCAAGCAAAATGGTTCAGTTTATTCACAATTGCATTTTTGCTTTTCGGAATAGGGGCTTCTGCATCAGGTTTTGCCGAGGTCGTCGAGCGAATTGGGGCCGCAATGGTTGCTGTGGCAGCAATGCTCGTGTTCTTTGCAACTAAACCGAGTAGTTCCGTTTTCCTCGAGGGTAAGCCGGCAGTGAAGTTCGAGATTTCCCCAGAGAAGCTCACATTTGTTGCAGCTTTAACTGTTTCAGGGACTGTTCTCTGGGGCTTTTCTGCGGACATTCCAAAACTTCAGGAGGTTATCTAATGCTGATACTCACCTGCCCCTGCTGCGGTGTTACCGGCGAGGAAACCGAGTTCGCCCCCGGCGGCGAGGCGCATCTCAAGCGTTTCGGTCCGGGCTCCACCGATGACGAGTTCCACGGCTACCTCTTCGAGAAGGTGAACCCCCGCGGCGTCCATTTCGAGCGCTGGCGCCACGCCAATGGCTGCGGCAAGTGGTTCCACGCCGCGCGCTGCACCGTCACCCTGGAGGTGTTCGGCACCTATTCCGCGCAGACAACCGAACCGCCGCAGGACATCAAGGACAGGATCTCGGCCAAGCGGCCGGGCTGGAGCTGGAGAGAGTTCGCATGAGCACACGTCTGGCCACGGGCGGCCGCCTTCTGGACCGCGGCCGCAGCACCGAGTTCACCTTCAACGGAAAGCGCCTGCGCGGCCATCCGGGCGATACGCTTGCCTCGGCGCTGCTGGCCAACGATCAGATGATGGTGGGCCGCTCGTTCAAGTATCACCGACCGCGCGGCATCGTCGCCTCCGGCGCAGAGGAACCCAACGCGCTGGTCAACATGGGCGAGGGCGCGCGCTTCGAACCGAACCAGCGCACCACCACGACCGAACTCTTCGACGGGTTGACCTGTGCCTCGCAGAACCACTGGCCGAGCCTGGAATTCGATGTCGGCGCGATCAACGCCGCCTTCGCGCGGTTCCTGCCGGCGGGTTTCTACTACAAGATGTTCATCCATCCGCGCCCGTTCTGGAAGCATGTCTACGAGCCTTTCATCCGCCAGTCGGCGGGTCTGGGCAAGGCGCCCAGGGATCGCGACGAGGATACCTACGAGCATTTCCATGCCTTCGTCGATGTGCTGGTGATCGGCGGCGGGGTGGCCGGCCTTCAGGCCGCACGCGCGGCGGGCCAGGCGGGCGCCCGGGTCCTGCTGATCGAGCAGACGGCCCATTGGGGCGGCCGCGCGCCGGTTGATGGCGGCACAGTGGGCGGCGCCCCTGTGGACAAGTTTGTGGAAGAAACTGTCGCCGAGTTGGAGGCGATGGACAACGTGACCCTGCGCCGCCGCCTGATGGGCGCGGGCGTCTACGATCACGGCTACGTGCTGGGCTACGAACGCGTGACGGATCACGCGCCCGATGCGCCGGGGCCGCGCCACCGGCTGTGGCGCATCCGCGCCGGCCAGGTGGTCACCGCCACCGGGGCGATCGAACGCCCGCTCAGTTTCTCCGGAAACGACGTGCCGGGGGTCATGCTGGCCTCCGCGGTGCGGGATTATGCCGTGGATTACGGTATCTCGGTCGGCGACCGGACCGTGATCGTGACCAACAACGACGATGCCTACCGGACCGCGATCATCCTCAGGAACCTTGGACTCGAGGTACCGGCGATCCTTGATGCCCGGGCCGGCGGCGGCGGGGCGCTGGCCGACGAGGCGCGCGGCCTGGGCATCCGGATCGAAACCGGCAAGGGCATCGCGAAGGTCAAGGGCGGCAAGCGGGTCGAGGGCGTGGCGATCTGCGCACAGGCCGGCGAGGGCGCCGTTCTGGAGGAAATCGCCTGCGACGCGGTGGCCATGTCCGGCGGCTGGTCGCCGGTTGTGCATCTGTGGTCCCATTGCGGCGGCAAGTTGAACTGGGACGAGGCGCAGGCCCATTTCCGCCCCGATACGGACAGGGCGCCGACGGGGGCCGACGGCACGGGCTTTGTGATCCCGGCCGGGGCGGCCAATGGCGAACTGGACCTCGCGGCCGGCCTCAAGGATGCCGACAGCGCCGGCAAGGCCGCCGCGAAAGCGACCGGCCACAAGCCCGGGCGCAAGGCCGCGCCCAAGGCCGAGGAGCAGGCCGGAAACCCGATCGAGCCGATCTGGATGATGCCGCAGGGCGCCGGGATCAAGCTGCGGATGAAATCATGGCTCGATTTCCAGAACGATGTGAAGGTATCGGATGTTCAGCTTGCGGCGCGCGAAGGGTTCGAATCCGTCGAACACGCCAAGCGCTACACCACGCTCGGAATGGCGACGGATCAGGGCAAGCTCAGCAATATCAACGGCTTGGCAATCCTGTCGGATGCGCTGAACCAGCCGATCCCGCAGACGGGCACCACCACGTTCCGCCCTCCCTATACGCCCATTTCCCTGGCGTCGATCGCCGGCGAGGCGCGCGATCGCACGTTTCAGCCCATACGGCGCACACCGATGCATGACCGCCACGAGGCGCGCGGCGCCTACTGGGAGCCGGTGGGTGCCTGGCGCCGTCCCTATTGCTTTCCCCGGGACGGCGAAAGCATCGATGACGCGGTTCAGCGCGAGGTTGCGGCCACACGCGAACGGCTGGGGCTTCTCGATGCCTCGACACTGGGCAAGATCATTGTCAAGGGGCCGGATGCGGGCCGTTTCCTGGACATGCTTTACACCAACATGATGTCGACGCTCAAACCGGGCCGCTGCCGCTATGGCCTGATGTGCAACGAGAACGGTTTTCTCATGGATGACGGCGTGGTCGCCCGTCTCGATGAGGACACGTTCCTGTGCCACACGACCACTGGGGGCGCCGAGAATGTCCATGGCCACATGGAAGAGTGGTTGCAGACCGAATGGTGGGACTGGAAAGTCTACACCGCCAACATCACCGAACAGTATGCACAGGTCGGCGTGGTCGGCCCCAATGCCCGCAAGACGCTTCAGAAACTGACCGATGACGACATCAGCGCCGAGGCGTTGACATTCATGGGCTGGGCCGATGTGACGCTGAATGGCATCAATGCACGGCTTTTCCGTATTTCTTTTTCGGGAGAGCTGAGCTATGAGGTCGCCGTGCCTGCCAGCCAGGGGTGCGCCCTTTGGGACATGTTGCTGGAGGCAGGGAACGAGTACGGCGTGACCCCATATGGAACCGAGGCCCTCCATATCATGCGGGCCGAAAAGGGATTCATCATGATCGGGGACGAAACCGACGGTACGGTCATCCCGCAGGATCTAATGATGCACTGGGCCATTTCAAAGAAAAAGGAAGACTATATCGGCAAGCGGGCGCAGCAACGCTCGCACATGACCGATCCGGCCCGCTGGAAGCTTGTGGGGCTGGAGACCGTGGACGGGGCGGTGCTGCCGGATGGCGCCTACGCCACCGCCGAGGGCCACAACGCCAATGGTCAGCGCAACGTGCAGGGACGGGTGACCTCGACCTACCATTCGCCCACCCTGGGACGCGGTATCGCCATGGGCCTGGTCCTCAACGGTCCGGACAGAATGGGCGAGGTGCTGGATTTTCCGAAGGTCGACGGAACCGTGATGCAAGCGAGGATCGTTGATCAGGTCTTCTACGACAAGGACGGGGAGAAGCAGAATGTCTGACGCCGTGAGCGCGCTTGAAGGCGCCCGTGAAGACGGGTTCGCGACGGTCGAGGAACTGGGCCTCAAGGGCATGATAACCCTGCGCGGCGGGCTGGACACGCCGGAGGTTGGCGCGGCGGTGGAGGCCGCCGTGAATCTGGCTGTGCCCGGGCGCGGCGAGGTTCTGATCGCCGACGGGGGGGATCACGCGGTCGCCTGGATGTCACCGGACGAATTGCTGCTTGTTATGTCCTACGAAGAGGCCGAGGCCAGCCTTGCCGGAATGCGGGATGCCCTGCAGGACCAGCATGCGCTTGTCGTGAATGTCTCGGATGCGCGCGCGGTCTTTCAGGTCAGCGGCGCGGGCTGCCGCGAGGTCATCGCCAAACTGTGCCCCGTCGACATGTCGCCCGGCGCTTTCGGACCGGGACAGTTTCGTCGTACGCGCATGGCGCAGGTTCCCGCGGCCTTCTGGATGCCGGACGATCAAACCGTGCAGGTCGTCTGTTTCCGCTCGGTCGCGGTTTATGTGTTCGATCTCCTGCGTGGCGCATCCGCCACCGGTGGAGAGGTGGGCTACTTCGGCTGATGCAGGCCCGCATGACGGGTGATCGGGTGATTCGAACCGCCTGTCGGGCCGGTTACGGGGTTGACGTTTCAGGCATTGCGCCACCATGTAAGCGGTACAGACACGCATACACGAACAGGGGGCTGACCCATGAGCTTTGAACTTCCCGATCTTCCATACTCCCATGATGCGCTGGCCGGGCACGGCATGTCGCGCGAGACGCTCGAATACCATCACGATATTCACCACAAGGCCTACGTCGACAACGGCAACAAGGCCATTGCCGGCACCGAGTGGGAAGGCAAGCCCGTAGAAGAAATCATCAAGGGCACCTACGATGCCAATGCCGTGGCGCAGAACGGCATATTCAACAACGCCTCGCAGTATTGGAATCACAACCAGTTCTGGGAGATGATGGCGCCGGGCGGCACCGGCATGCCCGGTGAGCTGGAAAAGGCCCTGAACGAGGCGTTCGGCTCGGTCGACGAGTTCAAGTCGCAATTTTCCGCCGCAGGCGCGGGTCAGTTCGGATCGGGCTGGGCGTGGCTGGTCAAGGACACAGACGGATCACTGAAAGTGACCAAGACGGAAAACGGCGTGAACCCGCTGTGCTTCGGGCAGACCGCGCTTCTGGGCTGCGACGTGTGGGAGCATTCCTACTACATCGACTTCCGCAACAAGCGTCCGGCCTACCTTCAGAATTTCCTCGACAATCTGGTCAACTGGGAAAACGTCGCCTCGCGCATGTGATCGCGTCCTCGCCGAACGGGCCCCCCGGTCGGCACCGGGGGGCTTTCTTTCGTCACACGCGGCCTGTCATGGATCAAGGCCGGCGCACCGCGGGCATGATAGGGTCCGGGTGATTGCAAAGGAGGTAAAAGATGGCGGTTCTGACCAATGGTACGTGGGTTCTGATCGCGGATGGCGAAAAGGCCCTGTTTCTCACCAACCGGCTGGACGCGCAGAGCCCCGACCTCGAGGTTGTGGGCAAGCAAACGCAGGAAAATCCGTCCGACATCGCCCAATCGGCCAACCGCCCCGGCCGCATGCCCGACAGCGGCCCCGGGCAGCGCTCTGCCATGGACGACACCGACTGGCACGAACTGGCCAAGGATCGCTTCGCGGCCGATCTTTCGGACATGCTTTACAAGCGCGCCCATGCAGGCGCCTTCTCGCGTATCGTTCTGGTGGCGCCGCCCGGTGTCCTGGGCGAGCTGCGCCAGCATCTTCACAAGGAGGTTCAGGAACGCGTCGTCGGGGAAATCGCGAAGGATCTCACAAATCATCCGCTCGACAAGGTGGAGAAGATGCTGAAGTCCGAACTCGATCCCATGCTCTGATGTGAAAGCGCGCCCCGCCTCCCGCCGGCGCCATTGTCCCGCCCGGTTTCCGGCGGGCGTGCGATTTTCGCCTTGCCACCCGCCGCGTGCCGGGGCAGCAAGCGAACAGATCGGGCTGGTGCGGGGCGGAAGAAATGACCGAGGCGGTAAAAGGCGTCATGGCGATGGTGGCCGCCTGCACGATCTGGGGCCTGTCGCCGCTTTACTACAAACTTCTGAGTCACATTCCGCCGATCGAGATCCTCGCGCATCGCACGCTCTGGTCGTTCCTGTTCTTCGCCGGGGTGCTGCTCTGGCAAGGGCGGATCGCGTTGCTGCGCGTGGGTCTGGCCTCGGGTCGATCCGTTCTGGCGATCGCTCTGGCGGCGCTGGCCATATCGCTCAACTGGTTCGTTTTCATCACCGCAATCCAGATCGACCGCGCCGTCGAGGCATCGCTGGGATATTACATGTTTCCCCTGGTTGCCGTCCTGTTGGGGGCGTCCGTCTTTCGTGAGCGGCTGGATACGGCGCAATGGGCGGCGGTTGGTCTGGCACTTCTCGCGGTTGTGGCCCTGACCGCGGGATTGGGCGTGGCGCCGTGGATTTCGCTGGTGCTGGCCGTGTCGTTCGGTCTTTACGGGCTTGCCAAGAAACGGCTTTCCCTGGGGCCTGTCGTTTCCGTCACCGCCGAGGTGCTGCTTCTTTCGCCCCTGGCCGTGGTGATCCTGGCGCATTTCCATTCCGGTCCCGGCGGCGGCGCTTTCGCGGCCTCCTGGTCCGACAGTCTGCTTCTCGCGTTCTCGGGTGTTTTGACGGCCACGCCGCTTATCCTGTTCAGCTATGCGACACGCCGGGTGCGCCTGGCCACGGTCGGGCTGGTGCAATACTTGAACCCGACACTGCAATTCTTCGTTGCCACTTTGATTTTCCGCGAGCCGTTCGGGATCTGGCACGCCCTTGCCTTCGGGATGATCTGGACGGCGCTGGCCATCTACAGCTTTTCGGCGTGGCGTCAGGACAGGGCGCTGCGCAGGGCCGTGTCAAGTTCCTGAACCGTGTCCACGATGGTGACGAAACCATGCAGCGTGGCATCGGCGAACCCCTCTGATATCACATGGTCCAGAAGCCCGATCAGCGGGGTCCAGTAGCCGTCCGTGTTGAGAAGGAAGACCGGCTTTTCATGAAGGCCCAGTTGTCGCCATGTGAGCACTTCGAAGAATTCGTCCAGCGACCCGGCACCGCCCGGCAGCACCACGATGGCGTCCGAGTTCATGTACATGACTTTCTTGCGCTCATGCATGTTTTCGGTCACCACGTGACGGCCAGCGTCGTTGTTTCCGGCCTCGATGCTTAGCAGGTGGGCCGGAATCACGCCGAATGTGTCGCCGCCGGCGTTCTGGGCGGCCCGTGCCACCGCGCCCATCAGGCCGACGTCCCCTGCGCCGTAGACAAGACGCCAGCCGCCTGCTGCAAGTGTGCGCCCGAGTTCGGCAGCAGCCGCCTCGTATGCCGCGCGGACACCGCGACGTGAGCCGCAAAAGACACAGACAGACTTGACCCGCATGAAATCACTCGCATATCTCGAAGGGTTGTTTTGACCCCTGATAGCCTTGTTGATATTGTCCGGCAACCGTGCTGCGGGGCTTACCGGCGGAAGGAAAAACATGAGCAAGCTGGCTGGATTGGCGGGCGGACAGGCCGTGGGGGTGGCAGGTGTGGCCGCCGCCGCGGTGGTGGGGGGTGGTCTTTACGTGTCCGGCATCCTCGCGCCTGAAACACCGTCGGAAGAGCCCGCCGCAGTCGAGCAGCCTGCCGTTGATGGCATTGCCGAACCGCAATCCGACCGTCCGCAGGCGGCCGATGACGCCGCGAAAGCCCCCCAGGATCCTGTCCCGGAGGATCCCGCCGCCGACACGGCGACGCTTGAACCGCCATCGGGGTCCGACGACACGGAGACCGGGGCAATCGCGCCGCCCCCGCCCTCGATCGACGTTTTTCGCCTGGAAACGGATGGCACGATGCTTGTTGCCGGCGCGGCGGAGCCGGGGTGGGAAACGGCGGTGCTTCTCGATGGCAAGGAACTCGGCCGCGTTATGCCCGACACGGGCGGCAAGTTCGTGGACTTCTTCGAGGTCGCGGAAAGCCGCGAGGCGCGCGTGCTGTCACTGCGCATGCATGCCCCCGACGGCGCCACCGAGATACCGTCCCGGACAGAGGTGATCCTTGCGCCGATGCCTGCCGGGGTCGCCGAAGCACCAACGCCCGAGTCCGATGTGGCCGAGCCCGAGGAGACGGACAAGGCCGATATGGTTCCGGTTGCCGAGGCGCCCCGGCCCAAGGACGATCCCGGACAAGACGTGCCCGAGAAGCAGGATGCCGGGGCGGTGGAGCAGACATCCGACATGCCGGTTTCGGATACGCCTCCCCCCGAAGGTCCGGCCGTCGCGGCAAAGGACGATGAGACGCCGGAAATGGCGGCCGAAACCGCCGTCGACACGGAGTCCGGAACGGACGGCGGGGTGCCGCCTGAACCACGCATGTCCGATGCCCCCGCCGACACGGCCGATGCGCCCGCCGACACGGCCGAGGAGCCCGCACCCGTCGAGGCACCGTCCCCCGAGACGGCCACGACAACCGACCTTGCAGAGACTGCCGAGGTTCCGGGGCCGGGCAAGGACATGCCCGGGGCCGCCACCGAACCACCCGCCGCGCCGAAGGAAACGACCGAGGGCCCGGCACCGCCCGATGACTCCCCCGACACCCTCGATGATGCTCCCGAACTGGCCGCGGCCCCCGGGGGTGACGGCACCGATCCGCAAACCCCGTCGGAAACCGTGCCCCCGGAGCCCCCGGAACCGGCCACCGCCGTTCTCATGTCCGACCAGTCCGGCGTGCGCGTCATACAGCCCCCCGCACCGCGGGATGCCGCCCCCGAGGTCATGGCGACGGTGGCGCTTGATGCGATCACCTATTCCGAGACCGGCGAGGTACAGCTTCAGGGCCGTGCCCGCGGGACCGGGTTCGTGCGTGTCTATCTTGACAACACGCCCGTCACCACGTCGCGGATTTCCGAAGATGGCAGCTGGCGGACAGGGCTGCCGGAGGTCGATACAGGTGTCTATACCCTCCGCGTCGACGAGATTGGCGAAGACGGCAAGGTGACGTCGCGGGTCGAGACGCCCTTCAAGCGCGAGGAACCCGAAGCTGTCGCCAGGAGCCGGGAAGACGAGAGCGGCGACACCGCCAGGGTGCGTGCGGTCACCGTGCAGCGCGGCCACACCCTGTGGGCGATCTCGCGCAGCAATTATGGCGAGGGCAACCTTTACGTCCGCATCTACGAGGCGAACAAGGACAGGATCCGCGACCCCGACCTCATATATCCCGGGCAGGTCTTTTCCATCCCGCGCTAGCGCCCTGCACCCGCCGCACGTTTCCCGGCCTGCACCCGGTATGCCGCGGCCGTTCGGCGAAGATCTGGGCGGAAGTTTTGCGCAGGGAGCTGCCGGTGCAAACCTGCAAACTGTGGTCGCCCTTCAAGAAAAAACGGCCCATACCCGCCATTCTTGAACAAAGCAGCATATGACCGGAGCCAACCCAGAGCGGACATCGGACAAGGATGCTATTGTGGGGAAGAACGGATGCTTCAATCAATCTTTTCCAGCACGCTCTTCTTTCAATTGAGCATGCTCTTTTAATCCACTATGTGTTCCGTCCCGGATGATCACATAGCCCCTCGTCGATCCGCGCTTTTCATGGCACGATCTGTTTTGAACGAGGTGCGAGACGGGAGATCGGCATGCTGATCAAGCTTCACAGCCAAGCGACGACCAC
>NZ_QNGB01000035.1 GCF_003298505.1 Roseovarius sp. TE539
CTCTACAACCAGCAGCTCCCGCAATCAGCCCTGGGCAGCAAGACGCCCTTGCAGGCGATGAAAGACTGGCACAAACTCAAGCCCGACCTGTTCAGGAAACGGCCATACTACCTTCCGGGATCCGACATCTAGCTGCAGCGTAGCCGTCCGCAGGCTGCATCATTTTCAACTTTTCGGCGTAGACCGAAAGCAGACACTCGGTGATTTCGAGTTCCCGCTGCCGTAAGAAATTCGCAAGACACCAACTGTGTTGCTCGGGATAAGTCTCGGGCTCCAAACCAACAGCAGCTAAGCTTTTGTTGAATTTGGCGAAATCAAGCCCGAGAGCTTCGCGAAAATCTCCCGGGCCCAACGCTGAGCGGCAGACTGCCAACAGATCACCGACTTCAAAGGAAGTTTCCGGAAGCAGTTTCGCCAGCGTGGTCCGCAGCAGACCTTCGTCCTTAATTATGCGGTCAAGTTTGTTGTCAAAGGGATCGACTGCGGCAATGCCGGCAAAGTGATAAAGGACGGCACGTATCCAGGGTGCCTGTCGTTCAAGACCAGCATTTAGCGTAGCATTTGCAGCCGCCGTCGAAGAGGCCGAAAGCTGCAGAAGCTCGGCCATGCGCCCGACATCAATTCGGGGGTCAGCTTGCGCATTAACAAGCGGGACGTCACGGCTGATGTGAGCTAGGAGTAGCCTGAGATGGGAAGTGAGTGCCCGCTGTCCCAATGCCTCACAAATCGCTGGAAGGCATCGGTCGACAAGATCCCAATTCCACTCCTCGGTGCTCCCCACCAGAACGACGGACTGCCCATTTTCAGAAGTAAGGTTAAAGGCTTGTGAGGTGATCTGTTCCGGCGAGATACTAATGCCGTCGACAACGAATCCTAACGTCGATGCTTTTGCCAGACTTAATCGATCAAGCTTCACCAGCAGCTCAGAGCGGTCGGATGGAAGACGTTGCGCCTCAGTGCCGATGAGGGCTTCCGTTGCGACCGCGAGCATAGGACGAAGGTGTGGGCAAACCTCGAGGATTGGCGTTTTTTCAGCCTCATCGATGGTGTTCCCGTCAGCGCGAAGCGTGTAATCGACGCGGGACATGCGTCTTATACGATCGCCGTAGAATGCCTCGATTAGCTCTCCAGTTCGCCCCGGCTCGCTTTCCTTAAGTTGGAAGAACGCCTGTCCGCTGGCGGCAAGGAGCCCCGCATCGCTTTCTCTTTCTGTGTCACAGACATATACGGTTTCGCCCGGCGCTTCGTCCACGTCGAACATATTCACAGGCACAACACGGTGATGCTTTTGAATCAGGATCGCTACAGGTACCTCGGTTTCTTCTGGATCCTGTCCGCCGTCGTCCACGGTCGCGAGAAACTGTCGCCATGCTCGATTATAGAGGTTTAGCAACCGAGGTCTGAAATGATCATCAAATCCTTCAGAGCAAAAATGGTATGCAAGGAACGCAAGTTGGTCGGCCAAGGTGTCAGGGTCGCCAAGAATACGTAGTTCCGCCCGGTCTTTTAAGCACTGGACGAGATCATTTCCTCCCCGCTCAAGCATCCTTCTTAGCTCGCGAACTGGTTTGGGGAGGTATGGCAGGAATCGTTCGCCCTCAGCATCATTCAACCAAACGTCAGACGGTTTTACCGCGACCGGTCCAGTATCAGAGTGCGCGAAATTCTCGACTAGAAACCAAGCTTCCGAGCGTAAGAACGCTGAAAGTGGCGTAGGCCAATTTCTTCGATCGGCCCTGTAGGAATAGCTATGGTGAACCACAAGGTCCCACGGAACATTTGGTGTTGTCGCCAGCCAAGCAAGGATCAGCCTAGCGTACAGTGTTTTACAGACAGGCGAAAAGGCCTCCACATCAGCTTGGCCAGGAAGCCAGTGAATTTCGCCTTGGATCACATACTCCGTGGTAGATGGAAGAGCGAGTAGTGACGGATCCGAAGACTTGATGTCCTCCCGCCATAAATCCCCGAATGATTGCGGGATTCCGTAGTCTTTAAGAAAGGAAAAGTCGCAAATCTGGTACGCCAGAAAATGTTTCTTCTTTGAGACCTTCCTTTCGGGCCTGATGCCACGTCCAACGCCGAGTTCCGACAGAAACTCCACCCAGTCGTCGATCATCTTGTTCCGAAAAACTGGATGGTCTGGTGCTGCCATTCTGCGAGAAGCCAACGCTTCTAGATCTGGGATATCCGGCGGTGCCGCATCGAGGAATTCCTGAAGTAGTCCCCCCGAGGTTTGGCCTGGCCAACCAGCAGAAAAAACCGTTTCGTTCGCATCAATGTAACGACCGTCAAGCGCCGGGACCCGAAAGCGATGTTGAGGTTGAAGCCGAAACGACCGATTAGCTGCCCGGGGCTGCCGCCATAGCTGAAACGCCCACCGCAAGCCCCCCTTTAGCACTTCCTTGTTGCGTTCGTTCCGCAGTGTGCGTGAAAGATGTGCCAGTATTGCCTCGCGGTCGAACTCCTCGACGAGTTTATGTTTCTCAAAATAGGCACGTGCGTCGGACAATTCTCCATGCCATGGAAAAGAGGTCGACAGGAAACCAAAACGCTCGGAAAGCTTCTTTGGCGGGTCGACTTCCAAGTCTTCATCTGTGTCAGTCCTACGCGGATCGGGCGGTGAAAATATCGCAGTTGCCGTGTGACGGCGCCTGCGTATTGGCCGCGAACTGCCCACGGCTTCTGCCGGTTGCGACATAGCTGCGTGGAGTGCGCCGTCATCCCCAATCAGAACAGGAAACCCTGCTAGACAGTTTCCGTCGTTTCCCATGAAATCTGGGATCTGCCCAAAGTACTCCTGCCAACTACTCTTGGATGTTCGGCGATTATTATGCAGCTTTTCAGCCACTTTCCCTACGAGCTGCGCCCGTTCTTCTCCGCTAGGTTCTCCGGTGTAGCCATCGGAATGCTCAAGGAGATAATCGTTTAAACGATCTTGCCTTGAATCTAATGCGTGCCAGATCGGCCAGACACCTAGAAACTGCGCGAAGCGCGCGGCCTCGCTGGCCGAGAAAAGCCCGGTTTCACTTGGCCATAGGCGCGCACATCGGGGCGGTTTCCATGCTAGTGCCAAGCCAACGGTCCCGGATTGTGCGCATGGGACCACCGGGGTGTCATCAAAGTCGTCACATCCAAAGACTCTTGCGATATTGCTCGCAACAGCTTCCGCAAGGTCCTCGTCGGCCTCCAGGCTCTGGACCTTTTCCCAGCACATGAAGTCTGCGACAGCTGCGGCGCGTTCGTCTTGAGTAAGCCAGCTTGAGATCCGACCAGACGGGTCCGCGACGACCTCGCGGACCGCCTCGGCGACGAGGGCAGTGGCTTCCCCCAAAAGAACGGCGTTCAGCCGATTCCGTGCGTTCAGGTGTTTGCGGTTGGACGAAGGAAAAAAACTGCCATGCAAGTATCCTTGGAACGGGGCTTCGGCCTGATCGCCCATCGGCAGATACGTGTATAGCCGCGATCTCTTGACCGGGGCATCGAGCCTGACCGAAATAGCGATATCACCAGCGCCAGTCCAACTTTCCCACTGTTCGTTCAACTCTTTGCGCGTTATCGCCTCTGCAATGGCGTCCTTCATGGTCCGCTCTGAAACAGCACGGCGGGCGACAAGGAATGTCCCGGCGGCTCCGAGTTCTACACGCGAGAGGGTGATAGCCCCGAGTTTTTTCGCGTCTTCCGAGCGGGTGAAAGTGAATTCCGTTTCGGTCTCCCCGTGCTCGTTCACGATCTGAAACTTCAGTGACTGGACGCGATCCAGAAACAGGAGCATCGGACTCTGTTGAGTACGCAGCTCCTCGATTTCACGCCGCACAGCGTCTTGGGCAGCCGCATTGCGAAGCGGTAGCTCGATGAGCGTTGAAAAACTGGCCTTAGCATACGCACGAACTGCATCTCTCTGCTTCTCCAACCATACTGGGATGTGAAAAATCGGCAGATCTCGTCCCGCTAGTTCACGATGCCGCGGATCATCAATAAGCGTCTTGTAATCTTCCGCCCCGGCAAAGCCAAAGCAGAAACCAGAAAAAAAGCCATGTGCCGGGGCGTCAAACTGCTGCGAGTAGACCCTTGGCACGTCAGTGATCTGCACGACACTGCGAAAGCCGAGGCCTTTGTTTCCGATCGACTCACCCAGCGGCTTCCGCGAGAGACCGATGTTGCAGAGATCCTTCACGTTATCAGCGGTGAACGCCCGGCCGGTGTTAGCCACGAAGAGGGTGCCTTCAACCTCATCACGCAGATCAAGCGTTATCTCGATTCGCCCGTCCCGAGTTTGCACGGGATGTGCATCGTAGGCGTTTTGAATTAGTTCGATGAGAAAGCGGTCACGGTAATCCGAGGCAACATTCGCGGTAAGGCTTGCGTTGCTTTTGTAGACCTCGTCCAGATACTCCCCGTTTTCGCCGATGGTGCCCCGAAAGCCACAGATTTTGTCGGCCGCAAGCGTCTCGATCACAGCTCTGTGCAGGGTCGGCGCTGTGCGTTCCGTTTGGTCTTTCGGCTGCTCAACGGCGGGTGAGCGGTGGGGCATAGTTTCAGACCTCTGGCTACGTGTGTGCGACTGTGATCGGCAATGCGGATAGACCGAGAAACGATAGAGCGTCCAAGCCCCAAAAAACTCGTCGAAGGATTTGGCGGTCCGCTTGAAGCCGTATCACTACACCGCCCAATAGCAGCATATTGAATTCAGTCGCCATCGAACCTCCGGTCAACACCCAGTTGCGAGGCCGGCGATTGCGGAAGCGCACACAACGTATTCACCAGGCGCATCTGCTCTACGGTCTCACACTTCGCCTCGCGCAGACGCGGCGCGCCGAAGACCAGCGCCAGCCCCTTCGCGCGCGAGACCGCCACGTTGATCCGGTTGAGGGAGAACAGGAAGTCCATGCCGCGCGGGCTTTCCTCCGCCGAGGAAGCTGTCATCGAGACGATGCAGACCGGGGCTTCCTGTCCCTGGAATTTGTCAACCGTGCCCACGCGGATCGCTTCCGGCAGGGCTGCGCGCAGGGCGTTGACCTGCAGGTTGTAGGGCGCGACGACGATGATGTCGTCCTTGCGCAAGTGGCGCACCCGGCCGTCCTTGTCGGTCCAGCTTCCTGTGAGCAGATCGTCGCAGGCCCGACGGATCGCCTCGACCTCCTCCGATGCCATCTGGGCGTTGCCCTCATGCACGACAGGAACCCAGAACGCCCCGGCCTTGGGGAAAGATGTGCCCATGACGCGTTGCCGTGCCGTGTCGGCATGGCTGGTGAGCCGCCCCTCATAGACCTGTTCCGAGATGAAGTGGTTCACGTCCGGGTGCATCCGCCGGGTGACGCCTAGAAAGATGCCCCGATCCAGCGGCACGGTCGCATGATCGCCCAGCATCCATTCCAGGCAGGACAGGTTCGCAGGCTCGGGATGCGCACCCTGGATCACCTGTGGCAACTGACGTGGATCCCCCACCAACACGATGTTGCGCGCGGCACGCCCCATGGCGACCATGTTCGCGAGACCGACCTGTCCTGCTTCGTCCACGAAGAGCCAGTCGAATGCCTGAATGTTTTCATCGCGGGCAAAGAACCACGCCGTGCCGCCGACAACATGACCACCGCCAGCGGCTTCGTCATTGTTGCGCGTTCGATGAACCGGGCTGTCATCCGGGTAGCCGTCTTCGTCGCTGGATACCTTGTGCACCAGCTCGAGCTCTATCGGCAGGTCCTGGTCCTCAAGCGCGCTGATGCAGCCCATCAGCACGTTGCGAATGGCCTCGTGGCTGTTGGAGGACACGCCGACACGATAGCCATTTCGCACCAATGAGAGGATCGCGCGAGCCGTGACATAGGTCTTGCCCGTGCCGGGCGGCCCCTGTATCGGCAGCACGGTCTCGTCCATCCGCGCGACGGCGTCACAAGCCCCTGCGACCGGGTCCGCATCACCGATGATGTCTCCACCCGGGCCCGTCAACCGCGGCGGGCGGGCCGACAGCAGGTCATCGACGGCACGGTAGGCACGCGCACCAAGTTGGTCGGCGGTGACATCGCCCAGGGCCGCGCTGATGACACCGGTGTTCAAGGGCGGGTTGGGGTGAAGGTTCAGGCGATCTGTCAGCAGGTCCGCGCGCGCGTTGCCGACTTTCAGCGTGATCAGGCCCTGCGCCGGGTCCATTTCCTCGACCGTCACCGTTGCAATGCCTTCGGGTGCCGGAACGCTCGCAGTTCCGCCGTCACGCAGCTTTGTCTCCTGCTGCGGATATCGATATCGCCGTGCGGTGGACCGCTTGACCGGGAAGGGTTTACCCGTCGCCTGCAGTCCCGCCAGCGCGTCAAGGTCGTCGATCAGGTCTTCCTCCTCTCGGCCGACGCTGTCGAAAATCGCCCACCATGCGGGCTTTGCCTCGCGCTTGTGAAACAGGCCAAGGTTGAACAGCATTTCCTGCCGCACTTCGGGCAAGCCGGACGCGGAAAGTCTACCGCGCAGGGCCAACGCCGCTTCATCCTCCTCGACCTCCTTTTCGCTGGCATCCACGTCGAAGGCGGGCCATCGCCCCTCGGGCCGGATGGTGACAAGCCAGTCGCGCAGTTTTTCGGTCGAGACGCAGTCGATGCGGTTGTAGTCCTCGATCTCGTCGTGAATGCGCTTATCGCCGCTTTCGCGCCATTCTTCATAAGCGACGACCGAACCGCCGGCGGTCGTCACCTCGCCCTCGCGCGCAATGTCGTAGAACGCCTCCATCGACTTGATCGAGTAGTTGGACTCCGATGCGATCACCCCACCGCGCACCACGGCATAGAGGTCCACGAACCGCCGCTCGCGTAACAGGCGGTCGAGGAACGCCTCGCCGATCCCGTATTTCGTAGTCAGGCGGCGCAGGGCAGTGATCTCGTAAGGCGCGTAGTGGTAAATGCGCGCATCTGGAGAGGCGTCGAGTCGGGCCCTAAAGAAATCGAAAAGATCGGACAGCGCCCGCGCCTCCTGCGCATGGTCATGGGCCCAGAATGTGTGGAACTCTTTGCCGTCCCAGACCCCGTGCAGGTATTCCAGCCCACCCTCGTAATAGGGATCACCCTCGATATCGTAGAAGAGGTCGCCCGGTTGCGGTTCGGGCAACAGGTTGAAGCCCTTGCCGGGGTCATGGTCGCGCAACTCATAGGTTGGCGGGCCGGTCTTGCGCGCGTTTTGCAGGCGGGCCTGCGTGCGCAGCTTGTCCAGAGTCGGGGTGGCCATGCCGCGCACGGTGGCGTCATGGCTGGCGAGTGCCTCCATGGTGGTGATGCCTGCGGTCTCCAGCTTCTTGACTTGCCCGCGGGTGATATTGGCCACCGTGAACAGGCTGTCCTCGGCCTGCCAGACGCCCTCGCAATGCCCGGCCCAACGGCACAGAGCGCAATCAGCACATGGGATGGGCCGCGTCGGCTCGGGCGCGTCGACGAAGCGTTCGAGCCGGTCGCGGGCCATACGGGCATAGGCGGCGTAATCGGCCAGCCGCAGCATGGTTCGCGTGCCATCGCCGAGGTCGAGATGCGCACGCTCGGGGGGCGTGCCCTGGATTTCGGTCAGCAGGTCGGAATAGAGGACAAGTTGCAGCACATGCTTGGGATGGGCGCTGCGCTTGAGCTTGGTGTCGGCCACCTGGTAGCTGAACGGGCCGAGATCAGAGGGCGTCTCGACCCGTTCGAGGAAATCCGCCCAGCCGCCCCACCGCCCGGACAGAAGCGCACCCTGATAGACCACGTCCGCGCCCGCGGCCAGTGCATCCCGGGTCGCTTCGGCGGCGCTAGCGAGATCACGTTCGGCAATCTCCACCACGCGCCGCCCGCCCGCTTTCAACCCGTCAAGATGCGCCGCCTCATGCGCCTGCCCCTGGTCTTGCAAGAGCGCCGCATCCGCGCTGTCCTCGCCCGGCTCCGGCCCCTCGCCCCGCAGATATGCAAGGTCGAGCGTGGTCGCGTGCCGGCACCCGGTGAAGCGGGCGAGGTCGGTGGCGGAGAGGAGGAGGTGGTTATCGCAGTAGCGCATCAGGCTTGGGTCGCGTTACGGTAGGCATCTTGAACGGCACGCCAGAATTTTTCCATCAGATCAATGTGGTCGATCAAAAGCCAGGGGTCATTGTGATCTTCGTCCCTCAGTAGCGAGAAATCATCGCGGCTGATGACGTCTCGAAACGCAAGCCGAAAATCTGGGTCATCGAAATCAAAGGGCGGGGGCGGCATTGGAGCGTCTATTCTCTGATAAACGATATGTGGGTCCTCACCTTGCCCAGCAAAAAATTCATTTTCAAAGTCTGATGAAAAGAAAAAATATGGATTTCGATTCATTGCCATTCTGGTTCCGTCTTTAAGTGTCTGAAAACAGCAAATCCATTTACCCATTATTCCATTATTGTGATCGTCCGAAATCCTCAGAAAGCTCCTGCCGTTGTCAGCAACTTCTATATTATGAACTTGCCCACCGTTACCTGTATACCAACTCAACAAGATCAATCCGTCTCGATCAGGGTCGTAATCCAAGACAGTCCCGGCTGGAGCCTCGGCTTGAAATTCGACTGGAAGTCTCGCGCGACGGCTCCATAGATCTTCGGCACGCTCCAACGCTTGTTGATCAACTTTCAAGCATCCTTCTTCGTCCCATAGGCTACAAAACCAGCGGTTTGCCTCTTGCCACTCGGGCGAACCCACAGGGAAAAATGATCCGGCCTCAACAAGGCCGGCGGGCCTGCCTGAACGACCAATCCCGTTGCTGGAGGCATTGGCTGATCCGACAACCAAGCCCTCCTCTGAGAGATAAGTTTTCGCGTGTAGCTTATCCTTATACTTGAGATAGTTGTTTTCTGGTGCGCCAAGCTGTCGAAGGGTCAAGGGATTCGTCCCACCCATGCTGATGTCACAAATGATCTTCACATCATCCCGTTGGTCGAACTCTCCGCCGAAGACTTCGTAAGCGGCACCGATCCCCCAAAATGCAACAGCGCATCTTGCATCGGGTCGGCGCGCGACTTCCCTGATCCTATTGCTCAAATCATCCCCAAACAAAAACTCAGCCATCTTCTTTGCTCCCTTCCTTCAATGAATTTAGCGTCAATGCTCGTTTCAACTGCTGTTCATACACCTCCCGCAATTCCTCAGGCACCAGCACCTCTACCCGGTCCCCCCAGCGAAACAGGTGCCAGCACATTTCCAGCATTCCACCGGCGCGGAAGCGGACGGTGAGGCTACCGTCGGGCTCGTCCGACATCTCCTGCGTGGGGTGAAACAGGAACTTTCGCGCCTCCGACGCGGCCTCGGGCGTGAAACGCCAGACCACCTCCTGCACCTCTTCCTGGAACACGCCAAAGGCGCGCGACAGGTAGGCCTCCAGGTCGAACTCATCGGGCCGTTCGAACACCTCGTCGCTCAGCTCGATCCGCTCGAACCCCGCCTGCGCGAAAAGGCGCACGTCGTCCTGATACTCGCTCCAGGCCACCAGGTATTGCCGACCCTCGCCCAGCAGCATGGCCAGCGGCCCGAGCCAGACATCGCGGCTGAGCTTGCCACTGGCCCGCGCACGGTGGTCAACATTCACCCAGACCCCGGCCATGATCGCCTGGCGCAAGGTCTGCAGGATATCGGGCGCGATCACCTCGCGCGGGCCGGGGCGCAGGGCGACGCCATCAGCCTCCAGCAGCGCCGCGGAATCGGGGTCCAACCGGGTGCGCGCGGGCGCGGGCAGCGAGGCTTGAAGACGGGTGGCGAGGCCGTCGAGGTCTTTGGCCGTGGCGCTGTCGCCCTCGCGCGTGGCCAGTTCGCGCGCGCGGTGGAGGGCGGCGATCTCGTCCAGCGTGGGCTGCGTCATGCCGCCCAGACAGCGCGGCGACAGACGCCAGCGCCTTTCGCCACCCGGACCCCCGCGTGTTTCGATCTGCGGCAGTGCATCCAGAAGGGCGTTGCGCATCCGTTCGGCGGTGCTGCGCGAGACCTCGAATTCCGCCATGATGTCGCCAAGCGACACACCTTCCGCCGTGCCCTGCATGCGCAGCGCAAGCCTGATCAGGTCGGTATTGCGGGCATAACGCATCGGTGTCTCGCTTTCGCCCTGACGCTGGCCCGATTTGCCTTTCGGATCAAGCATTTCAGAACCCGACCCGTACGCGCGCACCGGGCTTGGCATGCTGCTCGCGCGCCAGTTCCGCCAGCAGATCGTCCGCGGCGCGGATGTCCAGAACCCGCGCGCGCTTGGCCACCACGGCAAAATCTCCGGGCGTCAGCAAATCCAGTGCTTGCAAACCCTTGGGCGGTGTCGCGCCGAAGAAGCGCCGGAACGCGTCCACCCGCTGCGAGGCCGCTAGCGGCAAGAAGGTCGCGCGAAAGGTAAATCGGCGCAACGCGGCCGGGTCCAGCCGGTCGGCCATGTTGGTGGTGCAGGCGAAGGGGTGCGGGTGGCTTTCCATCCAGGTCAGCATCTCGTTGACCTTGCTCACCTCCCAGCTGCGCTGCGCGCTCTCGCGCGTGGAGAGCAGGCTGTCGGCCTCGTCGAAGATCAGGAAAGCGCCCTCTTGCCGGGCCTGTCCAAAGGCTCTCGCGATCCGCGCCTCGGTCTGGCCGACATACATCCCCATCAGATCAGAGGCGCGTTCTTGCACCACCGGCAGCCCCATCGCCTCGGCCAGGTGGCGAGCGAAGGCGCTCTTGCCGGTGCCGGGCGGGCCAGACAGGCACAGCGACACCGCGCGGGGCGCATCCTTGACTGCCAGGCGCTGCAGTATGGCGTCCAGGTCGATATCGGCATGGGTCAGACGCGGATCGAAGTCCGCTTCGGCCTTGGCCGCAGGGGCCGGCTCGCGCCCGCCCCGCACCGCCTTGGCCGAGGCGCGCAAGGTCAGGTGCAGATCGGCCTTGCGCCCGCCCGCCAACTTTGTGGCACGCAGGGCGGTGTCGGCCAGAGCGGGGGCCTCCTCGCTTTCCCGTGCCAGCTGGTCCTGCGTCGCTGGGTCCAGCTTCATGCGATGCTTGTCCGACAGCCGCGCCCAGATGCGCGCGCGCACCTGCTGAGGCGGTTTGCGCAATTCAATCGCAAAGGCCACGCGACGCAGGATGGCAGGGTCGATCCGGTCGATGCTGTTGCTGGTCCAGAGGGTGGGAACGGGGTTCGTTTCCAGAAGCCGGTGCAGATGCACCTTCGATCCGCCCCTCCGGTTCATGCCGAACAGGAAACCCAGATCAGACCCGTCCAACAAATCCTCCATCTCGTCGAACAGCACCAGCGCGTCGCGTCTGCCCGCCAACAGGTGCTGACCCAGCCGCAACTGCATCTGACGTTCACTGCGCGAGGGCTCGTCGCCCTCGTCGTCCGTCTCGCCGACTGCGAAAAGCTGCGCGCCGAGGTGCGCGCCAAGCAGTTTGCAGAACTCGGTCTTGCCTGTGCCGGGCGGACCATAAAGCAGGAGGTTCACGCCAGCGGCCTTGCGGGTAAGCGCCCCTTTCAGCAGTCGCGCCGCGAAGTCGCGCGCGTCGCCAAGATGTTCGAAATCCGCCCATGTGGTTTCAGGGGCTGCGGGCGTCGCGAACAACCCGTGCAGAATGTCGTGCAAGCCGCGGGTCGGCGGCTCCAGAGCCCGCACCAGCCGCGTGTTGGGCGACAGGCCGTGATTGTTGTGCCGCCTACCCTCGCGCGAGATCAGCCCGGCGCTCATCAGTTTGCCTGTCGCGCTCATGGCCTTGCGGATAGACGCGTCCGGATGCGCCGTCAGACAGGCAATCACCTGATCCACCGGCAGGCGCGCGTCATCTACAAGGTTGTCAATCAGCGCCGCCAGTGGCCCACCCTGCGCCCCCCGCGCCGAAAGCATGAAAATATCCGTCTCGACCCGGTTAATGCGCAGATAATGCGCCAGCTCGGCACAGTTCCGCGCCAATGCGTCAGGGCGTGCCCGTCGCACCTGTGCGATCCGGCGTGCAAGCATGGTCTGCAACTCGGTCCAGTCCTGGCGCGACACCTGCGTCTGTGAAAAAGGACTGGTCTCGGGGTTCCAGTCGAAGCCCAGCGGGTTGCGCTCCAGCCATTCGGAAAGTTCGCTCGCAGGGCGGCTGCCATGGGAAAACGTCTGCGCCACGCGCGAAGCGCAGGTCAAAAGCAGAAGGGTCTCGTATCGTGTCATGTCTGTCCTCGTGTTCAATGAGGGCATCATGACTGGCAGACACATCACATTCGGATGTGGCCCGGTTTACAAGCACCAAACAATGAAAGACGGCGCTCAAATCGACGCCTCAAGCGGCATTTGCGTTGAGCGCGGGAAGCTGGCAGCCTGAATTCTCGGGTATGACATACGGCACGCAGTGCCTCGCCAACGTGGCCGCCGTTTCCTGCAGGGAGTATTGCCTTGACCTTCGAGCCCCGGTTTCAGCCCCTGAAAGACAAGCAACGCGCGATCCGCTCGAATTTTCCCGAGACGATGGGGCTGCGCGTGCACCGCGCGATCAGTTGGATCGGGCGCGCCGAGACGTGCGGTGATGACCACGATGCCCGCTTCATCTTTCTCTGGATCGCTTTCAATGCGGCCTATGCGGACGAGCGCGAATTCCAGTCAATGGCCCCAGGAGAACGGGCAGCCTTCGTCGATTACTTCGGCAAGCTGGTGGCGCGGGACGAAGAACGGCGCATCTACACGGCGCTATGGCAGCGGTTCTCGGGTCCGGTTCGAACCCTCATGGAGAACCGTTTCGTCTTCAACCCGTTCTGGCAGCACCAGAACGGGATTGACGGGTTCGAGGACTGGGAGGAAAGATTCCGGACATCCTCTCGCAGCTTCGCACAGGCGTTCCAGGCCGGCGACAGCGTGCGTGTTCTCAGCTTCGTCTTCGACCGGCTCTACGTGCTGCGCAATCAACTGGTGCATGGGGGATCGACGTGGAACAGCGGCGTGAACCGCGCGCAGGTCCGCGATGGTGCAGCAATTCTGGGCCTTCTGATGCCCATTTTCGTGAACCTGATGATGGATAACCCCCAAGAGGACTGGGGCCGCCCGTTCTATCCGGTTGTCGAGTAGCAATATCGGACGATCAACGCGATCCCTCCGACCGGTCGCACACCCGCACCTGGTCCCGCAGCATGGCGTAATCCGAGAGCCAGCCCACGATCGCTGCGCCCTCCGGCAGCGCGGCCACTTCGTCTGCCACGCGCGCCTGCTCGGCCGGGCTGTACTCTACCACCGGCGGACACGCGCTTGGCACGACATCAGAACCCACCCCCGCGCAACCGCTCGAGAAGAGCGTTCCGATCACGAGGGCGACGCGCGGCCACCTCCAGCATCCGGCGTTGAATGGCATTGCGACGCTCCAGCATGTCCAGCCGCTCAGCGGCGCGCCCGGCGCGCTCGCCCGCTTTGCGGAGGTTGAGTAAAAACAGGGTGATGGTGAGCGCGACGAGGGAGATGGTCGCCGCGCGCCGTGCCCACGGTCGAGCCAAGACCCCGGTCAGCAATCCGCCCCACATCACCGCCGTCCCTTGCGCCAGTCATCCACCCGTGCCCATACCGCAATACCGATTCCGCCGAGCGCCAGCGCGATGAACACCCACCGCAGCGTGTCCAGATACGGCACCAGCGGCAGGACGGCGCCTTGCGCCTCGGCAAGGACCTCCTGTGCCACCTCGACACCGCCGGCGCCGGCCGTCGCCACACCCGCCGCCCCGGTCCCTTTGAGCGTCCGGCTTTCGGCGAGCACTTCGCGCGCAGGTGGGGTTTCCGGCGGAAAAGGCGTGGCCCGCGGCGGGAAGGGCGTGCCCCAGGACCGGGCCGGTCCCAGATCGACATGCATGAAGTTCGAGCGCGGGTAGAAGCCGAAGCCTAGAAACCCCACCTCCCGCGCCGCCGCCTCGAAGACCTCCGGGTCATGGTTCGCCATGGAAATATCGAAGGCGGTCCCCTCCATGTGCTTGGACCGGGTCGCCCCGCCGACCGCGCGGTTGTGCTCGGGGCTGCGATAGCCGGAGTTGACGATCAGCGGCTTGCCCAGCCGGTCGCGCAGCGCCTGGAGGGTGTCGAGCGCTTCGGGGTGCAGCTTCAGCTTGCCGGTGCCGCGGCAGGCGATCTCGGCGGGCGAGAAGTTCGGCCAGCGCCAGAGATGATCTGGCACCTCGCGGAAATGGCGAAATGTTTGGATGGTATCGGGCATCGGTGCCTCCTCTGGACAGCAAACTGCCCGCAGCGGGTCCTGCGGGCGAGGATGGGGTTCGAATGTTACGTCCGGGCCCGGGATCAGCCGGGCGGGCCGCGCTGGAAGGCCTCGAACAGCATGTTGCGGACGGCGCGGATGTCGGTCTCGATGCGGTCGAGCCGATCGGCGTCGACCTTGCGGTCCTCGGCGCGCTGCGCATCGAGCCTTTGGCGCTCGGCGCTCAACTCCCGATCCAGCCGCTGGAGCAGGGCTTCATTGGTGAAGGCGCGGCGGGTGATGGCGGCGATGAGCGCCAGAAAGCCGCCGATCAGCGCGGTGATGGCCGCCGTCAGCCCGTGATCGCGGAAGGCCGCGACCACCTCGCTCAGGACGCCGGGGGAGGAGTCGTTGCTCATGTCGGGGCTCCCAGGGTGAGCGTGTGACAGGCAAGCTGCAGCGCCCCGCCGGTGAAACTGCCACCCTCGGCCGTGACGATCACCGGCGTCGGGGTCGCGACCACCCTCGGGCTGATCGCACCGACGACCTCGGTGTTCGCGTCGCCGGCATACCCGGCCCCGAACAGTGCGGGCTCACCAGCGATCCCGAGCGCAAAGCCCGTGGCTCCCGCAATGGCCGTGGTGACGCGCGCGGTCACGCCGAGGATGAGCGCATTGGCGGGCAGGACCAGCGATGTGGTCACCTCGGTGCCCGACAGCCCGGACGCCGTGGCCGCGATGATCCCGAGTCCGGTGGTGCTTCCCGTGGCCCCCTCCGCCAGCGTGACGCTGGCCCCGCGGCTGACCAGCCCCAGGACCGCGTCCAGCGGGATCCAGTCTGGCCCGACGCGCACCAGCATGACGTCCTCGTCGATCACCCAGAGTCGCCAGCCGGGCTGCGCGGGCAAACGCAGCCAGGCCCCGTCCGTCCAGACGGCGATGTCGCCGGACCAGCCCTCCCAGAGCCCGGAGGCGCCGCCTGCCACGAGATGCGCCTGACCCTCTGCCGGGCCGGCGGGCGGCGCGGACCGGGTCCGATCCGCGACGGTGAGATTGATCAGCCCGTCGAGACGGCGCAGGGCCTCGTTATGGGTGACGTGCTTCTGGGCCTGCGCGGCCAGGATATAGGGCAGCAGCAGGCGTGCCGTGGCGTCCGACATGGGGGACCTCCTTTCAGAAGTGCAGGGTGACGGTCCGGGGCGCACCCGGCCCGTAAAGCGCCGAAAGCTGGGCGATGCGGACCGTGAGGGTGTCGCCGGGCCCCAGCAGCCCGCCCCAGTCCGCGGTCTGATCGGCGGCGCTGTAGATGGCCCGGGGTGCGCTGACCTGCAGGCGGCGCTTGACGGCTGCGCCGTCCAGGATCTCCAGCAGATACGCCTCGGTCTCTTCGCCCAGCGGCACCTCGGCCGCGGTCCAGCTGTCGGCCGAGAGCGCGCGGGACCGCCGCACCCAGCCAATCTCGAGATCACCGGGCACGCGCCCGGTCAGCCAGGGCTGCGTGACATGCCCCACGGAAAACGGCCGCAGCCCCACGCCTGCGGGCGTGAAGGCCAGCGCCACATAGGTCTCGTCCGTGAACGGTCGGCTGGCCGGCCCGAGGCGCCAGCTCCACGGGAGGCCAAGATCGCCCTCGGCGATGGGCAGCGGCGTCAAGGCGTCATCCAGCACCACCACGCGGGCTCCCGCGGGCGCGGGCCGGCCCATGGCGTCCTCGGTGCCGCGCTGGCCGCGCAGGAGCCGGGTGAGACGATAGCGTCCGGGTGCAATCAGTTCGGCCGAACCGGCCTGCAGGACTTCCCAGGTACCGGGCGCGCTCTCGACGGCGAGCGCATTGGCGCCGCCGAAAAGGGCCAGGTCGGTGACGCTCTGCAGCGTGCCGGACAGCAGATCCACGGTGAGCGCATTGCCCAGATCGAACCGCGAGACGGGTCCGACTGGCACATCCCCAACCAGAGTGCCAATGCGAGCACGAGCCGGAATGGATATCAGCAGCGTGAAGCCATCCTCGGCCGGGCTGCGGAACACGGCCATTTCGCCGGGCCAGGGCGCGGCATGGGCCGCGGCCAGGGGCTGATGCGGCCTGAGGTCCTCGCGCAGCTGCGGCAGATCGAGGATTACGGCGACGGGGGCGCCGAACACCCGCGCGGTGGCCGGCGCGGCCACGCGCGCCACGCCGGAGGGCAAATCATAAACCGTCCTGTCCTGGCGCACTGCCTCAATGGCGCGAGCCTCCGCGTCGCTGATCGAGACCAGCCGCAGATCAGTCTGTCTTTCGCCGTCAACGAGCGTGACAACATCGGCCGGATCCAGCGCCAACCGCGAGGGCGGCAAACGAAACATCGCGCTGTCGCGGCCCGACCAGGCTTCCATCAATGCACGGCGACAGCGCCGCTCGGCCTCCTCGGGGGGCACGGCGACGGGGAAGCGCTCGGAGGCGATTCGGCTGGCCGACACGGTGATGCGGCGCGCTTCCACGAGGGCGGCCTCGTAATCCTCGTCGGCGCGGGCGACCTGCCATTTGAGCGCCTGGGGCAGTTCGGTCTCCTGGCCGCGGGTCTTTTCAAGCGCCTCGCCGTCACGCCCGAGTGGCACCAGATCCCCAAGACTCAGCTTTGCGCTGGCCCCACGGCCGCGCATGACAAAGCGGATCATGCCTTCGGTCTCGACGGCATCGAACCCGAAGTGGCGCGCGAGGATGCCGATGGAGGCGCGCGGCGCCTCGAGGGCGCTGATGATATAGCCCTCGACCGCGCCCCAAAGACCGGAGACGTCGATGCGGGACGCAGGCAGCCCGGCGCGCAGGCAGAGATGGCGGACGAGGGCCGCGAGTGACACGGCACCGAGCCGACCAGTGAGCCATGGCCCGCGCCGCCAGTCGGGGGCATCTCGCCAGGTGCCACGCTCAGGAAAGAACGGATAGGGGCGCGCATCCCAGCACCAGGCGGTGCAGTTGGCCATGTCGATCATCCGCGCGCCGTCGAGATCAGAGGTCGGGTTGTGCGCGGCCTCGCCCCACCAGAGGTATGTCGCCTCCAGGTAAGCCCGCTGGATCGCATCGTCACGCCAGCCGCGCGAGGCATGCGGCAGCGCCATGCCGGAGGGGCTCGGATGCGCGGCAACGCTCGGCTGGTTCGCGCCGCGATCAATGGCAGGACAGCCGAGGGCGGTGAAGCGGATCGGCTTGGACTGCGGCCCCCAGGCCGTCGGCGTGCCGGACTCGACGCCGCCCGGGCGGTCGTAATGCGCGTTGGACCACCAGGCGCGCAGGTCCTTGGGGCGAAAGAGCCAAGGGATGTCATGGGCTGGATCAGTGATCGGGGTGCGGATCTGCGCCGACCGATCCGCCGCACTGGCATAGGACCAGTCAAAGCCTTCCCCGCCTGCGATGTTCGCCTGCAGGTAGGCCCGGTCGTAGATCGCCGGCCAGCCTTGCAGTGCGTCCTCATGGAGGAACCCGTCGCGCCAGTCCGAGAGTGGTATGAAACAATCGATGCCGACGAAATCGATCAACGGATCGGCCCAGAGCGGGTCGAGGTGGAAATGGACATCTGCGCTGCCATCGCTGGGCTGGTGCCCGAAGTATTCCGACCAGTCGGCCGCGTAGCTGATCTTTGTGCCCGTCCCCAGGATGGTGCGCACGTCTGCTGCGAGATCGCGCAAGGCCTGTACCGCCGGATAGGTGCTGGCCCCGGAGCGAATGGTGGTCAGCCCGGGCATCTCGCTCCCGATCAGGAAGGTATCAACACCCCCGGCGGCCGCGCAGAGATGGGCGTAGTGCAGCACCATGCGGCGCAGCCCCCAATCGCCGCCCGCGCCGGTCCAGCTGACGCTGTCGCCAGACACCGCGAATTGCGCCGGCGTCGCTGTGCCAAAGAACGCGGCCACCTGGCTTTCCGCGGAACCGGTCTTGTCGACTGTTCCCGCATAGCCAACCGCAGGCGAACAGGTGATCCGCCCCCGCCAGGGATAGGTGGGCTGACCCACCGCCGCTGCTTCGTCAGAATACGGGTTGGGCCGGGCGTTTCCGGGCGGAACATCCATCAGCAGAGTGGGTAAAAGGGTCACGCGCAAGCCCCGCGCCCTTGCCTCGCGGATCGCCTCCACCACCGCGAAATCCGCCGGGGTGCCCCCGAAGGCCGGATCGCCATCATTGGTCCGGCTCACGAGATGCGCCGCGCCGCGCGCCACACCGTTGACCGACCAGGTGTGCGGACTCGTCACTTTGGTGGCCACCTCGACACCCGGCTTGATCTGGCACGCCCCCGCCCTCAGATCGTCACCGAACCAGACCACCGGCAGGGTCAGGCTTTCCACATGCGGCGCGCTGGCCTGAAGCTGGTCGAGTGCCACCACCATGTCGGTCGCGTCCGAGCGCACGGTGAGGTTCTCGGGTGTTTGCGACCCGCCGCTGCCCGCGCGCATACCCGTCGTGGCATAGGCCACCTCGCCGGTGCCCGGCAGCATGGCGGTCGCGCGCGTGAGCCCTTCGGCCGTGTCGGGATCCGCCAATGGTCGAAAGACCTCGAAGGTCAGCTGCGGCAGGCGGTTGCCGTAATCGGCCAGCGCCAGATCCTCGAAGACCACATAGGCGGTGCCGCGATAGGCCGGGGTGTTGGCCGCCCCCATCTTCGCCGCCATGAACGGGTCGGGCGTCTGGTCCTCATCGCCGGGGTGCCAGCGCCACGTGATCCCAGCTGTGTCCAGCAGCTTGCCGTCCGCCCAGATGCGCCCGATGCCGGTAATCGGCCCCTCGCACAACGCGACCGCAAAACTGGCGTAGTAGAGATACTCGGTGCTCTTGACCTTGCTGCCCCCGCCGCCCTTGCCGCCGCTCTGCGTGGTGGTCTTTGTTTCCTCGCGGAAATCCGTGGCCCAGATCACGTTGCCACCCATGCGCATGCGGCCATAGACGCGTGGGAGGACGGCGCCCTCGGTCGAGGAGGTGATGCGCAGGCTTTCGAGCCGCGGACCCTCGATGCGCTGGCTGGGGGCCAGCGAGGAGACGATCCAGCTGTCGACGGCGGAGCCGATGGTGGAGCCGACAAAGCCGCCGATGGTGGCGGCACTGACGCCGAGGATGGACCCGCCGATGCTGCCGCCAATGGCGGTGCCGACGGCCCCGAGAACAAGCGTGGCCATGGAGGTATCTCAGCGCGGCGGAAACAGGAAGGCGAAGGCGATGCGCCGCCGCCAGGATGGGGTGAGCGGTTCCTCGATGACGCCGAGGCGCTCGTAGGCGTGCAGGAAGCTGTCGGAGCTGGTCAGGATCCCGACATGCTTGGCGATGGCGCGGGGCTTCATGCGGAACAGGACCAGCCCGCCGGGACCGGCGTCAGCGGGCGACACTTCGATCATCATGGCGCGCGCGCCGTCGGCCAGCACGTCCCGCGGCCCGGTCTCGCCCCAATCTCTCGAATAGGGCGGGACCTCGACCGGCTCCGGTCCGACCACCTCGCGCCAGACACCGCGTGCCAGCCCGAGGCAGTCGCAGCCGACGCCCTTGAGGCTGGCCTGGTCGTGATACGGCGTGCCGAGCCAGGATCGCGCTACGGCGATCACCACGTCCGGATCGGCGGAGCTCACAACACACCTCCCTCATGCCCGCCGTCCCGGGTGGCATAGCGCAGGATGGTGTCCTGGCCCGGGATATGCGGGAAGCCCCGGAAATTGACGCTGTTGGCGAACTTCGCGCCACAGGTCTCGATGCGCTTGTCGCAGCCCGCGCGGGCGGTGAAGGTGTCGCCGGTCGCGATCGGCCGGGCGGGGGCCTCGAGCAGGGTCAGGGTGGCGATGCCGTCTACGACCTCGTGCGAGAGGACCTCGACCCGGCGCCCGGCAGTCTCGCCGCTGTCCCAGTGCAGCGTACCAAACGCGAACCAGCCGGGGGCGAACCCGCCGAGCCCCGCCGCGCGAAACACCCGGTCGCGCAGCGGCTCCAGGACCGTGCCGCTGCCGGTGAAGGCTGGGTCGTCAAGATCGACCCGGCAGCGCGCATCCCCGAGATCGGCATCACAGCTGCCCTGGAACATCCGCCCGACGGTCTGACCGAGGATGTGGGCGAGCGACCGGACCTCCGCCACGAAGGCCGTCCGTCCGCGCCGAATCTCGCCGATGGCGCCGCGGCGCATCAGCACGCGCTGGCCGGGATCGGCCCAGTTCACGCGCCAGACCTCGACTTGCGCCGCGTCCCAGAGCCCGGCCAGGATATCGGTCTCGGAGATGCGATCGGAGGTGAGCGCGCCTTCGGCGTCCTGCGCATCGACCGACAGATCGGAGCCGGTGCGGATCTCGGACGCGGTCAACCCACTCTCGGGCTCGAACGCGGTGTCCTCGAACGCGATCCCCCGGTCATGATCGGTGAAGCCAAAGGTGACGCCATCGGCGCGGGTGAGCCGCCAGCACCAGGCGAGCGTGGTGGTGCGGCTGTCGAGATGCGCCTTCAGCTCGGGCGACAGGCTCTTCATGGCTGGTGCGCCTGTTGGGAAGTCACGATCTCGTCCATCACCGCCAGCAGACACGCAAACGTCGCGCGGGCCTGATCGGCCAGATCGCCGCGGTCGCGGATCGCGCGCACCCAGGCCTGCACGGCCTCGGGATCGCGGTAGCAGACGTGCGCGCAGGGCAACCCGCGCTTGACCAGCGTTGGGGCCAACACGCGCCCGCCGCTGCGATGCGCGCCGTGCAGGACATAGGCCGCACCCGTGGTGTCGGCCCCGCACAGTTCGCGCGCAAAGCTCAGCGCCGCCCGGCGCGGCGGCACGGGTGGCAGGACGGACAGGTCCGCGGCGAGCAGCGTGTCGCGCTGCATATGCGCGGGCATGGCCGGATCGACGATCTGGTGCAGCGTGCGCAACGCTGTCAGCCAGCCCGCCCATTCGGTTCGGGTAATATTGCCTGCGGCCATGCGCTGTCCGAGGGGATGCGCTTCGCAGGCGTGGTGCAGGTCGCGCGTGGCCTGCCAGAGCGGTCCGGGCATGGAGGTCTCCAGATGCAAGCACGCCCCCGGATGAGCCGGGGGCGCGTGAAAACGTGATGGGGGATGACGGGGTGCGTCGGGGGCTGACGCGGGGACTCAGCTGTGGGGCAGCGTGCAGAGGATCAGCCTGCCACCTCCGCCGCATAGGCGGCCTGAAACAGCGCGCCCACGTCGGCGGTCCCGGGGTCCTCCATGGCCTCGAGCTGGTTTGCCACGGCGCGCTCGGCCCGGAAGCAGGCCTTCACATGGCCGCCAACCGCCTGCGCGACGGCCGTGACCTCGGCCGCGCTCAAATCGGCCCAGCCGCTGTCGAGCTTGTAGGTGACCGGTTCGGCGATCAGGCCCATCTGCAGCGAGTTGACCACCGCGGTGATCTGCGCCTGGCTTTCGCGGGAGGTCCGGATGCGCTGCCCGCCGGGCAGATCGAGACCCGCGGTCTCGTGTCGCCAGCGCAGCCATGCCAGCCGGGCAAAGGGCTCTGTCGGCGCGCCGGAACGTCGCGCCGCCTCCGGGTCCGCCTCGATCTCGCGCAGCCGCCGCAGGAACGCCTGCCGGTCGGTGAAGGTCTCGAAGAACGTGGCCCCCGTGGTCAGGGTGGCGCCCGCGCGAAGATGGCCGTGGCTCACGCCGTCGCCATGCGCGATCCACCAGGTGGGGTCCGTCGCCGTGAAGTGCATCAGACCAGCCCTCCGTCGATGATCGTCCAGCCCATGCCGTCGAGATCGACGGAGGCCGAGGCCAGCACCCCGTCCCATGTGGCGACCTTGTAGGGCCGATCCGGCATGGTCGCGTCCTGCGCCGTCGCCTGCACCGTGCCGGTGGCGTCGTGCAGCTCCCAGGCGGTGCCGGTATCAATGAGGCGCCAGCCATTCGCCTTCTCGAACTGTTGCGTGGCCCCGTTCCAGAGAAACTCGCCGTCGGCGTCTGCCGTGCCCGCCGAGGCGACCAGAACCCGGCGGGAGCGCGCGAGAAACGCCCGCGCCGATACGGCGTCCTGGAAGCGACCGCCGGACGCGTGAACCGTGGCGGTGTAGGTCGGCGCGCCGTCGTTCGCCGTCAGCGGAACGCTGAAGGGACCGTCCTGGCTGAATGCGGTGTTGGCCCAGCCGATCAGGGTGCGCGAATACGGCTCTCCGTGAATGGGCGTGGTATCCCAGATCATGGACATGCTGACCCCGGTCGTCGACAGGGGCCAACCGCCGAGCGAGAAGCCGAACCCCCGCGCATCGTAGAACATGCCGTCGAAGGTGCTGACGGTCGAGACGTCCCAGCCGGAAATGTCGCGGTTGAACGAGGTGAAGCCACGGAACATGTCCTTCATGGTCGTGACCGTCGAGACATCCCAGCCCGAGATGTCCTGGTTGAAGTCGTTGGCGCCCCAGAAGAGCGCCTCCATGCTGGTCACGCCGGAGGTGTTCCATGTCAGGGCCGATGCGTGGTTGAAGGCCTTGGCCTGATGCATCAGGCGCGCGGCATCCGCGGGAAGTCTCCATCCGGTCGTGTCGGCGTTGAACGGCGTGCGGTAGAACATGTTCCCGACGGTGGTCGCCGACGAGAAATCCCAGCCCGCCAGGCTGGCATTGAAGAGCGACAGGCTGAACATCGCGGAAAAGTCCTGCACGTTCGACACGTCCCAGCCGTCGAGCGCGCGCGTGAACCGCGACCCCTTGAACATCTCCTTCATGGAGGTTGCGGAGGCGGTATCCCAGCCGTCCAGGGGCTGGTTGAAGTCGTGCAGGCGGCTCACGCTGGGGTCCGGGTCCGCGAGCTGGAACATGCCCTCGAAGTCGGTGACGGATGAGACATTCCAGCTGCGGATGCCGTCCGCGCCACCGTTGTCGAACCGGTGCTCGTAGGCGGCGTTCTCGCCCGCGAACATGAAACTCATGTCCGTGGCGGAGCCCGTGTCCCATGCACCGAGGTCCTGGTTGAAGACACAGACCCCCTGCCAGCCCTCGATCGCGAACATCCGGCGGAAATTGCGAACCTTCGAGACGTCCCACATCCCCACGGGCTGGTTGAAGGAAGTGCTGTCGAGCCGCGCATCCATGTAGAACATCCTCTCCATGGTGGTGACGGAGGACGTGTCGAGCCCCGAGAGGTCCCCGTTGAAGTCGAGCGCGTCCAGGAACATCTCGCTCATGTCGGTGATGTTCGAGGTATCGAGAGAGCCCACGTTGAAGCCGGGGTTGCCGTCTCGGAACGCCCCCCGCAGGGAGGTGACCTGCGGCGGCAGGGCCGGGTTCACGTAGGTCGTGTTGGGGGTGACGTTGCGGAAGGCTTCTTCGAGCGAGGTCAGCCCGAGCTGGTAGCCGATGGTGTCCATCCGCACGAGGCCGGTGATGTCGTGGTTGCCGCCGAACTGGGCCATCTGGCCGGAGATGACGACCGTGACCTGCCCGCTCACGCCTGCGCCATAGCTGTGCGATCGAACGCCACCCGTCGCGTAGGCGTCCGACGTGCCGTCCCCCCAATCGACCGTGATGTTCGTGGACCCTGCGAGCGCGCCGAGGCCGAGCGAGATGGTCCTGTTCACGGCCAGATCGACATCGAAAACCAGGGACATGGAGGCGGCCCCGTTGTTGACCGTGCGGGTCTCGGTCCATCCGCTGTGGACGACGGGCGCGCCGGCCCCCGCTTGACCGCCGTAGCGTGCGCGCCAGAGGTAGTTCGCGCCTTCGACCAGGGCCTCGGGCAATCCGACGCTCGCGCCGCCGATGCCGGTGGTCGTGGCAAAGGCCGTGTCCGTGTCCGGGTCGGCGCCGATCTGCCAGAAGTGCACCTCGGTCTCGGTGTAGCTCAGCCCGAACTGCGAGCGGAACTCCGAGATCGTGACCGCGCCGGAGGTCGCCCCGTCGTTGGTGACAGGCTCCGGGGTGTCGATCAGCTCCGGGTAGACCTGCCGATACGGGAGAGAGAACGGCGACTGACTGCCTTCGGTGCCGTTGTAGAGGCCCCGCCACCAGAACGCCTGGCCGGGAGACAGCCCGTCGCCGGGGTAGATGATCTGGTAGCTGTTGCCCGAGGTCGTGGTGATATCCTTGGTGAACAGCGGCGTGTCGAAGCCCTCGGGGGAGGCTGCGACCTCGAAATAGATCCCGGTCTGGGTGAGCCCCTGGGGGCTGTAGAACGGGGTCAGGCGGAGCTGCGTCTGCTCCTGGCTGTCGGTGGGCGGGAGCGCCGCCGGTCTGCCGATCTGGACCGTCGCGGTCGGGATCAGCCAGGCCGTCCTGTCGGAATAGTAGAGTTGCCCGTCCGTGGCGTAGACGACCGCGCCCTCGTAGAGCGCCGGATCGAGGCTTTGTTCGACAGGAGACCGGATCGGCTTGCCGCGTCCCACGAACTGGGGCGGGCCGAGATATCTGTTGCCGCCATTGAGGAACCGGCTCATCACGCCGCCTCCGGTTCATGCTGCTCGGCGGCCCCTTCGGAGCCCGTGCTGGTGACGGACACCACGCCCGCCTCGGACGCCTTGACCTGCAGCCGGTCGCCCTCGGCGGAGTTCGTGTCCAGCTTCAGGAGCCGTTGCCCGGGGGACGGGTGCAGGTATGTCTCCCCTGCGGTGATCCGGATCACGGCCTGGAGGACACGCACATCGTCTTCCCGCAAGATGCTGATCTCCACGGACACGGAGTTCAGACTCCCGTTGTGGAACATGATCGGGGCCTCAATGAGGGCGAAGCCCGGCTGTATGCGGCGCTCGGTGTCGGCCGGATCCCGGTCGGTCGCGAACCTGCGCTGCGGATCGGGCACGGAAAAGTCCGGGGCCTCCAGGATCGTTTGCCAGGCCGTGCCGATGGCCTCGACGAAGATGGGCCTGGGGACGGCGGCCCCGGCCTGGCGGACGGTGTGTCTCATTGCTGGCCTCCGGTAATCATGGCGGCGCGGCGGGCGCGCGGCAGGATGGTGCGGTCGATGGGCGGCCCTTCGAGCTGCCCGGTGAGCGGGTTCACGAGCGCGCCGCCGGTGAAGTATTGCTTGCCGTTCTCGTCCACGCCGGAATAGACGACGCGGCCGAGGTTGCGTTCGACGATGCTTTGCGGAACTTCCTGGGAGGGGCGCGAGAAGGCGCGCCCGTTGACCCCGCTCAGGGTCTGGTTCCACTGGTGGTTCTGGGCGCTCACGACGCTGGGGATCCGCGTCGTGGGGGCGGTCGATGCGTTGGTCGTGGCGATCAGAACGTCATCGATCAGGGCCGTCACCATGGCCTGCGGACCGGCGGCCAGGAGCGCGGTGATCTCGTCCCGGATCGTCTGCCAGGCCATGGTGAACCAGGGCAGACTGCCGGCCTTTCCCACGAAACCGCCGTTCCAGTCATAGAGGCCCCGGGTGAAGAGCCGCGTGGACTGCTGCTGGCCGGCTTGCAGGTCATAGCGCAGCGACAGAAGCAGGAAGGCCGCATCCCGCCGGGTGCTCTCCTCGAGGGTTTGCGCCTAGCCGGTCGAAAGCCCGTCGACATAGCCTTGCGCCACGAGGTGGTCCCACATGGCGTCCGTGATCGCGGTCTCGTTGCTCTCGATGGCCCCGGCGGCGGTCGGGTAGCTGTCGATGAGGGTGTCGGCGGCGCTGTAGGGCTCGACCCGGGTCCGGTAGCCTTCGGACCAGAGCGACCAGTCGCCGGCCTGAGAGGCACAGCCGGAGGCAATGATGAGACCGCCGTCGAGCGCCATGTACTGCTTGTGCGACCAGATCGCGATGGCGTTGATGGCGTTGATGAACGCGCCGTTCCTGGCGCAGTAGCCGATGCCGTTGGGATTGCTGGGCGTGGCGCCCCAGGCCATGATCTGCGGAAAGACCGAGTAGGGACTGACCACGGCGCGGTCGGCCAGGATCACGCCGCCGCCGCGTCCGACCATCGGGTTCTGGTTGGCCCGGTCGAGCGGTGGCGGGATCAGCACCGGATCGCCCGTGCGGTACATCACGATGTTATGGGCGTAGACCGTGCGGTTGATGACGGCGCCGGGGCGGAAGGAGATCGCGAAGCCCTCGGTGGGATCGTCGAGATCATCGACGCGCCAGCCGCCCTCGAAGCTGAAGCCCTGGACATAGCCGCCATTGCCCATCCGGAACACGTTGCGCTCCTCGTAGCCCGGCGCGGGGACGATCTTCGTGGCCCGCGCCGCCGTGGCGGAAATGACGCCCGTGCAGTGATCCGGAACGTCGATATGCCCCTGCGTCTGGTAGGTGCCGGGATAGACATAGATGGCCGCGGGATCGCCTGACGCCGCCACCAGGTCGCGCGCCGCCTCGATGTCGCGCACGGCGCGGTCACGGCCTTCGCCGGTGCGGCTGTTGTCGCCGTCCTGCGCGACGTAGAATATGCGCTCTTCGGAATACCCGTTCGCAAGCGACGGGGAGACCAGTGCCAGGGTCGACCGCTCGAGGGCACAGATCTCGACATCCGTGGCGTGCGCCGCCCCGAAGGTCTCGACGAAGGGCTGCGCGTAGCGGGCCGCGGCCGGGGCCGTGAGCGCCGCGTCGTCCGCCGCATCCAGGCCCACCAGCAGGGCGATCGTGCGGCGGCCATCGGCCACGCGCGGGGCAGGATCGGTATGCGCCACGGTCTGCGACAGCACGGCCTTGTCGGCATCGAGCCAGATCACGCCGATGGTGACCGCATCGGAGGCCGGGTCGGGGCTGTCGATCACGCGCCGCCAGGCCGCGCGCAGCACATGGTCGATCCCGGGCTCGAGCGGCACCGGCGTCAGCCCGACCAGCTTCTGCAGCCCGGTCAGCCGGGCGATCTTGCCGTCGGCGCCGACGGCGACGGTGCCGCCGTCGAGCGCGTAGAGCGTGGGCGTGTCGCCGGGGCGATGTTCGAGGGCAGTATAGGTCTGCATGCAGGCTTACTCCGGGCGCAGTTCCACGAGCGGGATCGAGGTGATCGAGCCCAGCCGTTCGATATCGAGGGTCACGTCCATCAGATCGCTGTCGAAGCGCACGGGGACGTCGAAGGCAAAGCCCGCGGTGAGGACGAGGCCGGGCTCGGGTGCGGTCTCGAAGCTGACGATCCCGGTGGTGGGATCGACCTGCCAGCCGGTGAATTGCTCGGCCCCGTCGAGCGCGATGCGGGTGGTGCCGGCCACGGGCTTGGCGATGCGCCGCGCATAGCCGTGCGGGGCGTCGCCATAGGTCTTGATCAGGGCAAAGCTGGTGGTGGTGCCGTCGCCCGTGCCGATCCGCTGGTCAATCTCGGAGACGGGGCGCGAGGGCGGGCCGGACTTGTAATCGGCCCAGTCCTTGAACCGGAACCCGTAGAGCCGGCCCAGCCGGGCCTCGAAGAAAGCGACGATGGCGTGCAGGTCGTCCACGCGGCGAATGCCGTAGCTGACATCATAGCGCCGGCGGGATGCGGCCCAGGAGGCGTTGCGCTCCTCGTGGCCAGAGGCCAGCGCGACCACCTGCGTGCGCCGCTCGGGGCCACCGCGCGCCCCGCGGCTGATCGCGTCGGGAAAGCGCGTCTCGTGAAAGGTCATGCTTGGTTTTGTCCTTTTGCAGGGTCTCGGGCAGCAGTTCGGCCGCGTCACATGCCGCGGCGGCCCATGGCGACGGCGCGGGCGATGTCAGATGCCACCTGCGTGCGCGATTGCCGGAAGCTCTCCGCATCGCGGGTCTGGATGGTGACATTGACGATCGGGGCGGCGTCACGCTCCCCGCGCGCGCCGTCATACGCGCGGGTCTCCCGGCGGGAGAGCACCCGCTCGCCGCGCTGAAGGATGGCGGGGACCTCGTCCGGTTTGAGCCCGGCCATGCCGCCGGAATGCATGCGCGGCGCGTCTGCAAAAGCCATCGCCGGGACCCTGCGCGCGGGACCGGCGGCGCCGACCCGGCCGCCGGCGTGCAGGACGTCCGCGAAGATCCCGCCCGCCTTGCCGCCGAGCCCTCCAAGCGCGCCGGACAGCGCACCCGCGATCGGCCCGAGGATGAAGCGCCGCGCGGCGAGCTTGGCGAGGTCCGCCAGCAGCGAGGTGACCAGATCGCGAAAGTCGAGCTTGCCGGTCTTGACGAACCGGGCCACGGCGTTCTCCGCCGACCGGAAGGCGCCGACGAGGCTCTGGCCGATATCGCCGCCGATGCTGCGGGCCTTGGTGGCATAGTCCGACAGGGCCGCCGTGACCGCCTGCCAGCCGGTTACGGCCCGCTCGGTGCTTGGCGCGGCGGCGGCGGCGGCCGCCCCGGCCGCGGCGCCCGCCTCGGTGGCGGCCTGTCCGGCGGCGCCGAGCGCCTCCTCGAACCGGTCGGCCGAGTCCGTGGCCGCCACGACGTCCTTCAGTGCCCGCCACGCGGTCATCGGGCGCGCGGCGGCCTCCGTGAGCATGCCGGCCGCCTCGGCGTAGCCCGCAGCGCGGCCCCGCGCATCCGCGGCCATCCCGCCGAAGAGATCCGGCGCCTCGACGTGAGCGCGGCCCATGGCGGCGCGGAAAGCCTCTCCGGCGGCATCGCCAACCGCCGACGCGGCGCCGGCGAAGGGGTTCTCGACCCCGCCCAGCTCGACCGGGTCCAGCCGGCCGATGGAGAGGCCGCCCTCGCCGGTCGCCCACTCGGGCAGATTGGACAGTGCCGCGTTCAGCCGGGTGATGAAGCGGTTGATCCGGTCGACCACGCCGTTGATCATCGACTCGACGCCGTCGATCAGGGCATTCGCCGCCTGGAAGGCAAAGTCCCCGATGGCCTCCGGCAGCGCGCCCCAGGTCGCCTTCACCGCCTCAAACGCTCCGGCGAAGGTCGCGACGGTGCTGTTGCCCCAGCCGACCACGGCCTCCGTCGCGCCCTGCAGACCCTCGTAGATGCTGGCCTGCGCCGCGGCCCAGCCGGCCTCCACCCGCGCCCAGGCGGCACCGGCGCGCAGCGCGATCCGGTCCCAGGCTTCCGCCGCCACGTCCTTCAGCAGGCCGAGCGCCGCGCCGATGCCGCCCGTCGCTGCCACCAGGCGCGTGAACTGGTAGATCAGCTCGCCCGCGCCGACGATGAGCGCCCCGATGCCGGTGCGGATCAGCGCCCCGCGCAGGACCACCAGTGCCGTGGCGAGCCCGCGGACGGAGAGCGTCGCCGCGGCCATTCTGGCGACCCAGCGCCCGGCGAGGAACCCCGCGAAGGCGGCCGCCGTGCTGGCCACCCGTCCGACATTGTCGATCAGCAGGACGAGCGCGTCCGAGATGCCGGTGAAGACCCGCTGGATCGGCCCGCCCACTTCGCCCAGCCGGGCCAGCCCTTCGGCCGCGCTCTGCAGGGCCGGCGCGGCGGCGACGGCCAGCTGGTTCGACAGCCCGCGCCAGAGCAGTCCGAGCCTTGAGATCGCATCGTTCGTCTCCTCGATCCGGTCCGCGTCCGCGTCTCTGACCAGCACGCCGAACCGGCGCAGCTCGTCATTCGCCTGGCGCAGCTGGGCGGGGTCGAGCCGCTGGAAGGCCACGAAGGCGCGGTCGCCGAAGAGCTGCGAGAAGAGCGCCGCCTGCTCGGAGGCCGCGTTCTGCCGGATCGCCTCGGTGACCCGCGCGATGCGCTGGTCGAGCGGCAGCGCCAGCAGCTCCGCCGCGTTGAGCCCCAGCCGCCGGATCGCGTCGGCCGCGGGCCCGCTCCCGTCGGCGGCAAAGAGCGACAGGCGCCGGGTCAGGCGCGCCGAGCCGGCCTCGAGCTCGCGGAAGGAATTGCCCGACAGGTCCGCCGCCCGGGCGAGCACCTGTACGCTCGCCGTGGTCGTGGCGAGCGACTGCGCGAGCTTGGCCTGCGCATCGATGGTCTGAAGCCCCGAGCGGATCAGCGCCGCGCCGGCCGCCGCAGCCGCCGCGCCGACGACCCGGGCGATCCGCGTCGCCTGCCGCGCGAAGCGGGCGAGCCGGCGGTTCGCCGCCTCCATCTCGCGCGAGAGGCGCCGGAAGCCCTGCTGCCCGGCCTCGCCCACACCGCGCAGCGCATCCTTGACCTGCCGCCCGCCCGTCGCCGACAGGCGGACAGAGACGCGTTTTTCGGCCATGTGACTGCCTCCGGTATCGGAAGGATCGGTAAAGCGCGCCGCCGCGCGCCCCTTGCAGAATGTATCACGCCGTGATACATGCCCCCATGATCGTCAGCACGAAGGGCAAGCGCGCGGCGAACGCGGTGGAAGGCCGGTTCGGCAAGGGCTTCCCGGCCGATCTGGTCAAGCGGACGCGGGCGATGCTCTCGGCACTCGACGCCGCCGTGGTCCTCGAGGATCTCCGGTTTCCGCCGGGCAACCATCTCGAGGAGCTCAAGGGCGACCGGGCCGGGCAGCATTCGGTGCGCATCAACGACCAGTGGCGCATCTGCTTCGTGTGGACCGATCAGGGACCGGCCGACGTCGAGATCGTCGACTACCATTGAACGGGCATCGAAAGGGCGCGCCATGACACTGATGAAGTCCCCCTCGCACCCCGGCGAGGTTCTCAGGGAGCTCTACCTCGACCCGCTCGGGCTGAGCCCGATCGCGCTGGCCCGGCGCCTGCACGTGCCGCGCACGCGGATCGAGCGGCTGGTGCGCGAGGAAACCTCCATGACCGCCGACACCGCCATGCGCCTCGCCAAGGCGTTCGGCACGACGCCCGAATACTGGATGAACCTGCAGCGCGCCTGGGACCTCGCGCGCGCGCGCGACACGGTCGACGTCTCAGACATCACCCCCGTCGCCGCCGCCTGACCGGGCCTGTCTGGCCAGCGTCTCCACCACCACCGCCTCGACATGCGGGAGGAGCTCGGCGGCGGCGGCCGAATCGATGCCGCAGGCGCGCGCCATGGCGAGCAGCGCGGTCATGTCGAAGCCGATCACCCCGCCCATCGGCGCCAGCCGCAGCTGGCCGCCCGCAGCCTGCACCAGATCCCGCACCTGCCGGCCCTCGAGCGTCAGCGGCCGCTCTTGCGTTTGCGGGCAGTCCGGGCACGGCCCGTCGCAGGCCCGGCAGTAGTCCGCGCCCCCGCCCCAGACCCAGGCTGCGAGGGCGCAGAGGCGTTTTTTTTCCTGCTCCAGCAGCAGCCCCTTCTGGACGTAGCGGGTCTGGAACGCCTCGAAGATCGGCCAGATGTCCATCAGCGCCGGGATGGTCTCGGGCCCGGGGTCCACGGGCGCGCCCTTCGCGTCGCCCACGCCCTCCCACTCGACGATCGCCAGCCGCGCCAGCGCCACCGCGAAGGGGATCGCCACCGCCTCGTCGGTGGCACGCGCCGCGGCGGGGTCGGTCTCCGCGGCGTCGGCCTGAGCCGGCACGCTCTCCAGCGCGGCGACCACGTCCGGGTCGCGGCGCGCCTCGGCCATCAGCGCGGTGGTGATCGGCAGGAGCTTCAGGCGCACGCCACCGGGCATGTCGTGCCAGGCGGGTTTGCGGGTCATGTCGAGTCGGAGCATCAATACTGGTCCACGTCGTTGATGAGGGTTGCGGTGGCCATGCGGCCGGTGCCGGGATCGCGCGCCGCCTGCCAGTCGAAGGTCGCCTGGATGCCCTGCGGCCCGTCGATCCCGATGCGGGGGCGCGGCAGGTAGACGGCATGCGCGGTCAGCGTGAAGCTCTCGCCCGAGGACAGCGCGTAGCCGAACACCAGCTCGCACGGATCGCCGTCGATGGCCTGTTGCAGCAGCGTCTCGTCGGCGAAGCGGACCACCACGTTGCCGGTGAGCGCGGCGATGCCGGGCTCCACGCCGGCGATCTTGCCGTCGGCGCGGATCGTCTCCACCCGGTCGAGGTTGTTGGCGTAGGTGATCTCGGCCGAGACGAGATTGCCGAGCGCGGCGCCGTTGCGCTGGACGCCTCCCTGGAAGCTGCCGAAGCGCCTGAGCGCGGGCTCGGTCAGCGTGCCTGCCTGGCTGGTGGCGCTCTTGTCCTCGCCCTGCGCGATCACGCCCACGGTCGCGGTCACGAGGCCCGAGCGCTCCATCGACCATTGCAGCTGGTTGACCCGGCAGCCGGGATACATCGCGTAATGCGGCACCTCCGGCAGGCCCTTTTCCAGCGCGAAGCTCGGCAGGTCCCAGGCACCGGACTGGAACTCGTGGGTGTAGAGCCCGGTGCCGCTGGTCGTGGGCGCCCCGAAGGCCGCCTTCAGCCAGTGGCCCCAGGCCTCCGCGTCGATCGGGACCACCACGTCGCCGTCTGCCGTGATCGCGTCCTTGACCGGGGCCAGAGGATCGCGGCCGTAACCCAGCAGCTCGGAGTCGAGCAGCGGCTGTTCGGCAGCGACGGTCAGCCCCGGCGCGAACGGCATGCGGATGAAGCCGCTGGCGGGTGGCGTGCCGTAGGTGGTCTCGAAGCCGAGCGCCAGCCGCGCCCGCGCCCCAAGGGATCGTGCCATGGTGGTCTCCTGTCGCAAAAAGGAACGGCCCGCGGAGCGGGTCCGCGGGCCGGTGGGTCAGTGGTCGGGTTAGGGGGGTGCCCCGGTGTCGTGTGCGCGGCGCTCAGCTCAGCGGGTCGGCGGTCGTGTAGTGCAGGACGACGGGGATGACGGCCGCCTTCAGGCTCGCCGCGCCCTCGACCGGCAGGTCCACAGGCCGCGGTGCTTCCGCCTCGACCCAGTCGCAGAGCCCGCCCAGCGTCCGGTCGGCGGCGAGCGCCGTTCCAATGCTCGCGCAGAGCGTGTCGAAGGCCGCGTCACGCTCGGTGCCCTGAACGACCGCCTCGATCTCGGCGCGGTGCTGGTAGTGGTAAGCGAGTGGTGAGAGCGTCACCTCCGGCTCCCCCGGCTCGCCGTCGCGCAGGATCAGCAGGCCCTCGGCCGGCACGCGCTCGGGCAGGACGTCGCCGCGGAGCGCGGTCGCGGGCAGCGTCGAGAGCCGCGCATGCAGCGCGGCGAGAACGGCTTCGCGTGGGGTGGGCATTGATCGCTACTCTGCGAGAATCCAGAAAGGGCTAGACCTACTGGCGCTACAAAGTCTGAAATGGCGGACAAGAAGGAGAGGTTCAGGTGCCAAGCGGCCGTCCTGCCAAGGTTGATCACGTCCGAGATGCGTTTCTTTCAGAAATCGCCTCAGCCACTTCACTGGTCGCTGCTATGCAAGCATTGCCAACCAAAGTGCGCCCATCAAACAACCCCGGAATACATCCAAAGTACGTCGGCCAGGTCGTTGAGCTTGCATTTATGGGCATGGTGGCAAGCTGGGAGGAGTTCATTGAACGCTCGCTCGTCAGGTTTCTGACAGGCGCGAGGACAAACAACGGTTACAAGCCAACACTCAAGGCGGGGAAAGCGGATACCATCCAACACGCCTACGAACTTCTCTCTCTCGACCCGGATTATAAACCAGACAAGTCGTACTTGAAGGTTTCGGATCCAAAATGGGTTCGCAAGGTCGCAGACTTTTATTTCTCAGCGCATTCATTCTCAGATCTCCAGAACGCATCGGATCTGGTAAGGCACGCGAATGCCATCCGAAATCGAGTTGCTCACGATTCTGTCAATCTGCATTCAAAACTGACCCATCGTGATCATTTAAAAATGACCCACCTGGGGGGTAGCAAAGCCCACAGGCGAGCGCCCCCCATATAGCAGGCTCGTCTGTGGGCTTTGCTTTTTCTGGT
>NZ_QNGB01000036.1 GCF_003298505.1 Roseovarius sp. TE539
TCAATAAGATCAAACGCTTCCGCAGGATCGCATTGCGTTGCGAGAAATCCGTCAGCTCATTCAAAGCCTTCGTTGATCTCGCATGCGCAATGGCTTGGATCAGCTAAATGCAGACGCCGCCTAGCGCGTACGGCCGAGTTCGAGCAGCCGGCGTGTATTATTGTGTTCGAAGCCCATGACGGCGAGCGCGACATTTTGGAACGTGACCGTGATCTCGATGAGTCTCATGTCCATGCACCGTCATCGCGCCCGGCATGGTGGACACGCCTTTCTTTTCAGAGCCCAAGCCGGACAAGCTGAAAGCCGAGGATGTGGCACAGGCGGTGATGTTCGCGCTGCAGCAGCCGGAGCGTGCGAACGTGCCGGAGCTGACGGTGATGCCGACCGGGTGAGGTGCAGCGCAAGGCTTTCCCGGATCGTCAAGAGCGCGAGCTCGGAATGGGCAAGCTTGGTTCCCTGTCCGATTGTTCGGTCTGCTTGCGTCGATCGGCACGGCCGTGTTTTGATCAGGGGGACAGCAGAGCGAACGGGAAACATGTGCACCATGCGCCTCGGCAATCTTCAGCTTCTCCCGGCTCAGGAGAACCTTGAGAAGGGGGCGATCTCGTTCGAAGCCCGGATCACCGGTCGGAGTGATGCCTACAGGTAGCGACAATTGATCTCCGACAAGCCTGACCTCTGGACGGTGGCTCGGCCTCCCGAATTCGTGCAGGACAGGGAGCGCCTCATTCGGGAAAAACTGTCAGCGAAAACTCATCAGGAGACGGTTGAATGACGCGCGACGAACTGAGACAGGCTTGTCTGGCACGGCTTGATGAACGCGCCGAGGAACACCCGTGCGGACACCAAGGAAAGCTCGCGGCGCGATACGTGCTGCATGGACGGACGGCAGGTGCCGTCGAGCTGATGTTTGAGAAAGGACCACGTTCGGCCCCCAACCTTTGGGTCGCCGAATGGTTCGTGGACCACCTTGTCGCCGAAGGATCACTGGAATTTCGCCATGCTCCGTCTTCCGCGGTTTTTGCGACTCGGGGCGCGAATGGTAAGCGGCAATACGGGCGCCATTCGGCACTGAAGGTTATGAATCAACTCTCTGATGCCGACCTGGTCTGTTTCCGGATCAACACCCTTGGTGACCTGGACCGCATCCTCGATCATCTGTCGATGCGAGGCACCTCATCGGCGTGAGCGAAGGGTGATCGTCGTCCGGTCGCCGAAGCTCGAATCCGACGGCCGCGGTCATCCTGATCGCGCAGAGACACCACGGGCACCGCGAAGAGCCGGCCCCGGCGCGGGACTTCCGCCCTCACGGCGAACAGCGGCATCTGTGAGCGCACAACGCGCTCGGCGAATCCTCTCTCCAACCAAAGATCGCTCCATCGCAGTCTGTGGCTCTCTCAGCGGCGCACAGAGGCAATCTGTCTGTGCCTTGTGGTGCGCGGGGCGGCGCAAGCAGCGACCGGACATGCAGGCGCCAGTCGATCCACGGACGCAGCGTGCGTGCCGTGCTGACCCCGAAGGATAGGCTTCGGGACTCTCGGAAACCAGCGCAGTGCAAGATCGGGTATTGACAGTGACCGTAACTGTGACTAAGTTGCGGTCACGTTATTGAATCAGGGAGTTCACAGGATGGCCTTGTCACCTGCCGAAAGAAAACGCCGCCAGCGCGAGCGTGAAAAACGCGAGGCGGAAGCGAAACGGCATCATGGCGGCGATTCCGCCGCGGACCTATACCTGACACCGTTCTCGGACTGGTCGGAGCGCACGGGGGCCCTGGACGACCTCTTCCAGTATACGTCGATGGCGGGCTTCGAGCTGCCTCCGTTCGATGACGAACGCGATCCCGAGGAGTTTGTCATCGACCGGGAGGCGTTCGGCAATGTCGATCTCTTCGGTGATGCGAAAGGCGCGCTGGGGCGCGCGGAAGCGACGATCGGCCTGCTGATAGATGCGACACTGCTGCTTGCGGAAGCGGTCAACCGCTACAAGCGCGAGGAACTCCGGTCACGGCTGTCCGAGCTCGAGCAGCCCGGCACGATGGATCGTTCAGCCGCGATCCGGGAGGCCGTCAGGCTCAGCAAGATGCTCGATCAGCTCGACAAGCATGTCCGACGAGACCTGCCACAGTGGAAGATCACCGAGGTGTAGACCCCGGGCTTTTCCTGCGGAGGTCGTCCGCGCGATCTCCGGGGCATCTCCGGGTGGAAAGCGACACGGGCGTAACGAAAGGAGGATCACCAGAACACAAACCACGACACCACGAAAAAAACGGCGCAGCAGAGGTAGCCGCCTCCACTGCGCCCATCGAAGCCCCAAACTTGCTGAGAAAGGGATTCTGCTATGAAGCATACACCTACCCGCCGCGGCGGATCAACTGCCATGTCTCCCGAGCATGGCCACAACACCGAGACCGGTATCGCACCCCATGCCGGGCGCCGCACGGATGCAGGCCGTAATATAGATCCGCGGCTCGCGGACCTGGTCGCGCGTATCCGGGACAAGAGAGGGTCGCGGACGCCTGAGCCCCATGAAAGGCACCGGGCGCATCCTCAGGCACCTCTTTACCCCAGGATGCTGCCGCCATTCCCGCCGGTGACACGGTTGTTGCGCCTGCCGCGGGACGAGCAGGCGCGCCGCCTCGAGAAACGCGCCACGGAATTGCTCCTCGAGATCGAGGGCCTGCGGACCGGAGTCTACGTCGCACCGCCGGGCAAGTCGCGAGCGCGGATGCTCGAAAACGCGCGGCGCCGCGTCCGCCGGTTGCGCAATACCGCAATGCAGCTCGGCTTCTGGACCAATGGCCGCTGGGATGCGGGTGACGAAGAGACCCACGTGGTCTGATCGCCTGCGCGCAGACACTGAAATTCACAAAAGACAACCCGGAATCCGGGAACGGAGAAGATATGCCCAATACTGCCAACACGACCAACGATCACCTTCGCCAGCTACAGACACTTCACCCGTCAGCTGCACGCGGCCGACGGCAGTCATAACAGACGCCGCCGTCTTCAATTCACATCAATCAACGCACACCGTCGAGAGAACTCGGCGGACAGCACTCAACTTTGAAAGGAGAACTGACATGTCCCACAAATTTTCATCAGAGCAGGCCAAGGCGCTGTATGCCGTCGCAGACTGGCTCAAGTACGACACCGAGGAGGACCCCATCTTCCGGCTCTTCGGCTATGCCGGCACCGGTAAGACCACCCTTGCAAAGCACATCGCCGATGGTGTCGAGGGTGACGTGCACTATGCCGCGTTCAGCGGCAAGGCTGCATCGGTGATGCAGAAGAATGGCTGTGTCGGTGCGCGCACCATCCATCGGCTGATCTATAGGCCGAGGACGATGCCCGACGGTCGCGTCACCCATAGCCTCAACCCCCGCAGCCCGGCCGCCGATGCCGCGCTGATCATCCTGGACGAGTGCTCCATGGTCAACGCGGACCTCGCCCGGGATCTGATGTCCTTCGGAACTCCCATCCTGGTGCTCGGAGACCCGGCCCAGTTGCCGCCGGTCAATGGCGCGGGGTATTTCACGGAAACCAGGCCGGACGTGATGCTCACCAAGATTCATCGCCAGGCGCTTGAAAGCCCGATCCTGCGCCTGGCCACCGAGGTTCGCAAGGGACGGATGCCCGAACCGGGCGACCACGGTGCCTGTCGTGTCATTACGATCGACGAGTGTGACATGGCGGACATCATCGCGGCTGACCAGGTGCTGGCGGGGTGCAACGAGCTGGTCGGCGAGCTCAATCGCCAGATCCGCCGCGAACTTGGATACACGAGCGATCTGCCCGGGCTCGGTGATCGCCTCCTGTGCTTGAAGAACAACTACGATATCGACCTGTTCAACGGCGAAACCGTCCGTGTCACCAGCGAGCCGGAATACGCGAGCAGTTCCGAGTTCGTTTCGATGATGGTCAAGCGTGACAGTTTCGAAGACGCGGAAGATGTCGAGATCAGCGTTCACCGCAAGTTCTTCACGAATGAGCAGAACAGCCTCGACTGGGAGGTGCGGCGCGAGTCCCACGAGTTCGGATACGGATACGCGATGACCGTTCACAAGGCGCAGGGCAGCCAGTGGGACAATGTCTTGATCTTCGATGAAAGCGAGGTCTTCCGGGAAAATGCACAGGCCTGGCTCTACACGGCGATCACGCGGGCCAGCGAGAAGCTGACCCTCGTCATCTGAAGGGCCGGCACCGCCTGCCCCCTTCGCGCCTGCCTTCGGGCGGGCGCGTTCCTGCCCGCAAGCGCATCAAGGCGGGCAAATCGGCTGCGCCCGCTGCTGCATCTTTCGCCCACGAATCCTCACGCATGGCGCGTTCTGGCGCACAGTGCAGACCGGTTTGGCGAAAGACGCGCCGAACCGATAGGCGATCTCCTCGTTCAGCTCCGGCCCGAGACGACCTCGGATGTCATAGGCCTTGAAGCAGCCCAGCTCAGTCGCGGGCATAGACGTCCTCGTAGCGGATGATGTCGTCCTCACCCAGATAGCTGCCGGTCTGAACTTCGATCAGGACCATTGGCACCTTTCCGGGGTTCTCCATGCGATGCACGGCTCCGAGCGGGATGTAGACGGACTGATTTTCGCTGATGAGCCTGACCTCGTCATCGACGGTAACCTTGGCCGTGCCCTCGACAACGATCCAGTGTTCCGAGCGGTGATGATGGCTTTGCAAAGAGAGCGCCGCTCCCGGGTGCACGTGGATGCGTTTGACCTGGAAACGGCCGCCCACGACCAGGCTTTCGTACCAGCCCCAGGGGCGGTAGTCGCGCGGCAACGTTTCCGCCTGGGCAGCAGCTTGCGTCTTTAGGGAGGCGACGGCCAGCTTTACATCCTGTGCACGGTCCTTGTGGGCCACGAGCACGGCATCCGGCATGGCCACCACGATCACGTCGCTGAGGCCAATGCCAACAACAGCCTGCTGACCCTCTTCGGCCCGCAGCAGGCTGTCCCGGCAGTCAATGGCCGTGGCCGGGCCAGAGGTGACAACGCCGCTCTCGTCCGGGCCGCTTTCGCGCCAGACCGCATCCCAACCGCCCAGATCCGACCATGCGCCGCCATAGGGCACGACCGTCAGATTGTCGGCCTTTTCCATCACCGCGTAATCCACCGAGATGTCATCGCAGTCCGCCCAGGGCCCCGGCGCCAGGCGCAGGAACCCAAGGTCTTTCTCTGCGGCCTCGACCGCCTCCCTGACAAGGCGGAGCATCTCGGGCTGATATGCCTCGAAAGCAGCGAGGATGGCCTCCGTTGAAAACAGGAAAATGCCCGCGTTCCAGAGGTGCATGCCCCCGTCGAGCATATCTTGCGCAGTGGTGGCGTCAGGCTTTTCGACGAAGCTCTTGAGCGGCTGCGCCACGGGGATGCACTCTGCATCCGGCTTTTCGCTGAGCGCAAGCCAGCCATAGCCTGTCTCGGCCCGGTCGGGGCGGATACCGAATATGACCAGCTGTCCAGCCTCTGCCGCCGGGATGGCCGCCTGCACGGTGGCCCGGAACGTATCCGCGTCCGGAATGACGTGGTTTGACGGTGCCACCAACATGAGCGCGCCGGGCGCGCGGGCCTGCAGTTCCAGCGCCCCGGCAAGGATCGCGGGTGCTGTGTTACGCCCGGCAGGCTCGATCAGGGTCGCGGCAGCGACGATTTCGATGCCGGCCAGCTGTTCGGTCACGATGAACCGATAATCGGCCCCGGTAATGACCAACGGTGCGGCGAAGCCCGGCCCCAACAGCCGCAGGGCCGAAGCCTGAAAGAGGCTTTCTTCACCGGTCAGCTTGGTGAACTGCTTTGGATAGCTCTTGCGCGACAGCGGCCAGAGCCGCCGCAGAGCATGAGGGGATGAATCATCGCCATGAAGGACTTCCGCGTCTAAGCTTGAATATAAGCAACTATTTCCATGGGCCAGCGTTTAATCGCCGGCCCACTTGCACCGTTTGTAAATGACAGCGGCGCCATGCGCGGCAAGCGCGCGATCAATGGCCGGCGACGTCCGCGGCGACATGTCATATTCCAGGCCGCCCTCGTCGCCAGCCACCACAACCCGGTCCTGAAGGCTTTTGCACACTGCCTTCGCGCGGCCGGAAAACCGCACAATGTGGTCATCACTGCCGTTGCACGAAAGCTCGTCACAATCGTTAACACTCTCTGCGAATCTCGCCAGAAATGGTCCATTAGCCCGTCTGAGAAATACAGTTGCAGTCGACTTTTTGGAGCAGGAACACTCTGGGCTACCAGCTGTGACGGTTACGCTTCGAACTTCCGGTCGTAGTAGATGGGTTGTGATTTATGAGAGCGTTTGCGCAGGACACGGAGCAGGCTCGACAGCACCAGGTAGTAGAAGATCATGATGGGCAGCGGCCCGATGACGCCGTTGATGACAAATTTGTTGGGGGACGCGCTTGCCAGCTGCAGGGCCATCATGATGAAGGGCAACATTACAAATTCCTGCGCCCGGACCGCCCGAAGCGCGCGCGACGCTGTGATTCCCAGTAGCCAACCGAACAGGAAACAGCCGATGATCACACCGGTCCATCCGAATTGCCAATAAAGGTCGCCATAGATCGACAAGCCTAAGAAACTCTGGCCCTGATCGTTCCCGCTTAAGAGTCGGTAAAAGTTGAGGCCCGGACCATAGAGAATTGGCTTCTCCGGCCAGATTGCCCTAGGTATAAAATACATCCAGGCCGTGTGCAGCGTCTGGTTGCTGAAGCCCCGGTCATAAAGGTTCATGGCTTGGGCCTGGGAGCCCGAGAAATTCAGCCGTGTCCACCAGCCCTGGCGCTCTTCGCCCGCCCCCTCTATTTCACGCTCCGACCCGGAGAGTAGATATCCACCAAGGATTTCCATCCGCTCGCCGTATCCGGCCAGGTTAATGTTTCCTCCGTTGCGTTCGGCGATGACGGTGCGCCCGTGGTGGACCCAAGGCTGCAAGACCGCATAAATGATTGCAATCAGGATCAGGTGTCGGATCAGCTTGCCCGTGCGGCGGCTTCCGAGAAAATAGCCGATGCTCGGAAGAAGAACGGCGAGGATAACCTCCAATTTGCTGAGGGCCAGCAGGGAGATGAAAACATGTAGTGGCAGTCCCGCCCAGATCAGAATCTTTCCGAGACGATTCCCGCGACCGGCGCAGTAAGCGATGACGGCGAAACCCAGATCTGTCAGGTTGCCCACAGCTGTAAGGACGCCTGCAACCGTGAGGTCGAGCATCCCCCATTGTGCCGGTTTCAATAGCAAATATTTGAAGCTGGCCCCCAGGACAAGGAAGGCCATACCCAGTTTCATCGGATCGAAGACCGGCCCCGCGGCTTGTCGGGCCGCGGACAAGATCCAGACGCGGGGCCGGACAATCATGTGCAGGTTCAGCCCCAGCAGGACCATGAAAATGCCCGTGACGCTGAGCTTGTGGGCGCGGAACAGCTCGACTTCGGTGATGCTCAGGTAATGCGAAGACATGATCGCGCGGGTGATCTCGTTGCCGAAAATTTCGACCAACGGGCCGAGGCCGTAAAAGACGGCGCTGTTGACCGGGTACCAGACCAGACCCGTCCAGATGGCGGCGGGCATGATGCGCATTGTTCGCCACGCCAGATATAACAGCACGGACATAAAGTAGATCGGCAGGAGTGCGTTGAGGCTGTCGACAACATTCCGAGACAGCCACTCGGGCTGCAGCAGCCAGTACGTCATGAGAAGAGGGACCAGCGCGTAGAGCGTATTGAGATAGTTTCTGGAAACGCGCAGCAGTTCCTTTTTGGGGGGCGGTGTGGACGGAAGCTGGCTCATGGCGCTACTCAATTCTGGGTCGAGACGGGATGCTTCACAACTGTGTTCCGTTTAAAGGGCGTTTGGAAATGCTCTCGAGGCAAGCAGGGAGGTGCAGCTCTCTGGAAAAAATGGGCCAAGAAGAAAATAATATCTTATGGTTCTAAAAGGTTACGTCCAATGATTGTGGTGTCGATTTTCAACCGCGTCGAAATCCAAAAAACAAGGATGAAATGGTACAGGACTTGGGTTAAGGCCGTCGCGATTGCGGCACCTAACGCGCCATACAACTGCACCAGAAGCAAGTTCATGAGGCCGTTGACCAAGGCAGAAAGCCACACGAACCGGGCAGTTGTCCGTTCGTGCCCTGTCATGTTCAGGAGATTGCCGACTGGGCCCATCGCACTGCTGACAAGACTGCCGCCACACAGGATCAGAGCGATTGGCCAGACAGCCGCATAGTCCTCCCCCAAAAGCGCTGCGATGATCTGATCTCCAAATAGAAGGATAACAAGAAAGAGTACAAGGGCTGTTGCGGTTGAAATACGGGCGGCACTGGTGATCATGCGGCGCAGCCCGGTATGATCATTCTGTCCGTAAAGACGCGCAATCTTGGGAGCGACAATAGAGTTGACGATGGTCCGTCCCAGCATAACGATTCCGACGATTTGCATCGCGATGCCGTAATGGGCAACGTCCTCTGCCGCCGTCAGAAGGCCGACCATGAGGATGTCCAGGCGACTGTTGAGTAGACTTGCCGCGGTGATCAGAGCAAGCGGCACTAGGCTGCTCAGCCACTTGCGGGTCTCGTACCGGGGGCGCGATCGCTGCACGGCAACCCGCTCCCGACAGACCAACAGCCAATAGCCGAAGACTAAGCCCGCCGTGGCCGTGGCCGAGGACACATGTAGCCAGAGCGCCGCCTCAGGGCTGAGGATCCCGCTTACCGCTGCTAGGGAAACCAGCCCGAGCAGGAGCGCCGGCCGGATCAGTCCGTCGCCGAGATTGCCAAAAAAAGGATGCTCGTAACCCTGCACGAGGGCCGAGCCCATCCGCAGGAAGGCCAGCGCCAGAACCAGCGGCAGTGCAAGGACATGGATCGACATGGTGCCTTCGCCTCCTTCCCAAAGCAGCAGAAAGGCGGCGGCCAGGCCAGTCACGACAAGGAATGTCGCCAGGATGAATCCCGCGCTCCAGCGCAGGATGCCTGCGAGGCCCTCGGCGTCGCCACTGCTGCGGGTGGTGGCCACTTCGCGCACCACCAGCGTCGGCAGACCAGCTAGGATCGGCATGGCCAGGAACTGTGCGATGGTTAGTGTGAACAGGTATGCGCCATAGGCCTCCGGGGCCAGCCAGCGCGCCAGCAGCACTGAGAGAGCGACCCCGATCAGGATCGAAAGGCCGCGTGTGGCCAGCAATGCAAGGGTGCTGCGCACCAGGCTGCTGGCGCGCAGCCTTTGCATCAGGGAAGGCATCGGGTTCGACACGCGGGGGAACTTTCAAAACGTTAGAGTCATGCCGGGTCGGATTTTTGTAGCACGATCACCACAACTGGATCGTAGTGGATGCCGCTTGCATAGGCGAAGCGCAGCAGGCCGCTGATCGCCTTCTGCATCAGGCGCCTGGCGCTACGTTTGATCCAGACCGGAGAAAATGGCTTACCGCGATAGATATGGCTGCCTGCGTAGCGTGTTAGATCGAAAGGCCGCCGCGTGATCATAAGCCTGATGACGGATGCCGACAATTCCGACCGATGGGTCGGGTCTCCTGCTTGGGGGGCGAGGCCGAAGGGGCTTTGCGCGTTGGGAAAGCGCAAAAGCAGATTGCCCCCAGGTTTCAGCATCGTGGCGCAGGCATCAAGGTACGCCCCGACGGTCTCGAGATCGAGATGTTCGAAGACGTCGAATGCAAGGATCGTGTCGAACCGCCGCTCATGGGCCTCGGCCACCGAGGGGAGGTCCGAGGGCAAAACGTCCAACCCGCGCGCCCGCGCGGCAGAACAGGAGCGATCGCTAATCTCGGTCACGCTTACCCGGGCGCCGCGTTCCTCCATCCAGGCAACGCAGCTGCCCGCGCCAAAACCTATTTCCAGAACATCTGCTCCACTGATCTTTATGTCTGCCAGTTCCGCCGCAAAATATCCCGCGTGGTCGGGCGAGTAGTCAAACATCTCACCCCAAGACTTCCAGTCCTGATAATGCATATAAAGATCTGTCTTGTCGCTCATCTGTCTGCTCCGCTATTCGAGTCTTGCGTGCGCAATTCGTGGAATTTGGCAATGATCACGCGCGCCCGATCATCCGTTGAATAGCCCGAGTCAAGACAGCGCTGGCGTCCAGCCGCGGCGATGGCGCGGCGTTCGTCATCATGGGCGAGGTAGTAATGAATCTTGTCGATCATCTCGTCGTGATCCGAGAACAACACACATTCTGTGCAGTCCTCGAAGTGCTCTGCCGCCTCGTCGGTGCGCTCGTGCAGCATGAAGCCGCCGGCTCCGGGGATCTCGAAGGTCCGCGCCGTCAACACGTCGGGTCTGGCGCCATCACTGCTACCTTCGAACATAAGGCCGAGGTTGATTTTTGACAGGCTGATCGCCTTGGCGTACTCTAAACCTAAGACCGGAGAGCCACGGTAGGCTTGCGCCACGGCACCGCCCTGCTCGCGCCATGTCGGGGGCCCCCAGATTGCGATGTCGAGTTCACCAGCGCGCTGCAGTAGTTCCTCCATCGCGGCACGCTTCTTTTTCGAGATGCTGCCGATGAAGGAGACATCGCAGCCGTAGTCGGCGATATCACGCGCCGAGGCTTCGATCGGCCTGTGGGTCTCTGGGTCGAAGCCGTGGGGTAGGAAGCTCACCCGGTGGTAGCCGTGGCTGGCGCGCAGTCCCTCGACGTGGTCAAGCTTAGTCGAAAAGAACCAATCATATTCGGGGATCGCGTCCCAAAGTTGGGGAGACTGGGCGCGAAATCCGGTGTCGGGGTAAAACTGGATGCAGATCGTGCCCATGTCGCGGACTGCCCGCAGGGTTTCGGCCTTGACCAGCGCGCCCTTGAAGACGAACAGCAGATCCGGCCGCAGCATCCGCGCCTCGCGCAGAAGCGCCTGGTTGTAGTCCTCCACGATCCGCTCGCGCAGAACTCGGCGGACCAAGCGCAACGGCCAACTGCGCCAGGAGGGCAGGAATTCCTGTTCGCTGACGGCGCGCACCGAATGGCCCATGCGGCGAAACGCGCGCACGAAGGCATAGTCGTTCGCTCCCTGCCACAGGGCCGAAATCGCGAGAATGCGCAGTGAGGATGCGTCCTGATCTCCGATCATAAATTACCACCGTTCATTAATTGATCTTTTTAATTTCTAGAGGCAACCTAATTCGCAAGATGCGTCAAAGCATCCCGTACACCTGATACCGATCTATTCATATCGTTCAGAGAATAAGCTTTGTATGAAAGTTCCGACATGTGAGAGCGAAGTTCGGGTGACTTTATCATACTAAGCAACGCGTCTGCGGCAGCCACCGTGTCTTCGATCGGGTAAGTCAACACGTTTTCTCCAGGGCGTGCGACGCCAGTCGGACCAAGGGCACCCATACCTTCTGGAAGTACGAGCGGCAAACCCATACAGCATGCTTCCGGCACTACCAGTCCGAAGGCCTCGATGTTGCACGCGTGAAATAAAATATCGGACGCTGCATAGAACTCGGGCAGCCTGTCAACATTGACAAAGCCTGTCCACGTTATTGGCAATGCTTCATTTTGTGTAATAGCCTCGAATTCAGCTCGGGCAGGACCGTCTCCCACCATTAGAAATTGGGCTCTATAAGCGTCTGAGTTCCTAGAAATTTTTCTAGCCACCTCCACTACATCCTGTGGGCGCTTGTAGTCGATTATTTTACCAATTGTTGCGATAACTATCGCGTCTTCGGGTATCCCAAGAAAGGATCGGAGTCTTTTTCGAAGTTGTTTTCTTTGTTTTCGAACTCTAAAATATTGACCTTCATCAATTGGAAAGGGAACTCGAAACAATTTATTCTCGTGAACGCCATAATGACGATAATATCTTTCGTTTTCATCACTTATGGCTAAAAAAGCGGAGACTCGTGAGAACAACAATCGTAATACAACTTCCTTCGATAGCTGCCTTAAAAACGATCGGGGGTTGTGCAAATTGCTATCGCCGAAAAGGAGCGAGGCTACATCGTGCACGCGCGCCCATTTAAGAGCACGGCGCATAGTATGGTGTCCATATCCGTGTACTATTACAGCATCTGGTGCGAGTTCGTTCAGCTTGGTGGTCACTGACGGATTGTCAACTTGGCGCGGTCCGGTCGAGGTGATGCTGTCAGCCTCCGGAAGGAAGACGTGGTCGTAACCGCCCAGCAGGTCCATTTTCCAGGCGATGGTGGTGTTCATCCCCTTGTCGAAATAAGGCTCGACCCCGATGCGCGAACAGAAGATCACCGTCAGGTCGATGGCCTCCTCCTGCGCCAGGGCACGGTAGAACGGGACGAAATGCTGGATCGGATGCGAGACGACGATCGCCAGCTTCTTGCGTCCGTGCGACATCACCGATCTCCCGTGCAGCGATCGAGGATTCCCGTCAGTCGCTTGCTGAACGCCGAGAACCGGAACTGGCTCTGCCAGCGGGCGTGGCCGGCGGTGCCCAGGGCCCGCGCGTGGTAGGGGTCCGACAGGAGCTGTACGATGCGTGCGGCCAGCGCCTCGCAATCGTTCAGGTCGATGTTGTAACCGGTCTCGCCGTCGAGATTGACCTCTTGGCCTGCGTCATGAATCGAGGCGATCACCGGCAGCCCGTGGCGCATGGCTTCAATATAGACAAGGCCGAAGCCCTCCTTCCAGCTGGGCTGGACAAAGGCATGCGCGCGCGCCCAGAGCCCGGGCATGTCCTCTTCGGGCACGAAGCCCAGAACCCTGATCCGGTCGCGGGCGGGCGATTTCGCCACCGTTTCGCGTAGCAGGTCGAGCCCGTCGCCCCCGCCCGCCAGCAGCAGTTCGGCCTCGGGAATTTCTGCGGTCACGCGCTCCCAGGCGGCGATCACCTCGGCGTGGCCCTTGCGGAAATTGTCCTTGTCCGACCGCCCGATCAGCAGTGCTGTGGGCGGTCCATCGAATTGCGGCATCCGCGCGGGCGGAGTATCATCTTCGGTAGCCAGACGACACACATGGACATTCTCCAGCGAGAAATGCATTGCTTGGAACCGGTCGAGGGTAAATTGCGAATTGCTCAGCACGAGATCGGCGCCGCGCAGCGCCCAGGCACGGTCGGGCGAGAGGCTGTCCCAGACCTCGACGCCGTGGATCCAGACGCCGTAGGGCCGCCTGAGGCCCGGCAGCCGCGGATGCGCCCGAGCCGGGCCCACGGCGTCGTAGAGAAACCAGTCATGGGTCAGGGCCGCGGCATGACAGGCCGCGGCAAAGCGTACCTTGCTGCCTGCGAAGGCGCCGGCGCGCTGTTCGGAAATGTCGGTGGGGGCCGCGTCGGCGAGGGCGAAGATATCCGTACGGGCCCCGGCCTCGATCAGGGTGCGTGCGGTCATGCGCGCCACGCGGGCGATGCCGCCGCGGCCCGCTTCAAGCACCGCCGCCCCGATCTGCCAGCGTTGCTGTCTCCAGTCGGTCATCGCGATATGGCTCCCGCACTGTTCCGCAGCCCGGAGTAGGGCTGCGTCAGGGCCATTTCCGGAACAGCTGCGCCCGTGATGCGGGATCGCTTGCAGTATAGATTCTGGCGGCGGACCGGCGTGGCTGTGGTGAGCATGTTGAACAATGGTGGATCCTATATTCTTATATATCGTCTACACAGGGATCACGCTTATCAAGCAATCGATTAAGCATGCGCCGGTTCGCTGCGACCGCATCGCTTGCGGCAAAACTGTCCTCGGCGAACCGGCGGGCCGCGGTGCGCATGGCCTGGCGCTGTTGGGCACTGGCTCGGGCCATCTCCTCGATGGCGGCGGAAAACAGCTCGGGCCGGGCCAGCGGCAGATCCCACCCGGCCCCGGCGGCTTGCAGCCCGCGCCAGGGCGTGGTGTCGGCGATCAGTGCAGGCAGGCCGGCACCGAGCGCCTCGTTGATCGCATGGCCGAAATTCTCGCCCATCGTAGGTAAGAAAAAGAGATCGTGCGCAGCCAGTGTCGATGCGACCCGGTCGTGCGGAAGGGCTCCGTGCGCGGTCACGGTGACACTATCGGGCATCCGGCAGATCCGGGCTTGCAGCCGTGTCCAGTAGTCCGGATCCACCATCGGCCCGTAAACGTCGAGGACGACCGGCACCGAGGCCTTGGCCAGAACGTCGAGCGCGAACTCTAGGTTCTTGACCGGAGAAATGCGCCCCACAAACGCGATCCGCAGCTTGCCGAGGCTGGCGGGTGGTTTTACATCGGGCAGGTCCGGCAACAATCGCACATTCGGCGCCTGCAGGATCCCCCGGCAGGCCAACCCGCTGGCCTCGATGTCCTGCCGCTCGTGGTCTGCGGTTGCATGCAACCAGATATCGCGGGTCAGCCCGGCCAGCCGCACCCCACGTTGGTAGAGACGCTTCTTGCCCGGTTTGAGCGATAGCGCCCCCTGCGCGAACTCCCCCCGGGGCGACAGGATGGTTGGTTTGCGTGGGATCAGGCCCAGCTTGCGCAAGACCAGCGCCGGAATGGTGAATTCGCGGTCGTGAAAGCCGTTCAGGAAAAGAAGGTCGTGCGGCGTGTCGCGCAGCAGCTGCAACAATCCGCGTGCCCCAAAACGACCGATTGCCAGTTGCGCCCGGGGCACCAAATCGCCGGTCTGCCAGTCGACGGAGGTAGTGCCGGTCCCGTCCCGCGCCACGACGCGGATATCGAAATCACCCTGCAACCCCGTCGCGAAGGCCCGGAAGCTCTGGCTTGGTCCGGTGGCTTCATTGCCCGGCCAGTAGCAACCCAAAAGCGACAGAATCCGGGGGCAGCTTGCGCGGTTCATTTGCGGCGCCGATGCTCGGCTCTTGTATGGTTGTCGTAGGCGGCACCAAGGCGGCGCATTTCGTAGAGCTTGTCCTCTCGCATGCGGAAAACCGTGGCCCGCAGCCGCGACCAGATCAGGCCCGGCCGCCCGCTGCGCCAGGCCCCCAGCAAGAGCCAGCAATAGAGGAACATCAGCACATGGCGAAACGGGATGTGCCGATAGGCGCGCTTCAGCGACATCCGCCGCTCCAGCGCGGTGCCCAGCAGGCGTGGCGTGGCGGCCAGGGCGCGGCCCTCGAAGGCGGTGCGTGCCTCCGCCGTGGAATAGCGGTTCTGCTTGTCAAACCAGTGATGCAGGTCGGGACTGTCGTGATGTTCCAGAATGCCCGTCAGGTGGCCGATCTTCCCATCGACAAGAGGGTGTTCGTTGACCAGCACATCTGAGAACTGGCAGGTTCCAGTGCGCCACAATCGCAGAATGCGCTGCTTTACCGGCATGGCTGCGCCCATGAACCACAGACGACGATCCAGTGTATATCCGTCGCATGAGGGCGCGGCCAACGCCGATCGAATGGCGGTGGTCAGCTCTGGAGTGATGCGTTCGTCGGGATCCAGTTTCATAGTCCATGGGCTAGTGATCGGCAATTCCTTCATGGCGAAATTCCATTGGTCCCCAAATCCAGTGAATTTGCGCTGCACGACATGCACGTCAAACTCTTCGGCGATGGACACAGTGTCATCGCTGCTGAAACTGTCGACGAGAAAAACCTCCTGCGCTAAGGAACTGATGTTTTCCAATACAGCTCGCATATTGTGGGTTTCATTGAGCGATATCATAACTATGGCCAAGGGTGCCGTGGATTGTACCGGCGCATCGGTCATATCGGTTTAGCTGCTTCCAGTAGCAATGTATGCGGGCAGTCCATGTCGCTTTCATGTTCTTGTTCAAGGGCATCCGCGAACAACTCAGGGTATCCGGAATCCACAATTGGCTTGCGCAGGGTGACATCGACAAAGCCTGCGTCTTCAAGCAACTCTCGTAGAAAAGACTCTGTCAGGATAGTTAAATGCTCGCGTCCGCAGAAAATGAAATTCTCGAACCGACCACCGATACTCCGACGATCCTCCGGGAAATGCGAGAACCATGATTTGTCGTTCTCGACAAACTTGCGAATTGCAGAATCACCGTTGGGTCCACCGACACGGTATATGCCTCCTGCCTCCAAGCATCGAAAGATATCGTGAAAATGTGCACGAATATTAGGCAGGTGCTCAACGACGTGGTGGGAATAGACTGCATGAAGCGAATTGTCGAGAAATGGCAGTTCGTATCGGAGATCTGTCCACACGTCGCATTTTCCCGTAAACATATTGGCATCGACATTTATCCAACCTGGCAGATACCGCTTTCGCCCAGGGCCAAGATGCGCCTTGGCCCCCGATCTCGGCGCACGCATTGCTCTATACAGTGCGCCGTTTATCCGCATCATGGGGGCGGCAATAACGAAGAAAGACGCTTTGGCAGTTCGTGAAAGCATGAGCCTAAGTCTCCTTTGCGTGACGTGCCACTTTTAAGTGACTGATAAACGGCATTTTTGGTGAGAATCTATTTTGGAAATATCGATTATGCATACGTATTCGATCCATCGAAACTGCCCCGATTTACAGTAAACCAAACCAGCGCGTGGCGATGCACCAGCGCATAGTTGGACTGAAAAAACCGATCCAGTTCTGGGTGCCAGCTCTCGAACAGGGTCAGCCCAGTTTCATCGACGCGGACGACGTCATAAGGCAATCCCTCGACAAGCTCAAAGACGTCCTTCAGAAACGCGTGACCGAAGACCCAGCGATGATTGTATTCGAATTGCAGCACGTCGATGCGCTCGTCCCGCAGCAGCGCCTTTGCGCCTTTTAGCACCTTGGAGTCGTGGCCTTCGGTGTCGCATTTCGCCAGGTGAATGTGCTCGATGCCCTCAGACCCGCAGAATGCGTCGAGCGTGGTCAGCTCGATTAAGATAACATGTTCTGGTGAGCGGGCATCGGCGGCGTGATGCAGACTGTTCGTGCCGGCCCCGTCGGCAAAGACCCCGATCTCAGCCTGACCCGGGCTCTCGGACATGGCCAGGGGATGGACCTGCACGATCTCGTTGCCCGGCAATCTGGTGATGCGGTCACGGAACATTGCAGCCGTGGCCGGCACCGGTTCGAAGGCATGCAGTATCACGTGATCGGAGCCGCGCCGTGCAGCCGGCAACCCGCTCAGGAAGGTCTCGGTCCACTCTCCCTGGTTGGCACCGATGTCCATGACCGTCAGTGTCTCCTCGGCGGGCACGTTAGCGATCACACATTGCTGCAGATGCGCTTCACCATTGCGGGCAATGTCACCCCTTCGCTCTTCGCCTCGCGCCCGCATGTACAGGCTGCGCCCAAGACGCCAGCCCAGCCGGGTCATTCTGGGAAATCGGTTCATTTCAACTCCTGACGCGATGGATGCGGCGGTACGCATCTAAACGGTAGCAAAGGACACAGTGCCGCCCTGACGCAGCGCCTCCTCGATGGCGAAGGTGGCCTCGGTTACCGCCACCAGCTCGGCCAGTGGGATCGGGGCGCTGCCGCCGGTGCGTGTCGCCTCGAAGAAGGCCTTTACCATGGTTTTCTGGCCCTTGTCCTGATTGCCCTTGGTGGTAGTGGCCTTACCGCCCGTTGTGATGGTGAGACGGGTGAAATCCTCCATCTGCACCACGGTGCCCGCGCTGAACACCTCGAGATATTCCTTGGGCACCGCAGGGTCGCCTACGGAGGAATAGAGGATCGTACCAGTCGAGCCGTCGGCGAACCGCAGCAGAATCGAGACGGCATCGTCCCGGTCGCGCAGCGCCATCGCCTGGGCCTCGATGGGCAGGCTCCCGGCCAGATGCGCCAAGGTGTCAACGAAATGACAGACCTCGCCCACGATGCGACCGCCACCCTCGCCGCGCTGTATCCAACTGTCGGACGGGATCTCTCCAGCATTGACGCGGTAAAGCATCAACTTCGGGCCCGCCGCTTTGTTCAGCGCAGCCTTGGCGTCACGGATCATCGGCGCGAAACGACGGTTGAAGCCGACCGTTAGTAGGCCAGGGCTGGCCTCTGCCGTCGCGATGACCTGGTCGAGTTCCTCCAAGGTCAGAGCCAGCGGCTTTTCGACAAAGACATTTTTACCCGCCTCAAGTGCGCGCTGTGTATAATTCGCATGGCTGTCATGCCGTGTCGCGATGAAGATCGTATCGGTATCGTCCGCTTCAAAGATTGTCTCGGGATCTGTCGCTACGCTGGCAAACCCATATTTTTCCCCTGCATTGTCGGCGCTCAACCCTGTCGAGGTCGCCACGCGGGTCAGTGTCATGCCGTCCAGGCCCTTCAAGGCAGGCAGCAGCATCGCCTTGGCGTAATTGCCCAGCCCGACGAAGCCGATTCCACCCGTTGCCTGAGCTACTTTTTTCTGGAATTCCCGACGTATAGGCTCTTTCGGCTGCTCCGGATACTCCAGAATTATGGCCAGGTGTGGCTTGCCTTGCCCCATGAACTCATAAGCATCTTCAGCCTCGGCGATGGAGAAGCGATGGGTCACCAGGCGCTCCGGCGTGACCCGCCCCTCCGCTACCAGTTGCAGAAAGGCCTCCATGTTTCGCTGTTCGGTCCAACGCACGTAAGACAGGGGGTAATCATGACCCGCCAGTTCGTAATCCGGGTCGTGGCGACCAGGGCCGTACGACATGGACAGCTTCAGATCCAGCTCGCGCTTGTAGAAGACGTCGCGCTCCAGCGTCATGCCAACCAAACCGACGACGACCACTCGGCCTTTAAGGCGGCTGATCTCACCAGCCTGGTTAAGCGGGTCACTGGACTTAGTTGAGGCTGTCAGAACGACCGCGTCCGCGCCAACGCCTCTGGTGAACGTGGCGACTGCGTCCTCAAACCCAGTGCTTACGGCGACGTCCGCTCCCAACTCCTTTGCAAGCTCGGCGCGTTCGGCATTTGGATCAAATCCCAACACCTGACACCCGTTTGCCTTGAGAAGCTGGACCGTCAGCAACCCGATGAGCCCCAGCCCCATGACCACGAACCGTTCGCCGAGTGTCGGCGTTGCCTGTCGCACGCCCTGTAATGCAATGGCGCCAAGGGTTACAAAGCTTGCCTGCTCGTCGCTGACCCCATCCGGAATGCGTGCGCAGAGGTTCTTGGGCACGGCATTTATTTCCGCATGGTTGGCCATTGCTGCACCGGCACACGCCACCCGATCGCCTGGCATGAAGCCTGACACATCTCGCCCAACTTCCAATACAGTTCCGGCGAGCGAGTAACCCAGCGGGATCGGCTGATCGAGCTTGGCAAAAACTTTCGCGGCAGTGGCGCGCACTCCGTCCCGCTTTGCGGTGCGCAATACCTGTCGCACAAGGTCAGGCCGCGCCATGGCCTTTCCCGCGAGCGAGGACTTGGCCAGGTCCATCAACTGTTTCTCTGTGCCCGAGGAAATGAGGGAGGTCTGTGTCGCCACCAGCAAGCCACCACGTCCGGCACGTGGTGCAGGTACCTCAGCCACTCTCAGTCGACCCGTACGATAATTCTGTTCGACTTGCTTCATCGCCTATGATCTCTCAACATGCCTTGGCAAAGTAAATGTGTGTCTCTGCGCCGCTGCGGGCATCGGTGATGTTTGCTGCCAAACGCGTAGTAGACTGTTCTTTGCCCATATCCGGCCACCATACAGCAGTTTCAGCTACGATCTGCGAAGTCGACGTGAGAATAAGTGTCGGCGCACCGCGTGGGCAGAGCAAAAACATGCCGTCTTTTACCTGTTCAACCGCAACCTCGGGGTGCAGCAGGAAACCGATCCGCGCGGTAATGGGCAAACCGGCCTCGAGCAGGTCTCTGATCACTATACCGTCGGCGTACACCTTGATGCGTCGGTGGTGCTCGGGGGAACCTTGCAAGTGGGTATAGCCGTCATGTTGACCTTCCAACACTACGCCTTTAGCATTCTCGGCCCATTCCTTTAAAAGAACTCTGGGACGCCGGCCCATACGAAAAGCACCAAAAAACTCGGCTTGATCACTATCTGCTACTGCAAGTGTGTTATGCGACCGGGTAGCGCGTGAGAGGGCACGCTTTCGTCCAGATACATATTCGAAAACCCCCTGATCGACGATTACACGCTGTTGGCCGCTAGAGAGCTCGAAACTTAAGACGTCACCGTGACCATGGGCGGGCAAAGCATCTGGTGCAATGGGTCCGCAGTCGGCAATTAGTGTCAGGCGGTCATCGCGCCATCCAAAATATCCAGCATCACGGAATGCGAAGGCGCGCCGAGGCTTTGGGCGCTCAAATCCCAGCTCTACAAAAGCGTCAAGACAGACGCTTGGTGTGTATGCCATGGTGAGGCCCGCGTCGTTGAATTGAGCACAAAAGCCATCCGGGTGAGCAAGATCGGCGGTCGCTTGCGCCATGCCGGAGAGCGCTGCGTCAAGAGCTGGTAGCTGGTCGGGGATCGCTACGCGACACTCCAGAAGGTCGACGAAAACTTGAGCGTGATAAGATGGCGAGCGCTCATAATGGACGCCATCGGATAAAATCTGTCTCTCAAGTTCCCGCACAAGCATGCGCCGTCCGAGCCTTTGCCAGTACAGCGCCTGTGTGCCCTCAAACGCAGCGCCTGCCCACAGCAAAGCTTTGATGTTTTTTACGAGATGGTTTCCGCCGATGTCGGTTTCCAGATGTCGTTCCAACCACCCAACCTGTCGGGCCAGGCTATCGGTCATACGCTCCAGCAGCGCCGGTTCTAGCCGATCTTTGCGTGCTGAGAGCTGTTGCAACCAGACAACTATCCGGATCGACAGTGCGTATGAATTCCAACTATCACGCCAAGCCCCTGGATGCAGGGTGGCATTTTTAGTAAGCCACTGGTCCACAAGGTTTGCGAACAAACCGTCATCGACCTCTTCCAGGTATTCCATGTAGGCCATGTTCATGCGCAATAGTTGATTTTCCGCGCCTGAACCTGGTGCGGTCCAGTCTATACGCCCATCTTCAAAACGCATCTCCCGGCCGATGAACCGGAAGACTAAACCGTTACCTTCTTGACGTAACATCCCATCGCGGGCCAGCATGAGCGGCTTAGGCAGTTCTTGGCGCAGCTTTACCGCTGGCCGCGAAGGCTCCCGCGCACCCAACATGTCGCTTGCTCTATGCTTCGTCACCAACCAAACACGCCGGGCGAGCTGGCGAGGCGGTACGTTTCGACCAAAGGCCAGGGCCCGGGAAAGTTGGCTCACTGAGCCACCTCTTTGAGCAGGCGCAAGTAGCGCGCTGCCTGTTTGGAACGATCATAGTTCTCTCTTGCGTGAGCAAGCCCGTTTGCGCCGAACTTTGCACGTTTGTTTGGCTCGATGACCAATTTCCGAACGGCGTTTGCCAGTTCTCGCGCATTCTCTGGAGTTATTGCCAGCCCGGCACCAGCTTCTTCGAGAAGCGCTTGCGCCTCCCCTTCAACTCCAAGAACGATTGGACACTCCATGGCCATGGCCTCAAACATCTTAGATGGCAATACCGATTTGAAGGTGTCAGATTTTTTAAGGACTATCAGAGATATATCGGTGGCTGACCAAACCTCGGGCATTTCGTCTCTAGGTAACTGGCCGGCGATATGCAGGTTGACCAGACCCAACTCTTCGGCGCGCGTTTCGAGCCACGTACGTTCGGCTCCATCCCCCACGAGCAGAAAACCTATATCCGGCTCGTCAGCAAGCAATGCGGCTGCGTCGAGCACTGTGTCCAGCCCATGCGCCATACCGTGGGTGCCAACATACGCAGCTACAATTCGTCCCTCTAGCCCAAAGCGCGCTTTGGTAGCTTCGCCGTCTTTACCCTTGTGAAATAAATCGAGATTAACCCCGTTTTTTATTACAATAACGTCGTCGCGCCCGCGTCGCTTCATAATGTGCGGCACAAAGCTGTCTGTTACCGATACCACTCGGTCAGCCTGACGGTAAGCTTGCCGCTCAAGCCATTCAAGAAACTTGATTGATTTCCCTTTTTTCATGGCACCGACTGAAACGATGCTTTCAGGCCATAGATCGCGAACCTCAAATACCCAAGGGACACGCCGCATCCAGCGCGCGCCAAGGCCAGCGAGGCCACAAAAAAATTGCGGTGATGTGGATATGATCACATCAGGCCGATCAATTCTTGGTACAGCCATGAGCCCTGTGATCATGTAGCTCAAATAATTTCCAATACGTCGGGCAAAGCCCGCGTTGGGAGCGAGAAATGTCCAAACCCGTACGACTTCAACGCCGTCCAGCATATGGCTTTGGAAAAATTTGTTCTTATAGCCAGGATAAAGCACTCCGCTAGGATGATTCGGCGCTGACGTGATGACGGTTACCCGGTGGCCTTCCGCGACCCAAGCCTTAGCGAGTTCTGAAATGCGCGCCGCAGGCGCATTTACCTCAGGTGGGTAATAATGACAGAAAATAAGTATATGCATCTGTTCAGGAAAGAGACTTAATATATGAGTAAATTACAGTGGCAATACGCTGAGCAGCGTGCCCATCCCAAAGCTCAGGTGTTCGACTGTGTTTTGTCTTGTCTTTCGAAACAGAGCCAAGAGCTTGCGCCAGCAAGTCGGGTGAGGCGCCGACCAATGTGTTTGTTCCATCCTTGATCGTGATGGGTCGTTCAGTATTCTCACGAACAGTCAAACAAGGAATACCCAGCGCCGTAGTTTCTTCTTGCAAGCCGCCAGAGTCCGTCACGACCAGCGATGCCCCCTTGGTTGCGCCCAGCATTGCGAAGTAATCCAAAGGTGGAACTACGTGAAAACCCGGGCCATTGATTTTATCGTTGAGCGAAGCTGCATCTATACGAGCCCGTGTACGAGGATGCAGCGTAAACACGATCGGCATGCGTTTGGCGAAGTCAGATAGAACGTCAAGTAGACCCGACAGCTGACTCGAGTTATCAACGTTTGTTGGCCTGTGCAGCGTTACCAAAGCATATTCCGTGGAAATGCTATGTACAATGTCTTGATCAAACCCGCGCTTTGAGAGCGTTTCTGCAATTGGAACCGCCTGTTTCAGATTGGAAAGAAGAGAGTCAATCATGACGTTGCCAACGAAGTGAATTGCCTCTGATGATATGCCCTCACGTTCGAGCTGCTCACCGGCGGCACGCTCGGTCGTGAGCAGCAAATCAGAAATGCGATCGGTAACGAGCCGATTAATTTCCTCGGGCATATCTCGATCAAAGCTGCGAAGTCCTGCTTCAACATGCGCAACAGGTATGCGCATCTTCGCCGCAACAAGCGCTGCGGCAACAGTAGAGTTTACATCGCCCACAACGAGCACCAAGTCTGGTGAATTGGCCAAAAACTCATTTTCCAGCCCAATCATAACCTGAGCGGTTTGAGTGGTCTGCGTGCCTGACCCTACTCCCAGATTTAAGTCAGGTTCGGGTAGACCAAGCTGCTGAAAAAAAACAGCGTTCATCTCGACATCATAGTGCTGTCCAGTGTGGATGAGTCGAGCATCAAAGTCGCCGTGCACTTCAAATGCGGCCAGAATTGGTGCCATCTTCATGAAATTTGGGCGCGCACCTACGATGCAGGTGACACGGACAGGAGTTTTATTCGTCATGAAGGTTCGGTCCAGTTCAGGCCAGAGCGATGTTATTCGACCAAACGCCAGCCTTGCGACAAGCGTTGCGAGTGTCGACTATTAGCAGGGCATGTTTCACCAAGTTTTCATAATCGACAGTGTCATGGTCGGTGACGATGAGTACCGCATCGTGGTCAGCGGTCAGATCGAAACGCCAGGTTTCGCTTTCCCGACCGGTCATCTCGGGATGCTCCCGAGTTTTGGGAATCTTTGGGACGAAAGGGTCATAAAACGACACTTGGGCGCCGCGACGCTCAAGAATCTCCATGATCTTGAGGGCGGGGCTTTCCCGCATGTCGTCCACATTCTTCTTGTACGCAATGCCACCGATTAGAATTCGTGACCCGTTCAGACCCTTGCCGACCCGGGCGTCAAGTTCCTGTACCAGTCGTTCCACAACCCGGTAAGGCATGGAAGTATTAATTTCTCCCGCCAGTTCAATGAAGCGTGTTGCGATATCATACTCTTTTGCTTTCCAGGTGAGATAGAATGGGTCAATTGGAATGCAGTGCCCACCCAAACCCGGTCCCGGGTAGAAGGGCATAAAACCGAACGGTTTTGTTTTCGCCGCATCAATCACCTCCCAGATGTCGACATCCATCGCTTCGGAGATGACCTTCATCTCATTTACTAGTGCGATGTTGACGGAACGAAATATGTTTTCTGTCAACTTTACCATTTCGGCGGTGCGCGTATCAGACACCATCACTACAGTATCAATAAATATTGAGTAAAAGTCTTCCGCTGCGGTCCGCGCACTTTCTGTGTCTGCGCCTACTACTTTAGGAATTGTTGAAGTAGAATATATCGCATTCCCTGGGTCTTCGCGCTCCGGGCTGAAGGCAAGAAAAAAATCCTCGCCGGATTTAAGCCCTTTGGCCTCAAGAATGGGAAGCATTACTTCTTCCGTGGTACCTGGGTATGTTGTGCTTTCCAAGATTACCAGCTGGCCTGGACGCAGACGCTCGGCAATTTTCTCTGTAGTATCTATAAGATATGTGAGATCTGGCTCTTTATGTCTGGTCAGCGGAGTAGGTACACAGATTACAAGAACATCGGGTTCGGCGAGCCTATCAAAGTTTGTAGTGGCAGAAAAACGACTACTGTTTTTCATGTCTTCGACCGAACTATTCTCAATATGTTTGAGGTAACTGCGGCCTTCCTCCAACGCACTTGGTTTGTCTGGATCGACATCAAAGCCAATCGTAGTGAGGCCTTTGAATACCGCAGCAATGCAGAATGGCAAGCCCACATAGCCTAGCCCGATGACACCGACCACGGCGTCTCGTTTTGATAACAACTCTTGCAGATTCTTGGGATGAGGTTTGTCAGCCATTTGGCGCTCCGTTCAGTCTTTTAAATGGCGCATGGAAATCCAAACAAAGCCTGCACAATACAGTCCGTGGTATGGTGCATAATGAGAGTGCATCTATTCGATTGAATAGTGGTGTGGCAGTCAATCGGCACCCAACTCGAACCCCCGATAACGCAAACCCTCAAGTCGCGAAGAGGTCGGCGTGATATCGCAAAAGATCATTCCGAAAAGTGGATACCGGTTTTTGGATCAAATGATCGATTACGAAAAGTGTGATGACCAAAATGCAAACGCCTCGTTGTCACTTTGCCCAGTTCGCGAGACGCAGCCCGCTGACGCGGATGAACTCGCTTTCATTGTTGGTGACGAGGCACATGCCCCTGGAGCGGGCATGACCCGCAATCATGACATCGAACGGTCCAATCGGATTTCCAGCCGCAGCAAGCTCGGCTCGGATCTGCCCGGCATGTTCGGCAGCGCTGAGGCCGAAGTCCAAAAGCTCGATGCGCCCAAGCAGACCCTCGATGACGTCAAGATTGCGGCGAACGGCGTGTGACTTGTGCGCACCGTAGAGAAGCTCCATGGCCGTGATGCTTGATGCACAGATCTCGCCGTCATGCGCCTCGAACTGGTGCCGAACCATATCAGGTTTGTTCTTGACGGTGTATATCAGGATATTTGTATCCAGCATGTACCGCAGCATCAGAGCTCTGCACGCTCCTGGTCTGCCGGCTGCTCACGATCCGTCATGAAATCGCTGCTGACATCCTCACCGTCGAACCATGCCGCCCAGCTTTGCCCGGAGGGTGTGATGACCCAGCTTCGGCCGCGGCGCTGAATATCCACACTCGTGACGCCGTCAGGCAGGCGCACCGACTTCGGGAAACGGACGGCTTGCGTCTTGTTCGTCATAAACACCGATCCACGTTCCATGCCACACCTCCCGCTTGCGACTCCGCGCGCCCTGACCGCTCGTACATACACCTAGTATACACTAAAATGATCGTCAACCTGCGCAACCTGGTAGAGTGCACCTCGCCGACGCCCGCGACCGATGCACGCGTGGTCAAATGCCCGATGAGATGACCCATCGATAACCCAAAGTGCCGTCGGGCGCTTTAAATCACGCCATTTCACGCCAACGCGCTTTCAATGTCGGTTTTGGAAAAATCGTCCCCAACGAAGAGCAATGGCGCGCCCAAAGACCGGGCGGACACATAGGAAAAACAGTCGCCAAAATTCAAAGCCGCGGGATGAATGCCCTTCCCCCAAGTGGAATAGGCATCTGACACATGACGCGCGGTCTCGCCGGTGACCGGGTCAACAATGAACGCCAGGCCATCCACCAGATCGTCCAGTTCGGACGCAAAGCCCCGCCGCCCCGCAACGATGCGGGCCTCGGCGAGGGTCGCCGCCGAGATCCGGACGTCCGAGGCACCTTCCAGGACGCCGGTGACTGCGTCCGCTTCCGGTTCGCCCAGAAGCAAGGACATCAGGGCCGAGGTGTCGACGACAATCACTGGGGAAGGCCGTCATCGCCATACAGAAAATCCTGACTGCGTGCCGCGGATGTCCCTTCAGGCACCTTGCGTGCCGCGCTTTCACGCACACCGGCAATGACGGATTTGCGATCGTCGGCCCCGGGCACATTCCGCACAGCAACAAGCTGCACGACGTCGTGGCCGTGGCGAGTCAAGATCACCTCCTCGCCAGCTTCCGCCCGCTTGATGAGCTCCGTCAGTTTTGCCTTCGCTTTCGTTACTGTGAGATGCATGCCAAACCCTCCACGCCGAAAAATAGTCCAATCAATGGTCCATTTCAAGTAAGTGCTTCGACAAGCGCCTGTTGACACCAAAGATCATTCCCCAGAGTGGACCCCGGTTTTTGGACCGAGTTAATGGATATCGCAAAGAGGTGGACCAAAGACGCCGGCCAGACCATCGCAGGTTCAATCTGTTCAAGACGCCCGGCCCGATTCAAATGCCCGATAAGATGACCCTCAAGTCGCGACGCGGTCGGCGTGATAACGCAAAAACTGGCCTCGCATCCCGCGGATCCGCGACAAACGGCTCTGATCCGGATTGCCGATGGGATCTCTACCCCGCCAGGCGTTCAGCGATCCACATCCTGATCAACGCCTGCCGGGTTACACCGAGCTTTTGGGCCTGCCGGTCAAGCTCATCGATACCCCAGCTGGGAAAATCCACGGTGACCCTTTTGGCCTCAACATTGAGACGGCGCGCCTTGGCCCAATCGACCTCGGCGGAGATGTCTTCCCCCGCATCGAAGCGTTCGTCGAAGTCAGTCGCCTTCATAGTGGTCAATCTCCTGGTCTCCCGCATTGAGATGCGCCGCGCCCGTCCTTTACGATCTGTGTCTATCATCCTGGCCGGCGCCCCGTTCCGCGATGGATGACGCGCCCCCGTCACGCCGTCCAATCCTCAAGATTTCGCCCGCCGACGCGGGCAAACGCGCGCGGATTGGTGGTGACGAGAGACGGACCCGCGCGCGGGCATGACCGGAAATCATGACATCTACCGTGACCTCACTCCACCGTCACCGATTTCGCGAGGTTGCGCGGCTGGTCGACATCCGTGCCCTTCTCCACCGCGACAAAATAGGCCAGAAGCTGGGCCACCACCGCGTAGGCGAAGACCGAGCCGATCCCTGTTGTCTCTGGCAGGCGCAAATCGCAGTCGTCCCCCGGCCCGATGCGGATCACATCCGCCCCCCGCGCAGCCACCTCGGTGATGTTCGAGGCGGTTTTCTCTTTGAGACTGTCCAGATTCTCGAAGACGACCACCGGCGTGCCGGGCTCGATCAGCGCAATGGGTCCGTGCTTGAGCTCGCCGGCCGCATAGGCCTCGGCGTGAATGTAGGAAATCTCCTTCATCTTGAGGGCCGCTTCCCGGGCAAGAGGCCAGTTTTCCCCGCGTCCAAGAAAGTAAACATCCCGCTGCGGCGCCAGCCGGCGGGCGATGGCCCGGATCGGCTCGGCCAGATCAAGCATGCCCGCAACACAGCCGGGAACCGACGCGATATGCTCCACATGTTTTTCCACATCATGCCGTGACAACACGTCACGAGCGTGCCCCACCTTCAGGGCCATCACCAGAAGTGCCAGGGCCTGGCCGGTAAAGGCCTTTGTGGACGCCACGCCGATTTCGGGGCCGGCCGCGATATCGATCACCGCCTCGGCCGCGCGGGCAATCGAGCTGGTGGTCACGTTGACCACGGCCAGCCGGGCCGCAACCTTGCCGGACAGCGCGGTGAGCGCCGAAAACGTATCGGCGGTCTCGCCCGACTGGCTGACCACGATGACCAGCTCGCGCCCCGAGAGCGGACGGTTGCGATAGCGGTATTCGCTGGCGATCTCGACCTCGCAGGGCAGCCGCGCGAGGTCCTCGATCCAGTAGCTGGCAAGATGACACGCGTAATGCGCAGTGCCGCAGGCCAGCAGCACGACCCTGTCCACCGCTGCCAGATCGATCTCGTCGGCCATGGCCCGGAGCGTGCCGGTGGCCGGATCGACAGACCGATGCAGAAGACGTTCGAGGCTTTCGGGCTGCTCCTCGATTTCCTTGCGCATGTAATGCGGCCATGGGCCCTTGTCGGGCAGGAACTCCCGGGGCGCGATCGTGACCACGTCGCGCACCACCTCCCGACCCCCGCGGTCGAAGATCGACACGTGATCGGGGCGGAGGATGGCCCAGTCTCCATCCTCCAGATAGCTCAGCTGGTCGGTGAAGGGCGCCAGCGCCAGGGCGTCCGAGCCCAGGAACATTTCCGCGGTGCCATTCGCCGCCGGGTGGCCGTGGCCGATCGCGAGCGGCGAGCCCTGGCGCGCGGCGAACATCAGGTCCGGATACCCCTCGAACACCACCGCGAGCGCATAGCTCCCGTCGAGATCGCGCAGCAACTGCAGAAAGGCCTCGTCAAGGGTGCGGGATTTTCCCAGCAGGTGATCGAGCCAGGCCGCGGCCACCTCGGTGTCGGTCTCCGAGCGCAGGTGCGCCCCCTGCCCCTCCAGGGTCGCACGCAGCGCGGCGTGGTTCTCGATGATGCCGTTATGCACAAGCGTCACGCTGCCGGCTCGATGGGGATGGGCGTTGCTCTCGGTGGCGCCGCCATGGGTGGCCCAGCGGGTATGCCCGATCCCGACGCGGCCACCGGGCCGGTCGCCGGCGATCAGGGCCTCGAGATTGCACAGTTTGCCCACCGCGCGGCGCACATGGGTGGCGCCCTCCGCGCAGACGGCGATGCCGGCGCTGTCATAGCCGCGGTATTCCAGCCGCGCCAGCCCGTCCAGCAGCCGATCGGCCACCGGTGTCTGTCCAAGGATCCCGATTATCCCGCACATGCGCCCGGTCCTTTCGATATCTTCAAAATCGGTCTTTCAAATGATCCTGCCGGCGGGGGGCTCCCCCCAGGCCGCGGCCGCGAGGGCCGCAGATCGCTGCTTCACGAAAATGGCATGGGTTGAATGATTTCATGGCTCTGCCGGCCCGTGGCGGTCACTGCGTGCCCCGGCCTGCCAGGATCAGCGCGTCGAGATAGGCCTGCAGATCGTCGCGCAGGTCCGGGCGGGCCAGCGCGAAGGCCACCGTCGCCTGCAGGAACCCGGCCTTGGAGCCGCAATCGAAGCGCTGGCCGCGAAAGCGGAAGCCATAGACCTCCTCGCCATCGTCACGGGCGTCCGCGATGGCATCGGTCAACTGGATCTCGCCACCGGCGCCGGTCTTTTTCTGGTTCAGTTTCTGCAGCACCCGTGGCGTGAGAATGTAGCGCCCGATCACCGCGAGGTTCGACGGCGCGCTGCCCGGTTCGGGCTTTTCCACCATCCCCTGCGTGGACACGATCGACCCCATGTCCTCCTTCACGTCGAGAATACCGTAGCTCGACGCGGTCTCGTCCGGGACCTCCATCGCGGCGACGATGTTGCCCTGCGTTTCCGCGAACGCCTCCACCATCTGCTCAAGGCAGGGCTTTTCCGCCGCGATCACG
>NZ_QNGB01000037.1 GCF_003298505.1 Roseovarius sp. TE539
CAATCAGAGAACCGGCCCGTGGCGTCATGGAAGGCCACGATCAGAGGCCTGACACACGTCCGATCGAAGACCCCGCCGAAAAATCGCAGATAACGCTTGCCAAACAGGGGGCATCCACACACGCCCCGGGTTTCCGAGAGGCTTGTCTGTCCAAAAATCACGCGGCGCTTTCGAGAGCATTCATATCTGTTTGGAATTCATCCTCCACCTTCTCTGAGCGGCCGGTTGTCCGGGCCTGTGGCCCGCGGACGTTCCCGGCGCAGGCGTGCGTTTCGCGCCTTCCTTCCGTCCTCCCTGAACCCGGGCCGGCGGTGGCGGGGCGCTTTGCCACGGTTTTTATTGATGAAACTTTCGTGTCATCCACAACTTATTGCGGTTATCCCCAACAAATAGCTTTACAGGTGTCCGGAAAGACAGCACGATATGTAGTATGAGGTAAGGGGAAAACTCCCGCCTCTAGAGCAGGCACCTAGTGCTTGGGGCGCTGCCATACCCAAGCGCTACAACAAAACGAGGTGGCGCCATGGCACTCTCCGAGCAGTTCTTGAGTGAAGACCTTCATCCCATTGATATCGTCGAACATCTGGCTGAACACCATGAATGGGATTTTGACCGTATCGGCGATGACCAGATCGCGATGGCCGTGGAAGGACAGTGGCGCACCTATTCCATAACCCTGGCATGGTCGGGCTATGACGAGACCCTGCGGATGATCTGCACCTTCGAAATGGAGCCGCCAGAGGACAGGATGCCGGCGCTCTATCACGCACTCAACGACGTCAACGATCAATGCTGGGCGGGTGCCTTCACCTACTGGGACGCGCAGAAGCTGATGGTCTATCGTTATGGGCTGGTGACGGCAGGGGGGCAGGGCGTGAGCCCGGCCCAGATCGACACCCTGATCCGAACCGCGGTGCTCAGCGCCGAGCGGTTCTATCCCGCGTTCCAGCTTGTGGTGTGGGGCGAACGCCCCCCGCGGGAAGCCCTGCAGGTCGCCATTGCAGAGGCGTACGGCCGCGCGTAACACTGGCCCTGCGAGCGAATTTTGAGCGAGGGCTGTACATGACACTGGATGATCTGTCCCGGCGGGGGCTTGTCCTGCTGGGGTGCGGCAAGATGGGGTCCGCTATGCTGGCGGGCTGGCTGGAGCGGGGTGTGCCTGCCGGGTCGGTTCATGTGATGGACCCTGTGCCGTCGGACTGGTTGAAGGGCACGGGTGTCCATCTCAATGCCGGTTTGCCACCGATGCCCGCCGTCGTTCTGATCGCCGTCAAGCCGCAGATGATGGGTGAGGCGCTGCCGGCCCTGCAGGGGATCGACGGGTGCGATACCGTTTTCGTCTCGGTGGCGGCGGGCACCCCGATCTCGGCCTTCGAGGAGGCCCTCGGCGCAGGACGCGCGATCGTCAGGGCGATGCCGAATACGCCGGCGGCGGTCGGCCGCGGTATCACGGCAATCACCGGAAACGGGCAGGTGACGGCCACGCAGATGGAGCTGGCCGAGACGCTGCTTGAAGCAGTCGGTCAGGTGGTCCGGCTTGCCGATGAGGCCCAGATGGACGCGGTGACCGGCGTGTCGGGATCGGGTCCGGCCTATGTCTTTCATTTGATCGAGTGCCTTGCCCGGGCCGGAGAGGCCGAGGGCCTGGCGCCCGATCTGGCGATGCGGCTGGCAAAGGCGACAGTCGCCGGGGCCGGCGCATTGGCCGAGGAGGCAGCGGAAGACCCCGCGCAACTGCGTGTGAACGTGACCAGCCCGAACGGAACGACGCAGGCCGGTCTTGAGGTTCTGATGGACGAGACGACGGGCCTGCCGCCGCTCATCCGCCGCACAGTTGCAGCGGCCGTCGGGCGCTCGCGGGAGTTGCGTGATGATTGACGGGATCGGGATCGAGGATTTCCTCAAGGTTGACATCCGTGCCGGGCGCGTCCTGCATGCCGAGCCCTTCCCCGAAGCACGAAAGCCGGCGATCAAGCTGTGGATAGATTTCGGCCCCGACCTCGGCGAGAAGAAGACATCGGCGCAGATCACGGCGCATTACAGCCCGGAGGACCTGATCGGGCGGCAGGTGATCGCGGTGACCAATTTCCCGCCGCGCCAGATCGGCAAGTTCATGTCCGAGGTCCTGGTTCTGGGGATGTCCGACGCGCAGGGTGACACCGTGCTCCTGGGGCCGGACCTGCCGGTCCCGGATGGCGCCCGGATGCATTGAATTTCGGCCGCCTCGGTCGATGACGCCTGACCGCGCGGTGCCGGGGCACCTTTTCTTGAAGGCTCATCGGGAGGCAAGGAATGCACCAGCCTGCGATCACCGGAACAGGCGTTTTCACGCCCCCGGAAATCATAACCAACGAAGAGTTGGCCGAGGCCTACAATGCCCATGCGGCCCGCTTCAACGCCATCCATGCCGACGCCATCGCGGCCGGCGACATTTCCGCCAAGGCGCCGTCTTCTCCGGACTTCATTTACAATGCTTCCGGGATCGAGCGGCGCCACGTGGTGGACAAGGCGGGCGTTCTGAACCCCGAAATCATGCATCCGCGCTTGCGATCGCGCAGCGACGAGGAGGCGTCGATCATGGCGGAGATTGCGTTGGATGCCTGCGGAACGGCGCTTTCGGCAGCGGGACGGGACGCCGGCGAGGTGGATCTGATCATCTGTGCGGCTTCGAACCACGAACGGCCCTATCCGGCCATTGCCATCGAGATCCAACGGATCCTGGGCGCGGCCGGTTTCGCCTTTGACATGAACGTCGCCTGCTCCTCGGCCACATTCGGGATCCAGGCGGCGGCCGACATGATCCGCGCGGGCAGCGTGCGCTGTGCAATCGTGGTCAGCCCCGAAATATGTTCCGGACATCTGGAATGGCGCGACCGTGATTGTCATTTCATCTTCGGCGATGTCTGCACCGCGGTGGTTCTCGAACGGGCCGAGGACGCGCATGGTGCGCATTTCATCGTTCGCTCCACCCGCTGTGCCACGCGGTTTTCCAATAACATCCGCAACAACAATGGCTATCTGCGCCGTACCCGTGAGGGCCATATGGAGGACCGGCGGGACATGCTGTTCATGCAGGAAGGGCGCAAGGTGTTCAAGGAGGTGCTGCCGCTGGTCGCGCAGCATATCACGGCGCATATGCAGCAAGAGGGGGTCACGGCGGACGGTATCAGGCGCCTCTGGCTACATCAGGCCAACAGGACGATGAACGATTTCATCGGGCGCAAGGTCATGGGCCGTGACCCGTCGCCCGGGGAACAACCCAACATCCTGCAGGACTACGCCAACACGTCCTCGGCTGGCTCAATCATCGCCTTTTCGCAGTATTCCGACGATCTGCGCCCGGGCGACACCGGGCTGATCTGTTCCTTCGGGGCCGGTTATTCAGTGGGGTCGGTGTTGGTGGAGAGGGCCTGATCGGCCTGGATCCGCAACCACTCGGCAAGTGCCAGAACCCGAGGGTCGGGCCGCGATGTTTCGGGATAGACAAGGTACATTCCCCGGGATGGCTCGATGGTGACCGGTGAAAGGCGGACAAGGCTGCCCGTGGCCTCGGCGGCGGCAGTCAGGCGGATATCGGCCAGACAGACCGCATTCCCCGACAGCGCCGCATCGAAAGCAAGCGCACGGTTTTCGTGTACCTCGATGTCCAGGCTGCCCGCCGGCCTGTATCCGGTGGCCTGGAACCATTGACGCCATTCCTCCCGCCAGCTTCGGGTGGTGACCAGTGGCAACCCGGCGATCCGCGCGGGCGACAGGGGCAGGTCCATGTTCGTGACACGATGCGGTGCGCAGACAGGGCCGATCCGATCGGTATGAACCAGGATGGCCGAAAGGCCGGCCCATTCCCCGGTGCCGTGACGCAGCGCCGCATGAAGGCCGGAGGCGGCCAGATCCACGAGGTCGAAAGACAGGTCGACACTGACGGTCAGGCCGGGATAGGCGGCATGAAACTCTGGCAGACGCGGCAGCAGCCAACGGTTGCCGTAGAAGGGTGCGGCGGAGATGTGCAGATCGCCGGTCATCGTCCGGCCCGAAACCTCGAGCACCCCGGCCTCCATGTCGTCGAGGGACCGGGTAAGCGTGCCAAGCAGAGCCTCGGCTTCTGGCGTCAGGGCAACTTCCCGCGTGCGGCGGATGAACAGCGGAATGCCCAACGACTTTTCCAGGGATTTCACCTGGTGACTCACCGCCGCCTGCGTGACGCAGAGTTCGGCAGCCCCGCGCTTGAAACTGCGATGGCGCGCGGCGGCCTCGAAGGCGCGCAGTTGGTTCAACGATGGCAGGCGGCGCGACATGAAATCACGGATTACATTTTCTAAAGCATGGTGTGAACAAAGATCGTTTGTTGTCAACGGTGCCATCCGTCTAGGCTTGATCCGGGGCGCCCCGAACCCATTGAACGCAAGGAAGAAATGATGGAACACGAAACGCTGGATACCTCCCCGGCGACGGGGCCCGAGCACGCACTCTATTATACTGACGATCTGATCGAGAACCTGCAACTGCGTTGGGGCGAGGGCCTGCTTTCGCCCGGCGGCGCCGAGGAATTGCGCCGAATGCTGGGCAAGGCCGAAATAGACGGCCTTCACGTGCTTGACTTCGGATGCGGTATTGGTGGCTACGATGCCCTTCTGGTGGAGAATCACGGCGCGGGCCATGTTACCGGAGTTGACATCGACGAGGCGTCGCTTGCGGTGGCCGATCGGATGCGCCGCCAGCGCCGTCTTCAGGACCGCCTTGATTTCGTACATGTTTCGCCCGGTCCGCTGCCGTTCCAGGACCGCACGTTCGACACGGTTTTCACCAAGGACTCGATCGTTGACCTGCCGGAGAAGGCGCCGGTCTTCGACGAGATGTTCCGCGTCGCGCGTCCGGGAGCCTGGATCTTTCTCAGCGATTGGTTCCGAAGCGAGGCGCCCTTCACCGAAGAAATGCGGGCCTGGGCGACGGAAGGCGGTGAAACCTATGAAATGGATACCCTGAAAAGCGCCGCCGCCGCCCTGTCCGCGGCGGGGTTCACGCAGATCGAAACAGATGACAGGAACGGCTGGTTCCGGGATTTCGCGCGGGATGAATACCAACGGCTGAAGGGGCCGCTTTTCGATACCTATGTTGCCCGGTTCGGGCGGTCGCAGGCCGAGACATCGGTCGAGAATGCCCGTATCAGGGCGTTGCTTGCCGATCAGGGACAGTTGCGGCCCGGCCATGTTCGTGGCCGAAAGCCATGATCACGAAGGCCCCTGTCCGGCGGGCCGTCCCCTTTCTTCGGGGCGGTCCCGCACGGCCTCGCGCCAGTGGCGGCGGCACAGGCTGACATAGGTCTCGTTTCCACCGATCTGCACCTGTGCGCCCTCGGTCAGCACCCGACCCGTGCCGTCCGTCCGGGCCACCATCGTTGCCTTCTTGCCGCAATGACAGATTGTGCGGACCTCGCGCATCTCGTCGGACAGCGCCAGCAATGTGGCCGATCCGGGAAACAGCCGCCCGCGGAAATCCACCCTCAGCCCGTAGCACATCACCGGCAGGTTCAGGTCATCGACGACGCGAGCAAGCTGCCATACCTGCTCGGGCTCCAGGAACTGCGCCTCGTCGAAGAAGGCACAGGCCACGCCGCCCTCGCGCAGCTTGCCGTCCAGGCGCGCGAACATGTCCTCGCCGGGGGCGAACGTGTCCGCCGCGTGTTCGATCCCGATCCGCGACGCGATGGTCGCCGCGCCCGCGCGCCGGTCGCCCCGCGCGGTGAACAGGCAGACGCGCATGCCGCGTTCCTCGTAATTGTAAGCGGCCTGCAGCAGAAGCGTGGACTTGCCGGCATTCATCGTCGAATAGTGAAAATAGAGCTTCGCCATGCGATGCCTTATGCAGACCTGCAGCCGCGTTGCAACAAGGACCGCCATGGCATCTCAGGGCAGATGCTTGCGCAGGCGTGACGGTGCCACGCCGTGGACCTTGCGAAAAGCGCGGGTCATGGCCACGGGAGACTCGTACCCGCAGCGCAATGCGACCTCCGCGATACCCAGCTGCGATCCTTCGAGCAGCTTGCGCGCCACACCCAGACGAAGATGCCGGTAGACCGTGCCGGGCGCGGCGCCGAGGCCCGTTCGAAAGCGTCGGTTCAGGGTTCGGGGCTGACATGACAGGAGGCTCGACAACTCATTGACGGACAGCGGCCGCTCCACGTTTTCCCGCATGGCCGAGAGGGCCCGGCGCAGAAGGGGATCGCGTGCGGCGTGACGATCTGCCGAGCGCCCGACGGGTGGATCGCCGTGGATGAACAGCGCCTCGACGTCCAGGCGGGCAGCCTCGCCCAGATGGGTGCTGATCAGACCGAGTGTCAGGTCCAGTGCGGACATTGCCCCGGCGCAGGTGATTCGGTTGCCGTCACGCAGCACGCGCGCCTGTTCCGCGGTAACCTTTGGAAAGCGTTCGGTGAACGGGTCGATCAGGTCCCAGTGCACGGTGGCCCGTTTGCCATCCAGCAGTCCCGCCGCCGCCATCAGCCAAGGACCGGCATCAAGACCGACGGACACGGCAGCATTCCTGGAGGCCCGGCGGAGGGCGCGACGCGATCCGGCGGTGTCGTAACGTTCGTGATCGTAGCTTGCGGTGATGAACAGGTAATCGCTGTCGCGCAGCGTCGGCAGGGCGGCGTGGGGCACCACCTGCATGCCGCTCGAGGACAGGACCGGCGCGCCATCGGGTGTGAGAACCTGCCAGTCGAAGGCGTGACGGCCGGTCATGGTGTTGGCCGCGCGCAACGGTTCCAGGCAGTTGGCAAGGCACAGGTTCGAAAAGCTGTCGAACAGCAGGACTGCGATGTTGACCGGCCTTCGGGGTGTTTTTGTCCAATCTGGCATGATTTTTGTCATTTACCGCAAACTATTCCGCCATGCCAGCACTGTAGAGTTTGGGCACAGCATTACCCGGAGGATACACCGATGCCCCTTGCCATGAACCGTGAGGTTTTCATCACCTGCGCCGTGACCGGAGCAGGTGCGACCCAGGACCGGAGTCCGCATGTGCCGCAGTCGCCGCAGGATATCGCCGAGAGTGCCATTGCGGCGGCCGAGGCTGGCGCGGCGATCGTGCATTGTCATGTCCGTGACCCCGAGACAGGAGCACCGTCAAGGGACGTTGCATACTTTCGGGAGGTGACAGAGCGTATCCGCGCCGCTGAAGTGGATGTCGTGCTCAACCTGACAGCCGGGATGGGCGGTGATATCGTCTTTGGCGGGGTCGAGGCCCCGTTGCCGGTGGCCGAGGGCACGGACATGGTTGGCGCGACCGAAAGGTTGGCCCACGTGGCCGAATGCCTGCCCGAGATCTGCACCCTCGACTGCGGAACGATGAACTTCGCCGAAGCCGATTACGTGATGACCAACACGCCCGGCATGTTGCAGGCCATGGGCCGCATGATGACCGAATTGGGCGTCAAGCCCGAGATCGAGGCCTTCGATACCGGCCACCTGTGGTACGCGAAGCAACTGGTGAAGGATGGTGTGCTTGAGCCGGACGCGCTGGTGCAGCTTTGCATGGGTGTGCCGTGGGGCGCGCCGGATGATCTCAACACGTTCATGGCGATGGTCAACAACGTGCCCGATGACTGGACCTTTTCGGCCTTCGGGCTGGGGCGCAACCAGATGGCCTATGTGGCCGCGAGCGTCCTTGCGGGCGGGCATGTGCGCGTCGGGCTGGAGGACAACCTGATGCTCGACAAGGGAGTGCTGGCCACCAATGCGCAACTTGTCGAACGCGCGGTCGAGATCGTCGAGCGGATGGGCGCGAGGGTGATCGGGCCGAAGGACGTGCGCGATCGGCTGCGACTCACCAAGCGGGCCCCGAAAGGATGAAAATGATCGCAGGTCGTCATGTTGACGCAGCGGTGGCCCGTCTTCGCGGGGCGGGACGCGCTGGAGGGCACGCGCAATGAGCGGTCGTCGCGTGGTGATAACCGGCGGGGGGTCGGGCATCGGGCTGTGCCTGGCACGGCGCTTCGCGGCGGCCGGCGACAGAGTTGCCCTGTGCGACTCGGACAGGGATGCGGTCGCCCGTGCCGCGGCGGATCTTCCGGGCGTCATCGCCCGCCTTGCCGATGTGACCGACTCCGCACAGATGGATGCGTTCCTGTCGGAGGTGGACGCGGAGTGGGGCGGCGCCGACGTGGTTTGCGCGAATGCCGGAACCGGCGGGCCGGCGGGCCGGATCGAGGATCTTGACTATGAGGCGTGGCGCGCCTGTCTTGATGTGAACCTGAACGGCGCATTCCTGACATGCCGATGGGCCGCAAGGCGCATGCGGGCACAGGGCTCGGGGCTGATCCTGATCACCTCGTCCACATCGGGTCTGCACGGGGTGCCCTGCCGGTCGCCCTATGTTGCCGCCAAGTGGGGGCTGGTCGGTTTGATGAAAACCCTCGCGATGGAGCTGGGTCCGGCCGGCGTGCGGGTGAACGCCATCGCACCCGGTGCCGTGGAGGGCGACAGGATGGAACATGTGCTGGCGATGGAGGCGCAGGCCAATGGCGTGCACCCGGACGAGGTGCGCACATTCTACGCGTCAGCCAACAGCCTGCGCAGCTGGGTGACGGCGGACGATCTCGCCGACATGGCGCTTTTTCTTGCTTCCCCCGGGGCAGGCAGGATTTCGGGGCAGGTGATGGCCGTGGACGGTCATACCGAGCGGATGGTTTAGGTCCTGGCATGATGTCGCGGCACCAGCGGGACCAGTCGATGGAGCAAGGAACATGACACGGACGGCGGCAATCATCGGGGGCGGTGTTATCGGCGGGGGCTGGGCGGCACGGTTCCTTCTCAACGGCTGGGATGTACGGATATTCGATCCTGACCCGGCGGCGCATCGCAAGATCGGCGAGGTTCTGGAGAATGGGCGCCGGGCCCTGCCGATGCTTTACGATTGTGCGATGCCTGCGGAGGGCAGGCTGAGTTTTCACGACAGCATCGCCGACGCGGTGAAGGGCGCCGCATGGATACAGGAAAGCGTTCCCGAACGGCTCGAGCTCAAGCGCAAGGTGTTCCAGACGCTGCAGGCGCATTGTGCGGCAGGTGTTGTCATCGGCTCCTCGACCTCCGGCTTCAAGCCTTCCGAACTTCAGGGCTGTGCGACCCGGCCCGAAGACATCATCGTCACACATCCCTTCAACCCGGTCTATCTCATGCCGCTGATCGAGGTGGTGGGCACGGACCGGAACGACCCCGCGCTTTTGGACCGTGCCAAGCAGACGCTGCGCGGTCTCGGCCTTCATCCGCTGCATGTCCGTCGCGAGATCGACGCCCATATCGCGGACCGCCTCATGGAAGCGGTATGGCGCGAGGGGCTCTGGCTGGTGAAGGACGGAATCGCCACCACCGCCGAGATCGACGACGCGATCCGGTATTCCTTCGGATTGCGGTGGGCTCAGATGGGGCTGTTCGAGGTGTTCCGGATCGCCGGTGGCGAGGCCGGCATGCGCCATTTCATCGAACAGTTCGGCCCCGCCCTGCAATGGCCCTGGACCAAGTTGATGGATGTGCCCGAGCTTACCGACGAGCTTGTCGACATGATCGCGGAGCAATCGGACGCGCAGTCGGGGCACCTGAGCATACGTGACCTCGAGCGCAAGCGCGACGGTAACCTGATCGCGATGATGCGCGCCCTCAAACAGCAAGGCAACGCGGCCGGACGGCTGATCCTGGACCATCAGGACACCCTGCGCCACCTGCCCGCGATGGCCGATCCTCTGGTCAGCCAGAACCGGGTTGTGCCAGTCGACTGGACCGACATGAACGGTCACATGAACGAGGGCCGTTACGGCCAGATTTTCAGCGATGCCGCCGAGGAGGTGATGGCGCTGGTGGGGGCAGACGACGATTACGTCGCCCGGGGTTTCAGCTATTTCACCGTCGAAACCACGGTGAAATATCTTGCCGAGACCCATGCCGGCGAACGGGTGGAGGTTCACAGCCGGGTTGTCGAGGGCGCGGGCAAGAAGCTGCGATGCGTCCACGAGATGAAACGTCTCGAAGATGGCGAGATTATGGCGACATGCGATCAGCTCATGCTGCATGTGAGCCTGGAAACCCGCCGCACCTGTGACCCGCCCGAGGACGTGGCCGACAGGGTTGCGGCACTGGCGGCACTGCATGGAAGGAAAGGCTGAGATGGAATTCGGGCTGAGTGACGAACAGGAGATGATCGTCTCGACCGTGCGGGATTTCGTTGAAAGGGAGATCTACCCCCACGAAAACCGTGTGGAGCGTACCGGCGAGGTGCCGCGCGAAGTGGCAGAGGAGATCAGGCGCAAGACGCTCGATCTCGGGTTCTACGCCTGTAACTTCCCCGAGGAGGTGGGAGGCGCGGGCCTCGGCCACCTGGATTTCGCGCTGGTTGAACGGGAGCTGGGGCGCGGCTCGATGGCGCTCACGCATTTCTTCGGCCGGCCACAGAACATACTCATGGCATGCCGGGGCGAGCAGCGCGGGCGTTACCTGCTGCCAGCGGTTCGTGGTGAGCGGATGGACGCGCTGGCGATGACCGAACCCGGGGCTGGCTCGGACGTGCGCGGCATGGCCTGCAGCGCCCGCCGCGAAGGTGGCGATTGGGTGCTCAACGGCACCAAGCATTTCATTTCCGGGGCGGATCACGCCGATTTCGTCATCGTCTTTGTGGCCACTGGCGAGGATCAGACCCCGAAAGGCCCCAAGAAGCGAATCACCACCTTCCTTGTGGACCGTGGAACTCCGGGGTTCTCGATCCGCCCCGGCTACAACTCGGTCAGTCACCGTGGCTATGCCAACATGATCCTGGAGTTCGATGATTGCCGCCTGCCGGATACCCAGGTGCTGGGCGAGGTCGACGGCGGCTTCGAGGTGATGAACCAATGGCTTTACGCCACCCGCATCACCGTGGCTACCATGAGCGTGGGGCGCGCCCGGCGCTGTTTCGACCTGGCGCTCGCTCATGCCGCGGAGCGCGAGCAGTTCGGCCAGCCGATCGGCCGATTCCAGGGCGTGGGCTTCCAGATTGCCGACATGGTCACCGAGATCGACGCGGCCGATTACCTGACGCTGGCTTCGGCCTGGCGGCTGGATCAGGGGCTGCCCGCGAACCGCGAGATTGCCAGCGCCAAGCTCCATGCCACCGAAATGCTCGCCCATGTCACGGATTCGACCCTTCAGATTTTCGGCGGCATGGGGCTCATGGACGACTTTCCCATCGAACGCTTCTGGCGCGATGCGCGGGTGGAAAGGATCTGGGACGGCACATCGGAAATCCAGCGCCATATCATCAGCCGCGAGCTGTTGCGGCCATTGGGGGCATGATGGTGAAGGCGGTTTCTTCCGACCGGCGGGCGAAACCGGGGGCGCTGCCCCCGGACCCCCGAGGTATTTCCGGCCAGATGAAGCGATCATCTGCGCTGTTCCACCCCCCGCCAAGTTCTGACGGGGGGCTTCACCTGGCGCAGTCATCGGCTCCTCAGCCTGTACTGCCTGATCACGTTGGCACCAAAGGGTTAACCAAGGGTTTCTTCATCTGGCCGGAAATACCTCGGGGTGAATGGCCCAAGGGGCCAGAGGGGCAGCGCCCCTCCCTCCCGATGCCGGCAAATCGGGCAGGAGCAACATGAGCGCGGATCTCTCCCGCCTGTTGAGGCCGCGATCCATCGCCGTGATAGGCGGCGGGGCGTGGTGTGCCGCGGTGGTCGAGCAATGCCGGATCATGGGCTTCGCCGGGCCTGTCTGGCCTGTCCACCCGCGACGTGAACATGTGGCCGGCGTTGCCGCGTTCTCCGGACCGGAAGACCTGCCCGGGGTGCCCGATGCCGTCTTTGTCGGTGTCAACCGGCATGCCACGATCGAAACGGTCAGGCAACTGAGCGGGATGGGTGCGGGCGGTGCGGTATGTTTTGCCAGCGGGTTCCGCGAATCGCAGGCGGAGACCGGCGATGGCGGAGAGCTTCAGGATTCTCTTCTGCGTGCGGCGGGCAGGATGCCGATCTTGGGCCCCAACTGTTACGGGATCATAAACTATCTCGATGGTGCTCTTCTGTGGCCGGATCAGCATGGGGGTCAGCGCTGTGAAAGGGGTGTCGCGGTGCTGACGCAGAGTTCCAACATCGCGATCAACCTGACCATGCAGGCGCGTGGATTGCCGCTGGCTTTCGTGATCACTGCCGGCAATCAGGCGCAGCTGGGCGTGGCCGAGATCGGGCAGGCGCTGCTGGGGGATGACCGGGTGACGGCATTGGGCCTGCACATCGAGGGGGTAGGCGATCTGCGGGCTTTCGAGGCGCTGGCCGCGGCGGCGCGCGACGCGGGCAAGCCCATCATTGCGCTCAAGGCCGGAAGGTCCGAGCGGTCGCGCGCCGCCGCGGTGTCGCACACCGCATCGCTGACCGGGTCCGACGCCGGGGGCCGCGCACTTCTGGAACGGCTTGGAGTGGCCCGTGTCGACAGCCTGCCGGCGATGCTGGAAACGCTCAAGCTGGTGCACTTCGCGGGATCTTTGCCCGTGGACGGTATTGCCTCGATGTCCTGTTCGGGAGGCGAGGCGAGCCTTGTGGCTGACAGTGCCGAGGGCCGCGGTGTGACCTTTCCTACTTTGACGCCGAACCAGGTTGCGGCTTTGCGCAGGGAATTGGGACCGATGGTGGCCCTGGCCAACCCACTGGATTACCATACCTATATATGGGACAGGGAGGATCGGATGGCGGCGGTTTTCGCCGCCATGCTGGACGGGCCGGCCGCCATCGGTCTGGTGATCGTTGATTTCCCCCGCGCTGACCGGTGCGATCCCGGCGCCTGGGAATGTGTGATCACCGCCGCGAGTGACGCCGCGAGCGCCACGGGCAAGCCGCTGGCGCTGGTCGCGACGCTGCCCGAGGCAATGCCCGAGGATGTGGCTGCGCGCTGCGTCGCGGCAGGGTTGGTGCCGATGGCCGGCCTGGACGATGCGCTGATGGCGGTTTCGGCGGCGGCGTGGCTTGGTGCGGCAGCGGGCCGCGGGCCTGCAGTGCCCGTCCTGCGGCCCGGCGCCGCGGAAAGGGTTCAGGTGCTGAGCGAGGCCGCGAGCAAAGCCGCGCTGGAGGGGCACGGCCTGCCGGTGCCGCGCGCGGTTCGCGTGGAGGGCCGGGCGGCCCTGGACCGGGCGGTGCGGGATATCGGGCCGCCGGTGGCTCTCAAGGCCGAGGGGCATGCGCACAAGACCGAGGCAGACGCTGTTGCCTTGGGGCTGGCGACGTCCGCCGAGGCGGTCGCGGCCGCCGGCAGGATGGGCGGAGAGGCCTTCCTGGTCGAACGGATGGTCACAGGCGGGGTGGCCGAGCTTCTGATCGGCGTCACGCGCGACCCGGCGCACGGTTTCGTGCTGACGCTCGGGGCGGGTGGCACCCTGACGGAATTGATGGCCGACAGTGTCTCGATGCTGCTTCCGGTGACGCCCGAAGACGTGCAGGCCGCCCTTTCGGGTTTGCGCGCTGCTGCTCTTGTTGATGGTTATCGTGGCAAGCCGCCGGCGGATCGGTCGGCGATTGTCCGTGCAGTCATGGCAGTGCAGGCTTACGTGACCGCCCATGCGGCTGCCCTTGAGGAAGTGGAGATCAACCCGCTCATCTGTACGCCCGGTGCTGCCGTGGCGGCGGATGCGCTGATCAGGATCGGAGAAGAATGATGACCGAAACTCCCGTGAAGACAGAGCGCCGCGGCCATGTCCTGGAGGTGACGCTGGACCGACCCAAGGCCAATGCCATCGACCTTGAAACAAGCCGTATCATGGGGGAGGTTTTCCGCGATTTCCGTGATGAAGAGGAATTGCGCGTGGCTCTTCTGACCGGGGCAGGTGAGAAATTCTTCTGCCCGGGATGGGACCTGAAGGCGGCCGCCGAGGGCGATGCGGTGGACGGTGACTATGGGGTTGGCGGCTTTGGCGGGCTGCAGGAGATGCGGGCGATGAACAAGCCGGTGATCGCCGCGGTGAACGGCATATGCTGTGGCGGGGGGCTGGAACTGGCGCTTTCGGCCGACATCATCCTTGCTGCCGATCACGCGCAATTCGCCCTGCCCGAGATCCGGTCGGGCACCGTCGCGGATGCCGCGAGCGTGAAGCTGCCCAAGCGTATCCCTTATCACATCGCGATGGAGATGCTTCTGACCGGTCGCTGGCTGGAAGCCCAAGAGGCCGCACGGTGGGGCCTGGTGAACCGCCTTCATCCCGGTGACGTGCTGATGGCCGAGGCGCGCGCGCTGGCGGATCACCTGGCCGGTGGCCCGCCGCTCGTCTACGCTGCGATCAAGGAGATCGTGCGCGAGGCGGAAGCGATGACATTCCAGGACGCGATGAACCGGATCACGCGCCGCCAGTTCGAAACTGTCGACATCCTTTACGAGTCCGAGGACCAGCAGGAGGGCGCCCGCGCTTTTGCCGAAAAGCGCGATCCGGTCTGGAAGGGGCGTTGAGCCGCACCGATCAGAGCACACCTTCGCCGCGCAGCATGTCGAGGGCGTTCGCGAAGGCGGCAACGGTTTCCTCTATGTCCACCTGTGTGTGAGCTGCCGAGACCAGCCCGCCGGGCCAGCCGCTGAAATCGACCCCCTGGAGATTGAGCGCCAGTCTCAGAAGGCGCGCGATATCAGGGGGTTGGGCCTGCAAGCCCGCGCGCCCCAGGGACGCGAGCCGGGCGTCGTCCGGGTCTGGCAACAGGTCAACAAGCGCCGGTGCAAGACAGATGTGAAAGGCCGAGTGCCGTCCATGGACATGCCAGGCCACGCCCCGCTCGCGCAGCGCCGCGTTCATCCCCGCACGCAGATCAGCCGCGCGGGCGGAGGCCCGTGCGCAAGCGGTGCCATCGGCGATCATATCCAGCGCCACGGCCCCGGCCGCCGCTGAAAGGGGGCAGGCGTTGAATGTGCCGGGGTGGTAGATCTTCTCTCGCCCGGTACGCGCCGAAGCATCGAAATCAAGGCTGTCGAACAGGTCGGCACGGCCCGCCACGGCGCCACCGGGCAGCCCGCCCGCAACGATCTTGGCCATTGTGGTGAGGTCCGGCATGACACCTGTTTCGGCTTGCACCCCGCCCGGAGTGGCCCGAAAGCCGGTAATCACCTCGTCGAAGATCAGAACCACACCGGCCGCCTCGGTCCAGGCGCGCAGGCGCCGCAGGAACCCGGGCGAAAGCGGCACTTTGCCGGTCGCGGCGCCAAGCGGCTCCAGAATCACCGCGGCGATGTCGTCATCCTCGTGCAGGTGGCGCGCGACCGTTTCCTCGTCGTAAGGATCGAGCGCCAGTGTCAGCGCTGCGGTGGCACCGGGTACGCCCGCCGGAGCGCCGCTGTCGAAATGCGAGGCGTAGCCGGTTGTCATGTCGTCCTGCCAGCCGTGGTAATGACAGTGAAAGCGCATGAGACGTGGCTTGCCGGTCGCGGCGCGCGCCAACCGCACCGCCATCTGAGTGGCTTCTGTTCCCGAAGAATGAAAGCGCAGCTTCTCGGCGGAGGGCACCAGGCGGGCGATCGCCTCGGCCCAGCGGAGTTCGGCCTCGGTGCTGGCGGCGAAATGGGTGCCGCGGGCAAGCTGTTCGGAAACCGCCTGAATGATTTCCGGCGGGTTGTGCCCCAGAAGCAGAGCCCCGTGACCGCCGAAATAGTCGATGTAGCGGTTGCCGTCGGTGTCCCATTTATGGGCGCCTTTCGCCTCGGTCACGTAAAGGCCATGGGGACGGATATGGCGCGAATCGTGGACCACGCCGCTTGGCAGAAGCTTGCGCGCCCTTCGGGCGAGCACGGCAGATCCCGGTGTGCGATCGGTGTAGGCACGTTCGATTCCGCCGGTGCCGGGCGCCATTCCCGACTGTTTTGACCTGGTCATCGTCATTTCCGCCCTCGCACCTGTCTCGCGCCTCTATATACTGTCCGAATTGAGCAGGGAGGCACGGGAATGTCACGCAGTTTCACCATCGCGGCAGCGCAACTGGGGCCAATCGCGCGCGACGAGCCGCGCCGCGCGGTGGTCGCCCGGATGATCGCGCTTCTTGATCGGGCCGCGGCTGCAGATTGCCGGTTCGTGGTGTTTCCGGAGATGGCGCTGACCACTTTCTTCCCGCGCTGGCATCTGACCGATCCGGCAGAGGTTTTCAGCTATTTCGAGGAGTCCATGCCAGGGCCGGAAACACAGCCCCTGTTCGAGGCCGCCCGCGCCCGCGGTATCGGCTTTTATCTGGGATATTGCGAAGCGGTGGCCGGGCGCACCGGCGCCGATCACCTTGGTTTCAACAGCTCGATCCTTGTTGATCCGGATGGACGCATAGTGTCCAGGTACCGCAAGGTGCACCTTCCGGGGAATGCCGTGCCGGACGATACCCTCAAACTGCAGCATCTGGAACCGTGGTATTTCATCGACGGTGATCTGGGATTTCCGGTTGCTGATACCCTTTCGGGACGGGTGGGGATGCTCTTGTGCAACGACCGGCGCTGGCCCGAGGCGTGGCGGATGCTTGGCCTGCAGGGGGCGGAACTGGTGTGCCTGGGGTACAATTCGCCGTCGCAACTGCCCGACAACCCGCGCCAGAACCCGCTGCGCAAGATGCATCACCTGATGCCGATGCAGGCGGCCGCCTACCAGAACGGCCTGTGGATCGTGGCGGCGGCCAAGGCGGGCATGGAGGAGGGTTGTCACATGATGGGTCATTCGTGCGTGATCGCGCCCTCCGGCGAAGTGGTGGCGCTGAGTTCGGGCGACGGGGACGAGCTTCTGCCCTACCGGATCGACCTTGACGCGACGGCCGAATACAAGCGGTTTTTCGATTTCGCGACCTACCGCAGGCCAAATGCCTATGGGCTTCTGACCGAGCCGCATTGACGCGCGGTCCGCGCGTTAACGTGGGGGTTGCGGCCACGATGACCGGCGCCAGGATCGGGGTCGATACAGAAAGGGTTCAACATGAAGACACCAACTCGGGATTTCATCGGTTACGGCCCCACGCCACCGGATGCCGCATGGCCCGGCGGCGCGCGGGTCGCGGTCAATTTCTGCCTTAACTACGAGGAGGGCGGAGAACTATGCGTGCTCAACGGCGACGACCGTTCCGAGGTCCGGGTTTCGGATGTGGACGTTCAGGCGCGTCTTGGGCGGCGTGATCTGAACATTGAGTCGAGCTATGAATACGGTTCGCGGGTGGGGTATTGGCGCATCCTTCGGGCCTTTACCGACCGGGGGTTGACCGGAACGGTCAATCTTGTCGGGCTGGCGGGCGAGCAGAACCCGCAGGCTCTGCAGGCGCTCATTGATGCCGGTTTCGACCTGCAGCCACATGGCTGGCGCTGGATTGACTACGATACCCTCCCCGAGGATGAGGAGCGCGCGCATATCGCCCGCTCCATCGCTCAGATCGAGGCGCTGACCGGGGAAAAGCCCTTGGGCTACTACGCCGGTCTGCCGTCGCCCGCCACCCGCCGGCTGGTGGTGGAGGCGAAGAGTTTTCTATACGACTCGGATGTATACAATGACGATCTGCCCTACTGGTCCCCCGATTATCCGGGTCTGCTGCTGATCCCCTATTCGCTGGATACCAACGACTCGCGGTTCGGCCGGGCCGAAGGCGCGTATCAGACCGGCGACGAGTTCGTGTCCTATATCCGCGACACGTTCGATTGCCTTTATGCCGAAGGAGCGGAGCGGCCGGCGATGATGACGATTGGTCTGCATGCCCGCCTGTTGGGGCGGCCGGGGCGGATCGGTGCATTGCACCGGATCATGGACCACATGCTGGCGCATGATGATGTATGGATATGCCGGCGCGGAGACATCGCGCGCCACTGGGCGTCGCGTTTCCCCGATCCCCGGTGCTAGACCCGCCCGGCGTGGAATTGCCCGGTAGGCGGTCATGCGCTAGGTATGGGACTGACAGGAAAACAGAACAGGGAGGTAATCATGAAAATCCATCTCAAGCGTGCGGCACTGGCCGGCCTTGCTCTGTCCTTCGCGGGAGAGGCTATGGCGACGGAATGGAATGTCTCGCTCTGGGGGAAGCGCCGTGCCTTCACCGAACATGTGGAGAAGCTGGCCGAGCTGGTCGATGAGAAGACCGGGGGCGATTTCACGCTCAACATCAGCTACGGCGGGCTGTCCAAGAACCGCGAAAACCTGGACGGGATTTCCATAGGCGCATTCGAGATGGCGCAGTTCTGCGCCGGCTATCACCGTGACAAGAACCCGTCGATCACAGTTCTGGAACTGCCTTTCCTCGGCGTCGAGACGCTCGAGCAGGAGCGCGCATTGTCAATGGCGCTTTACGATCACCCTGCCGCACAGGAGGATCTGGCGCGCTGGAACGCGACTTTGTTGATGCCCTCGCCGTTGCCGCAATACAATATCGCCGGTTTGGGAGAAAAACCCGAGACGCTGGCCGAATTCGAAGGGCTCGCGGTGCGGGCGACTGGCGGGATCGGCCAGGCGATGGAGGCCCTGGGCGCGGTCCCGACGTCGATGTCGGCGACCGAGGTGCGTCAGGCGCTGGATTCCGGCGTCGTGGATGCGGTGTCCTTCGCGCCACATGCGCACATGGCGTTCGGCACTATAGAGAAGGCCGAATGGTGGACCACGAACCTCAACCCCGGCACCGTGAACTGTCCGGTGGTGGCCAATACCGATGCCCTTGGCGATCTGAGCGATGAACACCGCGAGGCGCTGCTCGGATCCCTTGACGAGGCGCTCGACCATTACATCAACAACTACATGAACAACACGATGGAAGCCTGGGGTCCGGCACTCGACGAGCGGGGAATCGAACGGATTACCTACTCCGACGAGGCACTAGAAAGCTTCGAGGCGGCCGTGGCTGTTCCAGCCGCGCAAAGCTGGATCGAGGACAACGCCGCGCGCGGCCTGCCGGCGCAGGACCTGTATGATTTCGTGACCGAGAAACTGGCCGAACTCAAGGGCATGTAGGTGTGAATGGCCGCCCTCCTGTCGTGGGGCGGCCGGGCCTTTCCGATAAGGGAGATCACGCATGGCCGGCGCAGCATCGGTCCTGAGCGATGAAAGCCTCCTCAGCCGTCTTGACCGGGGTCTTTATCGGCTGGAACGGATACTTGCGCTTTTGAGCGGTCTGGCTGTCTTCGGGCTGATGGTGCTTGCCGTGATATCGGTGGGCGGGCGGAATTTCTTCAGCGCACCGTTGCCGGGATACGTTGACTGGATCGAGCAGGCGATGCCGCTTATCGCGTTCATGGGCGTGGCCTATGTCAAACGTGATGGTGGGCACATCCGGATGGACATCGTGGTGGGTGCGCTCAGGGGGCGGGTGTTGTACCTTGTCGAACTGGTGACCACGCTGCTCGTTCTCGGGCTGATGATCCTGTTGGTATGGGGCAGCTGGGCGCATTTCGATCGCAGTTTCGATTTCGCGTCACCGATGTGGAGCCGTGACAGTTCCATGGACATCGCGTTGCCGCTGTGGCCGGCAAAACTGCTGGCGCCGGTGGCGTTTTCGGTATTGTGCCTGCGGCTGATGCTTCAGGTCTGGGGCTTCGCGCGCGCCTTCGTGAGCGGCGCAGCCCGGCCCGTGGCCGTGCCTCTGGTGCTGGACGCGGCGACGCAGGCGCAGATGGAGGCCGAGCACCTGACCGGCCGTGACGAGTAGCGGAGGGCGCCGGCATGGACCCGATTGATATCGGCCTTGCCGTCACCGGTGGCCTGCTGGTGCTGGTTGTTCTGGGCATGCGCGTGGCCTTTGCCGCCGCGCTGGCGGGAATGGTCGGGCTGATCTGGATCTTCTGGTCCAAGAAGGGCTACGATCCGGACGAGTTCGGATGGGCCCTGACAGTGGCCGCCAAGACTGCCGGGCAGGTGCCGCATTCCAAGGTGACAAGCCAGGCGCTGAGCCTTATACCGACCTTCATCCTGATCGGTTACCTGGCGTATTACGCCGGATTGACGCGGGCATTGTTCGAGGCTGCCAAACGCTGGATCGCATGGGTGCCAGGGGGGTTGGCGGTTTCCACCGTCTTTGCCACTGCAGGCTTCGCCGCTGTGTCGGGGGCCAGCGTTGCCACTGCTGCCGTGTTTGCCCGAATTGCCATCCCCGAGATGCTTAAGATCGGCTATGACAAGCGCTTCGCCGCCGGCGTCGTGGCGGCGGGCGGGACCCTTGCCAGTCTTATCCCACCCTCGGCGATCCTCGTCATCTACGCCATCATCGTGGAACAGGACGTTGGCAAGCTTCTGTTGGCGGGTTTCATTCCCGGGGCGTTCTCGGCGCTGGTCTATGGCACGCTGATCATCGGCATGGCACTTTTGATCAAGGGGTTCGGTCCGCCTGTGGGGGGCTTTACCTGGCGCGAGAAACTGGTGTCGCTGCCCCCTGCACTGCCCATCGTCTTCGTTGTCGTCACGATCATCTTCTTCGTCTACAACCCCTTTGGCGGGGATGCTTGGGGGACGCCGACGGAAGGAGGTGCGATCGGGGCCTTTGTCGTCTTCCTGATGGCGCTTTACCGCGGCATGCGCTGGCCCGAACTCAAGGACGCGCTGCTGGAGACCGCGAAGTTGAGCGTGATGATCTTCACCATCATCTGGGGTGTTCTGATCTATGTTCGCTTCCTGGGCTTCGCGGATCTGCCCGGAGCGTTCGCCGACTGGATCACCTCGCTCACGGTTTCGCCGATGCTGATCCTTGTTTGTATCCTTCTGGCCTATGCGGTTCTGGGCATGTTCATGGACGCGATCGGCATGCTGCTGTTGACCCTGCCTGTCGTTTACCCGGCGGTGATGGCATTGAATGGCGGAGAATTCGTGAGCGCCGCCGACAGCACCTTCGGCATGTCGGGGCCGATGTGCGCCATCTGGTTCGGCATCCTGGTTGTGAAAATGGCGGAGTTCTGCCTGATCACGCCGCCGATCGGCCTGAACTGTTTCGTTGTTGCGGGGGTGCGGGACGATCTCAGTGTGCAGGACGTTTTCAAGGGCGTGATGCCCTTTTTCATCGCGGACGCAATCACGATCGCCCTTCTGGTCTCGTTCCCGATGATCGTTCTCTGGTTGCCCGGCCAAGCCTGACGCCCGCCGCCCGAGACTGCGCAGTGTGGAGGCGGTTCGCACTTGCAATGTCCAGTAATTCATTTATCCATGAAATATGGAAGATATGATTCCCGAACAGCTGACGACACTCGGCCACGCGCAGCGACTGGCCGTTTTCCGCATGCTCATGCGGCGCTATCCAGATGCGATTCCGGCGGGTGAACTGGCCACGGCCCTGAATTTCAAGGCCTCGACACTGTCGGTCTATCTGTCGTCGTTGCGGCGCGCGCGGTTGGTGCGTCAGACGCGTGCGGGCACGTCGCTGCTCTATCAGGCGGATGTCGCGGCGGCCGGCGCGCTCATCGGATATCTGTTCGAGGATTGTTGTCGCAGCAGGCCGGACCTGTGCCTGCCCCTTTCCCAAGCCCCGACACCATCAAGCGAAGGCATGCCAGCCATGGAAAAGCGCAAATTCAACGTTCTGTTCATCTGTACCGGAAACTCGGCCCGGTCCATCTTTGCCGAATGCCTGCTCAGGGATGAGGCCGGCGACCGGTTCGAGGCCTTTTCGGCGGGGACGGCGCCACGTACCGAACTCAACCCCTTCGCGATTGAGATGCTCGAATCGAAGGGGCACGACATCAAACCCCTCAGGGCCAAGAATGTTTCCGAGTTCCAGACCGACGATGCGCCGATGATGGATTTCGTCTTTACCGTCTGCGACACCGCGGCGAACGAGGATTGCCCGGCCTGGCACGGGCAGCCCGTATCCGGGCATTGGGGTCAGCCTGATCCGGTCAGGGCCGAGGGAACGGATGCCGAAAAGCGCCTCGCCTTTCAGCACGCCTATGGCGCGTTGCGAAACCGTATCCGGTCCTTCGCGGCGTTGCCCATCGATACCCTGGATCGTGTGACGCTGCAGGCACGGGTGGACGACATCGCCGGCATGGAGACCGACACATGACGACATACGCCATCAACGGCCTCGGCCGGATCGGGAAACTGGCGCTTCGTCCGCTGCTGGAAAGCGGTGCGGACGTGGCTTTCGTCAATGACGCGGTAGGAGACCCACAGATTCACGCGCACCTGCTGGAGTTCGATACGGTGCACGGACGCTGGCCCGCCCGGTTCGAGGCCGATGACGTGAGCATCACCATCGACGGCACCCGCATTCCCGCAACCGGCCTGCGTGATCCACGCGACCTGCCGCTGAGCGGGGTGGATGTAATGATCGACTGCACCGGCGCTTTCAAGACGGAGGCCGCGCTGGCACCGTATTTCGAGGCCGGGGTGAAAAAGGTGGTCGTCTCGGCGCCGGTCAAGGACGGGAATGCGGCCAACATCGTCTACGGTGTCAATCACGATATCTACGATCCGGCCCGGCACCACATCGTGACCGCGGCCTCGTGCACCACCAATTGCCTGGCGCCGGTGGTGAAGGTCATTCACGAGGGGCTGGGAATCCGCCACGGCTCAATGACAACGATCCATGACGTGACCAACACGCAGACCATCGTGGACCGCCCGGCGAAGGATTGGCGGCGGGCGCGTTCGGCACTCAATTCCCTTATTCCCACCACGACCGGCAGCGCGACGGCGATCACGCTGATCTATCCCGAACTGACCGGCAAGCTGAACGGTCACGCGGTGCGCGTGCCGCTGCTCAACGCGTCGCTCACGGATTGCGTCTTCGAGGTGACGCGCGAGACCACTGCCGAAGAAGTGAACGCGATGTTCCGTACCGCTGCCGAGGGCGACCTCAAGGGTATTCTGGGCTACGAGGAGCGCCCGCTCGTGTCCACGGATTATACCAACGATCCGCGGTCCTCGATTGTCGATGCGCCCTCGACCATGGTCGTGGGCGGTACGCAGGTGAAAATCTATGCATGGTACGACAACGAATGGGGCTATGCCTGCCGTCTCGTGGATGTGGCGCGCATGGTGGGTGCAGCGCTGTGACCGGGCGGGCGCCGGGTCTGTCGGCCTATATCGTCGTCACCGCGGCCTACTGGGCGTTCATGCTGACCGACGGTGCACTCAGGATGCTGGTGCTGCTGCATTTTCACACACTGGGCTTCACGCCTGTGCAGTTGGCCTATCTCTTCGTGCTCTACGAGGTGGCGGGTATCGTCACCAACCTTTCGGCGGGATGGATCGCGGCGCGGTTCGGGCTGACGACGACCCTTTATGCCGGGCTGGCGCTTCAGGTCGGGGCGCTGATGGCGCTGGCGCAGCTTGATCCGGACTGGGGCCTTGCCGTGTCGGTCGTCTACGTGATGGCGGTACAGGGGGCTTCCGGGGTGGCAAAGGACCTGTCGAAGATGAGTGCCAAGTCGGCAGTCAAACATCTTGCGCCCGACGCGCAGGGTGGCCTTTTCCGCTGGGTGGCGCTGCTGACCGGCTCGAAGAATGCCGTCAAGGGGCTGGGCTTCCTGCTGGGGGCCGCGCTTTTGGGGCTGGCCGGGTTCACCCCGTCGGTCCTGGGCATGGCGGCGGTGCTTGCGCTGATCCTTGTGGCGGCGGCACTGCGCATGCCTGCGGGCCTGCCGGTGGGTCGCAAGGAGGCGAAATTCCGCGAGGTCTTTTCGGACAGTGCCAATGTCAACTGGTTGTCGGCGGCGCGGGTCTTTCTATTCGGGGCACGGGACGTGTGGTTCGTGGTCGGCATCCCGGTCTATTTCTACGCGGTGCTGTCGGATGGCAGCGCGGAAGGCAACCGCGCGGCGTTCTTCACGATCGGCAGTTTCATGGCCGTCTGGACGATCCTGTATGGCGGGGTGCAGGCCTGGGCGCCACGGCTGTTGCGTGCAGCCTCCCGCCCGGAGGCCGAGATCGTGGCGGCGGCGCGTCACTGGGTGGCGTCGCTGGCGGTGGTTCCGGCGCTTCTCGCCGGGCTCGTGTGGTGGGCCGGGGCGCCGGCGCCCTGGCTCACGGGAACGCTGATCGGGGGGCTTCTGGTCTTCGGGGCGCTCTTTGCTGTCAATTCCTCGCTGCACTCCTACCTCATCCTTGCGTTCACGCAGGCGGAGCGGGTGACCATGGACGTGGGTTTCTACTACATGGCCAATGCCACGGGCCGGCTGCTTGGCACGGTGCTGTCGGGTGTGACCTATCAGGTGGGCGGTCTTGCCCTGTGCCTTGCCACGGCGGCAGCGATGGTGATCCTGAGCCGTATCGGTGCCGGACGGCTGACGCCGATGCCCGCTCCGGCGCGCGATCCGGGTCCGGCCGCCTGAATCCCGCGGTGGCCGCGCCGGGCGCGTCAGACAATGATAATACCGCTTCCCATGTTCCCTTCACGATGACTTCGAGGTGCCTTGGGGCGGATGGCGGGCGCCGGCGCGATACGGACAAACCCGCCACGCCGACAGGATCGGAAATCCGGAAGTTTCCAATAGGTTCCTGTTGATCACCAAGGAACCTCCCATCTTTGCAATTGTCCGGCGATGTCCGGCGCGAGGCGCAGCGCGGTCCTGCAAGCGGGCAGGACACAAGGCCCCGGCCCGCATGACAAGCCCCGCCCGATACTTGTGGCAACTGTTTTCCATCGAGGCATGATGCGGTAGCCATGTCACGACACGCAAAGGGAGCGCCCGGATGACACAGCGGCCTGTGAGGATCGCAATCAACGGCTTTGGCCGCATTGGGCGGACCATCCTGCGCATCCTGTTACAGGGGCGCAAGGACATCGAGCTTTCACTCATCAACGAGATCGAGCCCCCGGAAACCTGCGCCTATCTCTTTCGTTATGACAGTGTCTACGGGCCTTACCCAGAAGAGGTGAAGGCGGGAAACGGTGTTCTGGAGCTGGGCAGCCGCATGATTCCCTTTCATGCCGAGCATGATTTGCGGGCACTGGATCTTTCGGAGGTCGATCTGGTGCTCGAATGCACCGGCATGGCCGGTGCGCGCGCGATGGCCGAGCGGGGATTGCAGGCCGGAGCCGGCGCCGTCCTGGTGTCCGGTCCCTCGGCGGAAGCGGATATCACGGTGGTCATGGGTGCAAACGAGGCCGCACTCGGTGACGAGAAGATCATCTCCAACGCGTCCTGCACGACAAATGCGCTTGCTCCGCTAGCCCGGCTGATCGACGATGCGTATGGTCTGAAAAGCGGGCAGATGACGACCGTTCACTGTTATACCGGCAGCCAGCCAACGGTCGATAAACCCCGCGGAACACCGGAACGCAGCCGGGCGGCGGCACTGTCCATGGTGCCGACGACCACCAGTGCGCAGCACCAGACGGGGCTTGTGCTTCCGGCGCTCAGGGGCCGGATCGAGGCGCGTGCGATCAGGGTTCCAACTGCCAGCGTTTCCGCCATTGACCTGACTGTCGAAACACGCACGCCAGTGAGCGCGGCACGGGTCAACGCGCTGATGCGCGACGCGGCGGCCGGCTCGCCGGTCTTCGGGTGGGTTGATGAACCGCTGGTTTCCAGCGACTTGCGAGGGCGGCCCGAATCCCTGGTAATAAGCGGGATGGAAACCTCGGTTTCAGCGGGCGGTCTGCTGCGTGTCTTCGGATGGTACGACAACGAATGGGGGTTCTCCAGCCGGATGTTGGACCTGGCAGCCCTTATCGGCGTCCGCCGCTGAAACGGCGGCGGTCAGAAGATTGTCTTTTTCTTCGCGTCGAACTCGTCTTGAACGGCAAGATAGTCGTATTCCCGTGCGACCCAGTCCTCGAACGTGATCGGATCGCGGGCATTGCGGGCCTCATAGAGGTCCAGGATATGATCGAGTATGCCGGTCCTGGTCCATTTGAAATGGATGAACCGCGCCGAAAGCATGCGCCGCGCCTCGGGCATGGGGCGGCCCTCTATGGCCAGAAGGTAGATCGCTGAAGCGAAGCCGGCCCTGTCCGCCCCCGATTTGCAATGCATCACGAAAGGCTTCTCGATGTTCCGAAAGGCACGGATGAGGGCAAGAATATCCTCGGGCGGGGCGGCATACCGGGCATGCAGCGTCACGTTGACCAGTGTGAGCCCGACCTTGGCGCAGCTTTCTTCCTCGACGAGGAAATGCGCGGCCCCGGCCGCCCCGCGCAGGTTGAGGATGCTGCGGATACCCATGGCCTTGAGTTTCACGAAACGTTCATGCGTAGGCTGGTTGGCGCGGTAGACATCCGGTGCAACCGGGTGGAAGTTGGTCCAGAACCGGCGCAGGACCGCATGGTCGAACCACATGTTGTAGATATGGGCGCGGCGACGGTTCTCGGGCGTTGAAAGGTCCGTGTTGTAGGAGGCGCGCAATCGCTGTTCCCACTCGGTCAGACGTTTGATCGGGTTCATTCTGGACCTGTATTTTCCTGCCCCGGCGCCCATGCACGGGGTCGCTCCCATCTAGAGGCACGCGGCGTCCAAGGCAAGCCGGCGACAGGTGATTGACGGCGGGGCCAAGGTGCGTACAGTCGCCCGGCACAAAAGGGAGACGGGCATGACATCGGCGGGCGGTATTCCCTATCTTGCCATTCCGGGTCCTTCGGTGATGCCCGAGCGGGTGCTGCGCGCGATGCACCGGAGCGCGCCCAACATCTACGAGGGCGATCTGATCGATATGACCGCCGGTCTCATCCCGGATCTGCGTGCGGTGGCGCGGACCAGCGGGGATGTGGCGATCTATGTCGCCAACGGGCACGGTGCGTGGGAAGCGGCGCTTGCCAACACCCTGATGCCGGGGGACAAGGTGCTGACCATGGCCACCGGACGGTTCGGGCATGGCTGGGCCGATATCGCTGCGGGCCTGGGCGTGGAAACGGAGTTGATGGATTTCGGTCGCAGCGCCCCCGCCGATCCCGCGCGCCTTGAAGCCCGCCTGCGCGCCGATGCGGACGGGCGGATCAAGGCGGTTCTGGCCACGCATGTGGATACCTCCACCTCCGTGCGCAGTGACATGGCGGCGCTGCGTGCGGCGATCGATGCCGCCGGGCACCCTGCGCTGCTGATGGCCGATTGCATCGCCTCGCTTGCGTGCGACCGCTTCGAGATGGACCGGTGGGGCGTGGACGTGGCGGTTGCCGCCAGTCAGAAGGGCCTCATGGTGCCGCCGGGGCTCGGCTTCGTCTTTTTCGGTGAACGTGCGGCGCAGACACGTGCCGCCCTGCCGCGCGTCAGCCGGTACTGGGATTGGGGGCCGCGGGCTGATCCCGACGGTTTCTACCAGTATTTCGGTGGCACGGCGCCCACCCATCATCTCTATGGGCTGCGTGCCGCGCTTGACATGATCGCCGAAGAGGGGATCGGAGCCATCTGGGACCGTCACGCGCATCTGGCGCGCACCATATGGGCCGCGTGCGAGGCATGGTCCGATGGTGGACCGCTGGCGCTCAACGTGGCGGTCCCGGACCATCGCAGCCATGCGGTTACGGCGCTGCGGATCGGGGCCCCGCATGGCCGTGACCTTCGGCAGTGGCTCCGGGCCAACGCGGGTGTGACCCTGGGGATCGGGCTGGGAATGTCGGACCCCGATGATCCGGGCGGGGACGGGTATTTCCGCATCGGTCACATGGGTCATGTGAACGCGCACATGGTTCTTGGTGTCCTCGGTGCCATGCAGGCCGGGATGACGGCACTTGGCATCCCCCACGGCAGCGGGGCACTCGAGCGCGCGGCGTCTGTTGCCGCCGGGCCTTGAGGCTGTCGGCTTTGATCGGAAACGATCCGAAGACGCTTGCGCGGCCGCGCGCCCCAAGGCGGGCGCGTGCCCCTCGCGGGTACGACGGGCGGGCGACTCCGGTCTGGCGCAACGTGCACTAGGCGGCGTCTGCATTTAGCTGATCCAAGCCATTGCGCATGCGAGATCAACGAAGGCTTTGAATGAGCTGACGGATTTCTCGCAACGCAATGCGATCCTGCGGAAGCGTTTGATCTTATTGAAAA